>NZ_LN876587.1:600000-1200000 GCF_001282725.1 Inediibacterium massiliense | reverse complement strand
GATAGAATATTTACAAGATACACAAAAGAATGCCCTATCTTATATAAATAATATAGAAGTTTATGCAACAGACTCTTTTATGATTTTAGACAAATCTACAAGACGAAATTTAGAACTTACAGAAACTATGAGAGATAAAAAAAGAAGAGGTTCTCTTTTATGGGTACTAGATAAAACGAGCACAGCCATGGGAGCAAGGATGCTCAGAAAATGGATTGAAGAACCTTTAAAAGAGGTTGATTCTATTCGTGCTAGACTAGATGGAGTAAAGTCTCTAAAGGATCATCTAATGATTCGAGAAGAATTAAAAGAAGCATTAAAAAATGTATATGATTTAGAAAGATTGGTAGTAAGAATATCTTATGGAAATGCCAATGCAAGGGACTTGGTAAATTTAAAATCATCATTAGGAGCCCTTCCTAAAATTAAAGATATTTTAAAGGATATAGATGCTTCAATCTTAAGGAAATTGATGAATCAAATGTATCTTGTAGAAGAAGTAAGAGAATTAATTCATAGATCGATTATGGACGAGCCTTCTTTGGCTTTAAAAGAAGGAGGAATCATAAAAGATGGATATGACAAAGAATTAGATGAATTAAGAGATATAGTGAGAAATAGCAAACAGTGGATTGCAAATCTTGAAAATGATCAAAAAAATAGTACGGGAATTAAATCTTTAAAAATAGGGTTTAATAAAGTTTTTGGATACTATCTAGAGGTGACCAAATCAAATCTACATTTAGTTCCAGATTACTTTATTAGAAAACAAACTCTTGCCAATGCAGAAAGATATATTACTCCAGAACTTAAAGAAGTAGAATCCAAAGTATTAGGAGCAGAAGATAAAATTATAGAATTAGAATATGAAATTTTTATTCGTGTGAGAGAGGAAATCAAAAGATTCACAAAAGAAATTCAAGATACAGCTCATGCAGTGGCATCCTTAGATGTATTATTATCCTTTGCTGAGGTAAGTGATCGATTTGGATATGTAAAACCTGTAGTTTCTGACGATTGTGAGATAGAAATTTGTGATGGGCGTCATCCTGTAGTAGAAAGAACTATGGATGTAGATTTGTTTGTAGGAAATGATACTCTATTAGATGGAGAAGAAAATAGATTTTCTATTATTACAGGACCGAATATGGCTGGAAAGTCCACTTATATGAGACAAGTAGCTTTAATCGTTTTAATGGCTCAAATAGGATGCTTTGTTCCTGCACAAAATGCAAAAATAGGAATAGTAGATCGAATTTTTACAAGAGTAGGAGCTTCAGATGATTTGGCACAAGGGCAAAGTACTTTTATGGTAGAGATGAGTGAACTGGCAAATATATTAAATCAGGCTACAAAAAATAGCTTGATTATATTAGATGAGATTGGACGAGGAACAAGTACTTATGATGGTCTTAGTATTGCTTGGGCAGTGGTAGAATATATTAGTTCAAAGGATAAGATAGGAGCCAAAACATTATTTGCTACCCATTATCATGAGCTCACAGAGCTTGAAGGAATATTTGAAGGTGTGAAAAATTACTCTATTTCAGTAAAGGAAAATAACGACGATATTATTTTTTTAAGAAAGATCATTAGAGGAAGCATTGATCAAAGCTATGGAATACAAGTTGCAAAGCTTGCAGGAGTAAGAGATGAAGTCATTGATCGAGCAAAAGAAATTTTAATACAATTAGAAGAAAATGATATTCATCATAAAAAAATAAAAACAGATATAGAAAAAGAAGAAATAAAGACAGAAGTAGTAAAAGAAGAAGATGTACAGCTTAATTTTTTAAATGAAGAAAAAAATTATGTCATAGATGAACTCAAAAAAATTGACATTTTAAATCTTACACCTATGGATGCTATGAACCATTTGTATCGTTTGGTCAAATTAGCAAAAGAGTAAAGGGGAGTAAGGCATGGTAAGAAGAATTTACAAGCTAAAGAAGCATATTGCAAATAAAATTGCAGCTGGTGAGGTTGTGGACAGGCCTTCCTCTGTAGTGAAAGAATTGATGGAAAATGCTATTGATGCAGGAGCTTTAAAAATTACGGTTGAAATCAAAGAAGGAGGAAAAAGCTACATAAGAATTACAGATGATGGAAGTGGGATTCATCCTTCAGATATAGAAGTAGCTTTTGAAAGACATGCTACAAGCAAAATAAGAGATATAGAAGATTTAAACAGAGTCATTTCTTTAGGTTTTAGAGGAGAAGCCTTAGCAAGTATTGTTGCTGTATCTCAGGTAGAACTCATTACAAAGGTAGAAGATTCTTATATAGGGACCCAAATTCAAATTCATGGGGGAGAGGTTATTCACAAAAAAGAAGTGGGTTGTCCAAAGGGAACTACTTTTATTGTAAAAAATTTATTTTATAATGTACCTGCAAGACTTAAATTTTTAAAGTCTAATACCACAGAAACTGCGTACATTAGTGATTTGGTGACCAAATTTTCCCTAGCTTATCCAAACATTTCTTTTCGATTTATTAATAATGGAACCATTGTATTTACTACATCAGGAAATGGAAAAGTAATAGATAATATTTTTAATATATATGGAAAAGAAATTGCTCAAAATATGTTATGTGCAGATGAAAAAGAAAACGGAGTTACCCTCCAAGGATATATTTCAAAACCAAATATATCAAGAGGAAATAAAAAACTACAAGTATTTTTTGTCAATGGAAGGTATGTAAAAAATAAAATGATTAGTGAGGCTATAGAAGAAGCATATAAGACTTTAACTATGGTCAACAGATTTCCTATATGTTTTTTATACCTTCAGGTAGATCCAAATTCTATTGATGTAAACATTCATCCTACAAAAATAGAAATTCGATTTGATGATCCAGAAACGATAAAAAAGTTTATCATAAAAGTCTTAAAGGATGCTTTATTTCATGAAGATTTGATTCCTAAAGTTTCTTTTGAAAAAAAAGTAAAAAAAGAAGAAGGTCATCAAGAAAGGATATTAGATCTTCCTATACAAAAGGAAGAATATAAATTACCTCCTAAAGAGATACCAGTTAAAGAAAATTTTATAAGTCCTATAAGAAAAATAGAGAATACTATAAAAGAAGATATAAAACCAGATATAAAACCAGATGTAAAGGGACATATAAAACCAAATATAAAAGAAGATATAAAGATAGAACCTTCTACAAAATATATAGATGAGCCTGTTGTCATAGAGGATAAGCCTCATTATATTACAAATAATAAAAGCAAAGAAGAATTCCAAGAAGAGTGTATTCAAGTTTCTCAAAACACTGAGCCAAAAGAAAGAAAAATTCATTTAGAAATTAAAAATATTCAAATTATAGGACAGATTTTTAATACTTATTTGATTGGACAAGATGGAGAAAATATGTATTTGATTGATCAACATGCTGCTCATGAAAGAATCATGTATGAATATCTTACAAATCATTATAAAAATCAATCTATTGCAAGTCAAAATCTATTGGTACCTATTGTATTAGAATTATCTTACATAGAATATGAAAGAGTAAAAAATAATATAGATTTTTTTACAAGCTTAGGATTTGATATAGATGAATTTGGAGTGAATACTTTTATGATTCGTTCTGTACCTATGCTATTTGGAGAGCCAGAGGCAAAAAAATTTTTTATGGAAGCACTAGATCACTTAAAAGATTCTATTCAAAATAGTTATGATATGAAGGTAGAGAAAATTATTTCTATGTCTTGTAAAAAAGCCATCAAAGCTCATGACAAACTAGATGCATTAGAAATAGACAGTTTAATGAAACAATTATCAGAGCTTGAGAATCCATATACTTGTCCTCATGGAAGACCTGTTATTGTAAAGATGACACAATATGAAATAGAGAGAAAATTTAAAAGAACATAAAGGAGGAGTATCATGAAAAAACCTCTTTTTATTATGGTTGGCCCTACAGCTGTAGGGAAAACAGAGGTAGCTATAGAACTTGCTAAAAAATTAAATGGAGAAATTATTTCTGCAGATTCCATGCAGGTCTATAAAGGTATGAATATAGGAAGTGCAAAACCCACTTTAGAAGAAAGACAAGGAATTGCTCATTATTTGATGGATGAAATAGATCCTAGAGAAAATTTTTCTGTAGCAGAATTTCAAAAAAGGGCAAAAGAATATATAGATCTTATCTTAAGTAAAAATAAACTACCTATGATTGTAGGAGGAACAGGGCTTTATGTAAATTCTATTATCTATAATATAGATTTTACGAAGACTTGTGGAAATTGGGAATATCGAGAAGCATTAGAAAAAGAAGCAGAAGAATTTGGAAATGAATATTTACATGACAAGTTAGCTCAAAAAGATATGGAAGCTGCAAATAGGATTCATCCTAACAATGTAAAAAGAGTTATAAGAGCCCTAGAAGTTATAGAAAGTGGAGAAAGAATAAAAGATTTTCAATCCAACTTAGTAGAAAATGAAGAATATGACTATGTACTTATAGGACTTATGAGAGATAGAGAAAGATTATATGAAAGAATCAACAAAAGAGTAGATTTGTTGGTTGAGATGGGACTTGTTGATGAAGTAAAGAGATTAGTAGATCTAGGTCTTGATGAAGAAGATATTTCTATGAAAGGCTTAGGGTATAAAGAAGTGATCAAATACTTAAAAAAAGAGTATGATTTAGATGAAGCCATAAGGATTATCAAAAGAGACACTAGAAGATTTGCAAAAAGGCAAATTACTTGGTTTAAAAGATATGATAAAATGAAGTGGTTTTTCATAAATGATAATACTTCAACCTATGAATTAGAAAATGATATTCTAAAATACCTAGAAGGAAAATGGAAGTTTATATAGAATATGTTAAGTAATGACGGAGAGGAGAGGGGTATTATTTATGAAGAATGGAATTAACATACAAGATGTATTTTTAAATCAAGCAAGAAAAGAACGCGTTCCCATTACCGTATATTTGGTAAATGGATTTCAAATAAAAGGAACGGTTAAAGGATTTGATAGTTATACAGTAGTGTTAGATAGTGATGGAAAACAAAATATGGTCTATAAACATGCTATCTCTACTATTACGCCATTAAAATCTATGAATTTAACATTAGGAAAAAAACAAGATGAAGAGTAACGAAAGTTACTCTTTTTTCTATTTTGAGCATATAGTGTTATAGTAATTAGTTTTGGGGTGATAAAATGCATAATAAAGAATATTCCCATGTATTTGAGCTTTTAGAAGAAGGAAAGATTCCAACAGAATATGCCATTCAAAAAATGATACAACAACAAGATGACAAAGAAGATGAAAAAGAATTAGAAGCTTTAATGAAGGAATTAGATAGCTTGATAGGATTAGATAAGGTGAAAAAACTCACAAAAGAATTGCAGGCTTATATCTATATTCAAAAAAAGAGAAAAGAAGAAGGTTTATCAGCAAATTCCTTAGTATTACATATGATTTTTAAAGGAAATCCTGGGACTGGGAAAACTACAGTAGCAAGATTACTGGGAAAAATATTTTCTACTATGGGGGTTTTAGAAAAAGGACATATGATAGAAGTAGAAAGAGCCGATTTGGTAGGAGAATATATAGGTCATACAGCAGTAAAGGTCAGAGATCACATCAGGAAAGCTTTAGGAGGTATTTTGTTTATTGATGAAGCATATTCTTTAGCAAGGGGAGGAGAAAAAGATTTTGGAAAAGAGGCAGTAGATGCATTGGTAAAAGGAATGGAGGACCATAAGGATGATTTTATATTAATTCTTGCAGGATATAAAGAAGAAATGGATAGATTTTTAAAAGTCAATCCAGGGCTTAAATCTAGATTTCCTATTCATATAGATTTTCCAGACTATACTTTGGAAGAACTACTACAGATCGGAGAAATTATGGTTCAAAAAAGACAATATGAATTATCTATGACTGCAAAAGCCAAAATATCTAAAATTATTTCTCAAAAAAGAGTAGAAGATTCTTTAAATAGTGGAAATGCAAGACTTGTAAGGAATATAGTAGAAAGAGCCATAAGAAAGCAAGCAGTAAGGCTTAAAAAATCTAAAACTTTTTCTAGAGAAGATTTAATGATTTTAAAAAGAGAAGATATCACCGAGGAGGATGATGGATGAAAACATGCTTGATCATTGGAAAACCCAATGCTGGCAAAACTTTATTTTTACTAAACTTTGCAGAATATATAGGACTTAAAAAAGTAAAAATTGAACATACAAAGATAAATCATAAGGTGGACACAAAAGAATATGACCTAGAGGAAGCAAAAAAAATCTTATCATCTCCTATTCCATATAAAACCCAATGTTTACAATCTATAAAGCTTGAAATTCACATGATAAAGGGAAAAAAAGAAATCATTATGATGGATAGTAGTGGGTTTACAGATGGAATTCATAAAGATATACAGATTAGAAGAGCCATGGCTCAAACTTTAGAACAAATCCAAAATAGTCATGTGATTTTTCATGTATTTGATCTTACAGATGATCATATTGAAGAGGTAGATGAACAGTTGGCAAAGTATGGAATGACTCAAGGGGGATATGTAATTTTAGGAAATAAAATAGATTTATTAGATAGAAAAGATGAAATCATAAAATTTCAAAGGAAATTTATCAATCACTATGTTATCCCTATCTCAGCCCTTACGAAAGAGGGATTTAGGGAGGTAAAAAGCTATGTTTGTCGTAGGTTATAATACTTTTACAAAAATAGGGGCATGTATCTTATGTGGAGTAGTCATTAAATTATTAGATGATGTGATAGATGAAGAATTAAAAGATATACATACAGGGGCTATCCTTTCTTATGGACTTATTATTTTTTCATTGGCTACAGGGTTCAATACTCATTATTCAGTGACTTTATTAAGCTCAGCTTATATGGTTGGCATGTTTCATGATTTGAATCATTTTTTACCTACAAGATTAAAAGCTTATCAAGAAAATATATTTTTATTTTTGATCAATAGCTTATTATTTTCCTTTTTATTTACTATAACTTCTTTTTTTAGTGTCCTTTTGATTCAATTGATAGATGATTTATGTGATCAAGAATATGATCATAAATATGGTTATAAAAATTTTGCAAATGAATTTGGAAAAATAGAGGTTTTGCTTACATGTTTTATTTTAGGAATAGGACTTATATTATTAGATCCATTAAAGATATTTATCATATTACTAAGCTATTTATGTACTGAGTGGATATATATAAAAATTACAAAGCCTTTAAAGGCAGGTGAACTAAAATGAATTATCTACTATACGTAATGATATTTTTAATAATATTTTTATTAGGCTATGCTATAGGGAGAAGGGTAGGGATCAAAGAAGGATATGAAAAAGGTATTTTATATGCTCCTTTAAAGATAAAAAAAGCAGAATATGATGAAATTGATTGAATAGATGGAATATGTTACAATACAAAAGGACAACTAAGGAGAAGGTGAATTTATGGGAATTTATACAAAAGAATTTTTGAAAAAACACATGAACATTAGTGAAAAAGTAGTAGATCTAGCACAAAAGATAGAAGAAGAAGTGAAAGATCAATTTGAAAAAATTAATGATATCAGAGAACTCAATCAATATAAAGTTCTAAAGGTTATGCAGGATATGAGAGTGAGCGATATGCACTTTCAATGGAATACAGGATATGGATACAATGATCCTGGAAGAGAAAAAATAGAGGAAGTATATGCAGCACTTTTTAAAGCAGAAGATGCTATAGTACGACCTACTATTGTAAATGGAACTCATGCACTTACTTTGTGTTTAACAGGAATATTAAGACCAAATGATGAGATGCTCTCTGTTACAGGAAGACCTTATGATACATTAGAAGAAGTAATAGGAATCAGAGGAGACTACAATGGTTCTTTAAAAGAATTTGGTGTTACATATAAAGAGATTGGATTTTTAGAAGATGGAAGTATAGATATAGAAAAGATGAAACAAAGTATTACCCCTAAAACAAAGATGGTATATATGCAAAGATCTACTGGATATAGCTTTAGAAAAGCTGTACAAATAGAGGATATGAAAAAAGTTGTAGAAGTAGCAAAAAAAATCAATCCAAATATTATTTGTATGGTAGACAATTGCTATGGAGAATTTTTAGATACTATAGAGCCTACAGAGGTAGGGGTAGATATTCTAGCAGGATCTTTAATTAAAAATCCAGGTGGAGGATTGGCTCTTACAGGAGGATATATTGTAGGAAGAAAAGATTTGATTGAAATGATTTCTTATCGTATGACATCTCCTGGAATTGGAAAAGAATGTGGACTGACATTTGGAATGACAAGAAGTATGTTCCAAGGATTATTTTTAGCTCCTCACGTTGTAAGTGAAGCTATAAAGGGAGCAATATTTTGCGCAAAATTATTTGACCATTTAGGATATGAAGTATCTCCAAGTTTTGATGAAAAAAGAAGTGATATTATACAAGCTATCAAGCTTAGAAGTCCAGAAGCTGTAGTTGCATTTTGTGAAGGAATACAAGGAGCAGCTCCAGTAGATGGATTTGTAACTCCTGTTCCTTGGAATATGCCAGGATATGATAGTCCTGTGATTATGGCAGCAGGAGCTTTTGTCCAAGGATCATCTATAGAGCTTAGTGCAGATGCTCCTATCAAAGAACCATATGCTGTTTATTTTCAAGGTGGACTTACTTATGAACATGCTAAGTTTGGAGCATTAAAAGGATTACAATCCCTTATAGATAAAGGATGTATAGAGTTATAGAAGTGTAGTTGTTTAATAAAGTTGTAAAGGAAACTTGCAAAACCAAAAGTGTTTTGCAAGTTTTTTTGTGTTTAAATTTAAGGTAGGAAAAGGGAGTTGAGAGAACTTGAAATATGCAATGATATTAATAGTTATGTTATAATATGGATTAAAGGTGTTGTAGTATAATTTTGGCAAATAAGATTAATTTTTATAATGAGAAGTAAAAAATTAGAATGAAAGTAGTTAAGTATTGAGTAAATATATTTAAGTTTATAATATGATAGGTTGAACCGTACCATAAATAACGACGGATATCATGTGCATATTGATTAAGTAAACATGATATAGTAATATTATAAGTAAAAATAAAATTCCTAGTGGTAGTTATTGTATGCTTATATGGAAGTGAAAAAATGACATATCCATTTTGCGAAAAAGTGGTAATTTCATTAAAATTCACTTGATTTGAAAGAAGGCTAGGCAGAGTTTAAATTGTTTTTGAATAGTATGAGGTGAAGTACGTGAAAGAGACATATTTGCAAAATTATCTTGTTGAAAACTATATACTTATTGCAATAGTAGTGGGTATATATTTTGTTGTTTCCATGAAATCGGCAGTAGATATATCTATAAAAAAACGAATGGTTATAAATATGACACTGCTTTTGATTCTGTCTATAGCGGAGTTCTATATGAATTATCTTAAGGAGCAAGCTATGGTGGGATTGCCCCTCATCATAACAGGTATAACCTATTACTCTCTAAAACCTTTGGTTATGGCTACAGTCATAAATATGGTGGAACCAAAAAATAAATTAATCTATGTTCCCGCCATAGTGAATTTCCTTTTTTACTGCCGTGCATTTTTTAAAAATAATGTATTTTATTTTGGGTCCGATGGAAGCCTTGAACTTGGACTTGTGGGATATACCTTTATTGTTACGGACTGGGTATATTGGGTTATATTCCTTCTTATATTGAATATGGAATTTTATAGAAAAACAGATGTAAATTCTCTTGGAGCTTTCTTCTGTATAGCCTGGCTGATGACTGCCAATATTATGGAATCAATAGGGGTACGAGCAGGAATATTGAACGAAACTTATGCTGTAGCATTTTTGTTTTATTACCTTGTAATACATGTATATATATCACAGCAGGTAAATGAGGAAAAGGAAATGAAGCTGAGGGAGCAAAGAGTATCATTGATGCTTTCACAGATACAGCCTCACTTCTTATACAATACATTAAATACTATCACTGCACTTTGCCGAGCAAATCCGAAGCTTGCAGAGGAAACTACTATAAAATTTTCCAGATATCTTAGGGAAAATATGTATAGTATGGGCGAAAATGACACACATCCTTTTTCTCAGGAGCTGGAGCATACAAATATTTATCTTGATATAGAAAAACTGAGATTTGGGGATAGGGTAAAGGTAGAATATGATATAAAATCAGATGATTTTAATATGCCAATCCTGACGTTGCAGCCAATTGTGGAAAATGCAGTTAAGCACGGAATATGCAAAAAGCTTGAGGGAGGAACAATAAAGATTTCTACAGAAAAGCAGGGGAGAGATCACATTATAACAATTGCAGATAATGGAATAGGCTTTGAAATAGACAAGGCATTAAATGATGGAAAACCTCATGTTGGCATACATAATGTAAATGAACGACTCAAAAGTATGGTTAAGGCAGAAATGGAAATTACAAGTTTTATAGGAATTGGAACAACTGTAAAAATTATTATTCCGGGAGAAAGAAAAAATGTAAGACTGGAGAGTGGTGAACGACGTGAAATACTTAGTATTGGACGATGAGATAATTGCAGCAGAGTATCTTGCAGCATTAATATGTGAAGCTGATGAAAAAGCAGAAGTTGTAACGGCAAATAATCCTCTTCAGTCACTGGAGCTTGCCAAGCAGCAGCAGTTTCATGTGTGCTTTATTGATATACAAATGCCGGGATTAAATGGCATAGAGTTTGCCAACGAGCTTAAGAAATTGTACCCTAAGACTAACTTCATATTTGTGACTGGTTATTCGGATCATATGGGAGAGGCATTTAGACTGGATGCCAGTGACTATATCATGAAGCCAGCAAATGTGGAGCAGATACGTCATGCACTTGAAAATCTTAGATATTCATCTCAGGAGAATCCAGTAGGGGAAGAGGAACGGAGGATACAGATAACCTGCTTTGGAAATTTTGAGATACGTATAGATGGAAAACCTGCAAAATTTAAATTTGATAAGACAAAGGAGCTTCTGGCATATCTTGTTCACAGAAAGGGCGCAAGATGTACTTCAAAGGAAGTAATTGCAACTTTATGGGAGGAAGATGGTCATGATTCGTACTACAGGATGCTCAAAAAAGACTTGCAGGATGTGTTGAACCAGCTTGGATGTGGAAAAATAATATATAGTGAAAGAGGCCAGATTGGACTGTCAAACTTAGAATGTATCCAGTGTGACTACTTTAAATGGGTAGAAAACAGTGTAGAGGGCAGAAGGCTTTATCATGGCGAATATATGGCTCAATATTCTTGGGCTGAAGAGGTTAATGCTTTCATCGAAAGGGAAAAATATCAAAAATAAATATTAAAAAAAATTGACTAATATTCATATTTATTGACACTTCCTTGACGGAGAGAATATTATGATGGAATTGTAATTTGATAAATCATCATATTTTCGGAGGTGTTTTTATGAGTGAAAAAAACAAAACAGTCAGATTGCCTAACAAAGTGGAAGCTCTTATTCCAATTGTTTTTCTTCTGACAGTAATGATCACAAACTATGCACTTGGCTGGGGACTGGATCCTCATATTCCTGTAACTCTTGCATGTGCAGTTGCCATGGTTATTGGAAAACTGTGCGGCTACAACTACAAGGAAATGCTTGCTGCAGGTCTTGAAGCTGTTAATCAGTCCCTTGAAGCAATCATTATCATTCTTCTTGTGGGATGCCTGATTGGTTCATTTACTGCATGTGGAACTATCCCAGCGGTAGTCTATTATGGGCTGAAGCTATTTACACCGTCTATATTCCTTCCATTTGTAACAATTCTTTGTGCAGTTGTAGGTATTGCACTTGGATCAGCATGGACAGTAACAGCAACTCTTGGTATTGCATTTATGGCTATAGGTACAACAATGGGACTAAATCCAGCACTTATTGCAGGTGCTATTCTTTCAGGCGCATGTTGTGGCGATAAATTCTCACCACTTTCAGACTCAACAAATCTGGCTGCTGGTTCTGCACAGACTGGACTTTTTGATCATGTAGCAGCTATGGTAACTACAACTTTCCCAAGTTTAGTTATTGCAACATGTATATTTGCATTTTTCTCACTTTCAGAGGTTCAGAACTATGACCCTACTCTTGCAAATGAGTTATCAGCTGCAATCATTGACCACTATACATATATGAGTCCAATTCTTCTTATTCCTATTTTACTGATTATAGTAGTAGCAGTAATAAAGATGCCAGCTATTCCTTCAGTTGTACTTCTTTCCTTGATTGGATGTGTATTTGCTTTAATTTTCCAGGGTGCTGGAATCTCTGACTGCATCAAAATGTTACACTATGGATATGCAGCTGAATCAGAAAACGCATTGTTTACAAAGCTTGTAAACAGAGGTGGTATGGATAGTATGCTTTGGACTAACAATCTTGTAATAGTTGCGGTTGCTTTTGGTGGTATACTTCAGAAGATTGGTTCAGTAGAATCACTTCTTGGTGGACTTATCAAGAAGGTTAAGACTCCATTCCAGTTAGTTCTTGTTACCCTTACGACTTCAATGTTCTGTATCACAACTATGTGCGACCAGTACTTAGGATTAATCATTCCTTCATCAATGTATAAGAATAACTTTGACGAAATGGGTCTTGGTAGGAACATGCTGTCAAGAACACTTGAAGACGGTGGTACTTTATGGTCACCACTTATCCCTTGGTCATCTTGCGGTGCATACCATTCAGCAGTGCTTGGAGTTCCAACACTGTCATACTTGCCATTTTGCTTCATGAATATCATCAATCCTATTTATGCTATTGCTACTGTAAGCTGGGGTGGAAATATTTTATATGCTGATGGATCAAGAACTAATATGTTTGGTAAGCTAAAAAAAGGTCATGGACCTGCTGGTGCACCTGAAGAAGCACATGAAAAGGCTATGAAAGCGCTTGCAGAAAGAAGAAATGCTGGATTATGTAAGAGCCTATAGAAACAAATCTAGCTAATATAAGAGAGGAGATACTATGGAATATTACGGAATCATGCCGGAACGAAAACTGTGGGTAAAGGTGGCAGTTATCATCTTTGGAGCTTATGCTGTTTATAACGCAGCTGTAAATCATAACTGGTTTTACCTGCCATTTGGAATTATCATGATTCTTGCCACTTTTTCTGACAGAAAACATGTGATTTCACAAGAAGGAGTGGATATTCTGTACACTGTCTGTGGAGTCCAGTTTCATAATATGTGGGACTGGGCCGAAATAAAAACAATTCATACAGATTCAATCAAATCCAGACCAAATGTGGAACTGCATATTGGTAAGGATGTGGTATCTAGAAGGTTTATTTTATCAGTGGATGATGCCGGCGAAGCAATAGATATTGCAGGCAGAATGAATTCAAAGATTTATATCGCAGAAGTGAATCACAAATAGTAAATAATCAAATTCTATAATTTTAAAAGTGCCTGGAGCTTTGGACATCAGGCACTTTTGATTTTATGAATTTAATTCTTCAAATTGGGTAGGAGAAAGATATCCAAGAGCAGAATGAATTCGCTTTGAACATGGACATAAGACCAATAATATAAGTAAGTATACCCAAGGGGGACTTACTTATGAGCATGCTAAGCTTGGAGCACTAAAAGGACTTCAATCCCTTATAGATAAAGGGTGTATAGAGTTATAGAAGTATAGTTGTTAAATAAAGTTGTAGACTGAACTTGCAAAACCGAAAGTGTTTTGCAAGTTTTTTGTGTTTAAATTTAAGGTAGGAAAAGGGAGTTGATGGAACTTGAAATATGCAATGATATTAATAATTATGTTATAATGTGGATTGTAAATATAACATTGATGTTATCGCAATCAAAACCTATATTATATTGGTGGAATTTTAGAATTAAAGTAGTTAAGTATTGATATTACTAAGTTAAGGATAGTTTTTGTAGTTAAAAACTGTATCGTAAGTTAGGCAAAATATAAATTATGATAAGGATGAAGAATGTTGAATAATGCAAATCTTTTAATAGTTGAGGATGACAAAGAAATTAACTATCTAATTACAAATTATTTGAGAAAAGAAGGATATAATGTTGACTGTAGTTTTGATGGTATAGAGGCCATAAATAAATTTGAGAATAACACATATCAATTAGTCATATTAGATTTAATGTTACCACTTCTTAATGGAGGTGAGGTTCTTTTAAAGATTAGAGAGAAAGCAACAATACCAGTTATTATTTTATCTGCAAAAGATGAGCAAACAGATAAAATATTTGGACTTGAATTAGGAGCAGATGATTATATTACAAAACCTTTTGAGATAGGAGAGGTTATTGCAAGAGTTAAAGCTCAATTAAGAAGATACCTATATTTTGACAATAAAATTAAACAAAAAGAAATATTAGAACATGGAAAACTCAAGTTGAACTTAAATACTTATGAGGTTGAAGTGGGAGAAAAAAATATATCTCTCACTGCAAAAGAATTTGAAATACTGAAGCTTTTAATGACTTATCCTAATAAGGTATTTACCAAATGTCAACTTTTAAGCATTGTTTGGGGGGAAGAATATATTGCTGATCAAAATACAGTAATGGTACATATAAGTCGTCTTAGAAACAAAATTGAAGATAGCTCATCTAGCCCTGAATATATAAAAACGGTTTGGGGGATAGGCTATAAGTTAGGTGAGGTATAATAATGAATATATATTTTTATATTATTTTAATATGTATTTGTTGCATATCAATATTTAGAAATATTTATTTTTCAACTCAAATAAATAGAATTAATAGAACTCTAGAATATATAAAAGATGGTAATTTTAATATGAGATTGCGTTTTTATTCTCATATTAAAGATATACAAAACCTAGGAATCAGTTTAAATTCTATAATAGATCAATTTCAGCGTACTGTTGAAAAAAAAGAATATCTTGAAGAATCAAGGAAAAAAATGATATCAAATATATCACATGATATAAGAACTCCTTTAACTTCAATTCTAGGATATTTAGAAGCTTTAAATAAAGATAAAAATTTAAGTGATGAAGAACGACAATATTTCTTGAGTATAGCGTATGACAAGTCGGAAAAACTATATAAATTACTTGAAGAATTTTTTGAGATATCTAAATTAGAATCAGAAGATATATTGATTAAAGTAGAAAAAATTAACTTAACTAATACAGTTCAAGAAGTATTGGTAGGATTCTATTGGGAATTTATAAATGAAAGTATTGAACCTGTTATAGATATACCAGAAAAAGATTTTTTTGTGTGGGGGGATAGTAAATTAATTGATAGGATATTATCGAATCTATTACTCAATGCTCTCAGATATGGAAAAAAAGGAAAAATAATTGGAATAAAAATAAGAGAGGAAAATGCTATGATATGGGTAGATGTATGGAATGGAGGGGTTGGCATCCCAGAGAAAGATATTCCGTACATATTTGATAGATTATATACTGTAGAACCTTCAAGAAATAAAAGAGTATATGGAAGTGGACTAGGCCTTGCAATAGTTAAAGAACTTGTAGAGAGCTTAAAAGGAGAAATTTCAGTTAATAGCATACCAAATGAAAAAACTACCTTTTCATTTTCATTGCCTTTATATAAATAGCTAATGTAAAGTAAAAACTTTATATTGGCTATTTATATATTTAAGGTATTTGTAAGGTTTTTGTTAAGATTATTTTAAAATACTGCAGTAGTATATAACCTATAAGATTAATTAATGTTAGGAGTAGATAACGATGGAGACTGTATTAAAAACATATAATCTAACAAAAAAATACAAACATCATAAGGCTGTTGATGGTGTAAATATAACTATTGAAAAGGGTGATATTTATGGATTTTTAGGACAAAATGGTGCAGGTAAAACTACCACTATGAGAATGATTATGGGATTAATTAAATCTACCACTGGAGAGATTGAGCTATTCGGTGAAAAGGTAAGCGAAAATAAAAAATATATTTTTGATAGGGTTGGATCTATTATAGAATTTCCTGGTTTTTATGAAAATTTAACGGCAGTAGAAAATCTAAATATTCATAGAAAGCTTATGGGGATTCCAGGTACAAACTGCATAGAAGAATCCTTAGAAACTGTAGGAATACTTGAGGCTAAGAATAGAAAAGCCAAAGAATTCTCTTTAGGAATGAAACAAAGACTAGGTATAGCAAGAGCATTGATTCACAATCCTGAACTTTTGATATTAGATGAACCAACAAATGGATTAGATCCTATGGGTATAAAAGAAATGCGTCAACTTATACTAGAACTTTCACAAAAGAGAAATATAACTGTACTTATATCCAGTCACATTTTAAGTGAAGTACAGCAATTAGCTACAAAAGTAGGTATAATACATAAAGGGAGGCTACTAGAAGAGATAAATTCTGAGGCTTTGAAACAGAAAAATAGACATTATATAGAACTAAAGGTTAATAACGATAGAGATACAACAGTTATTTTAGAGCAGAAATGTAATATAAAAGATTATATAGTTTCAGAGCAAGGGGTTATTAAGATTTATGAAAGGATAACAGAAACTTCAGATATCAATAAAATATTAATACAAAATAATATTGATGTTAAAGAAATATCCATAATGAGGGATAGTCTTGAAGATTATTTTATTGAACTGATAGGGGGAAAGGATAATGAGTAAAATTGCAAGTTTACTAACAGTAATCAATACCGAATTTCTTAAGCTAAGGAAATGTAAAATTTTATGGTGTGTCCCTTTATGCTCTTTGTTACCAGACATACTAATATTTCTTATTTATGCCTTTAATCCAAAGTATCCTATAGTTGTTTGGAAAGAGTACTTTACTAGTGCCATAATGTTGATTAATATATTGTTTGGGATAGGATTTTTTTCTTTACTAACAGGATTTATATACTCAAGAGAGTATCAAGAAAACACTATAAATACTATGTTTACATATCCAATAAGTAGGATGCAATTTTTCATTAGCAAACTTATTGTTATTCTAATGCTCATTATTGTCACAATTATTTCTTCGTTTATTATATTATTACTATTAGGATTAAGTATAAAGCATGAGCCGTTAACTTTTAACATTTTACTCTATTATACTAAAGTATATATATTTATGATTATCATGCACTATGCATTAATTCCTGTAGCGGCATTTTTAGGTATTCATAATAAAAGTATAATACCACCAATTATATTGGGGGTAAGTGCTATGGCTTTTAGTATTATAATAATGAATACTCCGTTTAACACACTGTTTCCTTGGAGCGTTCCAACCATATTAAGTCCTCATGAAAATGGGAGAACATATACTAATTATACTTTAGGAATTGTTACATTATCTACAACCTTTACTGTAGGAACAATATTAAGTATAAAAAGTATAAAGAGAGATGTACAGTAAAAAATATATAGAAACAAGGAAACGTGTTTTTCTTCTTTTCGAGTTAACAGATAGATCAATCTCTTCTGAAAGATTTCAATATATTAATATATTCTACAAAAATAAAAGGAACCCTTTTTGAAATTAGGATTCCTAATAATTTACATATATTGAGTTTTAATATTTTGTCATTATTAATATATACTATAATAGCTTCTTTTATCTCATAATATATAAAATTATAAAACCTATAAAACTCCCTATCACTAAAATAAGTAATTGAATAATACCACTTATTACATCATCGATGTTCCTATAGCCATTAATTCCTGGTATTAGTGGTAAAGAACTATCAATAAAATATCTAACTATATAGTAAAAAATTAATGTTATGATAAAAACTATTAATTCATCATTCATTATACATTCCTCCATTATAAAACATTATTATAAGTACTTTACTATTGACCATTAGTGTAATATCTAAGTTATACTATAACATTATTTGGTAAATGTTTATATAGTTAGGAAGAATCAAAAAGATTATTGATGTACCCTTATTAAAGAGCCATATGCTGTTTATTTTCAATGGGGACTTACATGAACAGAGCATTAAAAGGACTACAATCTCTTATAGATAAAGGGTGTATAGAGTTATATATCGAAAGAACTTTTAATTATTAATAAATCTAGAGGTTCTTTTTGAGTTTCTTATGGAAAAAGGCTATCGAAAAATTAGTTTATGAAAAATCATAACTGTTCCAATAACCAATAGTACTCAGAAAGTTCCTATAGTTATTTATCCAAGAAGATATTTTATATCTTCTATCATGGTTTTAAGGTTTAAACATATTAATGAGTATGATGGAATTATCTCAAAAAATGTACTTAAATTATAAGGTATAAAAAATTCTGTACAGTGTATTTGAAAACTACTATGGGTTGAAGTAATCTTAAAAATTATTTTCTTTATATAGTGTAGTTTTAAAACAATTAATTTCTTGATTATTTTTTTATATCTGTCTATTTTCCTATTTTTTTTATATACTCTTTATCGAATATATCAAATTTTATGTCATTTACATTTATCAATGGCAATTGATTCTTTTGCAAGTATTCTAATAAACGATTATGTAAAATCACTCTTTTAGTGCTTGTGAAGGATAACTCCCAATACTTTTCTTCTGTTATTCCATATGCTTGAATTTGTTTTTCTAAAATTTTCCTTACTTGAGAATCAGCATAAAATGCTTTTTTTGCATTTTCAGTATCTTTTTTTGCATTTTGCTCTACATCAATTCCATATTTTTTAGCTAACCTTTCTTCTTCAATATTCAGTTTCATTGCATTCCAAGCATCATAATAAGGATTTTTTGATCCGTTTGCTTGAAATTTTAAAGCTCTCAATTCTAGTTCCTTAGCAGTTATAGGTTTATCTTCTATCTTTCCAATTATTCGATTGGCCTTATTAGAATGATCTTCATTAATATTTTTGTAAATATGAGCCACTTGAAGTTCAAGTTCATCATTACAATTCGAATCTGAATTAGAATTAGAATAAGTCGTAGTTATTGTCATTATATCAGTAGAAGAGCCTGTTTCTCCAAATTCGCTCTTTCCCTGCTCAGTGTCTGATCCCAAAATAGAATTTGTATAAAGTATTACAAAAACTATAATAGCTATTCCTATACCACCTATTAACAAATATCCTTTTCTCATATGATCCCTCCATTACTTAAAAAATATGGCTCTCTATAAAAAGAGCCATATTACTTGTACATTCATTATTCCATATCTAAATTTCTGTCAAGATTTGCTTGCCCAAAATTTTTATCAATTCTGCCTTGGTATTTTATGATTATTATATCTACAAACAATGCAATTTCTTAGTATTAAAAGGTACAACACAATTATACGCATCCGTCTAATCTAAGTTATTCTTTGTGTATACAAATCTAATATATCATACAATATTGTAATAAAATGTAGAATATGCTGAAAATTGTTAGCATAATATAAAAATTTTAATATATGTGATAATTATTTATTTAGAAAATAAAAAATAAGTAAAAAATACAAAATACACAAAATAAGAAAAATATTCCAAGAGTAGCTAGACTTAAAAGTATAAATTCCATATATCATGTAATGATTCACAGTATTAGTGAAATTGATTTATTTTAAAAAAATAGTGACAAAATAAAATATTTTTCTCTAATAAAGAGATACCAATACAAATATAAGCCACGTTTGATTGATGGCGATCATGATATTGATTGCAAAATTGATGGTTTTGGAGGAATGAAATTAAAATCTCAATTTGCTAAAAAGGCATAAGGCTTTCATGCAACAAAACTAACTATAAATAAAAGCTATTAAAAATGATAGTATACTATATATAGTTAGGAGATGAGGAGAAAAGTGAAAGATAAATTATCAATTGGTGAATTTGCAAGATTAAGAAATATTACGACTGAAACATTAAGACACTATGATCGAATAGGTTTACTTAAGCCTATAAAAGTAGATCCTAAAACTGGATATAGATACTATTCTATTTTACAATATGAACAATTAGGAACTATTAAAGAGCTTCGCCAACTAGGTATGAGTATTGATGAAATTAAGAAGTACTTTAATAATAGAAATTTAAAACAGTCTGTTCATATATTAAAGGATAAACATGATAAACTTATAAAGAAAATAAATGAATTACAAGAATTAGAAAAAAATATAAGTGAAAAAATAAAACACTTAGAAGATATTTCTCAAGTATCAGATTTGGAAGGTATAGTGATTAAAGAAATTGAAGAAAGAGAAATCATTACATTTGATAAATCTATAAAAAATGAAATTGATTTAAGCTATGCATGTCTTGAATTAGAGAATACATTAAAAGAAATAGCACCGATACTTGCAAGTAATCGCTTTGGAGCAATTAGAAAACAAAAAGATATAGCATTGAATAAGTACAAAGAATCAATTGTAATGTTTCTTTTTATTAAAGATAAAGAAAATATTGATGAAAAGCATATTAAAAAGATAGAGAAAGGGACTTATGCTTGCTTGTATGGGAAAGGGAGTATTTGGGATATAGAAGTGCATTTAAAGAAAATGATTGCATATATTGAGAAAGAGGGATATAGCATATGTGGTGATATCCTTCAAATAGATCAAATAGACATTAGTGTTACAGATAAAAGGGATGAAGTATTATTCGAAATACAAATACCTATAAAAAAGCATTGACCTTTGTGCTACACAAAGGTTTATAATGGATTCCATTAGAACAAAACATACTTATTAGATGGTTACAGTATGTTTTGTTATGTTTTTTGGAGGGAGAGTAAATGAGAGAAAATATATTAGGAAAAGAGAAAATATCTAAATTATTTATTAAATATTCAATCCCAGCAATCATCGCTATGGTCATAGCAGGTGCACAAATTATCATAGATGGAATATTTTTAGGGAATTTTGTTGGGCAAAATGCACTGGCTAGCGTAAATATAGTCCAACCATTTATGCAAGTGATAATAGGTTTTAGTATGATCATAAGTGTAGGTTCTTTAAGCTTCATGGGAAGATGTTTGGGAGAAGGTAACAAAGAAGAGGCACAAAATATACTTAAAACAGCATTTGTATTTATTACAATAATCTCTTTAGCTATATTATTAGTTGGAAGGTTATTTAATGGAGAAATTGCAGTATTATTAGGGGCAAATGCAGTATTATTAGAAGGTGTATCAATATATATAGAGACTATATGTATATTTGCGCCACTGATGTCTTGGATGTTTTTATTTGGATTTATTAATAGGGTTGTAGGAAAGCCAGAATTATATTTAAGGGGTATGGTTTTAAGTGTGATTGTAAATATAGGTTTAGATTATATACTTATAAAAGAGTTAAGTTTAGGAATAAGAGGGGCAGCATTTGCTACAGGAACAGCATATGTAGCAGCATTTTTTATAGTAGCACCTCCTATGTTAAGTAAAAATAATATAGTAAATATATTTAGTGGAAAATTTGATCAATCAACTATATTACCGATAGCATATAATGGCTCATCAGAAGGAGTCATTGCAATTTCAGCAGTTACAACTTCATATTTGTTTAATATGACATTCATGAAAATAGCTGGTGAATCTGGTGTTGCAGCATTTACAATTATAAATTATATATCTCAATTTGGAATACTTATAATGTTTGGTATATCAGATGGAATAGGACCTATACTGAGCTATAACTATGGATATAAAAAATATGATCGGTTGAATCATACGTTAAAGTTAGCATCAAAGGTAAATGTAGTTGTTGGGGTAGTCTTATTCTTTATCATATTTGTATTAGGAGAACAATTAATAGGATTATTTACAAATGGCAATGAAGAGATTTTAAATTTAGCAGTAAGAGGAGCTAGAATATATGCATTTTCCTTTTTACTGTGTGGATTTAATATCATTAATTCAGGATATTTTACAGCAATAGGGGATGCGAAAGCATCTATTATAATATCAGCAAGTAGAGGGATTGTATTTATAATTTTAGGAATAAATATACTTCCTATGATGATAGGAATGAACGGAGTATGGCTTACAGTTCCATTTGCTGAATGTATGACATTTATTATAGGTATGTATTTAGTTAAAAAAAATTATACTTTATGTGTAAAAGTAGCTTGAATTTTCAAACTATAAATTATAAAATGGATAACTCTTTATTAGGATTAATTTTTTAAAAGAGTTATCCATTTTATAATGTGTTTTTTTAGCAATGTAAAGAAGAGGGATAGTTACGATATAATAAACAACTATAAGAACACAAACACTACTTCTAATCACATAAAGAGAGGAAGTAGTATTTGTATGCCAAGAGTAGCTAGAATGAAAAGTATAAATTTCATATTAAAAGCACAATAGTAGATAAAAACGAATATTTAATCATGTTATCAGCTTATATTCATAATAATCCAAGAGACGTAGCTAGATTTAAGGGGCGTGTTGAGAAATATTCTTTTTCAGGCTTAAAAGAATACATGAATCAGACTAATGAATATCAAATATTAGATAAGAGTTTTTTGGGAAACATGCTTAAATTATATAATAAAAAGAATTTTAAAAACTACTTAGAATTAGTAAATAAATGTGAGAGTGAAGATGATCATATAAAAAGTTTTATACAAGGACTGATTAAGACAGCATAAAATTTAATAAATTTTATAAAAGGGGTTATTTGTTATGGCCAAATATAGAAAGATCTTCTAATAATTAATAAAACTAGAAGTTTTTTTGAATTTGCTATGGGAGATGACTAGAGAAAATTAGTTTATGAAAAATTATAACTGTCCCATAGGCCATAAGTCTACTGTATATACTGTAGAAAGAAATAAAAAGGATAAAGGAAAATCTTGGAGAAACTAGTATTGTAGTAGTAGAATATGGTCAAAGAAAATACTTATAATAAAAATAAGTAGGTTAGAAAACAAACCCATATTATTATTTTAAAGATTAAAGGAGGTGAGAATTTATGGGTTCAAGGAAGATATATGAAAAAAGAGTCAGATATTACGGAAGGTTATTAGACAAGCTATCAAAAAACATAACTTGTATTAGTACTCTAAGAATATTAGTGGTAGGAGCTATAATTGCTACTGTAAGTTTTACAAACAGCCTGGAAAGCTATCTGATTTCTTGGGGAATATCTTTGTTTTGGATTATATTGTTTGTTTACCTTGTTTGTAGGCATAGAAGACTTAAGGAAACATATAAATATGTATCTATTCTTAAACAAGTAAATGTTGATTCAATCATGAGACTAGAGGGCAGATGGACAGAGTTTAACGATAAGGGAGATGACTTTCAAGATGAAGATCATAATTTTTCTTATGATCTTGATATTTTAGGACAAGGATCTCTCTTTCAATGGATTAATTCAGCGAGTACTTATATGGGAAGAACTAGGCTTGCGGATATATTGACTTACCCATATAGTGATAAAGAGACAATCCTTAAAAGACAGAAAGCAATCAGTGAGTTATCTACTAAAAGATGGTGGAGACATAAACTTCAGGCAGAAGCAAAGATGTTTACAGAAAAAAACATAAACATTGAAGTTTTTATAAATTGGGCCAAAGATAGACATTCATTATATACGAATTCTTGGATGATTGTAGTCTTTCGAGTATTACCACTTCTTACAGTTAGTACTTTCCTGCTAGCATTTGTAGGCCATAGCATCATCAAAGGGATTCCAATATTTTTTATAATATTTCAGCTTATGCTATTGTTAATTAATATAAAAAAGCGGAATAGAGATTTTGCCTTGGTATATAAATACCAAAAAAGTATCAAGGTATACAGAAGTATATTAAGACACTTTGAAAAAATGAGTTTTCAGTCTGAATACCTTAGGGAATTAAGCATGAGTCTAGGCAATAATAAAGGATTATCAGCAATGAAGCAACTAAAAAGATTAGAAGTATTAGTGGATAGGATTGAAAATCGAAATAATCTTTTATTTTTTCCAATTAATATGATTTCTCTCTGGGATTATCAATGCTTAATTGAACTAGAACGCTGGAAAAGTGAATGTGGATTAATACTTGAGGAATGGTTACAAAAAATAGGGGAAATTGAAGCCTTATCTAGTTTAGGGATCATAGCATATGATTATCCAAACTGGGCAATTCCTAAAATCACAGAAGAGTCTTCGATGCTTCAAGCCAAGAAAATAGGACATCCTTTACTTACAAATAGACAGGTTTGTAATGATGTAAATATACAAGATCCTTTTCGAATATTATTAATAACTGGGTCTAATATGTCTGGAAAGAGCACTTTTCTGAGGACAGTCGGAATCAATTTGATCCTTGCCTATGTAGGGGCACCAGTCTGTGCAAGTTACATGAGATGTTCAATTTTTAGTATTCATACGTGTATGAGAATAAGTGATAATCTTGAGAAAGGGATATCCTCTTTCTATGGAGAACTATTGAGGATTAAAGAAATTGTAAAGGCAACTAAGGAAGATACACAAGTATTTTTCTTACTGGATGAAATATTTAAAGGGACAAACTCCTATGATCGACATATAGGTGCAAAAAAGCTAATTAAAAAATTACAGCATAATGGAGCTATAGGTCTTGTATCAACCCATGATCTTGAGTTAGGTATCCTAGAACAGGAAAATACAATTAAAAATTACCATTTTCAAGAATATTATAAGGATGGTCAGATTTGTTTTGATTACAAACTAAGACCAGGTATTTCTACTACAAGGAATGCATTACATCTCATGAAGATAATAGGGATAGAAGAATAGTTGCAATGAAAAAATATATCTCTGGTACACTAATTAAGAATTAGAAATGAGGTTTCTTTTATAAAAGGCTTTGTACAAGGATTGATTATGACTGTATAAAATTAAATAAATTTTATAAAAGGGGTTATTTGTTATGCCCCAATAGAGAAAGAACTTCTAAGTATTAATAAATCTAGAAGTTCTTTTTGAGTTTACTATTAAAGATAGCTATAGAAAATTGGCAAGTGTGTACTTACTTAATATTCTATTTGATTTCTTCATTAGCGTCTGTATAGTGGATAGGAAGTCAATTTTATTTACTTCCGCACGGGTCTGATATACTTAAAAAACTGTTCCGGATTATAATAAAAGTAAATTATTTTACCGGGGGAAGTATCAAAGCAGTAACCAGTACCTGCAAAATCAAAAGTTGCCATTGCCTTTTCAATCTTTTCCTCCACACTACGATTTTCCTGGTCATAATCGAATGGGCCATGTTCAAAAACAATATACTCGGCTTCAGGAACATCAATCATAAGCATTTGTGGTGGTACTTCGCTTTTATAATCAAAAGGAAGTCGTACACCATAACACTCTGTACGTGGAATACCCCAATCGCAGAGTCTGCCGTCCGGGTCATTAATGTACGCCATAATCTGACCGCTGCCGCCGTTAGATTCGCTCCCACCATCATCATCCAATTTGCCCTTGATACTATCGAGTAAGCCGCAAATTGTTTCGCAGTCCTGTCCCGGAATAAGATTTTGCTTTTGCCAAAAATCCCAATACCCATTACTCTCATAGTTTTTAATGTGCAAAAATTTGTGTGCGGGAATGGTTACAAAATAAATTTTAACATCATCTGTAGATTTCATCATACCAATCTCTCCCAATCCTAAAAAGTAGCGATCAAAAGGGTTTATTTTTGTACGAAGAACGACAGGCTTAGGCTTTTTTCGGTATTTACTTGGAGTTACACCATATATTCCCTTGAAAGCTCTGGTAAAAGCTTCATGTGATGAAAAACCATAATTAAAAGCAATATCTAAAAGGCTTTTTTCACTATCCCGAACCTCTTTTAGTGCAAAGGCTAATTTTCTATGCCGCAGATACTCCCTAAATTGCATACCCAATATTTCTTTGAATTTTTTCGTTGTATAAAATTCGGAATAACCCAGTCTGCGAGAAAGAAAGCGTAGTGTCAAGGCTTCGTTATTATAATTTTTAATACATTTGTCAATTTCATCAACGATTATTTGAATTTGTTTCTGCCACTCGTACATTCGTCTATTCACCTCGTTTCAATCACCCTACATGTATTATAAAGAAATAGAGAGATTACTGCTTGATTTTACTTGCTGTTATTTCATATGATTGAATTTGTTTTTCTAAAACTTTCCTTACTTGAGAATCAGCATAAAATGCTTTTTTGCATCTTACTCTACATCAATTCCTTCTTGGTACTTTATGATTATTATATCTGCAAATAAGGCAATTTTTTAGTATTAAAATGTACAACACAATTATACACATCCGTCTAATATAAGCTATTTTTTGTGTACACAAATCTAATATATCATATAATATTATAGAAAAATATGAAATATTATGAAATTTATTAATGGAACATTAGATAATAGTTTCTTAGGAAATATGCTTAAATTATATAATCAAAAAATTTTTAAATTTATTTTACAGAAAAAGAATATTATGATAATATAAATGATAATGAGTATCGTTAATGTTGATGTAATAAAACCGATACACTGAGGCATCTTAGCATCTGTGACTATGGTAGGAGAGGGACATCATAAACATGAAAGTGGAAAATAAGTTATCTAGAAATCAGTTAGTCATTTATCAAATATTTCAAGAAAACATATGCAAAAACTTAAATATAAAAGAAATTATGGCATTGATCCATGAAAAAAATAAAAAGATTAGCCAAAGAACTGTATATAGAGTGCTAGACACTTTAATGAATATAGGCAAAATATATTGTAGCTATATGCATAAGGGAATGAGAAGTTTTAAATTAGTTGAAAACAATCATTGTTTATTGATTTGCAAAGAATGTAAAAGAATAAAGGTAGTTCATATGGGAAATCAGTATAGATTAGATCAAATCTATATAAAAAATAAAAACATTAAGATTATTGGCGGTTGGATAAACTTTTATGGACTCTGTAGAAAATGCATAGAAAAAATATGAAAGCTATTGACGATTGTAATCAATTAGTATACAATATCATTGAAACTGATAATCACAATCAAATGATGAGTATAAACAAATGGAAAAAATACATATTGATAGATATATTGTATTGAAATAATCTTACAAATATGGAAAAATCAATAATTTGTTGACAAAGCTACTCAACAAGTATAGAATACATTTGTTAACTAAGGTTAACTTTATAAATTTCTTGTAATATCAGATTATATATATCATATATGGGAGGAAAAATGAAGTACAATGAATCAGTTGAAATGTATTTAGAAACCATCTATATATTGGACAAGGAGCATGGCCATGCTCATGTAGTGGATATTGCTGAAGCTTTGGGAGTGTCAAAAGCAAGCGTGTCAAAAGCTATGAAGCAGCTCAAAGATCAAGAATTGATATATAAGGAAACTTATGGAAGTATTACACTTACGCAAAAGGGTAGAGAGATTTCTGAACAAGTGTATTATAATCACAAGTTGATTGCTGATTTTCTGGAGCATTCCCTTGGATTGGTACCAGCTGAAGCATCTGAGAATGCTTGTAAGATGGAACATATTGTAAGTGACAGCCTGCTTCGTGCAATAGAAGCATACTTTAAAAAATGTGATAAAGATTAAAAAGTGATATATATAGGAGGTATATATGGTTAGTAATGTAATAAGTAGAGGGATGACTGGAAATTATGAAGTTAAAGAGGTTAAGGGTGATTTGATGAAAAAATTATCAGAAGGAACAGTAGATGTAGAATATACAATAAAAAGGATTGAAACGGATGATGAGGAGCTAAAGAGTTTCTTATTTACGTTAGGCTGTTACGAAGGTGAAAAATTAACCGTAATATCCGCATTGGGTGAAAACTATGTTATATCTGTAAAAGATGCAAGATACAGTATTAATTTAGAATTAGCAGAAGCAATTATTATATAATTTTTTATTGAAAGCTATAGGAATATAGCTTTTCAATTGGCCATGAAGTTAACTAAGGTTAACTTTGATATTCGATCTCATATATAATAAATTATTAATTTATACTTATTTTAATCTAGCCATGCTGATAAATAATATTTAGGAGGGAAATTATGAAAATAGCATTAACAGGCAATCCTAACAGTGGTAAAACAACCATGTTTAATTCCATAACAGGTAAGATTGAACGTGTTGGTAACTGGGCTGGTGTTACCATTGAGAAAAAAGAAGGAGATATTAAAAAGAATTTGAACAAGACTGGAGTAGAGATTACAGCAGTCGATCTTCCAGGGGCATATTCTATGTCACCATTTACATCTGAGGAATCAATTACTCGTGACTTTGTTAAAAACGAAAATCCAGATGTAATCATCAATATTGTTGATGCAACAAACTTAAGTAGAAGTTTATTTTTTACAACACAACTTTTGGAGTTAGGTATTCCAGTAGTTGTAGCTCTTAACAAGAGTGACTTAAATGAAAAAAAGCAAACAGCCATTAATGTAACTGCATTAAGTAAAGCTTTAGGATGTCCAGTTATTAAAACCGTGTCAACAAAATCAAGCAACAATGGATTAGAAGCGCTAATTTCAAAAGCTGTAGAAGTTAAAGGGAAAGGTCAAACAGCTCCATATAATAGTAAGGGAGTTGACTTTACAAATGCTAAAGAGGTAGAAATCTCTGATAAAAAGCGTTATGATTTTGTTAAGGGTATTGTTTCCAAGGTTGAAGACCGTAAGGTAAGTAGTAATCGTCAAACAAAGCAAGATGCTGCTGATAGAATATTAGCGCATAAATGGTTAGGACTTCCAATATTTGCTTTGGTTATGTGGGCTGTATTCTCCATATCACAAGAATCTGTAGGACCATTAGTGGCAAATACATTAGTTGGTTGGATTGATGGAATAAATGCATGGGCAGCAGGTATACTGGGAGAAAATGTATCTCCAATTCTTAGTGCACTATTATTAGATGGTATTATTGGTGGTGTGGGTGCTGTAGTTGGATTCTTACCACTGATCATGGTATTATTTTTCTTATTAGCTTTACTTGAAGATTGTGGTTACATGGCACGTGTTGCTGTAATAATGGATCGTTTCTTCAATCGTGTAGGTTTATCAGGTAAATCAATTATCCCTATGATTATCGGGATTGGTTGTGGTATTCCTGGGATTATGGCAACTAGAACAATCAAAAATGAAAGGCAAAGGAGAACAACTGCAATGTTGACTCCATTTATGCCTTGTGGTGCAAAGCTACCAGTTATCGCATTATTTGCTGGTGTGTTCTTTAATGATGCAGCATGGGTTGGGACAACAATGTACTTTGTAGGTATAGCGATCATTGTTCTTGCTGCTATGGTGGTACTAAGAATTACTGGTGAGAAAAATGCAAAATCATTTTTCATTATGGAGTTACCAGAATATAGATTTCCAAGTATCAAAAGAGCTACAATTTCAATGTTCTCAAGAGCTAAAGCATTTATTGTTAAAGCAGGTACAATTATACTTCTTTGCAACGCAGGAGTGCAAGTTATGCAAACATTCAACTGGCAATTTAAAGTTGTTGCTGAAGGAGCAGAAAATACAAGTATCTTAGCTAGTATTGCATCACCATTTGCCGTTTTATTAATTCCATTAGGATTTGGTGTATGGCAGCTTGCAGCAGCAGCTATTACTGGTTTTATCGCGAAAGAAAATGTTGTTGGTACTTTAGCAGTAGTTTATTCTATTACAAATTTCATTGATACAGAAGAATTTGCATTAGTATCAGGAGGATCAGATGTTGCAAGTGCTATGGGATTAACTTCAGTAGCTGCATTATCATATCTTATGTTTAACTTATTTACTCCGCCATGCTTTGCAGCTATTGGTGCAATGAACTCAGAAATGGAAGATAAAACATGGCTTTGGGGCAGTATTGCATTCCAGTTTGGAATGGGTTATGTGGTAGCATTCTTAGTTTATCAAATTGGTACATTAGTAACAACTGGTGCTTTAGGAGCTGGCTTTATCCCTGGACTTATTTTTGTTGTAGCATTGGTAGCATATGTTGTTCACCTTGTGAAAAAAGGTGACCAAAAAGCACAACAAAAGTTAATAGCGAGAGCATAGAATAAAATTATGAAAAATATAATTGTTGGATTAGTCATATTATCAATAATTGGTTTATCTATTGCAAAGGTCATTAGGGAAAAGCGAAAAGGTACCAAATGCATTGGTTGTCCACTTAGTGGATCTGATAAGAAAAAAAGCAATTGTAGTTGCAATACAGAAAAATTAGATCAATAATATTTAAAAACCTGAGGGAAGTTTCCCTTAGGTTTTTTGTTGTATAAAGAAAACCAGCTGTTATTGAAGCGATCCCTATCAAATAGAAAGTGGAAATAATAAAAATCTTTATATTGTCAATTACATTTTGTGGTTGGTGATATTTCTATGCAACCTTACTGTTCAGATACTCTCTGTATTTTAGTGGTTTCATAAAGTTTAGATGTTTCTGATATCTATGGTTATTGTAATAATCAAGGTACTTGTCCCCATAATTCTTATAAATTTTATATATAATGTCTATATTCAATGGGACATAAACCAGTGCTTTTTTTAAAAAGTTCTGAAAATCTACTAGCGCTTTTATAACCTACAATTTTAGAAATTTGACCTATTGTCAAATCGGTATTTGTTAAAAGATGCTCAGCTTGGCTCATACGACGATGCTGTATATATTCAGTAGCAGTACATTTATATAGTTCTTTGAAGGATTTTTTGAATTTAGTAGTCCCCATGCAAGCCATTTCACACAATTTAGATAAAGGTAATTCATTAGCATAATGATCATTAATATATGAAGCTACACTTTGTAAATGGTCTATATCTATTTGAGAAAGATTGGAATAAGTTTTTTTATGGGGCTTATATCTTTCGTATATAAGTGCCATTGCTTCTGAAACTTTGCCATCATAAAATAATTTAGCAGAAATACCATTACCTTTATAATTTAATATTTGATGTAGTAACAAGACCATTTCTGGAAAATGGGTTGTTTCATTAATGTTTATTAAAGCTGAGCGAGGATTTATATACTCATCTGAAAATTTATTTGATAAAAATTCGTCACAATATTTGGGCATAAATTCTATTCCTATAGATTTTATAGGAATGTTTTTATGTAATAATGCTTTATATCTGGTTTTATTACACCAGTAACTTTTAACACATCCTGCATGTAAGGGAGAATAAGGATTTAATTCTTCACCAGAAATAGATTCGTAATAAGAAATACTAAAATACTCAGGAAGTAAACTTTCAAAATAAAAATCTTCATGAAAATAAAAATCATGAATTACTATAGAGAAAAGATTTTCATGAATATAAATCCAATAATAACCTGATCCAATAGCAGGGTTTAATTCATAACAAGTTCCAATAGAATTATATTTTTTACAGTTATTACATTTATGAAAACCGTTCTTTAAAAGCAAAGATTCATGAATATTTAATTGTTGATTCATTTTCAGCCTCCTTTGCCACGATTGGACTCTAATATATCGTGAATAGACGAATGATAATAATATGCATTCTCAATACTGCCGTTATAATATATACTATATACTAAAAATAGGTTTTATAAAATGTCAATTACAAGATAGGTATAGAACTAGATTCACTAACTCAATATTTTAGGGGGAATACTTATGTCAAAACAATTAAGCAAGGCAAATAAATTAACTGTGAAGGATATGGTAACCACAGGGATTTTCTCTACAATTTTTACAGTATTTATGCTTTTAGGAGGAGTATTTTTTGCAACCAATCCTGTTTTAACTTTTCTTATGCCATTAGGTGCAGCATTACTTCCAGGTCCAGTGTATTTACTTTTATCTGCAAAAGTTCCAAAGAAAGGTGGTATCACAATTTTAGGAATTTTAGTGGGAATTTTTATGTTTATAACGGGTATGCACTGGAGCATGGCTGTTGGGTTTATGGTTTTAGGAATTATTTCAGATCGTATTACAGCAAGTGGAAAATATAAAAATTTCAAATTTACAATAATAGGATATTCATTATTTATGTTAGCGAATACAACATCATATGCCATGTTTTTTTTAGATCAAAAGAATTATTTGGCTTATATGCAAAAGAACAGTACAGCAAATCCAGCGTATTTTGATACAATGGTTTCAACTGGTCAGAGCTGGATGTTGCCAGCTATTATTATAGGTACAATTATTTGTGCTGTGATAAGTGGTTTAATAGGTAAAAGATTATTAAGAAAGCAGTTTAGAAAAGCCGGAATAGTGTCATGATCAATTATATTACAGTAGAAAACAAAGGGGAAAAAGGTATTTTGAAAATTGATCCTCGAACAAAGATTATTTTAATGATATTAGGAAATGTGTCAATATTTCTTGCATCTAGTATTCAAATAAAAATGGGTCTTATAATTTTTTATTTAATTTTTGGCTTTTTATGTGGTGCATATAAGTCTCCAATAAAGATATCATTTGGATATTTTTGTCTTATTTTAGTAGAATATCTGGCTGGAAAATATTTAAGAGGAACATTGGCGCTTATGATAATGACATTTTCACAATTCGTAAAGATGATATTACCATGTGCATTATTAGCAAGTATTATGATTTCTACAACAAAAGTTAGTGAATTTATGGGAGCTCTCAACAAGATGGGAGTATCCAAAAAAATTATTATTCCATTAACAGTTATGATTAGGTATTTTCCAGTAGTATTTGAGGATTGGAAGAATATAAAAGATTCAATGAGAATGAGAGATGTAAGTCCTACATTTTGGGGATTCTTAAAAAATCCATCAGATACTATTGAATGTATATATGTTCCGATGCTTATGTCAGCTTCTAAAGTATCAGATGAACTATCAGCAGCAGCTATAACAAGAGCAATTGAAAATCCAAATCCAAGAACATGTATGGTAAAAATGAAAATGAGATTTTGTGATTATTTATCTATTAGTTTAATGGTGATAGTTATTGTTTTAGAAGTATTAATGTAGGGAGATGGATTTTGTGATTAATTTTAAAAATGTTTCATTTACGTATAAAGGAAAGGAAGAACCTTCTATAAAAAATATTAATCTTACAATAAAGGAAGGCCAATGTATAGTTTTATGTGGAAGAAGTGGTTGTGGAAAAACAAGTAATACACGTCTTTTAAATGGCCTTATACCAGATTTTTATCCAGGAGATTTAAGTGGAGTTGTAGAGATTGATGGTAAATTAATTTCAAATCTTCCAATTTATAAAATATCAGAAAAAGTAGGGTCTGTATTTCAAAATCCTAATACTCAATTTTTTAATACAGATACAGATAGTGAAATTGCTTTTGGTATTGAAAATCTTTCGGTTTCAGAAGAAAAATTAAGACCAATTGTAGATAAGGTATTTTATGATTTTAAAATAGAAAAATTAAGAAATAGAAGTATTTTTGAGTTATCAGGAGGAGAAAAGCAAAAAATAGCCTTTGCTTCTATTTATGCTATGAATCCAGATATTTATGTTTTAGATGAACCATCTTCTAATCTAGATAGTGATGCAATTAATGATTTAAAAGCCATATTAACCTTTTTAAAAAGTAAAGGAAAAACAATTATTATAACAGAGCATCGATTATATTATTTAAAGGATTTAGCAGATAATATTTGTTATATAGAAAAGGGAGAAATAAAGTCTATATATTCTCCGGAAAATTTTTTAAAACTTTCTGTTAAAGAAAGAGAAAATAAAGGATTAAGAGCATTAGATCTAAGCAAAATTGAACCAATAAAAAAAGAACAATTAGAAAAAAATAACTATTTAACAATAAAAAATATGATTTTAAGATATGGGAAAAAACAGATTATTAAAAAAGGTTTTGATATAACTGCATCTAAAGGTGAATGTATAGGTATTATAGGTCATAATGGAGCAGGAAAAACAACATTTTCAAAAGCTTTATGTGGATTACACAAAGACTATGATGGGAAAATTATTATAAATGATAAAGAACTTACAGATAAACAGCGTCTAAAAAAGTGTTATTTAGTTATGCAGGATGTTAATTATCAGCTTTTTGCAGAAAAAGTTGAAGAAGAATGTTGTTTTGGAATAAAAAATTTTAATAGAGAAGAAGTGTTTCAAGTACTTAAATCTTTAGGACTTTATGAATATAAAGATCATCATCCAAACACCTTGTCAGGAGGTCAAAAACAAAGGCTTGCTGTTGCAACAAGTATTGTAAGTAAAAGAAAAATTTTAATATTTGATGAACCAACAAGTGGATTAGACTATGATAGTATGATTAGAGTTTCAAAACTTATAGATGAACTGAGAAAAAACGGAAAAGTTATATTTTTAGTTACTCATGATTATGAATTTATTTGTAAGACTTGTACTAGAATATTGCATTTCGATAAAGGTACATTAATGGAGGACTATTTTTTATCAGATGAAGAAGGAAAAGGTAAATTAAAAAAATTTTTTATTCAACAATAGAACTGTAAGTTTGCTTTAGAATATGTTTTGAATTGCTGGATCAGTGCTTTATTTTTTGTAAAAAATTCAATGTTGGAGTTTTTTACCCCAACATTTATTATACAATTGAAAAAATGAGAACTTGACAGAATCAGAATAAACATATACAATATCATAAATGATAATCATTATCGTTGGTTACGTTGTATGAATATGCAATTTAACTGGAGGATGAAGTTTATATGAATGATATAAAAAAGGAATCTTTTATTAGTAAGCTTACAAAGGAAGAAAAAACTATCAAAGATAAGACTGTATATCAGATACTACCTGAATATGGGAAAGGGAAAATCATTACGTATAAAATTGTACCAGGAATGTATTTGACCTGGAGTGATTTTATATTAGAAGATGTAATCCAAAAGAAAACAAATGGCAAATGTTTGAATTCTTTTATTGAAATAGATTATTGCTTAGATGGCGAATATATATGGAAAATAAAAGACAATCATTCAGGAAATATAACTGGAGGAGAAAGTTTACACTATGGAGGAAATAGTATATTTGCGAAAATTGATTTTAAAGGAAAAAAATATCAAAGCATTAATATATTTTGCTATTTAAATGAACTTAAGAATTCAGTAGAGCAAATATATGGAGTTTCAAAAGATAGAATAGAGAGTTATTATGAGAAACTTTTTCAGCAAGAAAAATATTTAATAGCAAAAAATCAACATAAGACCATGTGTATATTAAATGAAATATACAAACTTATAAAATATGATTATGTAGATTTAATTAAGGTTAAAGCCATTGAACTTTTCCTTATGGAGATTTATGGATATAACAATTATGAAACACAGGAAAAAAGATATTATACAAAAGTACAAATGGATAAAGTTAAAAGAATAAAAAATATAATTGAAGATAATTACAATAAAAAGCTGACCATAAAAGATTTGTCAAGAATGGCGAATATAAATACAACAGATTTAAAAAGGTGTTTTAAAGATATGTTTGGACATTCCATATACGCATATAAAAGAAAATATAGAATGAAAAAGGCGATACAATTACTTCTTGAAACAGATTATAAGATTTATGAAATTGTTCACATAATAGGATATAATGATGCGGGACAATTTGCAAAAATGTTTAAGGAAATTCAAGGTATGACACCAACTGAATATAGAGAGAATATAAAAAATTATGTATAGACTCTAAAAATAGCTAACATTAAAAAGTTGGCTATTTTTTTATCTTTTAATAAAGTATATAAATGTAAAATATGAAAATTTTTTATTGAATTTCTATTTTAACTATATCTCGTCCATTCTACCATTGCAATTTAATAGTAAAATAGTAGAATAAATTTTAGTTAGTATTACCTAATTTATCCATTATATTCATTAAAAATAGAAAGGAGTAAAAATTGATTAAATATATATTAAAAAAGGTTATCAGCAAAATATTTATATTATTCATAGTAACTATAATGGTATTTATTTTAGCAAATATATCCCAAGTTGATCCTGCTGAAAGTTATGCAAGAAGAACTAGTGTATTAGTGACAGATCAGCAAATTGAAGAAGTGAGAGAAGAATTAGGGCTAAATGATCCTATAATCATACAATATAAAAATTGGTTAAACAATATAATACATTATGATTTTGGAAAATCTCTTATTACAGGTAATAAGATATCTGATGATATAAAACCTATTATAGGACCAACCTTTTTACTTGTAATAACAGCTACTATATTTGCTTTAATAGTAGGTATTTTCATAGGAGCATTTTGTGCCATATATAAAGATGGAGTGTTTGATAGGATAATACGTTTTATAACATTATTCGGAATATCTGTACCTGGTTTTTGGATAGGGTTTTTATTAGTATGCTTATTTGCTATAAAGTTAAATGTAATACCCGTTGTTAGCAAGATAAATTTCAAATGTTTAATATTACCTTCTATAACAATGGCTATTGGGCCTGCAAGTCAATATATAAGATTAATAAGGAATAATATTTTAGATAATATGAATAAAGACTATGTACTTTATTCTAGAGCGAGAGGGTTGCCTAAAAGAATAGTTATATATAAACATGTTCTTAAAAATGCAATTCAACCTTTAATTCCTATATTTTTTCAAAATTTTGCTAATTTCATTATAAGTTCTGCCATTGTTGAGTCTGTTTTTACATGGCCAGGTATGGGATTATATATGATAAGGGCAGTGATATGTCGCGATTTTAAGGTGGTAGCTTTTTATGTTTTATTGTCAGCAGTAATTTTTAGTATTTGCAGCGTTATTTCAGATGTAGTGAATGTTAAGCTTAATAAGCAACTGATGAAAGATAAAGGGTAAGAAAAATAGAAAGGAATACTATAGTATGGTTTTAAAGAAGTCTGTAAATAAAAAAATAATTATTGGAAGTATCATGATAGGAATCATTGTTATTATTAGTATTTTTTCAGGAATATTGGTACCTAATGATCCTAATATAAATAACTTAAGCTATCGATTTGAAAACTTCAGTAAAGAATACCCTTTTGGAACAGATCAATTTGGAAGATGTATATTATCAAGACTTATTTATGGTGGATACAATACATTTTCAGTTGTATTCGTAGTTATGGGAATTTCAGCTCTTATTAGTATAATAATGGGTATTATAGCAGGGTATTATGGTGGGCTACTAGATAAAATTCTTACAGGATTATTTGATATATTCATGTCATTTCCTCCGTTTATTTATGTAATGGCGTTAATTGGAGTAATGGGAGGAAATAAAATGACTTTAATATCGTCACTTGTTTTAGGCTCATGGGCATTTTTTACAAGAACCATCAGAACTCAGGTTAAAATTGAAAATAGTAAACTTTATATTCAATCTTCTAAAATATGTGGTTCATCTGATTTTAAGATTATAACAAAACATATATTGCCTAATATTATCCCCAATATAATAGTGTTTTTTAGTCTTCAAATAAGTGGATTAATATTAGCTGTCTCTGGATTTTCTTTTATAGGATTAGGACTACAAAGTGATATTCCAGAATGGGGGAATATGATAGCAGAAGCTAGGGAATATATTTTTTTAGATATGAAGATGATGATTTATCCAGGAGTATGTATCTTTTTTACAGTGTTTGCATTTAACCTGTTAGCTGAAGGGATAAGAGAACGATATGAAATATAAGTATTATTTATGAATAATAAAGGAGAAAGTTATGAAAATATTGGAAGTGAAAAATTTAAATGTTACACTTAAAAATGGCAAAAAGTTAATAGATAATGTGTCATTTTCATTAGAAGAAAACAGTGTTTTAGGAATAATCGGTGAAAGCGGTAGTGGCAAATCTACTACCACAAAAGCTATACTAAAACTTTTAAATGAGAAAACATTTAATTTTTCGGGCAAAATTTTTTTAGAAGGCCAAAATATTAGTACTTTTAATGAAAAACAAATGCAAAAAGTAAGAGGAAAAAAGATAAGTGTGATTTTACAAAATCCAATGACTTCTTTAAATCCTCTTGTTAGAATAGGAAATCAAATGATAGAAACATTAAAATTTCATTATAAAATAAATAAAAAAAATGCATATGATATGGCATTCGAAGCACTTTCCCTAATGGAATTTGAAAATATACAAAGAGTAATGAAAAGTTATCCGTATGAATTAAGCGGTGGAATGCTTCAAAGAGTGATCATAACAATTGCTTTATTATTAAAACCAAAAATATTAATAGCAGATGAACCTACAACAGCTCTTGATATAGCTACTAGAGATATTATTATAAAAGAAATAATGGAGCTAAAAAACAAATTTGGTATTTCAATTATATATATTACTCATGAAAATGAAATTATAAAAAATATTTCCGATGAAATAGTAGTATTAAAAGACGGAAAAATTATAGAAAAAGGGACAAAAGAAAAATTAGTACAATATCCTAAAGAACAATATACTAAGACATTGTTAGAAGGAAAATTAGTATTCAAGGAAAAGGTAAAAATATGTTAAAAGTATCTAAAATATATAAAAATTATGATCATGAAGTATTAAAAGGAATATCATTAAGCCTAAAAAAAGGATATTGCTATACCCTCGTAGGAAAGAGCGGTTGCGGGAAAAGTACGTTATCCCGAATTATATGTGGAATGGAAAAACCTGATAAGGGAAATGTAATTTACAATGGAAAGGATATCTATTCAATAAAAAAAAGAGAATTTAAAAAAATACAAAAAGATGTACAAATTGTATTTCAAGATGCCTACAGTTCATTAAATCCGAGATGGAGTATATATAAATCCATAAAGGAGCCAATAGATAATTATCAAAAACTACGAAAGGAATCTTGTAAGAATAAAATAAACGAACTAATTAAAATAGTAGGATTGGATACAAATGTACTAAAAAGACGACCAAATGAATTAAGTGGTGGGCAGTTAAAGAGAGTTTGTATTGCAAGGGCTATATCGTGTGATCCTAAACTTATTATTTTTGATGAATCAGTCAGTGGTCTTGATATGGAAACTAAACAAGGAATTTTAAATCTTCTTATAGATTTACAGAAGAAAATAAATAGTACATATTTAATGATAACCCATGACATGGAGGTGGCTCAGGCTATATCAGATATTATATTTAAAATGGAGAATGGTAAAATTAGCCTTATTTAGGTTAATATATTAATTATTATTTTAAAAAAGACTTGTGGTAATAAGTCAAGATAGAAAAAGATAGGTTTTGATTAAACTTACAATAATATTTTCTAAAAAAGTCAGCACTTAATAAACCTAAGGTAAATTAGGATTAAAACGAAAGGATTGCGCATCGAATATTATTCGATATTATACACTCCTTTCTGGTGTATAAAGTTGGTGATTGCGTAGCAGCACATCCACCATGCGCACAAATTTTCTTGCAGTAAGGACGAGAGCTCTTTTATGTTGATGCTTAGGAACTTCATGATATTTCTTGAGATAGTATTCTCTATAAACGGGTTCATTTCGCATAAGTGAATTGGCAGCTTCAATCAAGTAATAGCGAAGGTAATGATTTCCCGTTTTAGTCATTGTAGTTCTTTCAGATTCAAAATTACCAGATTGTTTTCGCTTCCAGTAAAGACCTGCATATTTGGCAATTTTGGATTCATTTTCGAAGCGTTGAATTTGACCAATTTCGGCTATTATGCCAGCAGCATAAACAGGTCCAATGCCTGGAATGCTAAGCAATGATTTGGATTCAGGTAAAATTTCAAATAATTGCTGAATTGCTTTATCAAGTTCTTTGATCTGTTTTTTTATGGTTTTAATCATCATAGCATATGAAGCCAAAATAACATCGACTGAATTCTGCATGACTTTTCCTAGTCGATAAGAGTCTCTAATGGCTTTTGAAAGTGATTTCGCAAGCTTTTCAGGATTGCTAAATCGACCACGGCCTTTTTCTTGTAAAATAGCAGCTAAATCCTCTAAAGACATATTGGCGATGTCTTCAAGAGTCATAGAGTCGGTTACTAAGTCCATCATGGTTGCACCAAAGACAGATGTATCAATTTCTTTAGTGAGGGTATTACACTTGTAATAAATATTTTCTAAAAAATGTTGCTTCATTTCAGTCAATTGACCAATGAGCTGGTAACGTGATCTAGTTAATCTTTGTAAAGCCATATATTGTTCTTCTTTAATCAAGGAAGTATTGAAACGATCAAAGCGAAGAAAGTCAGCAATACGATAAGCATCTATTTTATCGGTTTTATCTTCTTCAAATAGGCCTTTAAACCGATGTATAGCCTTAGGATTCATAACAACAACTTCGACTCCTAAAGACTTAAGCTCAGAGTCTTCTGATAGGAAAGTTGAAGGATGAAAGCTGTAAATAGAAGTTGCTTCCATACCGATTATAATACGATCATACCGAATTAGATCAGCGAAATGGCTAATATGTTCTTTGATTTTACTAGCACCAACAACATTATTGGGTAGAGAAACTTCTAGTAAAATTTGATCTTCACTGGTGAGAAAACAAGTATCAAGTTTTTCAGAACTAACATCAATACCAACAAATAATTTCATGGAGAGGACCTCCTTTCTATGAATTTGGAACGGCTTGGATACTGAAACCTATCCCTAGTTACCAACCGGATGGCAACAACCTCGCGTATGAGTATTCAATACTTGTCAATCATAAGCTGCCCGAAGCTACTAACATTCGGTATGATAGGCAAGAGATACAGCTTGTGAGTTTGCAGTACACCTGTTGGCTGGGAGACAGTCTTTAAATGCAGTCTTGCTGCAGGAGAGAACAGCCTTAATCCAGATAGATCCTTATTCCATACTTCTATTATCTAGGAATAGGACTCAATATCCAAGGCGATAGATGAAAATTTTTAACTTTAAATATATTATACGAGGGGAGGAAAATATGAAAAAAAATATCACAATAATGTTAGCAGTAATGCTAGTATTTACACTTATGCTAAGTGGTTGTTCAAGCAATATATCACAAAGTAAAGAAAACTCACTTAAAACTAGTGGGACACAAAAAAGTAAAGAGCTTGTTATAGGATATGGAATTGATGTGGAAGGTGTCAATCCAAAGGACTGTTTTGAAACAAAATATTACATGTTATCTATTGTTTATGATACACTTGTAAAATATGACAATGGGGAAATAAAGCCTAATCTTGCTGAAAGCTGGGAAGTAAACGAAGATAAAACAGAATATACCTTTAAGCTGAAAGAAGGTATTACGTTTAGTGATGGTACGCCATTTAATTCCGAAGCAGTTAAAAAGAATTTAATGGCGATAAAGAATGTATCAAGGTATTGGTGGCTACCTATAACTAAAGATCTAAAGAGTATAGATATTATTGATGATTATCAATTTAAATTAACAATGACTAAACCTTCTTCTGCTGTATTAAGTAATTTATTGCAATATTGTCCGCTTGGAATGGTAGCACCTTCAACAATTAAAGATCTTGATCCTGTAACTATTGAAGGAAGTATAGGAACAGGTCCATACAAACTTTCAGATTATGAAGCCAACAAGTATTATACTTTTGTTCAGAATGAACATTACTGGGGAGAAAAACAAAATTGGGATAAGGTTACGTTAAAAATCATACCAGACAGTGACGCTAGAATGTTAGCTCTTTCTTCTGGAGAGATAGATGTCATAGCAGGATCATTTTTTCTTCCATTTGATACAATAAAGTCAGTATCAGACAATGATAAATTTACATCAAAGACTTCTGATACATTGGTTGATACAAGGAATATTAAAATCAATACAAAATCTAATATATTAAAAAATGCCAATGTGAGAAAGGCTATTGCACACGCTTTAAATAAGAAGGAAATTGTCAACTCTATTTTTTCTGGATACGAAGAGGTTTATGATTCTTGGCTTATTAAAGATTTGCCATATTGTGATGTTTCTTTAAAGCCATACTTATATGATATAGAAAAAGCAAAAAAACTACTTGATGAAGCAGGATGGGTTCAAGTAGATGGTAGTAAATATAGACAAAAGGATGGGAAAGAATTAAAGGTTGAGTTTGGTTGGATATCAGATTTTCAAACAGATAAAGATTTAGCTTTTGCTATAAAAGGATATCTTGAAAATATCGGGATTCATGTAAATGCACAAAGTGCAGATTTGGCCACTTGGAGCAATAATTTCTGTGAAGGAAAATATGATATTGTTATTGATGATATGACTCCTATTCCTTATCAACCATACATTAGTATAAATACTTTAGGTATGGAAAAGGCTGATGGACAATTTATTAGTGGATTGCCTATGAAGGAGGAGCTTAATAAAAATATTAAAATAATAGGGTCTTCAGGAAATGATGAAGAAATAGCAAGTGCTTTTGAATATATATTAACAACAGTACATGATGAAGCAGTAATAATACCTATTGCATCAAAGAAAGAAGTTATTTTGTATAATAACAATAAAATTAAAGATGTTAAATTTGCAAATCTGCCTCAAATGATTGTTCCAGATAATATAAAAAGTAAATAAGATTTATGAATAAGAGATTATTCATATGAATTTAACCATTACTTTAAATCAGAAAGGTATTTATAAAATTTTAGATGCAGATACGATGATAAATGTATTCGAATAATTATAAAGTGCAAAGAAGGATATGGCCTTGTAAAAGCAAGGGAAAAATCAAGAAAATCAAGTAACAGTTACAATATAATAAATAATTATGAAAATACAAATACTACTTCTAATCATATATAAAAAGAGGAAGTAGTATGAGTTATCTTATCTTTCAAAACGTATATTTTCCACGTCTAGCCTCAATTTATAAAATTGTTTTAACCACTCAGGTTGGTCACTTACTTTATCTTTAAGCTTATAAAGTGTTCTTTTACCAATTCTTCTGTCTAGTATTGCAAATAATCTCACAAGAGGATTTGTTGAATTTATGCTCTCTTTTATTGAATGGTGTAGATAAAAATTAAGAGCTATTATGAATAGATAGGCATCAATTATACCTTTATGAATACAAATAGCATCAACATTTTCTTCTAGCTCTTTATTTTCATTATCATAAAGTATTTCATCTCCATTCCATAAACGTTTTGGGATTTTTTGTTCTGCTCTAATTTTATCTGAAATAGGATCAGCTTCTCTATAAAAATCAAATATATTACCACGTACAACTTCTTTTTTATCTATTAATATGGCTATTCGAGACTCATCATCATGAGCTTTTCTATATTTGGTAATAAAATATCTCACTCTACCTCTTAATTTTTCACATAATAAATCTTGTTCTAATTTTTTCTGAATTCCACTCCATGATTGTGCCATATGTACCTCCTAAACAATTTTTGTATAACTTAAACACCATAATGTATAACATATTTATTTTCACTTATAGCCTTTCTAATCAATGTCATAAGATTTGCTAATTCTTTTGAAGATTTAGACCTGCTGTCATTAGCTACAATTTTATAAAAAGCTTCTAATGATTCTGGTGGTATTAATGTTACGCCCCATCTTGCTAGTGCATATTCTGGTCTATTGTAATTATGAAAATACGTCTTTATTAACATTAGTTCATTCCACCAATTATTTATTATATCGTCTTCAATAGCAATACAATTATATTTTTGTGGTTCATATTCTGAATAATCCTTGTTTTGATCAAAGTTGTCTACTATACCAAATTCAGCAACACACGCCATCCTATAGTCACCTCCAACCTTTATAGGTTATGATACCACAAATCAAAATCTAATAGAAGATGGCTATAGAAAATTAGTTTATGAAAAAGTCTAACTGTCCTATAAGTCACCATAAGCTATATATTGTATAAATAACAAAATACAAAATATGGTATTTACAAGTTGAATAATATCATTTATGATGTGTATAAAAATAGTTTTAAAATTTTACAGGGAGAAGGAAATCAAATGATTGAGATAAAAGGAAAATATAATACTGCTAAAGTTTATACGGATAAGCTAGACACTGAGGTTATTTCTCAGGTAATGGAATTATGTAGTCAAGAATTTTGTAAGGATAGTAAGATTGCAATTATGCCAGATACTCACGTAGGTAAAGGTTGTGTAATAGGTTTTACTGCAGATTTAGGAGATAAGGTTATACCGAATATAGTAGGTGTGGATATAGGCTGTGGCATGACAACAGTAGAATTGGGAAGAGAAAATATTGATTTTAAATTGTTAGATGAAATTATTCACAAGTGGATTCCTTCTGGTATGGAGGTTCATGAAGGTAGGAACATAAAATTTCCAAAACTTCAGGAATTATACTGCTATAGGGATTTAAGTCATACAAAGAGAATTGAAAGGAGTATAGGTACATTAGGAGGAGGAAATCACTTTATAGAATTAGACATGGATGATGAAGAAAATATATATCTTGTCATTCATTCTGGAAGCAGAAATTTAGGGAAACAGGTAGCTGAGTTATATCAGAATCTTGCCATTGATTTATGTGCGGGAAAAGAAGATTATTTCAAGCAGAGAGATAGTTTAATTGCGAAGTATAAAAAAGAGGGCAAGAAAAAATTTATTCAAGCTGCATTAAAGGAGCTAAAAGTAAAATATGATAATTTATTACCAAGCTATCCAAAGGATTTATGTTTTCTAACAAAAGAGTATAGAGAGCGTTATCTACATGATATGAGTATTTGTCAGGAATATGCCAAGTTAAATAGAGAAACAATGGCAAATATTATATTGGCAAAGTTATTAGGAAAGAAACTAAATGATTTCAGTTATTTTCATACAATTCATAATTATATAAATTTTAAAGATAACATCATAAGAAAGGGAAGTATTTCTGCTTATGAAGGAGAGAAAGTATTAATTCCCATTAATATGAGAGATGGAAGTATATTAGGTGTTGGCAAAGGTAATCCAGATTGGAATTACTCTGCGCCTCATGGGGCGGGTAGGCTTATGAGCAGAAGTAAAGCTAAGAGAGCTGTATCTCTAGAAGAATATAAAAAGTCTATGGAAGGAATATTCACTACATCTGTAAATCTAGCTACTTTAGATGAAGCACCCATGGCCTATAAGCCTATGGAGGAGATTATTCATAACATACATGATACTGTAGATATTATAAAGGTGATTAAACCTATATATAATTTTAAAGCTGGATCATAAAGTCAATCAAGAGTCAGATGACAATCTGGCTTTCTTTTATTTTAAAGGGTTTTAAGTTCTTTTTTAGTTTATTATTAAAGATCGTATCTGTCAAATACAGCCCATATATAACACAAGTCCTATCTATAAGATAATAATCATAAATAGGACTTCTTTACTTTTTGGATTTTAGTTTTAATTTACATTCTTTCGGAAGGTTTTCTGCCCATGGAAGAAGGTGATCTCAAGAATCATATAAATTCAAATTCCTCTTTATTATCTTTGGTGTATTATCTCATTACAATTTCATAGAATCTATATGTGTCCTATTTGATGGATACAGATAAAAGGTTATTTTATTTACGATATGCTTCAAAAGTAATGATTTGATTTTTATCTGTAGGATATACATCAAACTTATAATCAGAAGAAATAATAATATCTTTAAATCCAATTTTCTCTAGAATTAATCTGAATTCCTCTACGCCATACCATCTAAGTGACAAACGTTCCAATTCAGTTTGTATCAACTGATTGTTGCACCATTTTTCATATCGCAAATGGGAAACTGTATATTGATTAATAAAATTAACTTCGACAAGGGATTCGTTTAAGGTGATTAAGTCTCCGGCAGGAGTACCCCAAGTTCTTGTTGAAGTATATCCAGTATTAAAATTTGATGGCATAAATAGATCTATAATAAGACGTCCATCTATATCAAGATGTTCATAGAAGCATTTTAATCCATTCATAGCATCAATTGAATTTTCTAGTAGTAAAAAGGAGCCTGCAGGAATAATGATTGCTTCATATTTATAAGGTAAAGAAAAAGATTGCATATTTTTCTGATAAAGGTTAGTTTTAAAACCTCTTTCTTCACAATGAGAGTTACATAAACTTAGCATCTCAGAAGATGAATCTATACCACCTACAGTGAAACCTTCTTCTAATAGGGGAACTAAAATACGGCCTGTTCCCACTGCTGGTTCAAGAATTCTTCCTTTAACAGGTTTAAGTCTTTCTTTGTAAAATTCCACATCACCAAAGGAGTGTCCAATAGGCTTATCTATATTGTATACTTCTGTAGAGAGCTTACTATAAAAACTAAACATGTTTTTTCACCTCGATATAATTATTATAATGGAATAATTTACTATATGATTATAGAATAGCATTAAATTTTTAAAATATTAATTTAAGGTCCCTTAAATCAAAGACATATAGTTCATGAAAACCCACCTTTCTATAGAAATATCGTCAAGTTAATAATATCACTTAAGCATAAGGTAATTAAACATATATATTATAAATTTAAAGAGATTTAAGTTTTTTTTAGTTTACTATTGAAGATAGTTACAGAAAATTAGTTTATAAGAAATGATCACTGTCCCATAAGCGTATAATTCAGAACAAACGTTTGCATATTCGGAAAAAAATGTTATAATACGCATATCTAGCTCTGTAAGATTTTTAAGTGTATAAGTAATATATGAATATAAAAGGGTAAGTAGGAGGATACGAATGAGGGGAAAAAATGAATATGGAAATGAAAGCCTTTCAACACTTGAAGAAAAGGATAAAGTGAGACTACGACCAGGGGTAATATTTGGTAGTGATGGGATTGAAGGGTGTCAGCATACAGTAATGGAAATCGTGGGAAACAGTAGGGATGAAGCAGCAGAAAAATTTGGGGATCAAATAGAGATAAAAAGATTTAAAGATGGGTCAATAGAAGTTAGAGATTATGGCCGTGGAATTCCTATTGAATGGAATTCAAAAGAGCAGAAATATAATTGGGAGATTGTATTTTGTATTCTCTACGGTGGTGGTAAATATGATAAAAATGATGGTAGCAATTATCAGTTTAGTATAGGATTAAACGGATTGGGTACAGCTGCAACTCAATTTGCATCTGAATATATGGACGTTACAGTATTAAGAGATGGTTATCAATATGATCTTCACTTTTATAAGGGCGAGAATGTAACAAAAAATAAAGAAGGATACATAAAGTCTAAGTCTGATCATAATTATACAGGAACGAGGATTAAGTGGAAACCAGATTTAGAGGTTTTTAATGATATTGATATTCCTCTTGTATTTTTTCAAGAAACTCTAAAAAGACAAGCCATTGTAAACAAGGGGATTACCTTTACTCTTTATGATGAGGAAAGTGGAGAAGAATTTACATATTTTTATGAAGATGGGATTGCAGATTATGTAAAAGAATTTAACCAAGATATAGGATTTACAGATTTAGCCTATTTTGAATTAGAAACTATGGGTAAAGATCGGGAAGATAAACCTGAATATAAGGTGAAAATGGAGATTGCCTTTTGCTTTAATAATGAAAAAAATCTTCTAGAGTATTACCACAATTCTTCTTTTTTGGAACATGGAGGCTCTCCAGATAAAGCTGTCAAAAATTCTTTTGTTTATGCCATAGATAAACAGTTAAATCAGGAAGGGAAATACAAAAAGGGAGAAAAAAAGATTACATTTCAAGATATAGAAGATAGCTTAGTACTAGTTGTGAATACATACAGTACAATAACCTCTTATGAAAATCAAACTAAAAAGGCAATTACAAATGTATTTATCAAAGAAGCGATGAACGAGTTTTTGAAACAAAAGCTAGAAATATATTTTATTGAAAATAGATTAGAAGCAGAAAAAATTCTAGAACAAATTCTAGTAAACAAGAGAAGTAGAGAAAAAGCTGAAAAGACACGTATTGACGTAAGAAAGAAACTAAGTAAAAAGATAGACAATATTAGTAATAGAGTAAAAAAGTTTGTGGATTGTAGAAGTAAGGATATCTCTAAAAGAGAACTATTTATCGTGGAAGGAGACTCTGCTCTTGGAAGTACAAAAATGGGTAGAGATGCAAACTTCCAAGCCATTATTCCTGTTCGTGGTAAGATTTTAAATTGTCTTAAATCTGATTATGAAAAGATTTTTAAAAATGATATTATTATGGATCTATTAAAAGTTATTGGTTGTGGAGTAGAAGTAAAATCAAAACATTTAAAAGAATTAGCAGATTTTGATATGAGTAAAATGTCATGGAATAAATTGATTATATGTACAGATGCAGATGTAGATGGATATCAAATCAGATGCTTGATTATTACTATGCTATATGTCCTCATACCTACAATGATCGAAAATGGATATGTGTATATAGCGGAATCTCCTTTGTATGAGATTACAAGTACACAAGGAAAAACATATTTTGCATATACAGAAAAAGAAAAAATAAAAATTACAAATAGATTAAGAGGAAAATATAAACTTCAAAGATCAAAAGGATTAGGAGAAAATGAACCAGAAATGATGTGGGAGACGACTATGTGTCCTGAAACAAGAAGACTGATCCAGGTTACTCCATCAGAGGCACAAGCTACGAAGGAAGCATTTGAACTATTTTTAGGAGATGATCTTACAGGAAGAAAGCAATTCATCGAAGAATATGGACACACATATTTAGATAGATCTGATATAAGTTAAGGAAGGAGAAACCATGGATAATAATGTTACACAAATGAATGTAATCGACACTATAGAAAGCAACTATATGCCTTACTCTATGTCGGTTATTGTATCAAGAGCACTACCAGAGATTGATGGATTAAAACCATCTCATAGAAAACTATTATATACAATGTATAAAATGGGACTATTAAAAGGACAAAAAACAAAGTCAGCAAATATTGTTGGACAAACTATGAGACTAAATCCTCATGGAGATCAAGCCATCTATCAAACAATGGTAAGGTTAACAAGAGGGAATGAGACATTGCTACATCCGTATATAGACAGTAAGGGAAACTTTGGTAAGAACTACTCAAGAGATATGGCTTGCGCTGCTCCTAGGTATACAGAGGCAAAATTAGAAAAAATATGTGAAGAATTTTTTAGTGAAATAGGAAAAAATACAGTAGAATTTATACCAAACTATGACAACACAATGGATGAACCTATATTGCTACCAACTACATTTCCAAATATTTTAGTAAATCCAAACTTAGGTATCGCTGTAGGTATGGCAAGTAATATCTGTAGCTTTAATTTAAAAGAAATATGTGATACAACCATTCAGTTAATGAAAAATGAAAATATAGATATTATGACATATTTAAAAGGTCCTGACTTTTCCACTGGAGGAGAACTAATCTACAATGAAAAAGATATAAAAAAAATATATGATGAGGGAAAAGGTAGCTTTTACATAAGGGGCAAGTATAATTATGATCGGAAGAATCGGTGTATTGATATTATAGAGATTCCTTATACTACAAATCTGGAAACAATCATTGATCAAATTACAGAATTAGTAAAGGCAGGTAAAATTAAAGACATTACAGATATAAGAGACGAAACAGATAAGAATGGACTAAAAATTACTATAGATATTAAAAAATCTACAGATGTAGAACAATTAATGTTAAGGCTATTTAAATACACAAAGTTACAAGATAGCTTCAGTTGCAATTTTAACATTTTAGTAAAAGGGCAGCCTAAGGTTTTAGGTGTTAAGAGTATATTATTAGAGTGGATTAATTTTAGAATGGAATGTATTAAAAAAGGACTACAATACGATTATGATAGAAAATCAGAAAAGCTGCATTTATTAAAAGGATTAGAAAAAATACTACTTGATTTAGATAAAGCAGTACAAATTGTAAGAGATACTAAAAAAGATAAAGATGTAATTCCAAACCTAATGAAAGGGTTTGAAGTAGATGAGCTTCAAGCTGAATTTATTGCTGAAATCAAATTAAGAAACTTCAATCAAGAATATATCCTAACGAAAACTAAAGATAGTAAAAATCTTCAAAAAGAGTTAGAGGAATTAGAAGAAACCCTAAATAGTGATGAAAAGATCAAAAAAATAATCATAAAGCAGTTATCAAATGTATCAAAAAAGTATGGACAAGATAGAAAGACTATGATTATTGGGCAGAATAAGATAGAAGAAATCAAGGAAGAAGACCTTATTGAAGACTATGATTTAAAGTTATTTCTTACAAATGAAGGGTATCTTAAGAAAATCTCTTTAGCGAGTTTGAGGGGTTTTAATGAACAAAAATTAAAAGAAGAAGATTTTATTGTACAAGAAGTGGATGCAACAAATAAATCTGAGATCCTTCTATTTACAAATAAGCATAGAGTATATAAAAAGAAAGCTTATGAACTTGAAGATTGTAAAAGTAGCAGCCTAGGGCAATATCTTCAAAATCTATTGGGCTTTGATGAAGATGAGAAGATTATACATATAGTTGCAACCATCGATTATAGTGGATACATGCTATTTTTCTTTAAAAATGGAAAATGTACGAAAATATTATTATCAAGCTATGAAACAAAAACAAACAGAACACAGCTTGTGAATGCTTACTCAGATCGTAATGAATTGGTATGCATGATGAAAATGGAAGAGGAATCAGAATTGGTCGCAATTAGTAATACAAACAAGATACTTATATTTAACACAGATGAAATAGAGGTAAAAACAAATAGAAAATCCTCAGGGGTACAGGTACTCATGTCACAAAAAAGAAGTACCTTAAAAGAAATTAAATCTTTTGAGGAAGTGAATTATAAAAATCCAAATGATTATAGAGAAAGCATTCCTTCTATAGGAAACTCTTTAAGGAAAAAGGACAAAGAAAGGGAAGTTAGGTAAACTGTAAAATACATGATACTGTAGATATTATAAAGGTAATTAGGCCTATATATAATTTTAAAGCTGGAGTATAAAATCAATTAAAGAGTCAGATGAGGATTGAGATTTTTTCAATTCTAAGATCACAGTGTATATCTTTTGTTAAGTGAGGGCTCAAGTAATATTGACAGTAAAGAAAGCAGTCTGTATAATTAAAATGAATATTAAGAAATTTTATTTTAAGAAAGGGCAAGGTATTTGCAGAAATGAAAATATAATTCGCTTTAGAGATTGATGTAAGATGAGAACAGATACAAAGCCTTAGGTAAACCTTAAGTAAAGGTTTTGTTGTCATGCATTTTATTTTAATTTATGAGTGGATAGTATTTTTATAGCTGTGGATAGCTTGTTTTATGTGAATGAAGCATGCAAATTTTGACCTTATATGATCAATTGGATTATAAATGGTTCAAAGTTTTATTAATCGTGCATTAGTTATCGTATAAGCAAAATGCTATCCTCTCCAAAAATAGGGAGGATTTTTTTATGTTATTAATTGAGTGCAATAAGATCAAAAAATATTTTGGGGATCGGTTGATACTAAATGTAGATCACTTAAAAATTGATTCGGAAGACCGAATAGGGATAGTAGGTAAAAATGGAGTAGGGAAAACTACTTTGATGAATATATTAAGTCAAAGGTTAGAGCCTGATGAAGGTAGTCTGAAGTTATATGGAAAATTTGAGTATATATCGCAGCTCGAACCACCCAATAGAAAAAATATAAGTGATGAGATGGCTTCGAAATTCGATGTTGAATCTACTTGGGATGAGAATATGAGTGGGGGAGAAAAGGCAAGATTTAAGTTTGCACAGGCGTTAGATAGTCATAGTATGATGGTATTTGCAGACGAACCCACTAGTAATGTGGACATGGAAGGGGTTGAGCTTATTGAGGAGAAATTTGGAGCATATCGAGGTGCTCTGATTGTTATTTCTCATGATCGAAGTTTTTTAGATAAGTTATGCAATCAGATTCTAGAGATAGAAAATGGCAAAATCAAAAGTTATAAAGGTAATTACAGCGATTATAGGGAGCAGAAGATTAAGGAAAGGGAAAGAGATCAATTTGAGTATGAAGAATATGTAAAAGAGAAGAAACGACTTGGCGAAGTTATGGATCAGATTAAACAAAAGTCTAAAAATATAAAAAGAGTTCCTAATAGGATGGGAAATTCTGAAGCTAGACTTCATAAGATGGGAGGGCAAAAGGCCAAGGCTAATCTTAATAGGGCAGTTAAAAATGCTCAAAAAAGAATTGAACACATGAAGGTAAAGGAAAAACCCAGAGAACAAGAAAAAATTAAGTTAGATATTATGGATTCCAATGGACTTCATAGTAAAATTATTATAGAAGGAAAAAATATAAATAAAGCTTTTGCTAATAAGATCATATTTAAAAATGCAGAATTCACCATTTATAATGGATCTAGAGTGGCATTGATCGGTCCTAATGGTAGTGGAAAAACTACCTTAATGAAGATGATTATGAATAATGAGGATGCCATAACAATTGCTCAAGGAGCAAAGATCGGGTACTTTAGTCAGGATATGAATTTACTCAATAAAAATGCAAGTATTATTGAAAATGTCATGGAGAGTAGTGCCTATCCTGAGAATTTTGCAAGATTATTACTAGCTAGACTTTTGTTTAAAGGAGAAATGATCTATAAGAAGGTTGATATACTTAGTGGTGGAGAGAGAGTAAAAGTTTCCTTTGCCAAGATATTATTACAAGATATTAACTTACTAATATTAGATGAACCTACGAATTATATGGATATTGATGCTATTGAAGTCATAGAAGAAACTCTTAAGGAATATGATCGAACATTATTGTTTGTTTCTCATGATCGAAGTTTTGTAGATCATGTTGCAAATCAAATTATGACAATTAAAGATCAAAAAATAGAAATATTTATAGGAAACTATACGGAATATTTGGCTAGAAACAATAAGTCTACGGATTATCATAAAGAAAAAATTCAAAACCAAGAGATGATATTAAGAAATCGTCTTTCAGAAGTTATAGGAAGATTATCTATGCCATCTAAAAAGGATGATACAGAAGTATTAGATAAGGAATATTATAAAATATTAGGTGCACTAAAGAGACTGAAAGGGTAGATGAATATTTAGAAAGTACTAATTGGAGGTGTTTTACAAAGTAATGGCAATAGATAAATAGAATGTATGATGGGAAACTTAATAAAAAAACGATAAAACCCTCAAGTAATTTCACTTGAGGGTTTTGATATAGAAGGTGGATCATTATAGAACCTTAATTTTAATCTTTTTTTTATAAAACTTTATAAATTCTTTATAATTAGATGCTAGAGTAGATAAAGAATTTATAAGGAGGAATGAAAATGATTTTAGGAAAAAGCAAAGAAGGACTTACAGGATTTCAAATTAAATTTTTAGCTCTTATATTTATGCTCTGTGACCATATTCATTATTTTTTTGAATTTACAGGTAAAGTGCCTATTATATTTTCGTGGATTGGTAGATTAGCAGGAGATTTGTTTTTATTTACAATGATAGAAGGGTACACCCATACTTCTAATAAAAAGAAATATTTTACAAGAATTTATTTAATGGCTGTATTTATGGGATTTATAAAATATGTCATTCAATTTTCACATCAATTTCAAAGAGGGGATGGATTTTACCCTGAGAATGGTATATTTTCAACCTTTGTAATCTTAATCATTATATTTCAGGGAATAGATTATATAAAAGAGAAAAAAAGATTAAAAGGTATGGGATTTATAGTATCTCCATTTATAATATCTTATATATTTCAATTGTGGATTTTGCCAATTATATCAATGCCAATAGCTACATATGTTTATATCGTAGTAAATACATTACTTCCTTCTCCTTTTTTAGTAGAGGGTGGTATATATGTAATTTTGACAGGTGTGATATTGTATATATGTAAGGAAAATAGAAAACTACAATTTATCTCTTATGGGATATTTGTATTAACCTGGATGATAGGCATACCTCTATTATATATTAGACCTATTAGTTTAAAACTTATGTTTACAGATTATTATGAGTGGATGGGTGTTTTTGCTTTAATTTTTATGTTTTTATATAATGGAGAGAAAGGCAAATCTATGAAGAAGTTATTTTATATATTCTATCCTGCCCACATATATATACTATATATTTTATCTTTTTTATTATATGGACTGAAATATTAAAATTTGGAGGTATTTATGGAGACGATTCTCATTATCGATGATGAATTAGATATGGTTATGATCATAAAAGATGTATTAGAGAATAATGGATACAATGTATTAACAGCATATAATGGTTTTGATGGGATTGAATTATCTAAAAAAAGACCAGATTTAATCATTTTAGATATTATGATGCCAGATATAGATGGTTTTCATGTATGTCATACAATTCGTGATTATGTAACTTGTCCGATTTTATTTTTATCTGCCAAAGATTCGGAAACAGATAAAATAAAGGGATTAGCTATTGGTGGAGATGATTACATCACAAAACCCTTTAGCTTAAAAGAGTTGGTTATGAGAGTGAAAGTTCATTTAAGACGAGAAAAAAGATATTTAAATAGAGAGGCTGAAGATTTTTTACAATTTAAAAATTTAAAGATAGACCTTAAAGGGATGATTGTTACAGTCAATGGTAAAGATTTAAATCTTACTAAAAAAGAGTTTGAAATAGTTGAACTCTTATCCCTTTATCCTGGACAAGTCTTTTCAAAAGAGCAGATATATGAAAAAATATGGGGATTTGATGGTATGGGATGTACTTGGACTGTTACGGAACATATTAAAAACATTAGATCTAAAATTTTAACCATGGAAGACAACAATCAATATATCGTTACGGTTTGGGGTGTTGGGTATAAATGGGACTTAAAATAATAAAAGATAAGAGTTTAAAATATCAATTTATAGTAAATTTTATAAAGATCATATTTTTAAGTTTTATTTTATCCATCATAAGCTTTATCATTTATTTTAAAACCTTTGATTATATTTATTACCCAGCAAATTATTATGAAAATCAATTGCCCAGTATTATAGATAAAATTAATGAAAAAAATGAAGAGGTTTTAAATAGAAGTTTTGAAGGTGAAATGAATAAAATTGTACCAAGTCAAGGAATGTTATATCAGGTTTTAGATCGTGAAGGGAATTTAATATATGGAAATATGAAAAAGCCTTTAGTGAAAAACAAAAGGGAATTATATGAAAATTTAAATTCTATTTTAAGATTGGGAAACAATAACTTTGCTAAAGTTATACCTATCTTTAACAAAGATAATGATATGAAGGGTGCTATCATATTAAAGTATCAATTGAAAAGCACTCAGAAAACAAAAAATTATTTAATGCTTAGATTGTATAATTTAATCATATTGATACCTTTTGTATATATAATTATCTTTACAATATTATATGCTAAGCAATTAAGCAAAAAATTAAATAAACCTATAAATATGCTATTAGATGGAGCTGAAAAAATAAAAAATAAGAATTTGGATTTTTATATAAATTACAAAGAGAATAATGAAATTGGAAAGCTTTGTAATGCTTTTGAAGAGATGAGAATTCATCTTAAAGATTCTTTAATCAAACAATGGGATTTAGAAGAAAAGAGACGAGAAAATATAGAAAATATTGCTCATGATTTAAAAACTCCTCTTACTATAGTCAATACTTATTCGGAAGCTTTAATAGATGGCATAGTTCAGAAAGATAAGTTTAAAGACTATATAGAGGTAATCAAAAGAAATAACGAAAGAGCCTTAGTATTATTAGAAGATATGAATAAAATATCTAATATTGAAAATCCTAATTTTATTTTGGAGCCTAGAGAAATTAATATGGTAGAATTTCTAAAGATCAAAGAGAAGGACTACAGATTCTTATGCGAAGGAAAAGGAATAAATTTTAAAATAGATATAATAGATTTAAGAGAAAAAAGCTTTGTGGATCAATTTGATACCAAATCTTTAGAAGAAGTTTTAGATAATATGATGTCTAATAGCATTAGATATACAGAAAAAGGAGACTCTATAAAAATTAATGTCCTATGTAAAGATGATGAGATAGAATTTTGTATTGTAGATACAGGAAGGGGTTTTAGTGATCAGGATTTAAAAAATATTTTTAATAAATTTTATAAAGGAGACAAATCTCGTTCATTTAAAACAGGACATTCTGGTTTAGGTATGTATATTTCAAAGACTCTAGTTGAAAAACATGGAGGAGCAATTACAGCGAAAAATAATAATCCAAAGGGAGCTATTATTGAGTTTCATATAAGGCCTATAAAAAGAAAAATACTCATATAAGTTTTAATATAATAAAAGTAATTTAATCCATCTATAAAATATGATATAATTTTTAAAAAGGTACAAGGTGGTGACACTTATGGATAAAGAGATTTTAGATATTTTAAAATCGATGCAAAATGATATGAAATCGATGCAAAATGATATAAAAAATATCAAAACAACACAAGATGAGCATACTCAAATTTTAAGAGTGTTAGAACATAAGACAAACATTATAGCTGCTGAACAAGAAAATTTAAAGCATGAAGTTGTTGAAATTAATGGAGAAGTAAAGAATATCAGAAAAGATTTAAGTAATGTTGAATTGATTACAGCAAGTAATTGGTCTGATATTGCAAAATTAAAAGCTATAAAATAGAAAGTAAAGCATAACAAAAAATATCTGAGTATAATAAAAGCATTTGATCTTATTAGATTAAATGCTTTTTTAAAATAACTAGGATATGGTTTGAGATTAGAGAAAAGCTGTATGTGTTACTGTATGAAGGCGGTGAGGTTTATAATACTTTGGACGATTCAAGATATAACTGGATATAATCAATTGAAAGAAAATAAGATTTTACGTGGTACAGAAGAATATATTGAGGAAGATTTTAAACGAGCATATAATTGGATGGTTGAAAAAATGAAAGAAAGATTGAAGGCACAAATGCCTGATTTATCAGCATATCCAGTCTGGGCATGGTATCAGTGGATGAATGCTAGTAAAAGAAAGCCTGATTTAAGATATAGTGGTTATGGAGAAAGAGGAACAAAATTATATAGAATTGAATTTGAAATTGAAGATGATAAAGTATTATTATCTGATTTCGATTTATATCATTATGTACTGAATGATTGGTATATACCTAAAAATGAAGAAGATCATAATTTATTCTATAAAGAAATGGAGAAAAATAATATAACACTATTTGATTTACAGGATATGAATAAAAATTCAAAAATACTAGATGAACTGAGATTTAAAGTAGAAAACAGTTGGGATCGAATATTTAATTTAGATAGATATGATGAATATATAGATAATCCTCAAGGTCAAAAATCAATACAAGCTACATTTTGGGAACTACCATGGGAAGAAGTAACTGATGTAAAAGAATTTATTGCTAGATAGGTATCAGAAATGTTTTTCTCAAGCACATATAAAAAACACCCACGTATAATAACTTTATAATAGAAAAGAAGAGAGGTTATAATATGTGGGATAGTAGATATTTAATAGATATCATTACACCGTTTCTACCATCTATGGCTAGAATCATTGTATTAGAGACACCATTTAAAAGACCAGCAGTAGGAATGGTAGATTTAGATGGAGATGGTATCTTAGAATTAATTGGTGCGTATAATTGGCAAGGAGAAAATTATATTATTGTATTAAAATATTATTGTGGCGCTTGGGGTGTAGCAGATATTGTAAAAGGAAAAAATGGAATATATGAACTAGTGTTATGGATTCATGATACTGGAGACGCTTATAAGGACTCAACTACGTATTGGTATTATCTAACAGATGCTCAAATAAAAACAGGTGATATTCAGGAAGCGTTGAAGTCTATTGATAGGGCACTAGAATTTGAATATCCTTATCCATCTAGAGAAGAACTATTAAGGCTAAGAAGACAACTTTGTCAGTATAATCCATTCAAAAACCAAGATGGAATAGATTTTTCATCTGTAAAATATGTTTGTTCTGAAAAAGAAAAAGATATAAAACTTGAAAAGGCTTTAGTAAAAGAATTTGATTTAGACCAATGTAAAGATCATATAAGATATTATTATAACAAAGTAGATCTTAACGGGGATGAAAATCTTGAAGTATTCGCCTATCTCGTAGGCTTTGAGGTATGTGGTACTGGTGGATGTAGTGCTGCTATTTTTAAAAAGAAAAATGAAGAGTATGAGTTATTATCAAGATTTAGTCTTGTAAATAATCCTGTTATTATAAGCAATAGCAAAACAAAAGGATATCGAGATATTATTATGAATGTTTATGGAGGAGGTATAGAAAGCTTTTTTGCCTTAATGAAATACGATGGAACAACATACCCAAGCAATCCATCCATTCAACCTAAAGTAGAACATGGTGCAAAAGTAGAGGGGATAGCTATTATTGCTGATGATATCGCTAAAAATCCTGGCATAGAATTGCAAATGCCTAAAAATTAATTATTACTTAATTAAAATTCAAACAATAGGGAGAGATTAGATGCTGATATGGAAAGATGAATATTCAATAGGAGTAGATCTAATAGATACACAACATAAATATCTATTTACACTTTGGAATAATACATATGATCTATTAGGAAATGAGAGTTGCATGAATAAATATGATAAAGTCTTTGAAATGATAGATGATTTACGTCAATACGCGAGATTTCATTTTCAATCAGAGGAAAATTATATGTTGAAAATTAAATATGATCAATTATTTAGTCAAAAGATAGAACACGCTGAGTTTATGAAAAAGATTGAGAAAATGGATTATAAACTTTTAGATAAAAATCCTAAAAAATATTTAGAAGATTGGTTAGGCTTTATTTTAAACTGGATATTAGATCATGTACTGCATAAGGATAAATTAATTACATCAGGAAATAGATAGAAGAAAATAGTATGTTTATAGAGCCATAATAAGGCTCTTTTTTTAATATAGAGAGATTCATAAAAAAATATTGTTATATTTTAATAATAAGAATAAAATATAAGTATAGTATAAGGAAAATAAAGGAAAATTACGCAAAAGTATTCGCAATATTTTGTATATACTAAGGTGATTTTATATAAATAAAAGCAAACTAAGCACTAGGTACAAAAAGTATCTAGTGTCTTAAATTTAAAAAGAAAGCTGAGGTTGATGACTTTTAATGAAGTATGATTTTATAATAAGTATATTGAATATAGAATAGGGAGAAATTTTATGTTTGAAAGTTTCAATATGGGATATAAAAAAATATAATTCATTTTTTAGTGAGAAAAAATAAGATAGGGGGTTGTAATGTGAAATCTTTAAAAATTAGATTAATAGCTATATTTACTTTGATGATATTTATCTTAACAGTAGGACTAGGATTTATATCTATCAATATAGTAAGTAACAATTTAATAGAAAATGCTCATGGTGAATTAGAAAATATAGCACAGGCAAATACCAAGTATATAGGAGCAAAAAGAGATGCTGAGCTTAAATATATTGATGGCTTAGCTCAAAATGCGATTATTTTAGATACAAATATTTCGTTAGAGCAAAAGATTGCATTTTGTGAAGCAGAAGCGAAAAGAACAGGATATTTGGCGTTTGCTTTTGCTGATAAAGATGGAAATAGTACTGTTTTAAATTCAGAGAGAGAAAAAACGAATGTTGGTGATAGAGATTATTTTAAAAGAGCTATGAAAGGAGAAAGTGTAGCATCAGATGTGATTATTAGCAAAGTTACAGGAAAACCAGTAGTGATTTTTGCTACCCCCATATCTTTCAATGGTCAACAGATTGGAGTGTTCTATGGAAGAAAAGAAGGAACATTCTTAAGTGATATTGTTAGTAAAGTAAGTTATAAAAAAACAGGATTCAGTTATTTGATCAATAATCAAGGAGTGACAGTAGGAGATATAAATAAAGAGCTTGTTATGAAGAGAGATAATGATATAGAAAATGCGAAAACTGACAAATCACTTCAAGCATTAGCTGAGCTTACAAAAAAAATGATTAAACGAGAAGTTGGAAGTGGGAAGTATACTTATGAAGGCAAGAATAAAATCGTAGGTTTTGCTCCAGTAGAAGGTAGCCCTTGGATTGCAGTAGTAGGGGTAGAAGAGGATGAAATATTAAGTGCAGTGAATAAACTTAGAAATATTCTCATTATATTATGTGGAGCTGTAATAATAATAGGTGCTTTAATTACTTATTTTGTGAGTGGTACGATTACAAAACCTATTATAGATATTACGGAGAGACTCACAGAAATATCAAATTATGATCTTACATATAGTAAAGATACAAAAGCTATAAAATATTTAAATAGAAAAGACGAAATTGGTCAGATGACAAAATCTTTACGATTGATGAGAGATAACATTGTACAGTTACTAACGAATATTACACAAACATCAGAGACAGTAGCGGCAACTTCTGAAGAACTTACAGCCACCTCTCAGCAAACAGCTATTGCTTCAGAGGAAGTAGCAAAAACTATTGAGGAAATAGCAAGAGGGGCTAGTGACCAAGCCATTGATACAACAAACTCAGTTTTAAGTGTAGATGAAATGGGAAAATTGCTTGAAGAAGATGAACAGTATATGCAAGAGCTTAATGTGGCATCTCAAGAAATACAAAAACAGAAAGAAGAAGGTTTTTCTATATTAAAAGAGTTAATTGAAAAAACAAATAGGGGTAATCATGCATCAAAAATAGTTTACGAAATTATTATTAGTAATAATGAAAGTGCAGAAAAGATAGAAAGTGCTAGTACAATGATTCAAAGTATTGCAGAACAAACGAATCTATTAGCTTTAAATGCAGCTATAGAAGCTGCGAGAGCAGGAGATGCAGGAAAAGGCTTTGCAGTAGTTGCAGAGGAGATTAGGAAATTAGCAGAACAATCTAATAATTTTACACACGAGATTAAAAAGGTTATAGAAGAATTAAAAACAAAATCTCAAGGTGCTGTAAATGAAATGAATGAAGTAAAAAATATTATTGAGTCTCAAACAGAAAGCGTAAAAGCAACTGAGAAAAAATTTGATATGATTGCATCTTCTATAGAAACAGCAAATGATGTTATTGAAAAGCTTAATGCATCGGTAGATATGATGCTTACTAATAAAAACAAACTTGTAGATGCAATGCAAAATTTATCTGCTATTGCAGAAGAAAATGCAGCAGGAACAGAAGAAGCTTCAGCATCTATAGAAGAACAAGCAGCAAGTATACAAGAGATTGCGCACGCTAGTGAAGGATTAGCTCATATTGCTGAAGATCTTCAATCCCTTATCCATAATTTTAAATTTTAGATATTATAGAATGATTAAAAAGAATCGACGTTGATATGCTCCCCTTATGGTAGACAGTCATATTATTTTAACTGTCTACCATAAGGGGAGCATATCAAAAAGGAGTAGTTTTTATTATAAAAATTCATACTAATTTATAAAAAGAAGGGTATTTATAATAAAAATAGAATATATAGAATAACACAGAAATTATAGGAGGCATCATGATAGATGAAATTAATTAGTGATATGAATGATATTTCCGTATTAATATTAATCAATGAATTTATTGTATCTGTAGATGTAAGATCAAAGGAATATGTTCCAATAGAATTAATGAGATTTTTAAGAGAAAGAGAAATGAAAATTGAGGATTCTCAACTATTTGACCAAGTGTGTACAATCATAGAAAATAAGCTTTTTTAGAGTGAGTAAATATGAAAGATTTTAGTACAATAAAATTTTTTTTAAAAAAAGCCTTGACTTATTTTGAAATTAGTATATTCTTAAAGAGAACCTTAATTCCAAAGTAAATAATTTATTGTAAGAAAATTTTTCGATCGATCTAAAATGAAGCATATTTTAAGCATAGATTTCGAAATTTTTATGGATAACTTATATTTACAAAGAATTAAAGGAATAAAAATTTCGGAGGTAAGAAAACATGACAGGTACAGTAAAATGGTTTAACGCAGACAAAGGATTTGGATTTATTACAACAGAAGAAGGAAATGACGTATTTGCTCACTTCTCACAAATCAACAAAGAAGGATTCAAAACTTTAGAAGAAGGACAAAACGTATCTTTTGATGTTGTTGAAGGAGCTAAAGGTCCTCAAGCTGAAAATATTACAATCATTTAATAAAATTAAAAATGTAAAGTAATGATTAAAACCTGAAGATTGATCTTCAGGTTTTTTATTGCTATTTTAAATCTTGTTTTTTCTTTTCAATTACAGCTTCAATCTCTTTGGAATTGGAGATGTGCTGATCAGTAAAGCTTATACCTATTCCTACATCTTGTCTATTTTCTGTAGTCGGTGTTTTTTTCCCCACAATACCTTTTCGTGTTTTTTGAGTCATAAGAATCCTCCTTATATTTAGAAATTCATAAATTATATGACAGTATTATTATATGTGAAGCTGTTAAAATCATTCATTTTATAGTATTGAATGTAGAATTTGTGATAAGAAAAAATTTTTACTTTTCTAAATTGAATTGAAAAATAGTTTTTACTAGTATAAGATGTTACTTAACACAAGAGAATAGGTGTAATATTTCAAATGTAATCTAACTTTTAAATGCTTGGGAGGTGATGGATTTTGCTAGGTATTCCTAATATGGAAGAACAGTGGGAAAATTTTGTGAAAAAAAATCAAATTCCAAAAAATATAAGAAGAGAGATATTAGACTCTTGGATTCGGTGTAAGAATTACAAAGTTGATCCATATGAAGGAAGTGGCAAAGAGATAGAAAAAGAAGAATTTGATCAAATCCTTCAAAATAAAAAAGAGCTCATTGAAATAGCAAAACCTATTATGTTAAGTTTATATAATGTAGTGAAAGAATCAAATTATTCCATTATCTTGACAGATGAAAATGCAGTAATTCTTGAAGTGATTGGAAATAAAACAATTATGGAGAGAAATACTCATTTATATTTTTTAAAGGGCTGTCAGTGGACAGAGGAAAATGTGGGAACAAATGCCATTGGAACATGTATTTATCTAGATCAACCAATTCAAACTTTAGGAGCAGAACATTATGGAAAAAAACAACATGGATGGACTTGTTCTGCCGCACCTATACATGATAATAATGGAAAAATTATTGGAGCCATTGATTTGTCTGGAGATTTTCATGGATATCACTCCCATACCCTTGGAATAGTCGTTGAAGCTGCTAATTCAATACAAGAGCAATTTTTAATAGCGGAACATAGAAAATGGGTAAAAGTGGCCTTTGAATCTATAGAAGACGGAATATTGATTATAGACAGTAATTTTATTGTAAAAGATTTTAATTTAAAAATGTGTGAAATATTAAAGGTTAAAAAAGAAGAGATTTATACATTAGATATAAAAGTTTTATTAAATGATATTATAAAGGATATTTGTAATTTTAATAAAAGCAATATTATTTGGTATAGAGAAGTAAGTTTATATGTAGATCATCATAGAGTAGAATGTAATATAAACGTTACTCCAGTTCAAAAAGGGGAAAAATATATAGGTTTTGTCATTGTTGCAAAAAAAGTCGATAGTTTCAGACATGCAGTCAATAAAATAGCTGGTTTTTCTTCAAGATATACTTTTGAGGATATTATAACGGATAATTTTAAAATGAAAAATATAGTAGAAGAAGCAAAGAATATTGCTGAAAATGAATGTTCTGTATTGATTACAGGGGAAAGTGGAACTGGAAAAGAACTATTTGCACATGCTATTCATAATGAAAGCAAGAGACAAAATGGACCTTTTGTTGCCATTAATTGTGCAGCATTACCAAAAGATTTAGTAGAAAGTGAACTTTTTGGCTATGAAAAAGGTTCTTTTACAGGAGCTTTGAAGGAGGGACAGCCAGGCAAGTTTGAGCTAGCAAATAAAGGAACAATCTTTCTAGATGAAATTGGTGAGCTACCCCTTGAAATGCAATCAAAGCTACTTAGAATTTTAGACAATCATACAGTAACAAGGATTGGGGGAACATACGAAAGAAATTTAGATGTGAGAGTGATTGCAGCTACAAATAGAAATTTGTATCAAGAGATTCAGACCAATAATTTTAGAAGTGATCTATATTATAGATTGAATGTATTTAATCTAAAGTTGCTTCCGCTGAGAGAAAGACGTGAAGATATTGTACTTTGTACGGAATTTTTTTTAGATAAGTTAAATCAAAAAAATCCAAGATGTCCAAAAAAAATAGATGAAAATTTTATTCAATCTATTATAAATTATCATTGGCCTGGGAATGTGAGAGAATTAGAAAATATGGTTCAAAGAGCCTATTATCTATCGAAGAATAGCATCATATCTTCTACATTAATTCCAGACTATATTAGCAAAAATATAAAAGAAAATGCAAATTACAATTCTGATATTTTGCCAGTTTGTCATTCAAAATCTAATATATTAGAAGAGATTGAGAAAAAATTGATTATTGATTCATTAAAGAAGTGCAATGGAAATGTAGTGGATGCAAGTAAAATGATAGGTATTGGAAAATCTACATTATATAGAAAAATTAAGAAATATGAATTATGAAAAGTACCAAAGTGAGAATTATTTATAAATTCCCACTTTGGTACTTTTTTTCCCATAATGATTCTAAATGAGATTTTTTGGGAAAATAGTTTTTCAAAATGGCTATTTTACTAGTATTTATTTTGGTATAACTTTTGCTTTAATATATATCCAAGAACGTGAAAAATCAAGAGGAGGTTGGAAATTCTAGAGTTATTAGATTGTTTAAACATTTATTTGATAGGGGGTGTTCTATACTTTTAGGTTTGAAGATGTGAAGGATAGAATAAAAAATAAGGGGAGGTAATGAGTTTGGCTATATCCAATATGAACGTGATTGATATGTATAAAACCATGTTAAAGATTAGAAAGTTTGAAACCAAAGCTATGAATTTTTTTTCAGAGGGGAAAATTCCAGGTTTTGTTCACTTGTATATAGGTGAAGAAGCAGTTGCAACAGGTGTATGTGCAAACTTAAATGATGATGATTATATTACAAGTACTCATAGAGGACATGGACATATACTTGCTAAAGGTGGAGATTTGAAATTTATGATGGCAGAGCTTTTTGGCAGAGCTACAGGATATGGTAAAGGAAAAGGGGGATCTATGCATATTGCCGATGCAACAAAAGGTATATTAGGTGCAAATGGTATAGTAGGTGCAGGTCATAATATATCTGTAGGCGCAGCTTTAAGTGCACAGTATAGAGGGACGAAGCAAGTTTGTGTGTGTTTCTTTGGAGATGCTTCTACCAATCAAGGAACTTTTCATGAATCTTTAAATATGGCGAGCCTTTGGAAACTGCCTGTTATATTTGTATGTGAGAATAATTTATATGGAATATCTATACACCAAAGTAGACATCAGACCATAAAAGATATATCAGAAAGAGCGATTTCATATAATATGCCTGGTATTACGGTAGATGGAAATGATGTGTTTGCAGTCTATGATGCTGCTAACGAAGCTATAAAAAGAGCTAGAGAAGGGCAAGGACCGACTTTAATAGAGTGTAAAACTTATAGACAAAGAGGACATTTTGAAGGAGATCCAGGAACGTATAAACCAGTTAAAGAACAAGAAGAATGGTTTCAAAAAGATCCTATCCCTAGAATGGAGAACTTTATGTTAGATAAGAAAATATTAAATGAAAATCAATTAAAAGATATTCAAGAAAAAATAGACATTCAAATTGAAGATGCAGTAGAATTCGCTAGTAATAGTCCGTATCCATCTGTAGATTCAGTAGTAGAAGATGTTTATTCTGATATGAAAGAGGAGGTTCGAGTAAGATGAAAATGACATTTTTAGAGGCAATCAAAACGGGCATGGAAAATGAAATGAAGAAAAATGAAAATGTATATATCTTAGGAGAAGATGTAGGTCCTTTTGGAGGTTGTTTTGGTGTTACAGCAGGACTTTATGATAAATATGGAGATAAAAGAGTAAGAGATACTCCTATATCTGAAGGAGCGATTGTAGGTTGTGCGGTAGGCTCGGCTGCTACAGGATTAAGGCCAATTGCAGAATTGATGTTTGGAGATTTTGTAACGGTTGCTATGGATATGATCGTAAATCAAGCAGCAAAAATGAGATATATGTTTGGTGGAAAAATAAATCTTCCGCTAGTAATTAGAATGCCTATTGGAGCTGGAGTACAAGCATCTGCTCAACATTCACAATCCCTTGAAGCGTGGTTTACTCATGTGCCGGGACTTAAGGTAGTGTATCCATCTACGCCTGAGGATGCATTAGGGCTTATGATGACTTCTATAGAAGATGATAATCCTGTTATTTTCTTTGAACATAAATTGTTATATGGAATAAGTACAGAGGTATCTGATGATATAAAGCCTATACCTTTAGGCGTAGCAAAGGTACAAAGAGAGGGGAATGATGTTACTGTAATAGCTACTGGGAAAATGGTTTATAATGCTTTGGAAGCTTCGGAAAGACTTTCAAAAGAAGGAATTTCGGTAGAAGTCATAGATCCAAGAACTTTATATCCACTTGATAAAAAAACTATATTTGCATCTGTTGAAAAAACCCATAAAGTACTTGTTATTACAGAAGAACATAAAAGAGGAGGATATGGAGGAGAAATATCAGCAATGATTAGCGAAGAATGCTTTGATGATCTTGATGCACCAGTTGTTAGAATAGGAGCATTAAATGTACCTATGCCATATGCACCAATTCTTGAAAATACTGTGATTCCAAATACAGAAGATATTATAAATGGCATTAAAGGAATGTTTTAATATGAGGGGGATCCTCCCCTCCATACAATTTATTTAAAGAATAGGGGGATTATGGATGGCAAAAATTGTAGTCATGCCCAAACTAGGGTTAACTATGAAAGAAGGAACTATTGGAAAGTGGCTAAAAAAAGAAGGGGACACAATAAATGCTGGAGAAGTCTTGTTTGAAGTATCAACGGATAAGTTGACAAATGATATAGAAGCTAATGAAAGCGGAATCATAAGGAAAATTCTTAGTAAAGAAGGAGACTCTGTAGAATGTCTAAAACCAGTGGCTATTATTGCGGATATAGATGAGGATATTTCCTCTTTACTAAAAGAATGTAATACACAAGAGACTGTAGAAGATACTGAAAGAAAAATCGAAGAACAAGATAGGATTGTAAAGAATGAAAATAAATCTAAAAACAGGATAAAAATATCCCCTGTTGCTAAAAAGTTAGCAATAGAAAATAATATAGATATAAAAAGCTTGATTGGATCGGGGCCAGAAGGAAGAATTATTTTAAAAGATGTAGAAGAATTTATTCAAAATCAAAAAAATAAACCTAAAATTTCTCCTGTAGCAGAAAAAATGTCAAAAGATTTCAATGTAGATTTATCTCAGATCAATAAAGATGGAAGAATTATGAAAGAAGATATTCTAGCTTTTGTAAATAAAAGCATGGGTTATGAAGAGAAATTTGAAGAGAAACGGATTTCCATGACTCAAATGAGAAAGATAATTGCTTCAAGAATGTATGAAAGTTGGAGTATCGCACCTGTGGTCAATTATAATATGAGAGCAGATATAACCAATTTAAAAAGCGTAAAAAATGCATTAAAAGATATTTGTAAAGTAACATATACAGATTTTTTAGTAAAGATTGTATCTAAAGCATTGATGCAATTTCCATTGGTAAATTGCTCTGTTGCTGGTGAGGAATTAATTCTAAGAAATTATGTGAATATTGGTGTGGCAGTAGCTATAGATGGAGGTTTAGTAGTACCCGTAATAAAACATGCACAAAGGAAAGGTTTGCAAGAAATTTCACATGAAGTAAAAGATTTAGCTTCAAAAGCCAAAACCAATGAATTGACTTCGGATAATATGGAGGGTGGAACTTTTACAATTACAAACTTAGGAATGTTTGGTATAGAGTCTTTTTCACCAATTATCAATCAACCTGAAGTTGCCATTCTTGGAGTGAATAAAATAGAGGAAACTCCCATCGTCGAAAATGGAGAAGTTGTTATTAAACCTTTAATGAATTTATCACTTACAGCAGATCATAGAGCTGTAGATGGGGCAGTAGCAGCAGAATTTCTTGAAAAAGTCAAAGAACTCATAGAAAAACCAGAAATATTGATGCTATAAGGATGGTGATAAAGATGAAAATAGCAGTTTTAGGTGGAGGACCAGGAGGATATGTAGCTGCAATCAGAGCAGCTCAATTAGGTTGCCAAGTAACTCTTATTGAAAAATCTGTTCTTGGAGGAACTTGCTTAAATGTAGGATGTATACCAACTAAAGTATTATTGCACAGTGCTGAATTGTTTCATGAAATAAAAAATATCAATCAATTTGGAATTGAAGTGAGTGGGGAAACTAAAGTTAATTGGAATCAATTACAAAATAGAAAAAAAACTGTAGTCAATACATTGGTTTCAGGAGTAAAAAGTTTATTAGCTTTTAATAAAGTAAAAGTTATTAATGGTATTGGAAGTTTTGAATCAAATAATATGATTTCTGTTATCAAAGAAGATGGAGAGGTAGAAAAAGTAGAATTTGATAAAGCTGTTATATCTACAGGTTCTATACCATTTGTACCTCCAATAGAAGGAAAAGAGCTCAAAGGAGTCATAGATAGTACAGATGCTTTAAGTTTAGATTATATACCAAAAAGTATAGTGATTATTGGTGGAGGAGTTATAGGTGTAGAGTTTGCAAGTATTTATAATGCTTTTGGATGTGAAGTAACGATTATTGAAATGATGCCATATATATTGCCTCCAGTGGACCGGGAAATTTCGGAATTGATGAAAGGAAAGCTAATAAAGGAAGGCATTAAAATTTATAACAACTGTAAGGTTATGAAAATAGAAGAAAATACAGAAGGTCTTAATGTTATTTTTGCCAATGGACATGAGCAACTAAAAATACATGCTCAGAAAGTGTTGATGGCTGTTGGAAGAAAACCTTATATAAATGGATTGAATTTAGAAAGAGTAGGTGTAAGAACAGAAAAGGGATGTATTGTTGTAAATAATAAGATGCAAACCAATGTAGAACAAATATATGCAATAGGAGATTGTATTGGGAAAAATATGTTAGCTCATGTGGCATCAGAACAAGGAATTGTTGCTGCAGAAAATATAATGGATAAAAATGTAAAGATGGATGATAAGACAGTTCCTTCTTGTGTATATACAAAACCTGAGTTAGCATCTGTGGGGCTTACAGAAGAACAGGTTAAGGAAAAAGGAATAGATTACAAAGTAGGGAAATTCCCTTTAAGGGCAAATGGGAAATCTCTTATTATGAATGAAACATTAGGAATGATAAAGATTATTGCGGATAAAAAGTATGATGAAATTTTAGGAGTACATATACTAGGCTTAAGAGCTACAGATTTAATCACAGAAGGAGCGTTGGCGTTAAGATTAGAAGCTACCTTATCAGAGATTGCATCTACGATACATGCTCATCCCACTATAGGAGAAGCTATGAAAGAAGCTGTACTCGCAGTAAATAAAGAAGCTATTCATATGATTAATAAATAAGGAATATACCCTAGCTTTATAGCTAGGGTATACTTGATAGTGTTGATATAAAAGGACCCTTTTACTATTTTTGGAGGTGAAAAAATGAAATTTTTAATCAATTTATCTGTAAATCCTTTCTTCAATTTAGCACTAGAGGAATATCTTCTTAAAAATGTGGACATAGATGAAGATTATTTTATACTTTGGCAAAATGAGCCTACTATTGTGATTGGAAAACATCAAAATGCTTTAAATGAAATCAATATGGATTTTGTTAAAAATAATAATATCCATGTGGTTAGAAGAAATTCAGGGGGAGGAAGTGTCTATCATGATTTGGGAAATATTAACTTTACTTTTCTAGCAAAGTATGAGGAAAAGTTTTTACTAGATTTTAAGACTTTTACAATTCCAGTCATTGATTCCTTAAGAAAACTAAAAGTGAATGCACAACTATCAGGAAGAAATGATATTTTAATAGGAGGAAAAAAGATATCTGGGAATTCTCAGTATCTTTATAAAGACAGACTCTTGCATCATGGAACTTTGTTATTTGATTCTGAACTAGAAAATTTAGTAAAAGCATTAAGTATAGATCATGATAAAATCATGGGAAAAGGGATACAGTCCATAAAAAGTAGAGTAACTAATATAAAAGATCATTTAGAAAAAAATATTTCAATAGAAGATTTTAAAAATATTTTAATTACAAATATACTTCAGTTTAATAAAAGTATGATAAAAGAGTATGAATTACAGACCAAAGATATTGAAGCAGTTGAAAAATTAATGAAAGAAAAGTATATGACTTGGGAATGGAACTATGGAAAATCACCAGAGTTTAATTATGAAAATTCAAAGCGGTTTGAAGGAGGAAAGATACAAGTATTTTTAAATATTATAGATGGGCTTATTTATGAATGTAGAATATATGGTGATTTTTTAGGTTTATTAGATTTATCACAAATAGAAAAAAAGATGATAGGAATAAGATATGAAGAAGAATATATAGAAGACTTTCTAAGAAGCATTGATCTAAAAAAATATTTTGGTAGTTTATCTATTAATGAAATAAAATCATGTTTTATAGGATTTTAAAGTTTCACGAAATGGAAATATTATGTATAATATTTATAGACAAAATAAAATGAAGAGCAAGGTAAAATATGTAAGTTATTTAGTTTTTAAAATAATTCATTCTTATGATTACGGCAAAATAAAAAAGAGTAGGTAAATATCAAAGGAGGAAACTTTGAATATGGAAATGAAAAAAAGTATATTAGATAATTATTACAAATATATTGAAGATAAATATTGCTGTAAAACATGGGATGAATTGTTGGGAAAAAAATATGTTATAGGAGAAGAATTTGGTATAGGAAATTTTTTAGTCCTTAAAATAGAAGAAGGATTAGAGATGGCAAGACTAAATCTTGATAAAATGAAAATGGATTTTGATAATAGATATCGTAATGAGGATGTTTTAGAGGTAGGATATTGCTATAGTGGAGATAATAAAGTTTTATCATTTCCAGATGGGAAAGAATATACATTAAAAGAGGGTGAAATTTTTGTCTATACCACATTAAATGATGTGAAATACTTTCAATTTATATATAAAAATTGTAAAACAATATCTATTCATCTAAACTTTAATACCATTAGAAATGTAGTCAATCCTATATGGGAAGATCAAGTCATATTAGATTGGAAGAAAAATATTCATAGTATATTTAAGGAAAATATATTAATCATAGAAAAAGCCAGCTATGAGTTAAAGCAAATTGCAGAGCAAATAGATGATATTTCCACAGATGATATGATGGGGTATATGAAACTTAAATTAAAAACGATTGAGTTTTTAACTACTTTCCTAGAAGAAAAATCAAAAGAAAAAATGAAATATTTAAATGGTGAAGAAAATGAAAAAATAAGCCAGGCAAAAGAGATTATTCATAAAAATATTGATAAAGTACCTTCTGTAAAAGAATTGGCTATGATTTTAAATACAAGTATATATAAACTACAAAAATGGTTTAAAAATATTACAGGAGATACAGTATACGAGTATATAAAAAAAGTAAGAATAGAAAAGGCGAGGTATTTACTAGAAAATACGAATATGTCTATTTTACAAATTACAAATGAAGTAGGTTATGAGAATCCAAGTAAATTTGCCAGCTTATTTAAAAATTATCATCATATGACACCTTTACAATATAGAAAATGTAAAAATCAATGAGAATTATTTTCAAAATGAATAGGCCTTTTATGAAATGCTTCAAATAAAATAAAAATCAAAAGAATGGTTTTTATTTTTTGGAGCATTTTTTTGTTTGTTTTGGAGTAGAAAATGATAATCATTATCATTTATACTATAAATGGTATGAGAGGAGGCATGAATAGATAAAGAAATGATTACAATAAATAAATTTTATAGAAGGAGGAGATTAAAATGAAAACAGAATCAAATTTGAGTTTTTTACTGAGAGTATCTGGTCAAGAAAAGATCAAATTATATATGGCGGCTATATTTAGTGTAATAAGCTCAATATTGGGAATTGCACCATATATTTTAATGTACAATATCATATTAGAGCTTTTTAATACTTCTGTAAATTATGAAAAAATAAAATCTATGGCCATTCTGGTAGGTGTGGTGGTAGCAGTTAGAATGGTGATATTTTTGGCATCTGGAGTATTTTCACATATTGCTGCATATACAATACTTTATGAGATTAGAATGAAGGCAATCAATCATATGTCAAAATTGAATATGGGATTTTTTACAGGACATACAATTGGAGAAGTGAAAAAAACAATTAATGAAGATGTAGAAAAACTGGAAAATTTTATAGCTCATCAAATTCCAGATTTAGCTTCAGCAGTTGTCACTCCTATTGTAGTAATTTCTTATCTTTTCTATTTAAATTGGAAATTAGCTTTGGTTTTATTTATTCCGATTATTTTAGGCTTTGGACTTCAAATGTCCATGTTTAAAGATATGGAAGTAATGTCAAAACATTACCATACTTTGCTTCAAAAGCTTAATTCTACTATTATCCAATATATAAACGGAATGAATGTGATGAAAGCTTTTAATTTATCTGCAAAATCTTTTAAGAATTATAAAGACACTACAAAAGAATATGCAGACTATTGGATTGAAATGACAATGGACTATTCTTCAAGGTATGCTATATTCTTGGTGATTATTGATTCAGGACTTTTCTTCATGGTTCCTATTGGAGGAATTATGTTTTTAAATCAAACAATCAATGTTTCTACTTATATTATATTTTTAATTTTAAGTTCAAACTTTCTTCTTTCTTTTAAACAATTATTGGAATTTGGGGCTCAATTTTCATTATTGTTAGAAGGAGCTGGTAAAGTAAGAGATATTATGAAGCAAGAACAGCAAGTAAAAGGAAGCAAAAGGTTAGATGGAAGAATAAAAGGAAAAATAGAATTTAATAATGTTACATTTAAATATGATAAACAAGATGTTATAAAAAATCTATCCTTAACCATAGAGCCTAAGAATATTGTAGCACTAGTAGGGCCTTCAGGTTCAGGAAAAACTACTTTAGGTCAATTAGTCGGAAGATTTTGGGATATAGAAGAAGGTAATATTACAATTGATGGAGTCAATATAAAAGAAATTAAAATGGAAGATTTAATGAATCAAGTATCCTTTGTATTTCAAAATGTTTTTATGCTACATGATACCATAGCAGAAAATATAAGCATGGGTTCAAATAAAAGTATGGAAGAAATTATTGAAGCCAGTAAAAAAGCACAAATTCATGATTTTATAATGGGTCTGCCTGATGGATACAATACATTGCTTGGAGAAGAGGGAATTAAACTTAGTGGGGGAGAAAAACAAAGAATATCTATAGCAAGAGCAATTCTTAAAGATAGTCCTATTGTTATTTTAGATGAAGTAACTTCCTATTCAGATGTAGAAAATGAAAGTAAAATACAACAAGCACTTAGGACTTTATTAAAAGACAAAACGGCTATTATTATAGCTCATAGACTTTATACTATAAAAAATGCAGATAAAATCGTAGTATTAGAAGAAGGAGAAATTGTAGAAGAGGGAACTCATGATTTTCTTATGAATAAACAAGGACTCTATAGACATCTTTGGGATCTATATGATTATGAAGTTTTAAAAGTGGAAAGGGGTGCTTAAAATGTTTGCGGATATAAGAAAATTATTGGGTGAAGACAGCAAAAAACTTAAAAAACCTATTTTTTTATTGACACTAGATACCTTATTTCATATGTTTTTTTATGCAGTATTATATTTTGTATTGTTAGATTTAATGAATGAAAATTTAAGTTTTTCAAAAATAAAGATCTATTCATTTGTTATGGTAGTAGCTTTTATTGCTAGAGCGTTTGTAAACTCAAAAGGATATACAGGAATACAAGCCAGAGGAGCTAGGGCTATTGAAAAAATGCGTATTTCACTAGGAGATCATATTAGAAATATAAACTTAGGATTTTTTAATAAAAATAGTATAGGAATGTTATCTAATATTATGACTAATGATTTACAGGATTTTGAAAAGATATTGACTCATAATACAAGTGATTTAATCAAAACAATTTTTCTTAGTGTGTATCTTCTTGCCATAACGTTTTTGATTGATGTTTCTTTAGGAACAATTCAGCTAATAGTAGTACTTGTTGCAATTCCTATTATATTTATGGGAGGAGAGAGGGTAAGCGCTATAGGAAAGCATAAAAAACATGTAATGAATCAAGTTATTTCAAGAATGGTTGAGTATCTAAATGGTATACAGGAGTTTAGAGCTCACAATTTAATAGGAGAAAAATTTGAAAGGTTAGAAAAATCCTTTAGAGATTTAAGAAAAGAAAGTATCAGAACAGAAGTGGCGATTGCACCTTTTGTCCTTATATTTCAAATTATTGTAGATGTAAGTTTTCCAATATTACTGATGATTTCTATTACAAAGTTTGGAATAGGAAGTATCGGGAAAAAAGAATTATTAACTTTTATTATTATTAATATAGCTCTTACAAATGTATTAAGAGCATTCGGTGCTCAGTATGGAATGTTTAGATATTGTAAATTAGCAGCACAAAAGTTAATGGAAACCTATGATACAAAAGAAATGAGTTATAAATATGAAGATGTAGATTTTGATCATTATAATATTGAGTTTAAAAATGTAAGTTTCGAATACGAAAAAGGAGAAAATATTATTAACAATTTAAGCTTTGAGGCAAAGGAAGGAACAATGACAGCTCTCATAGGCCCTTCTGGTTCAGGAAAAACTACAGTTACTAGTCTTATAGCTAGATTTTGGGATATACATGAAGGAGTAATAAAAATAGGAGGAAAAGATATAAAACATATTCATCCAGACTATTTACTAAAGCATATTAGTATGGTATTTCAAGATGTATATCTTTTAAATGATACCATCTATAACAACATTAAATTAGGAAACCCACAAGCAACTGAGGAAGAAGTCATAGAAGCGGCAAAGCTTGCCAATTGCCATGAATTTATAGAAAGGCTAGAAAATAAGTATGAAACAATAGTAAGTGAAGGCGGGACAACTTTATCTGGAGGAGAAAAACAAAGAATATCTATAGCAAGAGCAATCCTTAAAGATGCTTCTATTATATTATTAGATGAAGCGACTGCTTCTTTAGATGCAGATAATGAATTAGAAATTAGAAAATCTATTAAAAAGCTTACGGCTAATAAAACTGTAATTGTAATTGCCCATAGATTAAATACCATTAAAGATGCAGATCAAATTATTGTTTTAAATGAAGGGGCTTTAGAAGAAAGAGGAACCCATAAGGACTTAATGAAGAATAAGAAAAGGTACTATAATATGTATCATGAAATGGAAAAAGCTAAGAGCTGGGCAATATAACAGAAAAACTGATATTTTAAAACTAAGCTATCAGGTGATCTGATAGCTTAGTTATTTAAATCATGAAATGAATGGAGAAAGGAGAGTTTCATATGAATGAAAAGAGAGAACAGTTATTAAATGATAGTATTTTTAAATTAATGATTAAATTATCTGTGCCTGCAATTATTGGAATGCTTGTAATTGGTTTATATAGTTTTGTGGATGCCATATTTGTAGGTAGATTTGTTGGACCGCAGGCGTTAGCTGCTGTGTCAGTTACTTATCCACTTACACTTATAAATAATGGAATTGCTGTTTTGATAGGAATAGGTTCGGCTTCTGTATTATCTAGAGCAATTGGAAGTAAAGATACAAAAAAGATTGATGATATTATGAGTAATATGAGTATGTGTAATATTGTACTATCATTGATTGTTACATTTATAGGAGTAACTTTTACAGATTCTTTATTAGGAATTACAGGTTTAAGTGGAGATATATTTACATTAGCTGGGAGTTATTTAAGAATTATTTTTGTGGGATCATTATTTGTAAATTTCACACAAAGTGCAAATATGATTATTCGTGGAGAAGGTAAGATGAAAGAAGCTATGCTTATTATGGGAACTGGTGCAATACTTAATATCATTTTGGATCCAATTTTTATAAAGGGATTTAATTTAGGGATTAATGGGGCTGCATATGCAACCGTATTATCTCAAATTATACAAATGATTATGACTTTGATGTATTTTAAAAAACATAGTGATATGGTTAAGCTGAAAAAGCCTGCATTTAAAAAAGATATTCTTCCACAGGTTTTATCAGTTGGAGTTTCAGCAATGCTTATGCAGGTTATGACTTTAGTACAACAAACTATTTTATATAGAATGGTAACAATTTATGGAAATGATAAACAATTAGTTATTATGGGAATAACTATGAGAGTGATGATGTTTGCATTTATTCCTATTTGGGGAATGTCACAAGGATTACAGCCTATTGCAGGAATAAATTATGGAGCTAAAAAATTTGATAGAGTAAAAAGAAGTGTGCAGGCATTTTTAATAGGATCAACTGTATTATGTATGTTTTTTTGGATTCCTATGCAATTAGCACCAAAGTGGATTTTAAGCTTGTTTACAAAAGATCCAATGCTTGTAGAATATGGATTTGAATATTTTAAATTAGGAAACTTAGGATTTTTGGTATCAGGAATATTCATAATGAGTGTCACATTCTTTCAAGCAATTGGAAAAGCAGGAAATGCAGGTTTAATTATAATGTTAAGGCAAATTGCTTTATTTATACCACTCGCTTTATCATTAGCAAAATTTTTGGGTGGAATAGGAGTTTGGTATAGTCTACCTATTACAGATATTCTTGTATTTATTATAGCTATAGTTCTTGTGATAGTGGAATCAAAAAAAATATTACATAGAAAAGGACAATTGGTTAAATAAAATTAAATGTTTTAAATATAGTTTGTCAACATTCTGAGCTTCAGCATAGTGCTGAAGCTTTTTTGTGTAGATATATGAACAAGACTAGGACTATTGCTGTAAGATATGCTAAAATAATATAAAGGATATTATAAAAATTTGATTAAAGGGGTATATTTTATGGATCAAAAAATATCTATTCTTATACCTGTATATAACGAAGAGGAAACTTTATTTGTTTTATACGATAGATTAAAAGAAGTATTAAAGACAATTCATTATGATTATGAAATACTTTTTATTAATGATGGAAGTAAAGATGATTCTTTAAAGATGATGCATAAATTAAGAGAGCAAGATTTTCGTGTATCCTATTTAAATTTATCTAGAAATTATGGAAAAGAAATTGCTATGGCGGCAGGTTTTGACTATGCTATAGGAGATGCTGTCATTATTATGGATGCAGACCTTCAAGACCCACCTGAATTAATCCCTCAAATGATTCATTATTGGGAGCAGGGATATGATGATGTGTATGCCAAAAGAAGAAGTCGAGCAGGGGAGAGTTGGTTTAAGAAAAAAACTTCTTATTGGTTTTATCGAATACTACAAAGATTATCAAAAGTTGAGATTCAGGAGGATACAGGAGATTTTAGATTGCTAAGCAAAAGAGCTGTAGAAGCAATTAAAAAAATAAAAGAACATCATAGATATACCAAAGGATTTTTTAGCTGGATTGGATTTTATAAAAAAGAGATATTATTTGATAGAGATCCAAGAATAGCTGGAGAGACGAAATGGAATTATTATAAATTAATGGAGTTGGCTATAGAGGGGATTGTTTCTTTTAGTGCAGCACCACTTAGAGTGAGTACTATCATAGGTTTTATGATGGCTACCTTTTCATTTGTGTATATGATCTATATTATTATCAAAACTTTATTGTTTGGAGATCCTGTTGCAGGGTATCCATCATTAGTCAGTTTAATATTATTTTTAGGAGGTATACAATTTATTATTTTAGGTGTCATAGGAGAATATTTAGGGAGAGTGTTTAATGAATCAAAAAATAGACCGCTGTATTTTGTCGAAAGCTATAATGAAGAACAAAAAAATGATCAATTATTTAATATTAGGAATGATGACAACGGGTATTAATATTGTTGTTTATAGCTTGTGTATCAAAATAGGAATGTATTATTTATGGAGTAATGGAATTGCGTTTATTTTATCTGTATTATTTGCTTATATTACCAATAAAAGATGGGTATTTCAAGAGCAAAGTCAACAACAAAATATGCTAATCGAGTTTAGTAAATTTTTAGGATGTAGGATTTTTACATTAGTATTAGAAAGTATATTATTATTTGGTTTAATTGCACAAATAGGATTAAACCCATATGGAGTAAAGTTTTTTACAAATGTAATCGTTATCATACTCAACTATGGATTGAGTGAGTGGGTTGTTTTTCAAAAAAAGAAAGTAGGAGAAAAAGATTCATGATCAAAAAAATAATGAGACCTTCCATAGTGGCTGTTGTTCTGTTAATCATCATATCTGGATATGCTCTTTTTTTTGAACCGTTGATAGGAATTGCTGATAATGGAGATTTCTTTAGAATTATGGCTGCAAATGATCTAAAACATGAAGAAGATAGAGATGTTAATGTTTTTGGATATTTTACAAACCAATATGATAAGCTTCAATATTATAATGAATTAAAAGGAAAAATAAAATCTACTCATAGTATGATGATTCAATTAGCTATCAAAATAGATGATTTTTTTACACATGATAAAAAATTTGATATGAGATTTCAAGCATTTTTGTGCTTAATGGTTTTAGCTTTAAGCTTATATTGGATTGTAGAATTTGTAGAAAAAGTAATCTATAAAAAAAGAGCACAATATTTTTTAGCTTTCCTAGCAGTGATCATTTTTGGAGATATAGGATATACCTCGTATTTTAATAGTTTTTATGGGGAAGCCATAGCATATCCTTTTTATATGGTATCTATATCGTCTTTGCTTAAATTTTCTCTAGAAAAAGATATAAAAATTAGATATTTGGTGATTTATTTTTTAGGAAGTTTTATGTTTATGGGTTCTAAAAATCAATTTGCTGTGAATGGAATATTATCTTTTTTATTACTTGCAAGCTTATTATTTTTCAAAATGAAAAGATACAAAAAAATAGTATCCTTTGGATTAGCAGCAGGATTATTCATATCTACAGTACTAATGTATATGGTTATTGATGAAAATATTTATTTGATTAATAAATATCATATGATTACTAGAGGAGTCATGTTATTTGAACCAAATGTAGAAGAAGTTACCCAAAGAGTGGGGCTTAATAAACAATATTCTTTGTTAGCGGAAACTATATATTTTGATGCTACACCTATGATTCATCCAAAGGATGAAAAATTGATGGATGATTTTTATAAGAATTACAACTTGGCTACTGTCACATTATATTACTTTACAAATCCTAGTGCTTTTATGAAAATTATAAAGCTTGGATGTAAAAATAGCTTTACAATTCGTCCAGAGGTTTTGGGTAATTTTGAAAAAAGTGCAGGAAGAGAATTTGGAGAAAAAACCAGTTTTTTTTCTCTTTGGAGTGAATGGAAAGAAAATTATATCCCTCATTCACCAGGATTGATTTTTATGTTTTTGGTAGTTTGTATAAGCTTAAATGTATATCGTATTTTTCAATATAAAGTAAATAGTACTTCTAAAATAATGTATTATTATGAAATAGTGATGATTTATGTATTTTTTACAGGTTTTTCACAAATATTAGTATCTTTAATTGGTGCAGGAGATACAGATTTAAAAAAGCATTTATTTATGACTACTGTATCTTTAGATATATTATTTTATTGTAATTTGATAGTTCTTTTATCCATATTCAATTTATCAGATGAGCATGGTTTTGAATAGAGAGCAGGAGGGAAAAATGGAAAAAAAATTTAATTCTAATTTAGGAAAAAAGATTGATTTATTAGATACCATTATGATTACTATGTTTTTTATATTGATTATAATTTTTTCATATGGAGGATTAAACCAAAATCCTATTAATATATTTGTATTATTATTTGTTATGATCGGAATGTTGATTGGATACTATACAAATATGACAGCAGCAATATTGTATGCTATTTTGTTTGATTTTTTTTATGCCAGTGCTTATATATTTTTAAATATATACAAGTCATTTTCTATTGAATCGAGTATCTATTTTTGGAGTGTATTTCTTCCAATAAGTACTATATTCTTTGCTTATAAGGGGAAGCTTATAAAAGAAATACAAGATGAAAATTATAAGCTAAAAAAAGAAAACCAAGATCTTGTAATGATTGACCGAGAAACAGGGTTAAGAAGTTCTCAATCTTTTTTCAATGATATACAAGCATATATGAATATTAGTAAGAGATATAAAGTAAAGACTTATTTAATGCTTATTCAAATCAAATATGAAAAAGAGGTTATAAAAATATTAGGAGAAAGTCAATACAATAAAATCATTCATCAATTATCTAAGCTTATTGATCATATTTTAAGAGAAGAGGATAAAAAATATATATTAAGGGATATGAATTTATTTGGCATTTTATTTTTATCCAATCAAGATGGAGATAGACAAGTTGAAAATCGATTAAGAGAGCAAATAAAGAAAATAGATTTTAAAGAAGAAACGTTCATTAACAAAATTAACCTTGAAGTTATAATAGGAACAGCTTCATATGATGAAGAGATCATTCATAATCCATATGAATTTTTTAAAATGGCCCAAAAGGATATGGAATACGATGTTTAAAAATAGAAGGATTTTTTTAAAGGGAATTATTTTCTGCATGATATATATGTTTTTATTTACTTCAATAGGGGTATGTTATGAAACAGACCCATCAAGGATGATTATTATCTATAAAAATTTATATCTTTATGGACAAGAGAAGAGTCCTATACTTTCAGAATATATACAGTTGAAATCTTGTGAAAAAAATGTTTTATTGGTTCAAGCCAATCAATACAAAGAGGTAAGCATACACCAAGGAGATCAACTTTATATCAAAAAATCAGAATTTTCAAAAGAAGAATTTGGAAAAATTACAAATTATTTCAAAGAAAAAGGTGTTTTTATCAAAGAAAACATCTTAGATGATCATCAATTAGAAAATAGTAGTATATGGATTATGATTGATAAGGTATATCCATTTTCAGATTTAAATGAGTTGATGAAGGTAGCAAAAAATTTACATGATAAAGGAATTCGATTTATTTGCACGATTATGCCTGTTTATGAAAATTATCAATTTGAATCATATGATAAATTTATTGAAGTCTTAAAGTATGTTGAAAAACAAGGAGGTAGCTTTTTTATTCATTATCCTATTTTTCATGAAGAAGGAACTTATAACTTAGATCCTAGAGATGGATTTGAAAGAGCAGTAAAAGAGTATAGAAACAGAGGAATACAAATCATAGGAGTACGAATGAGTGAAGATCAGTTATTTTCCAATATACAGGTATTTCAAGGCCTGCAGTTACCTTTTATAATGATAACAGAGCGACAAACAAAAGTAAACAGCAGCTTGGATTTGCTAAAAATATCAAAGAAACTCAATCCATATATATTTATAAAGGGACAAGATATAAGAGAATTTGATATCTTTTCTTATAAAAATAAAAAGCAAAATCAATGTATGTATGTAGATGTGAATGACAATATCCAAGAACTTAATAGATTTTTAAAGGTTTTATATGTACAAGAGTTATGGGTTGAAGATTTTGAAATAAAGGCGTTTGATGATCAATTGAAGAAATTTAATTCTTTGAATGAAGAAAAGGTTGTAGACGATAAAAGTGATCAAACACTTCTTGAAAAATTTAAAGCAGAAGAAATGAAAAAAATACAAGGACAAAATTTAAATAAAGAAAAGAATATCAAAGGATATGATTTATCAAAATTTGTAAAGTTGGGTATCATAATAGCTTCTTTAATGATTGTTGTATTATTCATTCAAATATTCATAGGGAGAAGATTTGATATGAAGAAATTTTTTAAAAAATAAGGTTGGTGTAGAATGCTTCAAAATATATATGATTATTTATTAGTAGGATCTCTTTTTGCAATATGGATTGTTATTCTTGTGAATATGGTTTTGGTAACTAGTGGATTTGTACATTATTTAAAGCATTATCAGTATAAGAAGGAAAGAGTCCTTTGTGAATATCCTTTTGTATCTATATTGGTTCCAGCTCATAATGAAGGAAAGGTTATCAAAAAAACAGTTCAGTCTCTTTTGAATTTAGACTATCCTCATGATCGATATGAGATCATTATTATCAATGATAATTCTAATGATAATTCTGCCGATATTTTGACAAGGATTCAAGAAAAAAATTTGGACAGATTGTTGACCATTATCCATACAGACAATCAAATAGGAGGAAAAGGAAAGTCTAATGCACTCAATATAGGATTGAATCAAAGCAAGGGAGAATTTATTGCTATTTATGATGCAGATAATACTCCAGAAAAAAATGCGCTTAAAGAATTGGTATATGATATTACAAAAGATCATAAGGCTGGAGCTGTTATTGGAAAATTTAGATGTAGAAATAAGAATAGAAATTTATTAACAAGATTTATTAATTTAGAGGGAATTTATTTTCAGTGGATGGCTCAAGCTGGAAGATGGCAGTTATTTAAACTTTGTACCATACCAGGAACAAATTTTATCATTAGAAGAAGTATTTTAGAAGAAATAGGAGGATGGGATACAAAGGCTATTACAGAGGATACAGAAATTAGCTTTAGGATATATAAAATGGGATATTATATAAGATTTTGTCCGTATTCTACTTCATGGGAACAAGAGCCTGAAACTATATCTGTTTGGTTAAAGCAAAGGAAAAGATGGGTCAAGGGAAATTATTATGTAATGTTTAAAAACTTCAAATATTTATTTGATAGACAGGCAGGACCTATAAGATTTGACTTGTTGTATTTTTTATCTATTTATATTTTTTTCTTTGCAGCAGCAGTCATTTCAGATTTTATATTTATTTTAAGCCTAGGTGGCTTTATTCAAACTTATATTGTTGGATATAGTATGTTGTTATGGTTTATGGCTTATATTCTTTTTGTATTATCTGTACAAATTTCAAGTTCCATTGAAAAAGGAGAATTAAATTTTTTAAACTTTTTTGTGGTCTTGATCATGTATTTTACCTATTGTAAATTATGGACATTTGTTGCTTTAATAGGATTGATAAGCTTTATTAAAGATTTATTATTCAGTCGAGAAACAAAATGGTACAAAACAGAACGATTTTAAAATTTTGATGGAGGATCATATGAAAAAATACTTTTATAAAAATACAATGATTTTTATAGCAATATGTATATTTTTTATAAGCTGTATATCTGTAGGGGCACAAGAACAAAAACAGATTCAAATTATAAAAAATAATGAAGGTTTATTAGAATACACTTATAATTTACAAAAGGATATAGAACTTAGGGGTGTTTTGGGAGAAAGCAAGTGGTATTTTGATGTAGATGAGGAACTTGAAATACAAAATTTTCAATTTAATTTATTTACAAGGCTGAATCAATTTATTAGAAAAGATATTTCTTATATGACTATTTATATGAATGATGTTCCAGTTTATTCTGGCAAGCTTAAGGAAAAAGATAATGAACTTATAAAAAACTGGTCTATTCAAATTCCAAAGGAGCTTATTCATAAAGGATATAATGAGTTAAAGTTGCGTACCTATTCTAGGATATCTGATTTACCTTGTGCAGATGATAAAAATATAGCAAATTGGGTAGTGATTGATAAAAATACAAATTATGTAATGAATTATAGTATAAAAGAAATTCACAACGCTATTTCTGATTTTCCGAAACCTTTCATAGGAAAATATGAAGAGGAGTCTAGTGGAATAGGAGTGATTATTCCCAATGAATATACACAACAAGAGATGGCTTCTGCTTTAACATTGATAGCTTATATGAAAGAATATAAAAAAGGATACGATGTAAAAACAACTTTGTTAAGAAGTGCAGATGCACAAGGGACAGATTTTGAAAGTGTCATTTATATAGGAAATTTTCATGACATACCAGAGAATTTGAAGTATATGATCAATAATGGGAAAAACATTCATACAAATCATGCAAATATCTATAGAGACAATTTAACAGAAAGTAAAAAACCTGTGTTGATGATTGTATCAGATCATGGAGAAAGTCTTATAAATGCTGTAAAATCATTAAACAATCAAGAATTAAAAAACCAAATGAATAAAAGATATGTATCCACCTCACCAGACTTTCCTACAAATATAAAAGGAATAAAGAAAGATGATAGAATTGATTTGAAAGAACTAGGAATAAATGGAATTGAAATCAAAGGAATCAATCATCAAATTACAAATATTGGGGTACATATTCCATTTAATGAAGTACTGGCAGATAAAGCAAATATTCATTTAAAAATGAGTTATTCAGATAATATTGATTATGAAAAATCCATGGTTTCTATATATGTAAATGGGAAACCTGTAGGAAGTAAAAAGTTAGAAAAAGAAAAAAGAGAATTAGATGAAATAACAGTATATATTCCTAAAGAGCTCCGTCATAGTTATTATTATGATATTCAAGTTGCATTTGATTTAATTCCTAGTGGAATAATCACTTGTGAAAGATATTTACATAGTGTTCCATGGGCATATATTAAAGAAGATTCTAATTTATTTTTTCCAAAGCAAGAAAGAAGTCTTTTATTATTGGAAAATTTACCAAGTCCTTTTTCTAAAAATGATGATATAGATACAACCACAATAGTGGTAGGAGATGATCCTTCCAAAGAAGATATAGAAACAGCAGGAAAGATAGCAGAAATGATAGGTATAGGTGTAAAAAATAATAATGGAATCATTAGAATGATAAAAGGATCTGAGTTGAAGGAAAAATATTATAAAGACAATTTAATTTTATGGGGTACACCTTATCATAATTCTGCTATAAAAGAGGTTAATAAATATTTATGGTTTTCATATGATCCTGCTTACCAAAGAGTGCTTTCAAATGAAAAAATAGATCTTTTATCAGATGTGGGGAAAAATTCTACATTTATAGAGTTAAAGTCTTCACCTTATAACAAAGAAAAGGGATTGATGACAATCACATCTTTGAATGAGACTTCTCTTATAGATGCTATGATTTACTTTGAAGATGATAAAAGGGGAAAATTAATAGGAGATGCAGCAATAATTAGTCAAAATGGAGAAGTGACTTCTTTTAGATTTCAAAAAGAAGAGAAAAAGCCTATATTAGAATCTGAACCTATAAAAAATCAAAATCTTCGTCAATATGTATTATTTTCAGGAGCAGTTGTAATACTTATGTGTAGTTCACTCATTTTGTATTTGTATAAAAATAAGAGAAAGTAAAGATTGAATGGCTACAAAAGAATAGATTCATCACAGTCTATTCTTTTGTAGCATTTTTATAAATAGTAGAGGAAGACAAAAGATATTGTAAGTTGTCAAAAGAGTATACTTGATTGTTTTTAGGATTGCCAAAGCTTCCACAAATAGGAGAGTTATGATCTTTTACTTGGAATTTTTCACACTCTTTTAAAAATATTTGAGATTGATTGTTTTTACCTGCTAAATGAAATAACCTTGCAGTCAAAGCATAAAGTGCTGTAGATTCTGTCTGAGAGATAGGCTGTAAACTGATAGAGGAATAATCAGCATATAATACTCCATACTTTTTGTATTCTTTCCATAACCAATTGATCCCTTCTTTATCTATAGACCCTGCTTCTGCTAGATGAAGCATTGAATATACAGATTGTATTAAACTGATAGAATCAGGAGTCATATATTTTTTTTCATGGATATTATATTGATATTGATAAAGCCCTGTATTGTTCATTTTTCCTTTTGTTAAAATTTCATAAGAAGTATCATAAAAATCTTTCCATTTAGAATGAAGGGATATAGATTTTTTCATAGTGTATAAATCTATGTAAGATAAAGTGAGAATATTTCCTTTAGACTTGTTATGGATATCATAAAAATCTATAAGGTCGTTTCCTTTAGCATTGTAGGTTAAAATGCTTTTAGAAATACATTTGGCATAAGGCAAATAAGAATCTCCCCATTTTTCTGATGCCAATATAATAGATCTTAAAATACGCATATCATCAATGAGTGCATTGACATGTTCTTTTTGAGAAGATTTTCGTTGAACCCAAGAAAATATGCCTTCATCAAGATACAAATGATTATGTGTCCATTTAAGACAGGTGTCAAAATCATTTTGATTATTTCTATTGAATAAATATAATAAAAATAATCCTTGAGATTCAGATAATATATCTTTTCCAGTAGGAATGATTTTGTTATGACTTTCTTCATTTGTATAGTTTGTGTATATAGAAAATTCAGGTCCAGACATTTTTTTAATTAAAAATGACAAAGCTTTATCTTCAGGTTTTGGAATGATATCTTTTTGTTTTGTATCATAAGTATGATCAAAAAAAGATGGATTTTTAGGAATAGTAAATAAAAAATAACTAAGTAAAATAAAAAGTAATCCAACCCAAAATATTTTTTTATGATTAAGAGACATACAATCACTCCTTATTTTTATATTATTATATTAGCATGTTTATAAAGGACTGTCGAACAAAAGACTATAGGTATATTAGATTGTAAAATAAAATTTGTGTAATGAAGCATTTACATAGTATATAATATATTTATCTATAAAAAGATGATTTCAAGAGAAATGATTTCATTTTATACTATAGAGATAAGGGGGGTAGGGTGCAAAATACTAGATGATAAAATTTTGAGGTATCCATATATAATCATTATTTAGATTTATAGTTTAAGTGATTAGGATGTGAATGATTGATGATTAATAATATAAATCAACCTATCTATTCATTAGAAGAAAAAAGTAAAAAAGGTGTTTTTCACATTAAAACACAATGTATTCGTAATGTATCTCATGAAATCAGAACACCTATGAATGCAATTATTGGTTTTGCTCAAATGTTAGGAAATTCACCTTTAAATGAAGAACAAAGGGAATATGTTGAAATTATAAAAACATCTGCACAAAGTTTATTAAAAGTCATTGATGACATTGTAGATATTTCTAAAATTCAACAAGGAAACCTAAAATTAGAAGAAACTTATTTTCATACGATTGAATTAATAGAATCTACAATAAAACCTTTTTCTATAGAAGCAAAAAGAAAGGGAATTGAAATAGGCTTATTTATTCAATCAGATATACCATGTATTGTAAAAGGAGATCCTATAAGGCTTAAACAGATCATTTATAATCTTGTGAATAATGCTGTGAAATTTACAGAACAAGGAGAGGTATATGTAGATGTGAGTTTAAAAGATGAAAAAGAGGACATGGTATATATCAAATTTAAAATTGAAGATACTGGCATTGGTATTTCTAATAAAATTATGGATAAATTATTTGAACCTTTTGCCCAAGAAGATGAATCTTCTACACGAAGATTTGGGGGCAATGGATTAGGTCTTTTTATATGTAAAGAATTAACAGAAATGATGAATGGAAGCATTGAGGTAGAAAGTACAGAAGGTAAGGGTTCAAAGTTTGAATGTACTGTACCTTTTTATAAGTATATAGATGAAGATATATCAGATCATAAAGAGTATGTATTGCTTCAAAATAAAAGAATACTCATTGTAGATCATCATACTAGAAATAGTGAAATTGCTAAAATATATTTAGAAGAAGCAGGTTGTATTGTAGAAGAAGTGTATAGTATCACAGAGGCTTTAAACAAATTGATTTCTAATAATGATATGCATTGTATCTACGATGTAGTTTTGATGGATGATCAAATAGCTCATATGCATGAATATAATGTTTTGTCTGTATTGAAAGCACTATCTTTTACTAAAAATATCCACACGGTTTTGGCAAGCTCTATTCCAGTAGGAGTAGATATTCAAGATGAATTTGCAGGTTATGTGACAAAACCCTATAGAAGAAGTGAGCTGCTAGAAACTGTTTCAAAAGTAATCGATACTATATAAAAAGAAATAACTGAAAGATTGATCTTGTTTAGAAAAATAAAGTGGGGTAAAATATTATTAAATATCGAATGAAAAGAAAATTATAAATTGAAATAAAATTTTATAGAAGCTTAGTGGTGAAGGAGGGTAATAATGAATTATAATATATTGATCGTAGACGATGTGATGTTAAATAGAAAGCTGATGAGGAAAGTATTATCCAATACGACAGGACATTTTTCTTTTTATGATGCGGAAAATGGACAAGAGGCTATTGATATGTTAAAGAAGGAAGACATTGATTTGGTTATTTTGGATTTAATGATGCCTATTAAAGATGGGTATGAAGTTTTAGGAGAAATGAAAAAACAAGATAGATATAAAGATATTCCTGTCATTGTAAATTCAGCTATTACAGATATGGATAGTATTAAAAAAACCTTAGAATTAGGAGCTACGGATTATTTTACAAAACCTATAACTCCAGATCAAATGGAAGTCATTATACCCTTAAAAGCCATCAATGCACTTAAATATTATGAGCAGAAAAAGTCTTTGAAAAAAATAAATAAAAAAATACAAGAAGAATTAAAAATTGCTACCATGCTACAAAAATATTTAATAAAAGGAACGAAAAATTTTACTCTAATAGATACATACATTAATTATACATCTTGTGATGAAGTGGGTGGAGATTTATATGATTATGTTGAATTAGAAGATGAATTTTGGTTTGTTGTTGCAGATATAAAGGGGCGTGGAGTAGCAGCTGCTATGGTATCTACTATGGTGAAAGCATTATTTAATGGTATTGTAAAATATGGAAAAGATCCAAATCAAGTTTTAGAGGAAATGAATAGGACCTTTTGTAATATGACAGATGATCAAATTGATTTATCTTTTTCAGCTTTTATAGGAGTGATTAAAGATAATGTACTAACCTATGCTAATGCAGGACATCCATATCCTATAATTATTCATTCAAAGGATAAAGAATGCAAACTATTGAAATTAAATGGTAGATTGATGGGAATCTTTGATGATATTCAATACAATAAGGGACAGGTATCCATCCAAAAGGATGATGTACTATTAGTTTATACAGATGGTCTATATAATTTAGAGAAAAAAGAACAAAAAAATAATAATATTCTAGATATAGATCTAGATACAGAATATGTAGAAATCAATATGGAGAAGGAATATGTATTAGAACAGTATATGGATCATTTATGTAATTTTGAACAAGAAAAAGAAATGACTATAGGAGATTTTAATCTTGTATATGATTATGCATCTGAAAATGTAGATGATTTACTTAATGATCCAGATTTATTTATGACAAAATTATTAGAAAAATTTCAAAAACAGGATAAAACAAATAATGTAGATGATGTTACGATTATGATGATGAAAAAGAAATAATGGAGTAGTGCTTTAATCTTCCTTTATTGACAGTAGAAGATTAAAGCACTATTTTTTAAAATATATGTAGTATTATTCCATGAAATTGGGTTAAATAGGCTTTATTTTATATAGAAAAAAGAATGGACCACAAAAAATGTTTACGGGTAAATTAGATGGATATTTTCTTCGCCTAAAAGATGAAGAAGAGATTCCACCTATTACTTTTCATCTGTATCAATTTGAAAGAGGATTTGATAAGACGATAATCTTTTATCATAAATCCCAAGTTACTATTATGATTGGTACAAAAATAGTACCTCAAAATGTGAGATGTACACTTGAATATAAGACTAAAAATTTATATTACCTTTGAAGATGGTATATCTGAAATGGAGCTCCATTATAATAAATTTAAATCCAGTGTTTCAAGGATAGAAGATTGTTAAAAAGCCATGATATGTGTCATGGTTTTTTTTGTAACATAACAAATATATTTTGAATGGCTATATTCTTTATGACTTACTCATTCAGATAGAGTGGCTAAATTCTACAAACTATCTTAGAATCTACTATTCTTGATAAATGAAGAATACAGATAAAGTGGATTTATTTGGTATGGTTACTATATTTTGAGTACATTACAAGGTAGACATATTTATCTACGATAGAAGACACTCTATGATAATATTTACCATTTATTTTATGAAAAAAGTGTAAAATTATAAATGATTACACTAGTGTTCAATAAATGGATATAATATCCATTTTAAAATCATGAGTACGATGAAATTCATTAAAAAACAAATAAGCTAACGCTTCTAAGGATAAGTGCGCCTAATTTATATGGAAATATATACCTTATAGTAAAATACTATATCCTTTTATAAAAGATCCTAGATAATATAAAAGTCAATAGTAATATTATCTAAAATTTGAACACTAGTGACCTTAATTATATTTTAAAAAATAATTTAAATTTTTTATAAAGACTTGTGGTAATAAGTCAAGATAGAAAAAGATAGGTTTTGATTAAACTTACAATAATATTTTCTAAAAAAGTCAGCACTTAATAAACCTAAGGTAAATTAGGATTAAAACGAAAGGATTGCGCATCGAATATTATTCGATATTATACACTCCTTTCTGGTGTATAAAGTTGGTGATTGCGTAGCAGCACATCCACCATGCGCACAAATTTTCTTGCAGTAAGGACGAGAGCTCTTTTATGTTGATGCTTAGGAACTTCATGATATTTCTTGAGATAGTATTCTCTATAAACGGGTTCATTTCGCATAAGTGAATTGGCAGCTTCAATCAAGTAATAGCGAAGGTAATGATTTCCCGTTTTAGTCATTGTAGTTCTTTCAGATTCAAAATTACCAGATTGTTTTCGCTTCCAGTAAAGACCTGCATATTTGGCAATTTTGGCTTCATTTTCGAAGCGTTGAATTTGACCAATTTCGGCTATTATGCCAGCAGCATAAACAGGTCCAATGCCTGGAATGCTAAGCAATGATTTGGATTCAGGTAAAATTTCAAATAATTGCTGAATTGCTTTATCAAGTTCTTTGATCTGTTTTTTTATGGTTTTAATCATCATAGCATATGAAGCCAAAATAACATCGACTGAATTCTGCATGACTTTTCCTAGTCGATAAGAGTCTCTAATGGCTTTTGAAAGTGATTTCGCAAGCTTTTCAGGATTGCTAAATCGACCACGGCCTTTTTCTTGTAAAATAGCAGCTAAATCCTCTAAAGACATATTGGCGATGTCTTCAAGAGTCATAGAGTCGGTTACTAAGTCCATCATGGTTGCACCAAAGACAGATGTATCAATTTCTTTAGTGAGGGTATTACACTTGTAATAAATATTTTCTAAAAAATGTTGCTTCATTTCAGTCAATTGACCAATGAGCTGGTAACGTGATCTAGTTAATCTTTGTAAAGCCATATATTGCTCTTCTTTAATCAAGGAAGTATTGAAACGATCAAAGCGAAGAAAGTCAGCAATACGATAAGCATCTATTTTATCGGTTTTATCTTCTTCAAATAGGCCTTTAAACCGATGTATAGCCTTAGGATTCATAACAACAACTTCGACTCCTAAAGACTTAAGCTCAGAGTCTTCTGATAGGAAAGTTGAAGGATGAAAGCTGTAAATAGAAGTTGCTTCCATACCGATTATAATACGATCATACCGAATTAGATCAGCGAAATGGCTAATATGTTCTTTGATTTTACTAGCACCAACAACATTATTGGGTAGAGAAACTTCTAGTAAAATTTGATCTTCACTGGTGAGAAAACAAGTATCAAGTTTTTCAGAACTAACATCAATACCAACAAATAATTTCATGGAGAGGACCTCCTTTCTATGAATTTGGAACGGCTTGGATACTGAAACCTATCCCTAGTTACCAACCGGATGGCAACAACCTCGCGTATGAGTATTCAATATTTGTCAATCATAAGCTGCCCGAAGCTACTAACATTCGGTATGATAGGCAAGAGATACAGCTTGTGAGTTTGCAGTACACCTGTTGGCTGGGAGACAGTCTTTAAATGCAGTCTTGCTGCAGGAGAGAACAGCCTTAATCCAGATAGATCCTTATTCCATACTTCTATTATCTAGGAATAGGACTCAATATCCAAGTCGATAGATGAAAATTTTTAACTTTAAATATATTATACGAGGAGTATATAAATGTGAATATGAGCAGATGGAAACTCTATAGAAAATGTAATATAGTAGTTAATTATTATATGTTGACAGGAATAATACCTATTATGGTGTCAGTCTTCCTTGGATGTACAGTTACAGGGGATAGGATTGCAAAACTCTTAACATTAATAGTAGCAACAACTATAACGATAAGTTGGATTTATGCTGAGGGATATTACAAATATTTACATGATATCTTCTTTAAAAAATTGAGAAAGAAGTATTTTATATACTTTCTGTTTATCATTCAAAAAGAATATTCAATACAGAGGATTGGTTGATTGAGAAGATACGATTTTATAGAATTAAACGTGTAGAACTACGTTGTGATAATGAGTATAAGCAAAGCATAATCGAGCATAATCGTCGAATGGATGAAATGAAAGCACCTAAGAGAACAAGAAAAGGTATACCAAGAGGAGTTTGTGTATTTGAATGTTTTTATGTACCTATGTGTAAAGAGCTAAAAAAGGAAGATAGAATAGAAATATCTTATCTAAAGGGTACCAATACAGTAGTAGATTTGAAACTGCTTCCTAAAACAGAATTGAATGTTGAATTATGGCTAGAGAAAAAAAATAAAGATACAAGTGAGATAGATAAATATTATAAAAGGAAAAAAATAATAGGAACAGTTATTTTTACAAGCATTTGTGTATGCATATATTTATTTCTGTGTGCAATAGCTATTTTAGTGGCTATTGTAAATTCCGTTGAAGGATGGAATACTTTGACACTAGGGGATAAGCTTTATGAAATAATAAAATTAATTTTATCTTACTTATAATGTCTAAGTCCTCTTTTCTTTTTATGCATTATACATCTAGTATTAGTATTTGCTCAAAGAGCAATGAATAATAAAGAGCAAGAATTTAGTATGAAGATTTTTTAAAAATTAAGCATTAGTGAAGATATAAAGGCAGATTTGACATATGATATTTTAAAGTTTATATATGACAATCGATATGTATGTTGAGATTTATCTATATTCTTTAAATAAGGTAGTATTGAAAATTTAAAGGTAGTAGACATAGAAAAAATATTAGTGAATTATGATTTAAGATTGCAATAAATATAGGCAGTCTTTTTTACAAAAAAAAGCAAAAGAGATAGAAACTATCTTTCAAAGAAAATACTGGATTAGAACCACTGAATACATATAGTTATGATTATTTATATAAGGATAGTTATGTAGCATCTAAAATGAAGAAGGATAGTTATGATGAACTTTCAAATTCAGAACAGGTTATATAGAGTTTAGGAAATGCACAAAGTGAGACTCAAAAAATGCGTACAGTAGATCCTAGAATAGATGCTGTTAATTATGTAAGCAATTTTATTATAGATTATAATACACCGTCACCAGATGCTATAGGAAATATTGAATATATATTACCAGATTTTTCGGATGAAGTAGAGCAAAAACGAAATGTATCTAATGAGATAAGCGATTCACCATATAAATATCTTTTACATACTAAATCTGCACGAGAAAGATTTATTAAGAAATTAGATAAAATACAAGAAGAAATTTTATATATGGAAATTGAAAAAAATCTAAAAAAATTATGGTAGAGTATGTGAAGAATATAAAAGAAATGAATGTGAATTATGATAAATCATTGAAAGATATGCTAACTTATGTTGAGTATGTAAAAAAATACAAATAGAAAATAAAGGCTATATCATTTATTAAAAATTCGTATACATGTAATTGGTATATAACTTCAGGAGGAAAGATGAAAAAGAAAAGGTTCGCTATGATTTTATTAATAGTAATAGTGTTGATTTGTATAGTTTCACTTAAGCCTAATTATAATGAAGTCTATGAATATAAGGATTTAATCAAAGATTTTAAAGCAGATTATATAGAAATTGTAAGAGATATTGACTTTTCAGATACTCAAGCAGTTTTAGCAGAATTGAAAAAAGAGGAGAAAAAAGAGCAAATAGAAAAATTAGGTAAATTAATAGTTGAGATAAAAGAAAGGGCAAAATATGAGGATGAATATTCCTATTTGGCTGGAATATATGAAGACTTAAAGAAATTAAGTAAGATAGAAACTATTAAAACTGAAGAAGAAAAAGAGTTAGTGAGTTTATATATTTTTGATTTACGATCAATGAAAGATGATTGGATAGAAGAAATGGATCATAAATAATATTGATATAAATCTATATTTAAAAGAGGTGTTATATGAACAAAGAAATTATGAAAAAAAGTGCATACATACTTATGCTGTGGATTATTTTTCTAATTATTTTTGTGAGGGACAAATTTTTTTTTGGAGTATATGAATTTTATTTAGCAGATGTTACTTTAGCCTTTACGATTAGTGTATTTAGTATATTTGTTTATATTTGCATATCAATAAAATATAAACAAATAGCTATAAGTTCGATTCTTTTATATAGTATATGGGTTATGCATTGGAGAATTAATTACTATAAAGGAAGTTTAATATTTATGTTTTTAGCCCCAATGATACCTACATTAATAAATTATATTGGTTCAGAAGAAAGTGTGAAGTTTATTATTCTCTTAAGAAACTATTGTATTTCTTTATTTATAGGGATAGCTATTATAGTAGTAGCATATTTAAGTACTTTTTTAGGACCTTAGAAAATATAAAGCAAATGAAAAATTATTCTAAGAGGTATAGAATAAAACTTATTATTACCAACAAGATGAACAAGGAAGCACCGTTTATATAACAGACCAAGAAGAAAACGTACAAAATGAATACCAGTATGATGCCTTTGGCGCTATACTAAAAAAAGAAGAAAAAATTTCAAATCGAATTACTTACACAGGACAGCAATATGATCATGTAACCCAGCAGTATTACCTAAGAGCAAGATATTATAACCCTATCATAGGTAGATTTACACAAGAAGATACCTATAGAGGGGATGGACTAAACTTATATGCCTACTGTCGAAATAATCCAGTAAATTACTATGATCCAAGTGGATTTGCTACAAAATGTAGTCCAAATAAAGAAATTCAGTTTGCAAATAATGCTACTACTAAGGGGGTAAGTAATGCTGTTTCTGTAAATGCAAATGAAATTAGATTTAGTCAGAGTTCCGTAAATGGTGCAGAAGAAATAATTCAAAGTATGAAGACTAATGCTTGGAAGGGTGACCCGATTGATGTTATAAGGATGAGTGACGGAAAGTTAACTACGATAGACAATACAAGAGTAGTTGCTGCAAGAGAAGCTGGAATAAAAGTTTAGGCTAATATACATGATGCGAATGAACTTCTCCCAGAAAGTCTAATTGAGAGATTTACAACTAAAAAGGGTGTTCCAACTACGTGGGGAGAGGCAATTGAATTAAGAATTGGAAAGCAGAACGCATCATTTAGAAATAATAATCCTTTTGGTGCGGATACTATGGAAAGGATAGGTAAATAACAATGAGTATAATAATATCAAAAGAAAAGCTGGCAATAGAGGGGTTTCAATATCCTCAATCATTCATCAAAGCAGTTGAATTAAATTTAGTGGATTTTGACTTGTGGTATATGATGGATGAAAGTCAGGTATTGCGAAGGATTGAAGGACTTAAACAAAGATATCCAAATAGAAAACTAATACCATTTGCTAGAAGAGATGACAATGATGATATAGCTTGCTTTGAAATAGGTAAAGGAGAAAAAGTTCAAATAGTGCATGATTTTGCTTCAGAAGGCTATGAGCAAAGAAAAGAATTTGAAGATTTTTGGCAATGGTTAGAAGAAGCGGTTCATGAAATGATAGAATACAATAAATAGCATAAAAAGGAGGATGATTTCAATAAACTATTTGGAATTAAGTAAAGAGATATCATATGCACTACGACATGCACCATGGGAATATGAATTGGAACTTGATGAGAATGGATGGGTAGATGTTGAACAATTCCTAACTTCATTAAGGGAAGATAATCGAGGGAGTAATGTAACGGAAGCAGATTTGATGAAGGTTCAGAGAAAAAGCGTCATGAAATACTATCAGGAAGGATTAGAGCTCTATATGGTCACTCTGTGCCACAAAAGAGAATGAGGAGCCACCTGGGGTTCTGTACCATGGAACAGCTAGAAGATTTTTAGAATCAATAATAGAGAATGGACTACTACCAAGAAGCAGGCAATATGTTCATCTATCAATTGATGTTGATACAGCACTACAAGTAGGAAAGAGACATGATAACCAGCCTATACTTCTTGTAATCAATGCAAAACAAGCTTGGGGTGAAGGAGTAAAATTCTATCAAGGAAATGATAAGGTATGGTTAGCTGATTTTGTTCCTAGCAAATACATTAGTGAAAATGAATCAACAAAATTGTAATCTAGCTGCAAAGTATCAATTGGACTCCCCCTATGTTAGGATAGTTGTCGTGTGATATAAAAAAATCATATAGTTAAATATCAAATTTAGGAGCGATAACTATGAGTGAAAAAACAAACAAATATATGCCTTATCCGGAGGAACAAAAAGAAGCACTTATTAAAAGAATGTTGCCACCAGAAAATAAATCTATAGCTGAGTTGTCTCGAGAAACAGGGATTAATGGATCTACACTTAATAATTGGAAACGAAAAGCACAGAAAAACGCAGGTCTAACTGAAAATAACAATAAAAATTTTTCATCACAGCAAAAATTTTTAATCGTCATTGAAACTTACACAATGAATGAAGCGGAGCTTGCTGCCTACTGTAGATCAAATGGGCTATAATACCATAAATCTCATTGATCTGATTATGGATATCTCTTGTAGACATACCCCTAGCATAAAGAGATATGATTTTATCTTCGATACCAGATATATCTCTTTTGTTCTTAGGAACAACAACTGGTTCAAATTCTCCATTTCTATCTCTAGGAACATCTAATTCCATTTGCCCCAAACAAGTTTTAACAGTTTTTTGAGTGTATCCATTTCTACGATTATCCGTATCTTTATTTTTCATATCTCTTTTCGAATAACCTAGCTCCATATCAAGCTCAGCTTCTAGCATTTCTTGCAATGTATCTTTAAAAAGATCTTTTAGATACGATTGAAGATCTCCTGCTGTTTTAAGATTTCCATCTGTAATCATTTCTCTTAATAATTCTTTTCTCAAAGTACTCATAAAAAATCTCCTTCCTGGTTTGAATGTTATTGTTAATTCTTGCCAGAAAGGAGAATTTATTTTCACTTAAGCACAGATTTATTTACACTTTCTCTTATTTCCAAGTACATGTTCTATACTCTACATTATCACCAGTAAATTTTCCTTTTTCATTACTTGAAAAAACTTCAAATTTGATTTCTTTAGTACCTGGTTCGTTACCTATCACATCTACATCTACTTTTACACTTTCTCCCTCTTTTCCTATAGTTCCAATTTCTTTTCTTACAGTTTCAATTCCTTCTCCACTTACTACTATTCTACAACCATAAGCATCTTTCATTCCATAATTTCTTACAACTGCCCTAAATTCTACAGGTTCACCTACTTTAAAAGGCTCTGATGTATAGCATCTAATTCTTTGAATATATAAATCTGGAGAACCCTTAGTATACCCACTAGCAAAAGCAGGCATCACCATTGAACTAATTACTAATAACGCAGTTATTAGTACCTTTACAAATCTTTTGTGCATCATATTTCTTCTCCCCCTTAAAATTTTATAATAGAAATGTTTGTCATATATATTATATACATATTCATATGGTAAATAATGTAATATTATGTATTGTTACAAATTCTTAATATATTTTCCTCCATCACTGCAAAATCCATTTTGCTATAAAAATATAGGGTCTTAATAGAGTAGTATCTTTAAACTTTTTCTTTCTTAGCAATATTAAAATAAATGGAATAACACCTCTGAACATGATCGTCAGTATTATAATAATAAAAATACTTCTGGGATCTAGTTAATAACCTAATATAGTCATAAGTTTTATATCTCCTCTACCAATTTATAAACTAGATGATTGGGGAAGAATAGAAGAAATCATTAATCTAGAGGGTGGAGTAGAAAAATGTACCTATGATTATGCAGGAAATATTACAAGTACAACAGATCCTAATGGAAATATCATAACATATTTATATAATAGCTTTAGTAAAGTATGTGAAATCAAAGATCACGAAGGACATAGAGAATATTTCTATTATGATACACAAGGAAATCAAGTAGAACATATAGATAGAAATGAAAACAAAGTTTTCTATGGTTACAATATAGATAACAATCTAACCTTTAAAGTTTCTGGATTACTCAAGAGCTTTACTTTGCAAAAAGTAAATGGTAAAATTATACATATTGTTTTGTTACAAAAAACGACCTCTCAATGCCAGGTTGCTGTATAATTCTTTTATAAAAGAGAGGTGATTCATTTTGAAAAGAATATTTATATTTGCAGCTGTTGTGATATGTTTATTGCTTTTATATCCAAAATTGTCTCAATCGAATCAAATGGACAAACCATCTCCAATGCCTCAAATTCACAATAAAAATTTTGAAGGATATATCCTAAGTACATCTCCTAGTGGCTACAATAAAATAATTTGTACTTCTAACAATCAATTATTACTAATGGCAAGGAACAATAGTGACGTAGCCTTAAAAGAGATCTACGAAAACTATTCAGAGCTATCAACTGATCCATATTCAGTATATAATTTTGAAGACTATTTGATTCAATGGTCGGAAAATGAAAAGTATATTTTTATAAAAGATAGTATTTATGATGTAGATAATGATAAGTTAATACCTATAAAAGATAATATTATTTTTTCTTGGATAGGGAATAAAGGTATGTATATAGCTGATGGTTATTATTACACAATGGGATATGGTGAAAGTGACTTCAACTATATGGCTATAGGGAAACAAATTAAAGTTTTTGATAAAGGAAATATAACAACGTTATGTCAATTAAAAGATGATAGATATTTTATGCTAGATAATGTATATATGGGAAATATGTTTAAAATTACAGATCATTATTTAATTATAGATACAGTATCTTTAAAACATGATGCAAAAGAACTCCAAGAAATAATCTATAACAATTATTCAAAAATGTTAAATTCAATATATAAAAGAAAAAATATAAAACCATATGATGATCCAGAATATGCACAGTATATACATGGCAAATATTACTTGAAAAATATTCAATCTAACAAATTTGCAATCAACTTTTATACAGTAGATAATCAAGAAAAATCTTCTATATTTGAAAACAAAGAAGGAAAATACAAAGGAACAGTAAGTGGAATATTATTTCTACAAAGAGGGGAAATGAACACCAAAGAAAAAGTATTTATAATTCTTGATTTTCAAGGGGGCAATGCAGTTTTGAATGTTGAAAAAGACCTAGATGAAATATATGATTTATGTTCTGAAAATTATATAGGATTCACAACTTCTGGAAAATCAGTTGTTAGATACTCGACTTATGCCACTGCTAATGGATTGACTATAGAAGTTGGAAAAGATAAATATAGAATTACTACAATAGATGGTGCTTGTGAGGAGAAAATTGAAGGAGTTGAGTCTAAGTATTGGACAGAGAATAATGTAGAATACCTTACTTTAAAATTTCCAAAAGAAGTAAGAATGTATGGTTTAGATAATAATTTAATAACATATAAAAGGTATGCAAAAATATTACCAGACTCATTTTTAGTTTTTTGTATAAAAAATAGTACAAAATAGATGATTAGATCAAGGGAGAAAATTCCCTTGATTCTTTTATTATGAAAATTAGGCACCTTTAAAAAATTTATATTTAGAAAGATGGCTATTATAGTAGTAACATACTCAATTGTTTTTTAAAATACAAATGGATTTTTAGGGCAATAAGCTTGGATGAAATAAAAGAAAATAATAGAAATTATACATTTTATATATAGTATTGCTTTGAAAACGAGTTGTAAAACATTGTAGAAAATTGTATAATTTAACTATATGTAATAATTTTAATATAGCTGGTTGAATAATTAGTTTAGAGTTTTTTAGAAATATCTATTTTCTAGAATTGCTATTTATTCCAATGAAACTTGTAGGGTTATCAAGTATCTTGTGAATTGTTACTATCATTATAGTCGTTCTTTCTAGTGATTGTTTTGTGTGGTTTGTAACATGATGCTAGACATTGGGCGACTTTTTTACTGGTCATTTTAGTTATTCAACAACCTGCTAATATATTAAAATCTAATATTTATAAGAGTTGCAATATTTTCTAATTATATATTGAAAGGAGGGATTGCTTGTTTAAGAACTATGTGACTCTTAACATATGAAATTTTTAATTACAAAAGTAGTATTGTATTTGATACTACCTTATAAACAATGGAGGTATATTATGAAATCTTTAAAAACTAGGTTAATTGCTATTTTTACTTGTGTCATATTTATTTTAAGTATAGGACTATCCTTTGTATGTATGAATATCTTTAGTAAAGAGTTAGTAAAAGATGCTCATGAAAATTTAAAGAAGATAGCACAAGCTAATGCAAAATATATAGAAACAGAAATTGAAGTAGACCTAAGATATGTAGATTCTTTAGCTCAAAATCCAATTATACAAGATAAAAATATTCCTTTAGAACAAAAGATAGCTTTTTGTACAGAAGAAGCGAAAAGAACAGGGTATCTTCGGTTTGGTTTGGCGGATGAAAATGGATCTAGTACGCTTTTAGAAGATATACCAACTATAGTAGATATAAGTAGTAGAGAATATTTTCAAAAAGCTTTAAAAGGAGAGCTGAATGCATCAGATTTGATTATTAGTAAAAAAATAAATAAGCCTGTGATGACTTATACAGCTCCTATTATTTTAAGTGATAATACCAAAGGAGTATTTTATGGAGTGAAAGAAGCCAATACATTAAGTAAAATAGCAAGCAAAATAACTTATGGAAAAACTGGCTATACAAGTATTATCAATAATGAAGGAATTGTTGTAGGAAATCAAAATATAGAATTAGTTATGAAACAAGATAATATTGTAGAAAATGCTAAAGAAAATCCAAAGCTTCATCAATTTAGTGAACTGATGAAAAATAAAATATTAAAAAGAGAAGCTGGTAGTGGAGATTATTTTTATGACGGAGCAGATAGAATTGTAGGATTTTCTCCAATAGAAGGAACTCCTTGGATTATTATAGTAAGCGTAGATGCTAAAGAAGTTCTAAAAGAAGTAAATCATCTTCAAAATATTTTAATGATATTAACAGCAATTGCAATTCTTATAGGAGCAGTAATTACTTATTTTGTAAGTGGAACGATTTCAAAACCAATTGTAGATATTACAAAAGTCATTAATAAGCAAGCTGATTTAGATTTTCAAACGGATGAAAGTTTTAAAAAATTTAATTATGAAAATAGAAAAGATGAAATAGGTAGTATGGTTCATTCACTAAAAAGAATGGAGGATGCTGTTAAAGATTTTATTGTAAAAACTACGGAATCTTCTAAGTATATAGCGTCCTCATCGGAAGAATTGACAGCGACTACAGAGCAATCAGCCATAGCCTCAGAGGAAGTGGCAAAGACGATAGAAGAAATCGCAAAAGGGGCTAGTGATCAGGCAAGGGATACAGAAATTTCTGCTCATCATGTAGATCAAATGAATGATTTAATTGAACAAGACATGAAGTGTTTAAAAGAATTGAATCAAGCAACTCAAGTGATTGAAAAAGAAAAAGAAGAAGGATTTTCAATATTAAGCATTCTTGTAGATCATACAGATCAAAATAATCAAGCAGCACAAAATATATATGATATTATTTTAAGAAATAATGAAAATGCTGAAAAAATTGAAACAGCTAGTGAAATGATTCAAAGTATAGCAGATCAAACCAATTTATTAGCTTTAAATGCAGCTATTGAAGCTGCTCGTGCTGGAGAAGCAGGAAGAGGCTTTGCAGTAGTAGCAGATGAAATCAGAAAACTAGCTGAAGATTCTAATCGTTTTACAGAAGAAATTAAATCTGTAATCGATGAGTTAAAGGAACAATCAAAAAATGCAGTAGAAGGAATGAATCAAGTAAAAAAAATTGCAGATCAACAAAAGCAAAGTGTAGGAGAAACGCAAGTGAAATTTGATTCCATTGCACAGGCTATTGAATCTGTTAAAGATGTAATTATTAAATTGAATACCTCAGCAGGGCACATGACAGAGAATAAAAATAAATTAGTTGATCTTATGCAAAATTTATCTGCTATAGCAGAGGAGAATGCAGCAGGAACACAAGAAGCCTCAGCTTCTATAGAGGAACAGTCTGCATCTATTGAAGAAATTGCAAATTCTAGTGAAGGGTTAGCAAAAATTGCAGAAGAACTAGAAGTGCTGATCAAACAGTTTAGAATTTAAATATTGAACTTATTTATAAATGATTTTAGATTTATAAAATATTAAAAAAAGAGAATAGGATGAAAAGTCAAATATTAAAGGGGGACTAAAATATTTGTTCATCTTATTCTCATATTCAAAGTATGTCCACATTATTTTTTTCTATACTATAATTTTCTAAATACTCCTTTTACGATTCCTAATATAGTTACATCTTTAGTAAGAATAGGAGACATAGAAGGATTTTCAGGCTGCAGTCTTATGCAGTCTTTTTCTTTAAAAAATCTTTTTACAGTGGCTTCGTCTTCTAAGAGTGCTACTACAATTTCTCCATTTTCAGCTGTACTTTTTTGTTTGACTAAGACATAATCTCCATCTAATATTCCTGCATTAATCATACTTGTTCCCCTTACGGTTAACATAAAATAATTATGGTGATCTAAAAATTCTGCAGGAACAGGGAATGCATCTTCAATATTTTGTACAGCTAAGATGGGCTCTCCAGCAGTAACTTTTCCAACGATAGGAATATCTACAGTTTCTTTTCTATGGATTCCATCTTCTTCTAATATTTCAATGGTTCTAGGTTTTGTAGGATCTCTTCTAATATATCCGTTTTTTTCAAGATTAGATAAATGACTATGGACAGTAGAAGTAGATTTTAAACCTACAGCTGCACAAATTTCTCTTACTGAAGGGGGATATCCTTTTGTACTTACAATAGTTTTTATATAATTCAATATTTTTTCTTGTTGTTTTGTTAAATTTTGCGCCATAAAAAGCACCTCACAATGTTTTTTTTTATTATAACATACAACACTATGAATATCAAACGTCTGTTCGGAAATTTTGTAAATAGTATTTACAAAGAACATTTGTTCTGTTACAATGATAAAAAAGAACTAGTGTTCGAGGTGATAGATATGAGAACAAAAAATTTTTATGTGCAAAATCCATTACATAGTATGATGATTATTATCATAGTGATTTTTCTAGTGTCTTTAGTTTTTATGATCACAGTAAAAGCAAATATAGAAAAGGAGGAAGACATAAGGTATGTAGAGGTTCATATAAAATATGGAGATACTTTATGGAATTTGGCAAAACAATTTACTCCTAAGAATAAAGATGTTCGAAAAACTCTTCATGAAATTAGTATTATAAATGAAATGAATTCTTTAGAAATTTATCCTGGCCAAATTATAAAAATACCAATAGAGTAGAATAAATTCCGAGTAGTATATCAATATAGAATAAATTTAAATATTTTTAATCATATAAAACACATAATTACATACTATATCATAAAAAATAGTCCTATTTAAAAGGACTATTTTTTATGATCATATTCTTCTAACCATTCAAATTGATCTACAATTTCACGTTTTACATTCTTTTTATGAGCAGCATACAATTGAGTAGTTGTTACATTATCATGATCTAATAGATTTTGTACATCATAGATCGAAAAGCCATTTTGAATCAAAGAAGTAGCAGCAGTAGCTCTTAATTTATGGGGACTATATCCATTTGAAGGAGTTGTTCCTAAAGCAATGGAAGTATATTTTTTTACTAATTGACGAATGGCTTTTTCAGTTATTCTTGTTTTTTGAAGAGATAAAAAAAGTGCATCTTTATATTCTTCTGAGATTTGATCATCAGAAGCTCTTTCAAGAGAAATATAATCCTTAATTACTTTTTCAACAGAATGATTCAAAGGCATATTTACTTCTTTTCCACGTTTTCTATAGATCTTAAAATCTCCTCGATTAAAATTAAAAGAAGAAATATTTAGTTGTTGTAATTCTTTAAGTCTGAGTCCATATGTAACAAATAAAATCAATATAGCTTTGTCCCGAAGCTTTGTTTTTTCCCAATAAATAAGTTCTTTTTCTGTAAGACCTACTCCTGATTCCACTACATCTAACATTTTTGCCACTTCATCAATTTCTAGCTTTTTAATAGCATCTGGCTGAGGTTTTGGAAGACGAATGGGGTTGAGTCCATCTGTAATATTTTCTTTTATCATTTCATCCCTAAACAAATATTTGAATAATACAGTCAAAGAAGATTTCTTTCTTGCTAGGGCCCTATTATGATTTTCCATAATCGTAGGAGTTCCATTTTCTTCAATTGTATATCTTGTACAATAATCTCCTATAAATCTATTGATATCTCTTGCTTTAATATTATTAAAGTCATCTTGAGAGATTTCTTCTGTTTCTGAAGCTTTTGTAAGATTAGTTTCTAATATAAGGTATTTACAGAAAAAGAGGATATCTTGTAAATAAGCATGTCTAGTAGATAGTGCAACACCATTTTTAAGATAAATAAAAAAATCCTTCATAAAGTTAGGAAGTTTTTTTTCTATCTCTATACATTTTTCAATCAGTTGATTTTCTTTTTGAACAATATTATCAGGTCGATCTGATTTATTATGGACTTTTAGTATTTGTTTTGTCATGATCAGCACTCCTAAAATATAGTATTTCTATGACTATTTTAGCATAAATACAAAAAAGAAGGCAATTATTAATAAGATAGAAATATAATGATAGAGGATTGCTAAAAATAATAAAAATTGACATAAAACAAATAAAAAGATAAAATTTAAGAGTTAAAAATTTACTTAAAGAGGAATGAAAACATGGACAATAAACAATTCATAGATGAAGTGAAAAGAAGAAGAACTTTTGCAATTATATCCCATCCTGATGCTGGGAAAACTACTTTAACTGAAAAATTCTTATTATATGGTGGAGCGATCAGAACAGCAGGAACTGTAAAATCAAGAAAATCTCAAAAACATGCAGTTTCTGACTGGATGGAAATTGAGAAACAAAGAGGAATTTCTGTTACATCTAGTGTTCTCCAATTTAACTATGATGGATATTATATCAATATATTAGATACTCCAGGACATCAAGATTTTAGTGAAGATACTTATAGAACACTTATGGCAGCAGATAGTTCTGTCATGGTAGTAGATTCTGCAAAAGGGATTGAGGATCAAACAAAAAAATTATTTAAAGTTTGTAAAATGAGAGGAATTCCGATTTTTACTTTCATTAACAAATTAGATAGACAAGGAAGAGATCCATTTGAATTATTAGAAGATATTGAAACCAATCTAGGGATAAAATCTTATCCAGCCAATTGGCCTATAGGATCAGGAAGAAATTTTAAGGGTGTTTATAATAGATTTAAAAAACAAGTAGAAATTTTTTCAGAAGGAGATCGTGGACAGTCTATATCAGAGTTACAAACTATATCTTTAGATGATCCAAAGTTACCTACCATTTTAGGTGATGATTTATACGAACAATTGATGGAGGAATTAGAACTCATTGATATTGCAGGAGATGAGTTTAACTTGGATGAGATCTTGAAAGGGGATTTAACTCCTGTATTTTTTGGAAGTGCAATCACTAATTTTGGAGTGGAACCATTTTTAAAAGCTTTCTTGAATATGACAAGACCTCCTAGTCCTAGAAATAGCAATAAAGGACTTATTTCACCAGAAGAACAAAACTTTTCAGGATTTATTTTTAAAATTCAAGCCAATATGAATCCTACACATCGTGATCGTATTGCATTTTTGAGAATTTGTTCAGGAAAGTTTGAAAAGGGAATGGCTGTAAATCATGTGCAAGGAAATAAAAAAATCAAATTAGCACAACCACAACAATTTCTAGCACAAGATAGAGTGATTGTAGAATCAGCATTTCCAGGAGATATTATAGGAATTCATGACCCAGGGATTTTTAAAATAGGAGATACGGTGTGTGAAGATAAATTAAATGTAGAATATGAAGGTATTCCTATGTTTTCTCCAGAACATTTTGCAAAGGTGTATATTAAAAATGCTTTAAAGAGAAAGCAATTTGTAAAAGGGATCACACAATTAGCTGAAGAGGGTACGATACAAGTATTCAAAAGAGCAGACATAGGGATGGAAGAACTGATTATTGGTGTTGTAGGAGTACTACAATTTGAAGTGTTAGAATATAGATTAAAAAATGAATATGGTGTAGATCTTATTAGAGAAAATTTATCTTATCGTTATGCAAGATGGATTAAAGGTGAAGATGTAAAAGATAAAAAGTTTTCTCTTCCAATGGATACGCTTTTAGTATTTGATGAAGATGAAAATCCAGTTGTTTTATTCAACAATGAATGGGTTATTCAAACATTTGAAGATAGAAATAAGGATGTTCAATTAGAGTCCAGTATGATTAGTATAAGAAAGTAATAATACAAATTTAGAAGAAAACAAAAACTACTCCTTCAAAATGAAAAAGGAGTAGTTTTTATGTTTATATTTGAAAGTCTTCATTTAAGTATTTACAATTTTTAGAAAAGGCATCCATAGATGCTGCATTAATAGGATAAGCAATAGGTGATGCTGAAATCAAAGGATGTGTTGCTACTTGGAAAGTAGTTAGTTCAGACATTGTAAGTTCTTTTTGTATAGCCAGACTTATAATATTGATCATTTCACCGACTGAGTCTCCTCCTGAAATCTGAGCTCCTAAAATGATTCCTGAGGATTTCGAAAAAATTAGTTTGATGTTTATTTTTTGTGTATTTGGTAAAGAACCAGGGTGTTTGTCAAAAGTAGAAAAGTTTCCTACCACTAAACTAAATCCTTCTTCTTTGGCTTTTGATTCTGTCATTCCTGCTGCAGCATAAGTTCTACCAAAAATTTGAGTGGAAAATGCACTAATTGTCCCTTTGTTTTGTCTAATTAATCTTAATTCAAAAGCGTTATAACCAGCTATTTTTGCTTCAGTGGCAGCAGTAGAAGCCAAGAGTACTGGTATGTCTTTTCCTGTAAAGAAACATTTTTTATCTGCACAGTCTCCAACGGCAAATATATTTGGATCAGAAGTTTTAGTATATTGATCCACTAAAATGGCACCTTTTTCATTTAATTGAATTCCAGCGTCTTTAGCTAGTTTTGTATTTGGTTTTACACCCATGGATAATATGACTAAATCGGTTTTGATTTTTTCTCCACTATCTAATTGAACTTCCTCTACTTTACCATTACCTAATATTTTTTCTACTTTAGTATTTGTTTTTATTGTAATGCCATTTTCTTTTAGTACTCCTTCAATTTCATCTGTAAAGGATTTATCAAAAGCCTGCCATAAACATGCATCGGCTACTTCAATTAATGTTATATTTTTATCTAGATTTCTCATTTGTTCAGCAAATTCTACACCTATAAATCCTCCACCTACAATCACAATATCTTGGGCATTTTGTGTTTTTTCTAATATATTTTTTAAGTAAGATTGATTTTTTAAAATGGTGTAAACATTTTCTAAATCATGTCCGGGGATAAATGTTGGAATAACAGGAGTAGAGCCTGTAGCAATAATTAATTTTTTATATTGAATATATTCATCATTCTGTGTTTGAACTACCTGGTTTTCTCTATCAATTTTGATTACTTCATCAATGATCAAATCAATGTCATTGTTGGTTACCATTCCATCAGGAATCATATTTTTATTTGTATCTTTTAATGTTCCAAAAATATATGGGATGCCACAAGGTACCATTACTGTTGGGGTATTGCGGATTATAGTAATTTTAATATCTCCATAAGCCTTCCTAGCACTATTGGCACTTAATATTCCTCCTGCACTTCCACCTATAACTAATAAATCAGTTTTTTTCATATACATTCCCCTTTCATTTTTAGTATATATTTTAATATTCATATATTCGGATATTACGATATTATGAATAAAAAAATTAAAATAATGCTTGAAGAATTTTTTTCACTTCGTCATTTTTAATAGAATATAAGATTTCTGTACCTTTTCTTTCTCCAACAATAATATCTGCAGCTTTTAAAGTGGATATATGTTGAGATATAGTGGATTGTGGTTTATCTAAACAATTTTGCATATGAGTTACATTTATCGGTCCATTATGGTAGAGATTTAGCACGATACAAAGTCTAACAGGGTGTGCTAGTGCTTTTAGTATTTTTGATTTTTTTTCAAAAATTTCAGGATTTGTTTTATAAGTATGCATGGAAAATTCTCCTCTGCTGATTCAATATATTTTATCTTATTATCTATATATTATAATATACGGATATAAGATTTGCAATAAATTTTGATCGATTGAGATCTTCATAATTTAATTTGTCAAAAACAAAAGAACATGATATATTATCAAGTGGTTCCAAATTGTAGAACCTATAAAAATCAAAGCCTAGCATTATAATAAAAATTAAAAAATGAATATGTAAAATATGGAGGGAGGAATGTCTAAGCTTTTCTAGGCTTTCATTAGGCAAAAAAGAATATGCAAAACAAAATATCTACAACAGAAATGATGGAGAAAGAAAGTATATCAAAGGTGCTTTTAAAGTTATCTGTACCTGCAATTATAGCTATGTTAATTAATGCTATTTATAACATAGTAGATACTATGTTTGTAGGTATGCTAAACAATACGAGTGCTATTGCTGCTGTATCTATAGTATACCCACTATTTATGTTTATTGGAGCGATAGGGGTTATGTTTGGTGCAGGAGGTGCTTCTTATCTATCAAGATTGTTAGGAGAAAAGAAAAGAGAAGAAGCTGATAGAACACTAACATCTACTATAATCATTGGGTGTATATTCAGCTTAATTTTTACTGTGATTTCTATTATATTTTTAGATGAATTTTTACTTATGTACGGGGCAACTAAAACCATAATGCCTTATGCTAAAGCATATGGTTATACAATAGTCATGGGATCTATTTTTACCATTGGAACAGGAATCATGAGCAATACTATTCGAGCAGAAGGAAATTCAAAATATAGTATGCTTGCTACCTGTGTAGGAGGTATTATCAATATAATACTAGATCCTATATTTATGTTTCAACTTGGTATGGGTATAAAAGGTGCAGCAGTTGCTACAGTCATATCACAGTTTATATCTTGTATTTTTCTTTTAAGATATTATTATTCTAAGAAAAGCTATATAAAGTTAGGATTTAGATTTTTCAAACCAACCTTTCATATGTTTTTTGAAATACTCAAAATAGGTATTCCTATTTTTGTAACTCAAGTATTGGCAAGCTTTGCTTTAGGTTTTATGAATCTAGGAGCAAAACCTTATGGAGATGCAGCCGTAGCTGCTATGGGTATTGTCTTTAGAGTTATGTCTATAGGATTTTATATAGTATTTGGAATTGGGCAAGGATTTCAGCCTGTTGCAGGATATAGTTATGGAGCTAAAAATTTTACTAGATTAAAAGAAGCCGTCAAAATATCTATTCAGTGGAGTACTATAGCTGCTAGTGGTATATCTATTTTATTTATAGTTTTTGCAAGAGGATGTATGATTGTATTTACAAAAGATCAAGAAGTTATAGATATAGGAATAAAAGCGTTTAGAGCAGCAAGTTTATTATTCCCACTATTTGGATATGTCAATACTTATGCCGTATTGTATCAGGCTTTAGGAAAGGCTGTAGGAGCATTTATATTGTCAATTTCTAGGCAGGGAATCTTTTATATACCTTTAATGTATGTATTACCAAAGCTTATGGGATTAGAAGGAGTAATATTTTGTCAGACTGCAGCAGATGCATTGGCATTTATAGAAACTTTTATTATGGCTATTTGGTTAAATAAAAATTTAAAACAAGAAATTTTTTCAGAATCTAATTTAGGTTTTAAAAAGGAAGCTGCATAACTAAAGTGTAGTATAAATATTTAAAAAATACCTCTCTATCTTTCGATAGAGAGGTATTTTTTAGTTTTCTGCTAATTTAGATAATCGTGATTTTTTAAATTCTCCTCTGTGATCTAAATATAAGTAAATGGCAATACCTAATGTTAAAGCTTCATATACAAATGGGGCAATCCATATGCCTAAGTCTTGGAGCACCATTGGTAGTAAGAATAATGTTAATGTAATTAATAGGTACCCTCTCAAAATGGAAATAATTGTGGCTTTTTGTATTAACTTTAAAGCAGTAAAATATCCTGACAAAATAATTGGGAATCCACAAATTAAAAATCCAATACTAAAAATTTTAAGTCCATATACAGAAATTTTAAATTCAGTAACATCAGAAGGATTAATAAAGAAAGATACCAATTGATCTGTAAGAAATTGAGAAGATACAAAGAATATTAGTGCAAAAACAATAGCTGTTTTTAAAGCCAAATGTAATAATGTTTGAATATTTTTATATTCACCCTTTCCGTCATAATAACTAATTAATGGCTGAATTCCTTGATTAATTCCAATCATAGTCATCAATACAAGATTGTTGATGTACATAATTACTCCAAAACCTGAGATACCAGAAGGACCAATATGCTTTAATATGAAAAAATTAAAAATAAAAGTAGTAAATCCCGCGGATAATTCTGTAAGGGATTCAGGAAAGCCGATAATAATAATTCTTTTAAGGTAATGCCAATTCATCTTTATTTTAACAAATTTTAAATTGGATTTTCCTCTTATAAAATGTACTAAAAATGCAATACAAGAAATAAATTGAGAAAGTCCAGTGGCAACGGCTGCACCTTTTATTCCATAGTCAAATAGGATGACGAATATATAATCTAAGAAAATATTAATAAACGCAGCTAATACAACAAAAATAATAGCATATACTGGAAAACCATCTGCTTTTACCAATACCTCTAATGAATAAGCAACCATAAAAAAGGTACTAAATGCAATAATGATCATAAGATAATCTTTTACAAATGGCAAAGTTTCTGGTGTAGCTCCTAAAAATATAGAAATAGGATGAATAAACAGTATAGAAAAAATAGTGATGAGTACACCTAAAACACTTAGAAAAATAGTATTTAAAGTAAAAATCTCATTACTAATGTGTTTTTGATGTTTTCCAAAGTAAAAAGTAATTAAAGTAGATGCTCCTACTGATATCAAAAGTGATAATGCAAATATGCTGTTGATAAAGGGCATAGATAAATTTACTGCGGCTAAGGCCGTAGGTCCTACCCCTTTACCTACAAACATACCGTCAACCATAGTGTAGATAGAAAAAAACCACATGGCGCTAACGGATGGAATAAGATACTTAAAAAATTGTTTTGTCAAACTAGTCTGGTCAGTTGTAATGTCTTGCATAAAAATTCTCCTTTTCAAAAATTTAATAATTGTCTTGATTATTAGTATAAACCTTAGTACAATACTAATGTCAAGAGGGGGTTGAAAATGAAAAAAGAATATAGTATAGGTCAGATCTGTAAACTATATAATTTAGGACCAGATTCGTTGAGATATTATGAAAAAAAAGGATTAATTTCACCTAAGAGAAAAAAAAATGGTTATAGAGTCTATACACTTGATGATATTTGGAGATTAAATGTAATCAAGGATTTAAGAAAGCTTGATTTTTCAACTTATCAAATCAAAGAATACTTAGAAAAGAGAACTATTGACACTACCATTGAACTGATGAAAAAGGAAATGGAACTCATTGAAAAAGAGATTGAGCCTCTTAGAGATTTAAAAGAAAATATAGAAAAAAAATTAATTGTATTAAATGAGTTTGCTAAAATTGAAAAATTTGAAGAGGTAGTAGTAAAAAAAATAGGTCGTAGAAAGATTCTTTTTACAGAAGGGCCTATGTCCAAAGATGAAGAAGTAGATTTGGCTTTTAGAAAGCTAGAGGGTACAGATGATGAAAAATTATTTTTATTTGCGAATAAGGATATGGGTGTTTTAATTTCAGAAGAAGGAACAAAAAAAGGCAATTATAGTTTATATCAAAAGGCTTTCTTTTTTGTAGATGAAAAAGATAAAGATTATAATATGGTAATTCCAGAAGGTGATTTTGCAACTTTAACTTATAGAGGATCTTATAAGAGAAGTCAAAAATTATTTGAGAAAGTCATGGATTTTATCAAAGAAAACGGTTATAGGGTCAATGGTTATTCTATGGAAATTTATAGGCTAGATATACATGGAACTGCCGTTGAAGAAGAGTTTATTACAGAAATACAAATACCCATCATTAAATAGAACGTTAAGAATTATTCTTATCTTCAAATTTTATATCTCATGACAATGAACTACCAAGGAATATTGTCTATATCATCACCACGCAAAATGGGAAGTAATTTAGACTTTGTTTTTTCAGGTACTTCTTTTAATTTTAAATTGTCGATTTTTAAAATATTTAAAGTATCTATTTTAAGTTTAAAAGCCAGTTCTTGAGCGGTATGCCCTTGATTCTTTCTTAATTCTTTAATAGTTTTATTTCTATTTTTAAACTTGAAAAACACATTCAAACACTCCTATTTTAAATAATATATAATACCCAATTTCATTATAATATAATTTTGAACCCATGTATCTTAAAATATAATGTACATGGGTCTATTTTATCAAAAATATTTTGATTCTGTAAAAGTATTGAAGTGTATATCAAATAAATATATAATAAAGAAAATTAATTTTGAAAATATTGGAGGAAAATTTATGACAAGTTCAAAAAAATATTTCTATGATTATGAGGACTATGAAGATGATGAGAAATTATTTTTATTTGCAAATAAGGATATGGGTGTTTTAATTTCAGAAGAAGGACTAAAGAGAGGTAATATTAAATGAGGTTTTCTTTGTTCAATAGGTGCTGGTAGTAGTAAACATTTATAGGGTTAGTGGCTATGCTCGATATAAATATCAAGATTGGTGTTTCCAAAAATTTTATCTACTACTTGATCGATTTTAAATGATTCCCATCCTGTGAATGTTTGCTGCGTAATATTGCCTTCTTGTATATAATCATAAGGTTTGGATAATTGATATGAAAGTCTTAAACTTGTTCCTTCTTCCTCTGAAAGTATACACAATATTTTATAAGTTGCTGAATTTTTCCCTGCTTCAATCATTACCTCATCTTCTACTAAATGGGACCAATGAGGTACAAAAAATTCATAGACTGATATTTTTACTTCTAAGCCTTCTTTAGGAGCTACTTCTCCATCAGGAAGTATAATTTTTCCCTTAATATATTTTGAAACTCCTTTATGAAAGTTTATTTGATAATTGGGATCCATATTGTCGTCTTGATAATATTTAGAAAAGTCAGGACTTTCAATATAATAAGGTGTATCCTTCTTAAAATAAGTATAGTCTGTACAACTTGAAGGGTGATAAGATGTTTTATTTAATTTAGCATCATAAAAATTTGTTTGTTCATCTGACGATATACCTATTCCAGATGCATTAGGATATATTGTGAGAAAATAATATCCGTCTTCTTTTGGGATAAATTTAAATATGAATTTTTTTGTATTCTTTTGAATAGGAAATTTTGTAAACTTTCCATTGTCTACAATAATCATTTTATTTTTAACTTGTGTTGTTTCTTTATCCTTGTTGATTTGTGTTATATTTTCTATATTATATTCATATAAAGTTCCTAATACATTTGCTTTTTTCCATTTCAAATTTTCAACTTTTTTTAAATCTTTCAAGGAAACTAAAGAGTAACCACCTATATTGTAAGCTTTTATTGGTTTTTCATCTACATAGATTTTTATATCTGAATAAAGTACTGCTCCTTTGTACTTTTTATGATGGATATCTTTTTCATATTCTTCAAAGCCTTTCACTTTTTTGCTTACAAATTTTGTGATTCTTTTTTTGGGATCCCAATGCATATCATATCCACAATATACCAAATCTTCTATGCATATGGATAATTCTTCATTTACTATATAGGTAGGTAATACTGCCATAAAAGAATAAATTTCATTATCTATCTTATTTTCTTTTACGAGGATGATCTCTTCATCTCTCTTCTCAAAAGTACTCATTATGTCTCCAATTTTGTATGTTTTATTGGATTGTGCTTGTACAGATAGCCCCATTCCTATAAAAAAGCTACAAATTACAACTATGAAAAAAACTTTTTTCATAAAGTCTCCCTCATTTCTATTTTTAATTATTTACTTTATTACAATAATTTTACATTATGTTCTTTTCAAATACAAGGGACAGTTTCTCTGAGGATTTTTCATAATCAATATCATGCAATAAACTTACTGATGAATAAATATCCACATCTTGATTGTATTTTTTGCATATCCAATTATTTTAGCTGAAATATTTTAAAATATAATGTACATGGGTCTATTTTATCAAAAATATTTTGATTCTGTAAAAGTATTGAAGTGTATATCAAATAAATATATAATAAAGAAAATTAATTTTGAAAATATTGGAGGAAAATTTATGACAAGTTCAAAAAAATATTTCTATGATTATGAGGACTATGAAGATGGTGATAAAGATGCTAGTACTTTAATAGAAGAAATTTTAGAGGATGAAGATTTAGAAGATATTAAAGAATTAATCATTGGATGCTGGGGAGAGGTTTATGACGAGTCAGCACAACAAGTCATAGATGGTATAGTAGAAAACAAAGAAAAATTTCAACATATAGAATCTTTGTTTGTAGGTGATATGAGTTATGAAGAATGTGAAGTATCATGGATTATCCAGGGAAATTATAATAGTTTACTAAAAGCCCTTCCAAATCTAAAAAAATTGACTATAAAGGGAAGTAGTGAATTACAATTAGGTGAGCTTTCACATGAAAATTTAGAAGATTTAGAAATTATTTGTGGTGGATTGCCTCAAAATGTATTAAAGGAAATAGCTACATGTCATTTACCTAACATTAAAAAATTAAACTTGTATTTAGGTGTAGAAAATTATGGATTTGATGGAGACATCAAAGATATTCAAGAAATTGTAAAAAATCCATATTTACAAAAACTAGAATATTTAGGACTTGGAAATAGTGAAATACAAGATCAAGTGGTAGAAGCTGTTTTAAATAGTTCTATTATTAAAAATTTAAAAGTCTTAGATTTTTCAAATGGAACTTTATCTGATAAAGGAGCACAAATACTATTAGATCATGCAGATGAATTAAGTCATTTAGAACTCCTAGATTTACATTATCATTATATTAGTGATGACTACATAACAAAATTAAAAAAATTACCAATCAATATGGATTTAAGCGAACAAAATGAATGTGATTACTATGAATATAAGGGTGAAACTTATATGGAAATGTATCCGATGCTAACGGAGTAGGGGATATTATGAAAATACATCTTATTGGGCTAAAAGATACCAAAAGATATACTTACTTTTTAAAAGCTTGTAATACTATGGAAGCCAATCTAGAATTTTGGGATATTCATTCTAGCTTGGCCCCTTTTATAAAAGCTTATAGTTTAGAAGATGTGGTAAAGATTGATCCTCCACATTATAAAACAAGTAATGTAAACGAATTGAATAGTTTAGTTCAAAACTATAAAAGTCAATTAGATTTATTAGCATCTATCGATTCTTTAAAGTTTATGAATACACCACAAGCTATTTGGAATACGTTAGATAAAAAAACATGTAAAGAGATTTTGGAGAGGTCAAATATTCCTACTACTCCTAGAATACCTAAAGAATTTATAAGCTTAGAAGAATTGAAACAATATATGCTAGATCATAAAATATACAATGTATTTATTAAACCTAGATTTGGTTCAGGAGCAGCGGGAGTGATGGCTTATCGGCTACGGCCTAAATGGGGGGAGGAAATCCTTCAGACTTGTCTTACAAAAGTAGAAGAACATTATAATAATACAAAAAAAATTCGAAAAATTAAAGATAAAACTATCATCAAGGAACTGATTGATTTTATCCTGTCACAAGATGCTATTGTAGAAAGATGGATTCCAAAACCTAAAGTAGGAGATATAGTCTATGATTTAAGGGCTGTTTATCAGTTTGGAAAGCTTGATTATCTTTTAGCCAGAGGGGCTAAAGATTTAGCGATTACCAATTTACATCTTAATAATCATGCATTAGAATTAAAGGCATTAAACTTAAGTGATGAAAATTTATCAGATATGGAATCTATTTGTAAGGAGGCAATCTCTAAAATACCAGGACTTCATAGTGTGGGTATTGATCTGATCCTTAGTATAAAAAATAAAAAGCCTATGATTATTGAAATGAATGGTCAAGGAGATTTGCTGTACAAAGACATTTATAATGACAATAACATCTATAAAAATCAAGTGCAATATTTAAAAAACATATGAAATAAAGGATGATTAAAGTGACCAAAATAAGTAATGAAGTACCTAAAAAAGTAATTGGTGATCCCAAAAGAGCCCAATATACAGTAAACATGAATGAAATTGTTGGAAGTCATGATATCTTATTTGTTTGTCTTGATACATTAAGGTATGATGTGGCTTATGACCAGCAGGAAAAGGGAAATACACCTGTTCTCAATCAATATGGCAAGTGGATTAAATGTCATGCCCCAGGTAATTATACGTTTCCATCTCATGTAGCTATGTTTGCAGGAGCATTACCTACTCGTGCAGAGCCAATTCCTCTATTTGAAAGAGAAAAACTCTTTATGCCCAAAGATTTTTCAGCTAGTCTTAAAACGAATCCAAATGCTTTCTTATTTGAAGGGGCTAGTTTTGTAGAAGGGTTAGCCAATATAGGATATGAAACCATCTGTATTGGTGGAGTAGGTTTTTTCAACAAAAGAACTCCAATGAACTCTGTATTGCCAAATTTGTTTCAAAAAAGTTATTGGCATCCTTCTTTTAGCTGTCATATGCCCAAAAGTTTTGAAAACCAACTAGACTTTATAGAGAAGAAATTAATGAAATATGATGCTGATCAGAGGATTTTTATGTATGTAAACATTGACAGCATACATTATCCAAACAGTTTTTATTTAGAGGGGGCAAAGGAAGATAATATAGAAACTCATGGAGCAGCTCTGCGTTATGTAGATTCTCATTTGGGTAGATTGTTTAATATGTTTAAAAAGAGAGGGAAAACATTTGTTATAGCTTGCTCGGATCACGGTAGTTGCTATGGAGAAGATGGATACCACTTTCATTGTCTATCTCATGAGATTGTATACACAGTTCCTTATAAACATTTTTTCTTAGAGGAAGATAATGAATAATATTTATAAGCAATATATGTACAGTTATCCTCATAAAACTGCTTATGAGTATATAAAGAAATTGAATCTATCAGAATACAATTTTAACCTTAAAAATCAAAACATAGGACTATATTATCATATTCCATTTTGTGACAGCAAATGTGGGTATTGCAATCTATTTTCAATACCTTCAAAAAATGAGGATAGAATAGAGCAATATATAGAAGCTATCCTAAGACATAGCCAACAATTAAAGCAAACTTTAGATTTATCAGAAATCCATTTTGATTCTTTGGTTTTTGGTGGTGGGACTCCATTGATTTTAAGTATCAAACAGCTAGATAAGCTTTTTGAATTAGGGGTTAAGAGCTATGGAATCAAATTAAAAGAAGATTTTATTGGTATTGAAACTTCTCCTAACCAGACAACAACTGAAAAATTAAGTTATTTAAAACAAATGGAAATGAATCGCATTAGCATTGGTGTTCAGTCTTTTGTACAAAAGGAACTAGATATCCTTGAGCGTCATCATAGTGCTGTGATGGCAGAAAAGGCATTGAATTTTATTAAAAATGAAAAATTTCCTATTTTAAATATAGATTTGATTTACGGCATACCAGGACAAACCATTAAAACTTTACTTTATTCAGCTGAAAAAGCTCTACAATATAAACCAGAAGAAATATTTGTCTATCCCTTATATCAACAAACTAACACTAGAATCTATGGAAAATTCCATATAGATAGAAGACTTCAATATGAGCTCTATCAAGAGATTACATTATATTTAAAGGCCAATGGCTATCACCAAATTTCTATGAGAAGATTTGTAAAACAAAAGCCAGATCATGAAAAGAGTTGTGGTTTTGAAAATATGATTGCCCTAGGCTGTGGGGGTAGAACTTATTTAGATCATTTGCATTATTGTGAGCCCTATACAGCAGAATCAAAAGCTTGTATAAAATCTTTGGATAACTATATAAAAAAAGAGGACTTTTTTGAAAATTTATCTATATATGAGTTATCTAAAGAGGAAAGGCAAAGACGCTATGTAATTAAAAATCTTTTGCACTATAGGGGAATTCATAAAAGTGAATATGAAGAGTTATTTGGTACTCACCTTATTAAAGATTATCCTATGATTTTAGAATTTTGTAAAAAGGGATGGATCATACAAGACAAAGATTGTATTCATCTTACTCAAGACGGAATGGGATTATCCGATTATATAGGGCCTATGTTTATGTCTAGTGAAGTTATGGAGAAAATGGAGACATACTATCATGATAGAAAATGCAAAACATCTATATTATAGAGGCGTATTATCCTCTTGCAATTATACTTGTTATTATTGTCCTTTTGCCAAGAAAAAAGCTTCATCAGTGGAGATTGAAAGAGATCAAAAAGCACTTATGCGTTTTTGCAAAACTATAGAAAATATATTATTCAAAGAAAGAATCTCTATATTTTTTACTCCCTATGGAGAAGCCATGACTCATCCATATTATACGAAAGCTATGATTCAATTGGCTAAGCTTGAAAAAGTACGCTATATTAGTATTCAAACAAATTTAAGCTTTGATGTGAATGAATTTTTAGATGCTATTGAAAGATCAGGAGTAAAAAAAGAAAAAATAAAATTGTGGGGAAGTTATCATCCTACAATGGTTCGTGCTGAAGAGTTTGCTAAAAAGGCGAATCAATTATCTTTACAAATAGATATCTGTGTGGGTATGGTTGCACTATCGAAAAGGGCACAAGAAATTAGGGAGCTAAAAAAATATCTATCCCCTGATATTTATCTTTGGCTCAATGGTCAAGCAAAGCACAAAATTCACTATAGCTTAGAAGATCTATCTGAGTTCAAAGAGATTGATCCTTTTTTTCCTTTTGAGATGAATACGCGTACTTCTTTTGAGACATGCCGATCAGGTAGTCAGAGTTATTTTATAGAGGCAAATGGAGATATTTTACCATGTCATATGAACAAACGCCCTATTGGTGATTTTTATAGTTTAGAAAAAAATTTGAAGCCTTTTGAATGTCATAGAAAACTATGTGATTGTTATTTGGCGTATTCAAATATTAAAGATATTCGTATGATAAGATTTTTTGGAAACACATTACCTGTTCGTATACCACAAAAAAGAAAATACAAAGCTATTTTTTTTGATGTAGATGGGACACTGACAGACTCTAATGGAAAGATATCCTCTAGTACAGAGAAAGTATTAAAATACCTTCATGGTAAAGTAAAGCTCTATTTTGTTACAGCTTTACCTATAGAAAAGGTTAGAAAAAAATGCAAAAGTATTTGGCATCTTTTTCAAGGGGGTATCTTTTCGAATGGTACACACGTAGTAGACTTTCAACTAGAAAAAGATGAATTCCAGATGATTCCAGATAAAACTTTAGAGAAAATACCAGAAAAAATCTTAAAATGTAACAAACTTTTTTTTGATCGAAAACCTTCTGGTGAAACTCTTAGAGTAATACTGCCCAAAAAGTGGGCTACTTTATGGACAGAAGAAACTAAAACCTATTGGGTATTTGATGGAATCAAAGCTTATAGACAGAGTATAGATGCTAGCAAAACTAAAGGGGTAGATATGATTAGACAGTGGAAATTATTTAAAAAGGAAGAACTGTTAGTGGTAGGTAATAGCCATAACGATATTCCACTTTTTAGAGACTATCCTTATTCAGTAGCAGTTTTAAATGCATCAACTTCTGTGAGAAAAGAAGCCTATTATCAGCTAAACATAGATCATTTGCCTTATATTATTAGTTTAGAAATTGTAAAAGGAGAGAGAACGTGAACAAAAATTATGAATATCTAGTAGATATGTATAAAGACCCTTATTATCCAACATTTAGATATGTATAAAGACCCTTATTATCCAACATTTTTAGTAGATAAAATTAAAGTGCTAATTCAAGAAGTAGAACAATTTATAGAAAAAGGAAATAAATCATTAGAAGAAATTCAAGAAAAACTAGATGATATGACTTTAGGGATCAATGCATTAGAAGAAGAGTTTGACGAAAATAATAGTGAAATAGAAACTTGTGCAAGAGAAACTATTGCAGATACAGTCTACAATATGCTTCAATATTATAAAATAGGTATTGATATAGAAACAGCAATAAGAGAAAGATCTTGGTAATCAAAAAGGTGTCAAAAAAATGTTATTTCATATATAGAAATTTAAACACCGATATATACAGAAAAAATTTTGCATATATCGGTGTTTTGGTAATATATGTCTTAACATGGTAAATGTGCGCTTTGCGGTTATTACCCCGAATTGCAAAATATTTCATATTGCTATGATATAAAATCATCTTGTATAAAAGTACATATTATCGAACCGTGGTTCACCAATACTACCCTTGAAAGTATAAAAAACGAACTTTCGGTGGCGGTAATCAATCTTTAGATGAAAGATATAAACTAGGAGGTTTCATAATGAATATTAAACTTAGAATTGCAAAAGAATCCGATATAGAATGGATAAATGAAACATATAGAAAAATTGGTTTCAAGGAATCTGAATTCTCAAATGAAAAAATTGTTGTTGCTGAGTCAAATATTGGGATTGCTGGGCTGGGAAGATTACAAGAAATTGATTTCGAAAGTTCTGAATTAGGAGGAATATATGTCTTAGAAGACTACAGAGGTAAAGGTATAGCGACAAAAATAGTTTCCGAATTGGTAAGTATTTCAAATGAGTACAAATATGTTTATTGCATACCGTTTGAACACTTAGAGCATTTTTATAAAAGTTTCGGCTTTGAAGATATTAATGATAGAGAAAGTGTACCAGAAAAGATTGTTAAAAAACATAGGTGGTGCAATGAGTATTATGAAGAAAAAACTTTACTCTTAGTGAAAATGAATAAGTCCTTTACCTAACAGCGTGTTCCCAACAACAAGTATTATAATGATCTATCACCCATTGGTAAAATATTATCAATAGGATTGGCTATCACTGTAATAGCAAGAATGCCATATATAATAGGGAAGTAAGACGGTAGCTGTCATAGAGTGCAAACTCATTTACATTGAAAGGACGCAGGGTCGATGTTTATCTATTTGGGTATATTTAGTATAATCCCAGTATACGTAATAACATATTAAGGAGTGTTTATTATGATGAAACAATATTTTGATATAAAAAAAGTTATGGATGGAATATATCATATTAATGATCCTATTAATGATTCTGCTACGGTTTATAGCACATTAATTGTAGGTAACGAAAAGGCACTATTACTTGATACAGGTTATGGTATAGGAAATTTAAAACAATTAGTTAATTCTATTACGAATTTACCAATTCTAGTTGTAAATAGTCATGGACATATTGATCATGTAAGTGGTAATTATCAATTTAATGAAGTCTATATTCATAAAGAAGATATTCAGGTGAAAAAGAAATATCTGATAGCAGACGTAAAAAATTATATTATAGAGTATTTCAAACAACAAAATTTGATATTTCCTGAGTTTTTTTTGAAAGAAGAGTATGTAAACAGAAACGATAATGCAGTTTTAATTCCTGTAGAAGAAGGATATGTGTTTGATTTGGGTGGGAGAGAACTTGAAGTAATTCATTTACCTGGTCATACCAATGGATCTATTGCACTTTTAGATAGAAGAAATAAAGTATTATTTAGTGGAGATTCAATATCATCACATGTACTGATGTTTCTTGAAGAAAGTACATCAATTAGCACTTATATTAAAAGTCTAAAAAAGTTAAATCAATTAGATTTTGATAAAATTATTGCTTCTCATTTTATTGAACCATATAATAAAGACATAATTAACAAATTAATTAACTGTGCCAGTCATATAGACATTTCTAAAAGCACCACTTACTCTAATCCAATGATTCCAATAGAAGGTCTAATGTATGCTGAAGGTGGAGAACCCTTTGTGAGTCCAGATTTTGTTTCTATTGTTTATGCAAAAGATAAATTATAAAATTGAATTGTAACATTCTTAAATTATGAAGCAACCATTTTAAAAGCAAGCTCATCTAATGATCCTGTTGTTATGGTCCCATTTAAAAGGGTATCAGAATATGTAGAATGTAATTTTCTATTTGATAAAAGCAATAAAATGATTACCTTATTAAAAGATGAAAATAAAGTACAAATATTCTTGCCAGAAAAAAAGATCATCGATAATACTGTAGATTTTAATATGAATAACACAAGTAATATAGAAACTGATGTTAAAGATGATGTGATTTTTATAGAGTTTAATGTTTTAACACATTTTTTAGATGGTATATATTATTATTGGAAAACTCCTTCTAATAAAATAAACTCTTATATCAGCTTTTAAAAAGGCTTTACAGAGTAATGCAAAGCATTTTTAAGCTTGAATTGTATGTTTTATTTTGTACGTTAGTAAACAAGATAAAAACATATGGATTGCAGTAATTCCTCTAGTACATGTAGCAACTACTTTCCTCATATTAATAATGAGTTAGTATAGATATACAGAGAGGAAGTATTGTTGCATATAGAGTAGTTTTTATCTAGTGATTAGAGATTTTTTCCATTATAATAGAAGAAAAGACGTTAATTTTTCTTAAAATAACATATTATAGCAGGAGAGAAGAATGAAAAAAGAAACGGTATCTTTAGTAGAATGTAGAGAGTATGAGTATGAGCTTGTAAAAAAGTCAATTATAGAAAGCTTTCATCATCTTGGAGGAATAGAAAAATATATAGATAAAGGAGATAGAGTTTTATTAAAGCTCAATCTTTTAATGAAAAAGAAACCTGAGGATGCTACAACAACGCACCCTATATTTGCGAAAGCATTAGCGAAAGTACTGATAGATTATGGAGCAGAAGTTATTATTGGAGACAGTCCAGGAGGACCTTTTAATACTAGAGTGCTAAAGGGTGTGTATAGAGCTTGTGGAATAGAAGAAATATCTAATGAAGTGAGCGTTCAGTTAAATTACAATACAAATACAGTAAATATAAAAAATGAAGATGGATTTATTTTGAAAAATATCACTACAATAGAAGTTCTAAAAGAAGTAGATAAAGTAATATCTGTATCAAAATTAAAAACTCATGGAATGATGATGTTTACAGGTGCAGTTAAAAATATGTTTGGAATGGTAGCAGGTCTTGAAAAAGCTGAATATCATGTACGAATGCCTAATAATAAAGATTTTTCAAATGCTTTAGTAGATATATGTTTAGTAGCAAAGCCTATACTGTCTTTTATGGATGGAATTGTAGGAATGGAAGGGGAGGGACCAAGTGGAGGAGATCCTAGAAAAATAGGAGTGGTGATTGCTTCAACAAGTCCATATCATTTGGATGTGGTAGCAACTTCTATTATCGGATTGTCTCCTGCAAGAGTACCCACTATTCAAAGATGTATAGAAAGAAAATTATGTAAAGGAAATTTTGATGATATAGAGCTTAAAGGAGATGAACTAGATCAATTTATAATCAATGACTTTGTTGTTCCAGAAATAAGAAGCTTGGATTTATTAGAGGGTAAATTACCCAAATTCTTAAGAGATATATTGAACGAGTTATTACAACCCAAACCAGTATTTACACATGAAGTATGTGTTGGATGTGGTGATTGCGCAAAGAATTGTCCACCACAAGTTATTCAAATGGTCAATAATAAACCCGTTATAAGTTTGGATGATTGTATAAGATGTTTTTGTTGTCAGGAATTATGTCCTGTAAGGGCAGTAAATATTCATAGACCAATACTTATGAAATTATTATCAAAATTATAATACTTAAGTTTATCAGTAGTTTTTTGCTATGATTTAAATAGTTGAATCTATATTTTTGTAGAACATGAAGAAGGAGTGTTTCAAAACACTCCGTTTTAGTGTATTTAGTATTACGATGAAATTAGTAAGTCCATGCTGGACTATAACAAGGTGGAAATGGATGGATATCCTGGATAGAGTTAAAGGGATAATGCTTTGTTGCGAATTGAGAATGATATAAATACTCAAGTAAGTATATTTCTCCGTTAGAAACGCTGCAAAGTATACCTGAAACACCTTGACCATTAATGAGAGAAACACCTACTGGCTGGTTTATCAAAAACGGAAGTTTTGTCTGCCAAGGCATAAAGAACCACCTCCTATAATAGTTTATTTAAAGCATCATAAAATGTTACTATTATGAGAGTATTTCTTATTTGTAAAATGATGGTAATTACTTTAGGTAACTGGGATCTCAAACGTATTGAATTATTATATTAAGAAAAACATATGCTAACTAGATAATAAATAAGTGAACAAAGGGTGTTGCCAAAAGTAATGATAAAATAATTCTTTCTATCCATATAATCATAAGATCTTTCATATTAATTTTAATCTCTGTTGATAAAATACAGGGGATAGAAGCGGAGAAAAACAGGATTTCAGAAACACAAACTATAGCGATAACTCCTTGAACAGATAACGAAGCAGAAGCAACTATGCTAGCAGGAAGAAACATTTCAGCAAGGCTTATTGCACAACCTTTAGCAACCAAGGTAGCTTCAGCTCCAAAACCTAAAAGCATGGTAAATGGAAGGAAGATATATCCTATCATATCAAATACAGGGGTAAATTCAGCCAGTACAAGGCCAAAAAATCCAATGGACATAAGTGTTGGGCCTATAGAAAGAGCAAGACCTATCCCATCTTTAAAATTTTTTATAATTCCTTCTATTATTCCAGGAGCCATTTCACAAGCTTTAAGGCCTTCTTTTAAAGCAGTAGAAAACAACTTTCCTTTTTCAGCTATGGGTTCGGGTATAATTTTCTGATTATTATAACCCTTATCCGATTTTTTTGACAAAGGATAAATTCTGGTAGTTATTGCTGTTACAATAAAAGTTATCATAAGAGTACCCCAAAAATATGCATTCCATTTGCCCATTAATCCTAATGTTTTAGCTACAACAACCATGAAGGTTGCAGAAACTGTAGAAAAGCCAGTTGCTATAATACATGCTTCTTTGATAGAATAATATCCTTCTTTGTGTACTCTATTGGTAATAAGTAGTCCTACAGAATAACTTCCTACAAAAGATGCTACTGCATCGACGGCTGAGCGGCCTGGAGTTTTCCATACAGGACGCATAATAGGTCGCATAAAAACTCCAACAAATTCCATAAAACCATAATTCATTAAAAATGCTAAAAACACTGCTCCCACAGGAACTAGCATTGTCACTGGAATAACTACCTTATTAAAAACAAATGGCAGCATTCCTGGAGTTTGTATTGTCTTTGGTCCTAGTTTAAATATTGCTGTAAAATATACAAAGATCCCCAACACTTTAAAAATTGAAAAAATCATAGTAACGATATCTTTATTCCAGGTTTTTTTATTAAATGGTAATATTGCTCCTACAATAATTATGATTCCAGTATAAACTATCCCAAAGTAAGGAATTTGGCGAATAAAGGTTACAATATGGTCAATGGGTATGGAAGTGGTTTTACCAATAGTTATTGGAATGAAAAACATAAAGATTCCTAAAAGGTTTAAGAAAATAAATCTAGTCATGGTTTTAGATTTTTTAGATTTTTTTATTTTCTCTGTCATATTTGATCCTCCTCAAATTAATTTATAATTTATGTTCATTTTTTAGTCTATTTTTTATGAATAATGAGAAACACACTTGACTCATCTATCTCTTGAATTTGGTATTCATACCCAGATAAACATCCAATGGCTTCCAAATCTTTTGAAGTATGAGTAATTGCTTTAAAACCATCTTTGCAAATGATAATCCCATCTTTTGTTTGATCTAGATCAAGCTCACCTAGTAATCCTTTGTCAGCCTGCTCTTTAAACCACATGAGCCTATACTCCCAAAAATTTTCACTATAAGTACTAAAATAGACTTTTCCACCACTTACGACCATTTCTAAAATATTTTTAATTAAATCCGAAGATGTAACTTTCATTGCAGACAAACCATTTTGTAAACAAAGGACTACATCGAATTTTTCTGGGAATGTAAGATCATGTACGTCCATGGCTATCATTTCTGCATTGGGAATATCTTTTAAGTATTCTTTGCCTAATGAAACACTTTCATCTGAAATATCAATACCAACAATGGATTTACAATTACCTGCCAATTCTTTTACAATACGCCCATAACCTGCACCTAATTCCAAAACCCTTTCATTGCCTGTTAGATTGTCTCTAATAAAAGAGATTTCTGCATCCAAATATTGTTTTACTCTAGGGATTTTAGTCTCGTACACTTTAAACAATTTTTGTGAATTTAGTTTTTGTGCATAATAATTATTTTCCATTATTAATAAACCTCCTCGTTTTTTAGTACAGCATAACCAAACAATAATTGACATGATTACCTCATTTTATATAAATATTATTTACTTTACTTATAGATTAGAACTATAGTTTTGAATGGAGATATGCAGATCTTTTGATTTGAGGATGGAAAATGTTGTATAATAGTAAAATGTTATAAAATAATAATTACTTAATACATAACAAAGTGATACTGTGAAAAAAGCATATTATCAATATGTATTTATGTGAATTTGAAAGGAGCGGTGTTATGAATTACTTGATTATTTTAGAAGTGATAGGAACAGGATTATTAATAGGTGTAATAAGTAGTATGAGTCAGATGAGAAAGGATATTTCACGTATCAATATGAATTTAAATAAAATCGCTAAACAAGTGGGAGTACCTGATACAATTACAGATGAACTAAGGAGTCTTCTTTTAGAAGGTAAAAGGATAGAAGCAATAAAAAAGTATAGAAAGTATAGAATGGTTACTGGATTAGGATTAATTGAAGCCAAAGAATATGTGGATTCCCTTAATGAACAAAAAGTGAAATAATGGAATGATATTTTGGTTTCAAAGGTATGCTAGGCAATTAGAATGTATTCGAGAAATAATACCAAAGGAGTTTGATTTACAGTTATTTAAAGAAGGTGAAGGTATTACAGATATACAGCTAGAATTTGATAACTATTAAACTGATTAGACTGGAGATGATAAAAATCAGTAAAATATTTAAAGTAGATAAAAATTCTTTGATTGCTTTTTTTCTTGGATTTTTGACATGCTTTGCTGTAAAAGCCATAATGAATTTATTGAACCTAGACATAGACATGATCATTCCTGTTTATACTAGTGTTATATTTTTAATAGTTTTTTTACGATATATATATATTAAAATGAAGAGATAAAACTAAAGTAGATTGATCAAATCTTACAATGAGTATAAAGCATTGTAGCTTTATTATAATTGGAAAACTTAAATATAATAGTTTTCTGTATTGAGAAAGTCTACAATCTATGAAATAATAAATATGACATAAAAATAAAAAGGAGAGTTGATGTATGAACAAAAACAATTATAAAGAGCTGGGGATTGAACTTCTTGATAAATAAGGAGTTTAATTACAGGCAATAACTCCTTATTTATCAAGTCTCATAAAAAAGACTTATAAATAAAAGGAGATATAAAATTGAAATATAAAAATGCAAAAGGTATATTACCTACAAATTTATTAAAAGAAATTCAACAATATATTCAAGGTGAGTTTATATATATCCCTATTACTGGAAAAAGTAAAGTAGGCTGGGGACAAAAGAATGGAACTAAGGAAACTATGTATTATAGAAATAAAGAAATATTTGACTTATATAAAAATGGATATTCTATAGACTATCTAGTAAATGACTACAACTTATCAGAGTCTAGTATAAGAAAGATAGTATCAAAAATGAAAAAAGAAGATGAGATAGGGGATGTAAGCGTAAATTTAGGAGGACAATCCAATGAATAAGTACACGTTTGAAAAACTTCAGCTAAATGAAGTAAAGGAATTGGTAAAAGTACAGTGTGTAAGTTCCCTTGGAAAAGATCTCATAGATAAGCTAAATCCCAGTGGAAATATAAACATCGTGAAACGAAGACTAAATGAAAACAAAGAAGCTAGAAGTCTAATAGAAAATAGTAATCATATACCTTTAGAAGGATTATTTAATGTAAGTACAATGATAGATAAAATTGAAAAGGGAATGATTCTAGATCCATATGAACTTATAAAAATACAAGACTTTTTGAGAGGTAGTAGAAAGATAAAGTCTTTTATGCTTCAGAAAGAAGTTTATGCCCCTACCTTAAGTGCATATGCATTAAATATAACAGCGTGTGAAAATATTGAAAATGAAATAGAGTACTGCATAAAAGGAAATAAGGTAGATGCTCAAGCTAGTAAAGAACTAAAAAAGATAAGAAGAAATATAGAAGTAACGGAAAGTAAAATAAAAGAGCGACTAAATAAGTTCTTAACAGCTAGTAGGAATAAAAAGTATATCCAAGAATGTATAGTAAGTAAAAGAGAGGATCGATATGTGATTCCAATAAAAGCGTCCTATAAAAATGAAGTAGATGGGGTTTTATTGGGGACATCATCAAAAGGAAATACAGTGTTTATAGAACCAAAGGATGTATCAAAGTTTAGCTTGGAACTTATTCGTTTAAAAAGTGAAGAAACCCTAGAAGAATATAAGATATTAGCTTATTTAACAGAGCTTATATTTGAAAGAATAGTAGATATCAAATTAAATATAGAAATCATAGCAGAGTATGATATGGTGTTTGCAAAGGCTAAATATAGCCAAAGTATAAATGGTATTACACCTAAAATAAATGATAGAGGATATATAAAAATAGTTGATGGAAAACATCCTCTTTTAAAAGGCCATGCTGTACCACTTAATTTAGAAATAGGGAAGAATTATAGAAGTCTGCTAATTACAGGCCCAAATGCAGGAGGAAAAACTGTTGCCCTAAAAACCGTAGGGCTTTTAAGTTTGATGGTTCAATGTGGATTAGATATATGTGCAAGTGAAGATACAATAATAAATGTATTTGAAAATATATTTGTGGATATAGGTGACAATCAAAGCATAGAAAATGCTCTTAGCACTTTTTCTTCACATATAAAAAATATTGCACAAATTATAAATGAATCTAATCATGCTACACTGGTTTTATTGGATGAAATTGGTAGTGGTACAGAACCAAACGAAGGCGCTGGACTTGCTATAGCTATTCTTGAAGAATTTTATCAAAAAGGATGTATTACTATAGCATCTACTCATTATGGAGAACTCAAAAAATATGCAACACATCATCCTGAGTTTGAAAATGCAGGGATGATGTTTAATAAAGAGACATTGCAGCCATTATATAAGTTAACCATAGGAATATCAGAAAACAGTAATGCGCTATTCATTTCTAAAAAGATGGGGATAAAAGATAAGGTATTAAAAAGAGCGAAAGAATATATTGGTGATAAAAACTATAATTTTGATTTAGTGAAAAGAAGTAAAATACAATCATCTAAAAAAGAATCTGAAGAGAAAATAGCAACAGAAGTACCTATGTACCAGGTAGGAGATAAAGTAAAATTATTAGACAAAGATGATTTTGGAATAGTATATAAGCCTATGAATAAATTTAATAATTTACAAGTTTTATATAATGGTGAATTTATAGAAGTAAATGTAAAGAGGATAGAATTGTATTTAAAGGCTACAGAGCTATATCCAAATGATTATGATTTAGATAGTTTGTTTATAAGTTATAAAGAAAGAAAATTAGATAGAGACATTGAACGAGGATCTAAAAAAGCTTTGAAGAAAATTCAAAAGGAAATGAAACAAAATATCAATTGAATTGTATAAGTGTTACGTTTAAAGTCCAAAGAAGTATAAGTTTGTCATATCGGCAAATTTATACTTCTAATAAATTTCTAATGAATTTGCAATAACTTGTCTTATGATTTTTATGTAGCTAAAGATCATTATGTATAAATTTGTAGAAGGTGATGAATTTGACAGATAACACAAATAAAAAAATCTATGATCAGAAAAAAATACAAATGAATCAAGACTATCATAAAGAATATGATAAAAATGGAAAGAACAATAAAGAAAAAATCAAAGAATGGCTTAAAGAAATAAAAAAATCAAAAGAGCAAGGAATTTGATTTACATATATTTAAGGAAAATGAATGTATCACAGATACATACCTAGAATATAAGTATTAATTGTACATAGGAATATTTGTACCTTTGATTTAAATACATTCTTGATATAATAATATTTATAAATGAATAAGGATATTAATTATTACAATCATTCATTATATATTCTTATAATCTATAATTTAAAAGAAATAGCTAATCATATAGATAAAAATAGAAGAAGTAGCTGTTTCTTTTTTTATTCATATCAACTATTCCCTAAATATACATTTAAAGAATAGTTAGATTTTTAAATATTATGTCCTTTTATGCCTCTTCTTCTTTTAAATCCTTATTATATATTCATTCTATAATATATACATAAAACTTACTTCAATGATCACTAATTGTACATAAAAACTATATAAAACCAAATTTTATATAACACTTAGATATAACAATTTCTGTAGAATTTATATATGATGCTTTAAGTTAATCATTTAAATGCTTATACTACATCTGTTTTAATAATTTCATTAAATGATAATATATTTCATTTATATTTTGTATCAGAACTTAGTATATATCTGCTACTATATACTAAGTTTTTATTACCTATACTTGTAAATTCAGAAACACTATGTTATTATAATGCATAGGAAATCTATGCATTTGTATTCTAGGTATTGATATTTTACTACAAGGAGGTTTTTATGAATATTAATAAAGAATTGATTAAAGGTAGTACAGCTACTTTGATTTTAAAGCTTTTGGATCAGAGTCCTATGTATGGCTATGAAATGATTAAAGCCATTGAACAAAAATCTGATGGAATTTTTTCATTTAAAGAAGGTACCCTCTACCCTATTTTGCATACTTTAGAGCAAAAAGGTTTGGTGGAAAGTTATTGGTCTGATGGAAACGGCAAGAGAAAAAGAAAATATTATAAACTTACAAAGGATGGGAAATTATCACTTAAGGAAAAGCAAAAGGAATGGACGGTATTTCGTTCTGCTGTAGAAAAAATTTTATGGGAGGGAAATTTATGTCAACAATAGAAAATTCTCAAATCAATAAATACCTCTCAGATGTGTGCTCCTATATAAAATATAAAGAGTGTCATAAAGAAATTAAAGAAGAGCTTAGTTCTCATATTTATGAAATGTCAGATGAATATATAGAAGAAGGTTTATCTGAAGAGGAAGCTATAAAAATTTCCATTGATCATATGGGAACCCCTGAAGAAGTAGGAAAAAGATTAAATGTAGCACATAAAGGAACACCTGATTGGGTTACTCTTCTTTTAACCATATGTTGTATCAATATGGGCGTTATTTTAATGTATTTGATACAAAAGTATATGTACAATGATTTAAGTATTTTTCATAAAAGCATACAATACTCTATTTTAGGTACAGTTTCTATTGTATCTTTATATTACTTTGACTATAGGAAGATAAAAAAGTATTCAATACATATTTTTGCAGCTACTACCCTTTTATCTTTTTTTATTATCTTAAAGGGTGATACTATTTTGGGGGGATCTGTCCTTGAAGTTTTTGGATTTTCATTTAAATTTATGGAAATCACTCCTTTTTTATTTTTGATTGCTTTGGCTGGAATCTTTAGTAATTGGGACTGGAATGATAAAAGAAATTTATTTATTAGTATAATCTTTTTGGGTATTCCTCTATATATTCTAATGATTACTCCTTCTTTAGCATCTTGTATGATCTATTTTGTAGGTTTTATGATGATTGCTTTACAATCAGGACTTAAAAGGAAATATGCTTTATTTACGATAATGGGTATAGTTATCATAGGAATGATTCTAATATGGACTAAGCCGTATAGAATGCAAAGACTGTTAGCTTTCTTAAACTTTGCATCTGATCCATTAGGAGTAGGATTTTTAAATATGCAAATTCATAAAAATATGCATATGGCAAAATTATTTGGAAGAGGTTTTTCAGTTCCAAAGGGAACGTTTCCTTATGATCCTATAAATGAATTTATACTCAATTATATTCTTTATGCTTTTGGTTGGATTGGAATGATTTTTATAGTATCTCTTGTATCTACTTATTTAATTAGAATGATTTTTATGATAAAAAGAATTCATGATCCATATGGAAAATTGCTAATTAGCGGATTGATCAGTATATTTACGGTAGAATGTGTATGGAATATTTTAATGAATGTAAATTGCATAGGTCTTGCGGGAATACCCCTTCCTTTTATGAGTTATGGAGGATCATCTTCTTTATTTCATGCAATCTCTGTAGGTCTTATTTTAAGTGTATATAGAAGAAGAAGTTTATCTTTTCCAGTCTCTAATAAAATAAATGAATAAACAAATAAAAAGTATTTCTTATGAAATTCATAGGAAATACTTTTTTGTATGTTATGAAAAGGTTTCATTTACATCATTAAGGTTTATTATTAGAAAGTAAAATTTCAAAAAACGTACAATATACATCATCTAAAAGAAAAAGTTGGTAATTATGTTAAAAATATCGGGGATTATAATTTTAAAAACAATAAAACGTTCGCATATTATAATTAAAAACCAGTTAGATTAACATAAATTAATTATAGTCTACGATTATAAATAAAAATCCTCTATAGTCTTATCTTTGATATCTTGATTGATTCCTATGTATCTTAGTGTAACACTTGGTGATGAGTGATTAAAAATATCTTGTAATATGGCAACGTCTTTATAGATCTGATAATGCCAATAGCCAAAGGTTTTACGAAGAGTATGCGTACCTATTTCACTAAGGCCCACCCTACTTCCTGCTTCGTTTAAAATTCTATAAGCTTGCACTCTGGTGATCGGGTTATTTTTTCCTTTTCTACTTTGAAAAAGATACTCCTCTTCTTTCATGTTTTGTATGTACCTCTCAAAATCTTTTCTTAGTTGGTTGTTAATTAAAAACCTTTTTTCTTTTCCCGTCTTTTGTTCCTCAATCATAATATGGGTTCTATTTTTAACATCTGATACTTTTAAATGTAATAAGTCACCAACCCGAAGTCCAGTATTGATTCCTGTAACAAATAGTAGATAATTTTTATAGCCTGACTTTAAAAGCTCATGCTTCATATCTTCTATTTTATTTTTATCTCTTATAGGTTGAACGATATTCATGGTGATCCCCCTTTTTCTACCTATATTCTACAAGAATAATTATATTACATTTAATGTAACTATGCAATAAATTATGTTACATTACTATTTTTCACTTTTTTAAAAACGTTGATTTACCAATATGTATATACAAAACATGAATGTAACACAATTATACTTTTGTTACATTCATATACTCCATTTAAAGTATATAGCAAAAATAGTTGTAGTAATTTATCATATGATGTATTAATACCTTTTGTTAAAAAAAATCCCTTAGAATCGAAATATGGAGGTCAAAAAAAGTAAGCTAGTTAAAATGAACTAGCTTACTTTTTGGGATATATGTAGTAAAACAAAAAATTAAAATAGATAATATTTATAAGTAGTATTTATCTTATTTTTTATAATATCATCAAACTATTTATTCAAAAATATTTAAGTTATAATATTATCAAAGTTGTTACCACTAAGAATTAAAGTATCTCCTGTATGGATAATAGTTGAACCTTTTGGTGTAATAATTTCATATTTTCGCTTTATGATTACAACCAAGATATCTTCAGGAATATTAGCATCCATAATAGATTTTCCTGCCCAAGGATTATTTTCTGTAATAGGGAATTCAATAAGTTTTGTGTACACCTCATCTTGATAATCGTTAAAGGTTTTGTAAACAGAGACGGATTCTTCTACTAAATTTAGTTTTTTTGCTATTGTAGGAATCATAGTTCCTTGAATAAGAACAGAAAACAATGAAATGAAAAAAACTATATTAAATATTTGATTTGCAATAGGGAGATGATTAGCAAGGGCATATGTAGCAAAAACAATAGAAGCTGCGCCTCTAAGTCCAACCCAGGATACTAATATCTGTTGCTTTATTGGAGTTTTAAACCAGATTAATATACTCATCACTGCTATAGGTCTAGCTACTACTACTAAAAATATAGCAATCATCAGTCCTTGAATGAAAACAGATGGGATCTGAGATGGGAAAACCAATAATCCTAATGTAAAGAATAGAATAATCTGCATAAGCCAAGATAAACCATCAAAAAAATGAACTAAGCTTCTTTTATGAATAAATTTGCTATTCCCCATAATGATTCCAATAATATATACAGCAAGGAGTCCGTTGCCATCAATCCATTCACTTAGCGAGAAGCCAAGTAATACGATTCCTATTGTAAAAATGGGGTATAACCCATCTATTTCAAGATGGATTCGCTTAAGAATATATATAGCAATGAAAGCAACTCCGAAGCCAATAGTTAGCCCAAAAATGATTTGCTTTGATAATAATCGAATGATTGAGATTTGACCATTATTTGTAATCATAGCCAATACAATTATAGTTAACATATATGACATTGGATCATTACTTCCACTTTCCATTTCAAGCATAGAAGCTAACCCGCCTTTTAGATTTAACTTTTTAGATCGTAAAATAGAAAATACGGATGCTGCATCTGTAGAAGATATTACAGCTCCTAGCAACATTCCTTCAAGTAGTGTAATATTGAAAATTAAGCATGAAAATATTCCAACTAAAAATGCGGTTATGGCAACACCTATAGTTGCTAAAAGAATAGATTGAAGAGCCACAGGTTTTCCAGTATTCCAATTAAATCCAAATCCTCCATAAAACATAATAAACACAAGACCAATAGTAGATATCTGTTGAGTAAAAATAAAATTATCAAAATATATTCTACCTATACCATCAGAACCTAGTAACATACCTAAGCTCAAAAATATTAGTAGTGTAGGGATTCCAAATCGATATAATAACTTACTAGAAAGCACACATATAATCAATAGTGCTCCACATAAAAACAATATTTTAATCACTTAAAGATCCTCCTTACCATGTTTTAAATATTTTTAATTACATAGTAAGATAATTTTATGTTTACTCCAATATATCCCGAAAATATTTATTTTTCTTTCAAACTAAAATTTAAATAATCAATTGCATTGTCTTCTAATTGTTGGATGGTATATAAATAACGATCTGCTAAATTTTCATGACTCCATCCTAATTGTTCTTTGACTTGATGTGGAGCAGCACCTTTTTTTAATGCATAAGCAGCTAATGCATGTCGTAGATCTCTAGGTGTATAGGAATGACTTAAATTTGCTTCTTCACATGCTTTTTGTAAAATCATTCTTACCCATCTTCCAGTGATTCTTTTTCCTCTATTATTTAAAAATACATAATCATCTTTAGAAACAATTCCTTCTTGCTGTGATTGATAATTATTTAAAAGTTTCCATATATCCGGATGAACTTTAACATAGCGCTCTCCTTTTTTAGTCGTAAATATAATGCCAATATGACCTTTGTTATCCTCAAAAAATTGATTCCATTTAAGATGTACTGCTTCCTGTAATGTAAGACCAGATGTAAAGATAAGCATACAAATAGAAAAATCTCTTAGAGAATAAGTTTTTAAAACAGAAATCAACTGATCTAATTCCTCCCATTTTATAATTCTATCAGAGGATATATTTCTAGTTGCTGTAGGTTTATGTATATTTTTAAAGTGATTGTATTCTATATAGTTATTTTCCTCTAAGTAATTAAAAAAGCTATAAATTTCACTATAAAATTTTTCAGCTGTAGATAATGCCATTTTTTTAATTTCTATTAAATGATTGAGTTCCTCTATGTAATTTTTACAATCTTCTAAATTTGCATCTAAAAAGTCTTTCTCTATAAAATTTAAAAAAGTATAGATATCTCTTCGATAATCCCTTTTTGTTTTTTCTTTTTCTAACTTTGATAAAAAACTACTTAAAATTGTTTCACTTACATTCATCATTAAAACTCCTTCTTATATTATTTCCTATAATAATATTATGTAATCCCTTGAAGATTTTATCATAAATTGTTGCTTTTAAAAATTTATGATTATTTTTTTGATAATAAATTTTTCAAGGCATTTGCAATCATCTCATCAGATAAATTAGATATTTTATCTTGTTTTACATTTTTCTTTTCTATAATTTCAGCAATGTTTTGATTTTTATTAGAATCATTAGCTGATGTAGATATTTTCTTTTCTCTTTTTCTAAAAAACATAGTGTCCTCCTATAAAACTTATTATTATTTAAATATACTAGTGATATTGTTGTAAATATAAGCATTTTTCTTCTATAAAGATATTTTATCTTGTTCATCCTCTTATGTCTATACTTACAATATAAAGATTACACTCATAATCTTGCTATAATCCAAATAATAAAGGGAGCATATATCAGTGCACACATCGCTCTTTGCCACAGACCTGCCAAAGCAAATATCGTATTTTTAAATTTAGAATGTTCTCCTATAATGAAAAAAATAAATGCAATCAAACTTAGTATGAAAAATATAATACTGTAAATGCCAAATGTTACTTGATTGTTTTTGAATTGAAGGATACCCAAAATCATAGGTGCAAACTGAAGTGCTATAAATCCAACTACAGAACCAATTCCATGGATTTTGGATGAAAGTGTAACATCTTCTTTTTTCTCATTTAGAGGAAAAAAGCCAGATATGACTTCATCACCAATACCATATAAAATAAAGGACACCAAAAGCGTAACAGCTAACCCATATTGATTTTCATGGTAATAATCAAAAATAAAGTATCCAAATAAAGTGAGTGTACAACCAGAAACTACCATCCAAACATTATAAAACCTTCCTAAGGGGCTTGCTTTGCAACCTAAGACACTCATCACTGTTTGGGTATGGCTATATTTCTTATAGGGTATTGCAATAAAAAAAGGAATTAGCAAATCGACTAACATCACAGCTAATATAAGTGTTAAAAACATATCTTAAAATCCACCACCTATTCCATTATATAAATAATCTTTACTTATTCAAGTACACATAATTATACGATTTCACAATAACTTAATATTATGAATATGCCTATAACATATTTTTATATGGGAAATATTTTCTATACGTTTTGGTAATTATAAAGTTTAAAAGTGATTTTTTTCCATAGTCTTTTTTCATAAAAACAAACACCTCTATAAATATTGGATATAGTCCAATAAATAGAAGGTGTTTATAGGCTTTTTATAATTATTTAATAATATATATCAATTCTTACATACTATTATTTATACAGCAGTTCTTTCTATTCTTAATTTATCTGCAACCATAGCGATAAATTCACTATTTGTAGGTTTTCCTTTATCATTAAACCTTGTAAATATGCCATTTTCCTTAAAACTAAATCAATAAAAATTCTATTATTCATTGCTCTATTTTTAAAGTATTCGTTGGTTTATTATAAGTCTATATTATAACAAAAAATTGAACATAGCAAGTAAATATTCATCTAGTATCGATAATTAACAAGATTCTGTGTACCGAACACCCCATATAGCCAGAGAAATATTTCTCTCGCCTAAAATGTAAAATATGCCCCCTTTAAAGTGGTGCAAAATACTTTTTCAACGGTAAATTTGAGTGACCGTTTTCTTAACGTTTCAAACGTTATGACCGTTCAAATCTCTTATCACTGAAAATGATAAGACTTGTTTTCTTGCTGACGATGGTATCGGTAGTTACACTATTTTCATCGTTAGCAAGATTGTTGTACCATCGTGGTACAACTTGTGTACACCGTGTACAACTGTTTAAATTTCAACGGTTTTACGTTGAGTAAAACTTCGTTCAACACTTAAGGGAATTTTCCCATGAGTTAACCAAGGGACTTTTCTCTTGGTTGAGAATGTTGACATTGTGACTGAAAGTCACTCAGTCGCTACTCATTTAGCTATGAACTATGCACAAATCTTCTCTTCAATTATGTATTTTAACACTTTATTTAAGCCATCTTCTAAGTTAGCATTTTCATCAATCCTAATAAATTTACAACCTAGTTTGTTTTCTATATACTTTTGCCTTATTATATCTTCTTTTCGTTGGTATTTATGTTGTTTTTCATCATATTCAATTGCTAATTTGTATTGTGGTATGTATATATCAATTCTATATCCATCTACATAGTATTGTGGAATTATATCACAAATACCTTTTAATGTTTTTTCAACTGAATTTCTAAATAATATTTCTTTTCTACTTTCTAAAACTGCATAGCAATTTGAATTATAATTAAAATATTCTTTTAAAACTTTTTTACCTATTGTACCATCTTCAAATACATTTAACAATTTTATATATCCTGTTAATGATAATAAGTATATATTTTTACTTGCATTTATAGAATTTTGAGTATAAATTCCTTTTTTCTTCATTATAGAAACAGGTTCTTCAAATGAACTTGTTTTTAAATCGATAATATCAATATTATCTTTAAATCTATTTCTATTACGATTTATAGCTCTGTTTACCATATCTAAAGTTTTACCATGCAACTTTGAAATATCTTTAGCTAACATAGCTTTTTTACCTTCTCCAAACCCACCTTCAATACCTATAAACTCCATTCCACTTACATTTTGTTTTCCAATAATTTTTAATTTTACCATATAAAATCCCCCTCTAATTTTGAACATAAAAAAAGAACTGCAATTATACAGTTCTAGAAGTTTTCAACAACATTATTGAGTTTTGATGATTCACTAGATGAATTCTATTCAGTTTCGTCATTGAGGTTTAAAAGGAAAAACTCTTCTATATAACATTATTATACTTTTGTGTCTCTCCTTAGTAGAAAAATACAATAATCTTATATAGAAAAATTTGAGACTCTCCTTAGTAGAAAAAAGGATACACATTTACTGTGTACCCTAAAAAAGGTATGTCAAATATGATACCCCTTTTGCTACTTCACAATCTGATCTAATAAAGCAAATACCTCGGCTCTTGTAATTCCATCCTCAAATCTTTTTTCTCTTATAATCATACCTTTATTATTTAAATTTTTAAAATGTTTTTCTGCCCAATGTGGTTGTGGTTTATTCATTTCTTCTAGTTTTTTATGTACATCTTCCATAAATCTTTTCCACCCTTCCCAATTGTTATAATTTAAAATTCTTGGACAATTCTTCTTACTCCAATCATAGTGTCTTTTCAAGTTTGAAATATACCAATTTCTTTCGTGTAAAAGTTTTGTTACTAATTCTACTGCATTTGCTAAAGTCTTTTCTCTATTGCCACTTTCACAAATCTCTATACTAATAGAAGCCATATTCCCTTTTCCTCTGCCATCTCCTGCATGCCAAGCTACTTCATTTAAAGGAATACATTCAATAGCTTCTAAATCGTCTACAACGATATGGAAACTAGCTTGTCGAGTGTTTCCTACTCTTGCAAGATTATCACGTTCATTCTTAGCTGTAGAGTTTGGATTGCCTGTGCTATGTATAGTGATGTATTGTGGAATCATTGAAATACAAGGTCTTTTATTTGTATTCTTTGGTATGTGATCTACAATGTATTTCATATTATTTCACCTCATTCTTATTTTCATTAATACTTTCATTAGAAATCTTTAACCATCTTTTTATTATTTCTGGCACATCAACTTTCATATCTACTACATTTTCTAATATGCTGCCTAAATCTTTAAAACAAAAAGCACCTGTAAATACACTTCCTACAGGTACATTAATCCCATTAATTTGAGCTACCCTTTGACCTAAAATCAATGCAAATATTAAAAAGAACTCACCAGCTTTTTTATAAAGACCGTCTTTCATATCTTTACTTGAGAATTGTCCATCCTTCATAGCTTTAATGACCCCGGTTATAGTGTCGATTGTCATTAGAAAAAACCATATAAATATAATCTCCCAATTAAGCCCACAAAGATAAGCTCCTAACCCTCCTAAAGCACATGAAATTGTTTTTCCTATATTATTTTCCATAAATACACCTACTTTCTATTAAATTTTTAAAATAAAAAGAGAAATACAAGAAAAGTCTCATATTTCTCAAAAGTCAATTTTGAAACCTAGTAATTGCAACAGCTATAGTCGTCAAGAATACTGTAAAATTTGAATTTTAATTGGTTGTACAAATAGGAAGAAGGGCATTAAAAAAACACCCTTCTAGGTGCTTACAATAATTCTTATACTATATAATCTTCTCCAGTAATTGTCTTGTACTCTTCCTTGGATATAAAACTTACTTCACACATCAATTTTACATTATCAAGAGTGTAAAATCCACATTTATAGGCATCTCTGATTGTCTCAAACATCTTAGTTTCCCCCTTTCTTAATTTCTGCAAGTTCTAAAAGAAATTTCATATTTAATTCTTTTTGCTTCTGTAATTCTTTCTGGATAGTAGCATTTTGAAGTAATAGTCCTGCGTTTGTTCTTTCTTGCTGAGACATTTCTTTTACAATTTTAATTGGCTTTCTAATTTCAATTAACATATTATTCCTCCCTTATCTCTATCGCATTTATTTCTACATCATCAAGAGTATTAGTTCCTAATGGCACACTAAACCAAGCCAACCGATCAATAACATTATCTGGTACTTTATCAAATTGTGATTCTGGGTTATTCATCTCTTTTGTAAGAATCACAATTCCATCTTCACATATCCATACCTCGTATTCAAAACCTGCTTGAATTTCTACTTCTACGCCTTCTAACTGAATTCTCTTTCCAGTAGGTACTTGTTTTTCTATTTCTGTAAAGTCTTGTAATTCTTCATTCCAAACTTTTTCTTTAACAGTTGTCATTTCTTCTATATAATTTGTAAAAATTTCTTGGTTACCTGCTGTGTAATGAGTTCCATTAATTTGTAGTTTCATTCCTTTAGTTGTGATTTTAAAATCATGTAGAGTAGTAGATTTACTACCTTGTATTATAATTAAGTTTATCATTTTATCACCTCTTATTTTCCTATAACAACAATATAACCTTTGTATGGTTGATTTGTTTTTATAAAACTTTTATCCATAGTAATAAATGAAACAAAAGTATTTGTTAAAGTAGTTCCTCCTGATGATGAATTATACATAATAATTGTAGTTTTCACATCTGATGTGTTTTTTACCATGTTTTCTTCATTTAATAGATCCCCAAAACTAGTTAGACATCTATGTATAACTCTTGGCTTTTCACTAAATGCACGCTTAAAAGGTACTATTTTACCAATAGCATATTTCTCTGTGGATTCACTTATACCCTCAAATTCAACAACTTCTAGCCTGTAACCTTCTGGCACTTGTAATTTACTTAGCATCTCTTTATTTATCTGACTTACATCTCCACTTACTTCTCCAATTTTCTTTACTGCACTGTTAAGACTATCTCTTATATTTTCAGAGTAAATTATTTCGACATTGGTAGGCTGACATGTGTAAAGTTCTGGAATCATTTCGTAGAGAATGTAATATTCAGCTTGTGAGTCAAATAGGTTATCACTTATCACTTGATATAATCTCATTTTACCCCAACAGTCTTTCCCTGTACCTCCACTTCCTTTATCAAAAACCCAATTTTGATTATCTATGCTTAATGAATTTGCTTTATTTTTGTATATACTCATTATATTTTCTGCTTTATACATAAATTGTGTTTCTGGAACTAGGGTTGTATTTATTTCATAAAATGTTGTATATTGTCCTACAGTAGCTTTTTCATAAACTAAACCTATTCCAACTTCTACTGTGTTTACCCCTTCTTCTAAGGAAAAACTATCTCCTATAATATTCATTTCTATTTCTTCTGTTCTAGGAGTCTCTAGCACATAAAATAGTTCATATGGTGTCCATTCTGGGTAGGATTCTGTAGGGGGATTATCAAGAAATTCTCTTGAAGGATCGTATGGTTTTGTTAGTTCTGTAATACGATACCATGCTTTTCTACCAGTTCCATTGTATGTGTCTAGTCTGCTAGTTCCAGCAGGGTACATCTTCCACCCCATAAAATAGGCTTTAATTTCCTCTGAGGCTGAGGTAGGTGTGTAAGAGTCTCCCCAGCCTGTGTCGGTGTTGGAAACTGAAATGTAGCATTGACCTTTATATGAACTAGTAGCACCAAATAATATAAATTGATCGGCTTTTGTTGGAGTAGAATCATATTGTTCTAATATACTTCCATTATGTTTTTTCATTATTTGTAAGATGGTAGAATTTATTGTATAAGGAAATATATTTGTAACGCATATCCTTTTCCATCCAGTTCCTTTTTCTGGTTCAATACTATAATCCAAACTTTCATCTAATTTAATTCTTTTATTTTTTCTATCCACAATAGCTTTTGTTCCTTTTATTCCAATAACTCTGTCTTTTACATCTCCTACCTTTGCTAGGTGTGTAGGTATGATTCCTATGGATTCTCTGTATGGTTCGTAGTCTGTTGCAGTTGTTCCTTCTTCAAGTTGAATATTTGAAAATTTGCTTTTAAATACATCTTCTGTATCTTTATGGTATAGGTAAATTGTTTTTACTTCTTTTATTGGGGTTAGGCTTTTTCCTATCTTCGTTCCTCCTGATAAAGTACCATCTGCATATTCAATCCTCCAAAAAACAGCTGGGGTTATGATTCCTAATTCTGTTAATTGTTCATACTCACAAAAAAGTGTATAAGGAATATTAAGCTTTAAATTATATGCTTTCAATTCAAAATAGTATGAGTCATTTAAAATTACTCCGTTGTCTATTAATTCCAAAGTTCCTTTAGAGTCATTTCTTTTTTTTGATGTTTTAAAATCTATCAAATTCTTCCCTTGTACTCTCACATAAGGATTTTGAACAGGTTGTTTGGTTACTACACCAGTATCCAAAGTTACATCTTCCATATTCCCATCAATTTTTACATCTATATTTCCTCCAATTTTGGAGTTGATGGTTTCTATGTTGTTAGGGTAGCCTAGTGGTACTGTAGCTTTTTTTTCGTTGGATATTTCATCATTCAATTTCGCTAAATCAGCAGTTTGCGAATTATTCGCTTCTTCTAAAATGCTGATTTTATCGTGATTTAATTTTGTATCTTGCTCTACATCATCTAGTCTTTCTTTCAATGTATTAAATTGCTTATTTTTTGGTGTAGAATGTCTAGCATTAATAATCTCTGGAATATTTGTACTTCCTTCTGCAATAATTTTATTTACTTCTTCTTGTAGTTTTGAAACTTCTTCTCTGAATTCTACTATTATAGTTTCTAAAGCTGAGTATTGACTACTACTCTTTATAGCATTTTTATTTTCTAGATCTCTTTCAACTTCAAACTTAAATTTAGATGTAGCAAGACGTTCATTATTACTACCATATAAATGTATAATAGTTAATACTTCACCATTACAAGCTATTTCATTTGTTCCCATTTGATATGTAAATCCATCACTAACTTTTGTCAAATCTCCTTGTATAACTTCTTTATCTCTCTTTTCAAAGAATATTCTTGCATGATCTACTTGTGTATAATCTATTTCACTATCTCCATCAAATACTTTTATTTTTAACACATTTGTGTCTTTATCATTTTGAGTAACTACCATATTACTTGTCAATGTATTAAGAATTTTAGTATTTAATATAATATCAAACTGTCTAGTAATCAATTTATATCACATCCTTTCTATGATTTTTTCCCTAAAATAAAATAAGTTCCACTCGTTTTCATAAGTGAAACTACATCTCCAATATTAGGGCTACTATAACTATCCATTTTTTCATATGCTTTATTACTTTTCTTCGTTTCACCATAAAATTTAACCTTTAATTTATTCCCTACAATTTCCTCTACTGTTGCAAATTTCAGCACTATATATTCACTACCTTTCTTACAGTATGTCTCATTTTACTTCCTGCTTTACAATCAATTTCCCAACTTGTTTCTATATATTTATCATTTATTCCAAGTCGATTATATCTAAGGTATAAACAATCTAAATACTCATGAAAAGGCATTATTGCAGTTTCAAACGTTACATGACCGTATACTTGACTAGCATTATATGCATCTCTTCTTGTCAAATCATCTAGATCCGATTGACTTGCTATATCATTTATAGCTTTCATATCTACTATCCTCATGCCTCTAGATACTGTAGATGTGATAGAACTTTTATTGTCATTAATATATTCACTTCTCATATCTGGTCTTTCTGGATTATTTACATATCTTACAAACACATTTGGAACATTAAATAAATCTAATTCCTCTGTTGCACCTTCACCAATTACACTCAATTCATTATCTACATATTCATATTCAATGGTACGATCAACAGGTAGCACATAAGGATTTGATACAAAATAACCTTCTTCATCCACCCTAAGAGAATAATAATTGATTTCTTTCAATAATTCATTTACAATCTCTAGTTTAGATTTTTCTATATCAAACTCTTTGTCTGTTTGTAATACAGCATTTTTAGGCACTAAATTTATCTTTGTTTCTCCTGTAGATGCAATTATTTGAGCAATTGCAGTTATATAATTAGTTCCCTTTGGGATAAAATATCTTTCTCCAAACTTATCTTGTATTAATATTTGCAATTTTGAATAACATTCAATTTCACGATATATTGTATTATTTTCATCTTTTCTTTTAGGACTATTTAAAAGAAATATTCCTAATGGAAATTTTATTTTCTTCTTACCTCTCAAAAAAACAACAAACGGCTGAATTCTATCACTTAAATAGTCAACCGTTTGGTCTTCTTTCATTTTTATACTTGCACTAGATTTTAATTGTCCTAAACTACTATATGATACTCTACAACTTTTTACAGTATCCAATGTTTTCTTATATATATCATTCTTGTCAAGCAGATTATATTCAAACTTTATATTTCTGTTTGAACTATGTAGTATTTTTTTCACTTCATCTTCTGTAAACCCATCTCTTGCTAAAGCTAACATTATATCACTTCCTCAAAGTCAACTTCATTGACCGAAAAACTTACATTGTATTTGTTCCTTTGCCAATCTTCTTGTATTTGCAAATTATCAATACTACAATATATTTTTCTTTTCCTGCTATCTCTTAAAAGCAATGTTTCTCCACTCTTAATAAGATTAATTAATTTCATTAAATTATTATACTCTCTTATTGTAAAACTTAATGCTAATGATGTATCTTCAAATTCTCCACGCTCTACTACAGCTTTTTTTCTTCCTACAAAATGTGTTAAATGTTCATCAAGGCTATAAGTTAAAGTCCTTTTAGGATTATATTTCAATTCTACATAATCTGTATAATCTTCTGTATTTGCTAGTTGAGTATTTCTTACTTTTACTTTTGCAATATTGCTATCGCTATCTATTACACCACCATTTATACCAATTGCACGTATTTTATATTCATATACTTCATCAGAAATAATTGTATAATCAATATAAGTTTTATTTTTGCTTATAGTTCCTATGATATTCCAATCTTCATTGATTTTTCTCCTCATTACTTGATTTTCTTTAATATCTATTCCTATATTCATATTAATAACTTTTATTTCAACACTTCCACGTTTTTCATTACTATTTACAAACACCTGTGGCGTTGTAGGCAACTCAAAATTTACTGAAATTGTTTGAATATCCCAATCTGACCATAATCCAAATTGATTTTTAATCCTTATTTGCACATTTAATGTTTTATTATTTGCAGATGTATATTCATAATTCTTTTGTGTAGAACTAGTTACCTCATTTGTAGATACTACCTCTGTGCTACCATCTAATATTTTAAATTCATATGCTACCTGTTCGTTAGATACCCACTCAACTTTTATATATGCAACGTTGAAGTGATTTGTAGAAATAATTTGTGGTGTTTTTGGCTTTCCTGCATATATAAAAGTTGTAATATTAGTCCAATTTGACCATATTCCTTGCTTATCTTTGCATCTAATCTGCCAAAATACTGTTCCTGTCTCAAATTCAGATTTAGGAATTGTTAGAGAAGTATCTGCTGTAGTATCTGCTGTATTTTTTGATATTGTTTTAAACGTACTTCCATCATTACTATATTTTAACTCAAATCCCGTAACAGGTATTTGATATTGCCAACTAAATGTAATATCATGATCTTTTTCTATACTTCCTCCTGGCATTAAATTGGTAGGATATGGGGGAGTATATTCTTGTAATGTAAAATGTACTTCATCACTCCACTCACTAACTGCATTATCAATAGAATATGTTCTAACTTTCCATACAATAGAATCCTTACTTTTAAATGTGAAGGGGGCGAACTCTTTGAAATTATTTTCTGTACTCTCTGTGATGGTTTTCCATATGCCACCATTTACACTATACATTAAGTCGAATTTCGTTTGATGATCTTGTTCTGCACCTTTTTCATAGTCCCAACTCAATTTAATAGTATCGTAAATTTTATCTGATGAATTTTTTAGATTTGTCGGTTTAGTTTGTGCAATTGATTCTAGTTCTATTTCTAATATCGGGGAACTCTGACTACCAAAACCCATAAACTTAGCAGAAGAAAAATAAGAAGTAACACCATGTTTAAGGACAAAGTATGTGTCATCTACTTTAAAATTTTCATTTAGTGGAATATCTATATAATGGTTTATATAACTATCATCTACTACAATTTCAGAAGAAAGCATTGTAGTTTCTTTTCTATCATATGCCCTTAATCTTGCAGAGTTTTCCATTCCCTCTTGATATTTTGTTGCCGAAGTGCAAAACAACTTAATTTTTGCACTTTTTACGTTTCTACCTCCAAATGTGCTTGTATCAACGTTAAAACTAACATAAGAATCAATATACTCTTCAAATTTCTTATTACTATATATTGCAATCTCTCCTGGAGAACTACCACTATTAAATGTTTTAATAATAGCCAAGTTATCACCTCCTGTCCTTTCTAATAAGCTACGCCCATTTCTCTATCATATCTTCTTTTATCTTTTATAGTTCTGTTCACATCTTCAACAGCTTTTGTCATTGTTTCAAACTTTTCTAGTAATTTATCCATCTTATCGTTGCTATTAGATTGTTTATTTACATTATTATTTCTTGCCATTTCCATAGAAATGTCATGTGGGACTATTACTGTTCCATCAGGATAATATTTTAATTCTCCACCTTCTTCATCGGTGATTGCATAACCTCCACTGTGTACTCCACCTTTTGCATAGCGTGGAATTCTAGGTTGTCTAATATTACTATGATCTCCACCACTACTCATTCCAGATATTGCTCTTGCAGTTCTCTCAACATCTGCTGTTTTTCCTGTTAAAACTGCGATAATAGCCGCCAATGCCGTAAGTGCCGCAACAACCAATAATACAATACCTACTGTTTTCAGCATTGCTGGATTAAAACCTCCAGAAACTAAATTTGTAATATTATTAATACTCATTGCTACACTACCAAAAGTCCTTAAAAATGTTCCCACCGTCAACAATACAACTCCTAAAATTGCTCCGATTTGAACAATTGGGGCAGGAATTTTACCTAATACAATTGCGATGGGAGTAATAATATTTAATATTGCATTTAGCAAAGGTAATAAACTCTCACCTAATTCAGCTCCAGAGTTTTTAATTTGTTCTAGTGTTTGTCTAAATTTAGCACCTGAAGTACTATTTACTTTCTCAAAAGCTTCATCAGTGGCTCCTGTGCTATTTTCTAATTCTTTTAATATCTCTACAAAATCTTCACTTGCTTTTCCTGTTAACCCCATTACACCATTTAATGCTCTTACATTCCCAAATAAAGATGCCATATCTTCACTATTTCCTTTAGTGCGTTGTTGAATTTCTTCAAGAAATTTTGGTAATCCAACATTTTTCAAATGCACTGTATTAAAACTAATGCCCAATTCTTTTGCTCTTTTAGATGCTTCAGCCGTAGGACTTAATACACTTGTAAGTACACCTTTTACTGCTGTAATAGATTTATCTGCTTGTACCCCTTGTCTTGTTAGTGATGCTATACTTGCAAATAAAGATTGCGTAGAAATATCCATTTGACTAGCGATCGGAATTACATTACCTAAACTATCCCCTAATTCTCCAATTGTAAATTTTCCTAATTTCTGAGCTTTTACAAGTTGATCACTAATGGTAGTTGCTTCATTAGCTTCTAATTTATAAGCATTAAGAGTAGTTGTTAGAATATCCACTGCTGTAGTTGTTTCTGTAAATCCTGCTTTAGCTAATTTGGATGAATCAAATACAAACTTTAAAGAATCAGATGTTTTGATATTAGATGAAATAGTTTGATATTCTGCTTCTGCAATTTTTTCTGCACTTTCTCCAAATGTATTTGATAACATAACTACTCCATCACTTAAATCATCTAAACCTTCTTTTGATACATCAGCAATTGTATCTACTTTTGCCATAGAGTCTTCGAAGTCCATTGCCATTTTTCCCATAACTACATTTGCACCAGTTATCACCGCCCCAACTTTTTGCATATCTGCACCAACAGTTTTCATTTGACTACCAACTTCACCAAGACTATTACCATAATCAACTATTTTTTGTTGAGTTTCACTTAGTTCATTTTTTTGCTTATCTAATTCTTGTGTAACATTATTCAATTGTCCTTTCATTTTATTTAAAGCTTCAACACTTCGATTATATGCAATAGCTAGTTTCTCTGTTGCTTTACTGTTTTCTCCAGTTTCAGTTTTACTACGTTCATATTTTTCTCTTAATTGATTTACTTTTCCTATTTGTAATGCAATCTTACCAGTCAATGCTACCTGTTTTTGCTTTAATGTTTCTGTAGTTTCCCCAAAAGCTTTAGCTTGTTGACTAACTGCCTTAAAACTACTATCCAATACTCTTATTTTTCTGTTTATTTCAGATGTACCTGCTTGAAATCCTGTTGAATTCATCCCAACTTTAATTATAGTTCCATTTTCTGACATATTCTCACCTACCTTTCAATAAAAAAATAGCACCCCAACTGAGTGTTATAATCCTGGAACATTATCTATATAATCTTCTTGTACAACTTCTTTTCCATTAGTTATATTTGCTTTTTTCTGTAATTCTTCAATATATTTATCAATCAAATAATATGTTTTTACTGGTGTAGAATTAAACCAAAACTCTTCCTCAGTCCTATGTAATTTAGAACAGTATAAATAATTCAAGTAATCCCAATCTATGCTTTTATCATCTGCATCATCATCTGACTGATCATTTTCTCCTGCTCCTTCGTCAACTTTTTTCCGTCACCTTTTTCTGCTGAGAATACTTTCAAAGCTTTTTCAATTATTGTTTTTATAGATTCATAAGGCAATTTTGTAGTTATCTCCTCAGCTTCTTTTAAGGTGATGTTGTTGTCTATAGATTTCATACCTCCATAAAGAAGCATAGCCCCAAATTTATAAGGCTTCATTATTGCATTTACAAGAATTTTTATACTACCTTCTTCAAACTCTTCATCTAAGATTGCAAACGCATAATTACAAAACTTAATACTTCTTGTAACTCCATCCTCAAATTCCAATGTAATATTTTCAATTGGCATTGTTTTTACTTTCATTTTCATATTTTAGCTTCCTCCTATTTTAATTTTAAAATAAAAAAGGCTTAGAATTAACTAAGCCACTGTTGATCCATGCACTTGTGTAAAGAAACTCTCTGCTATTGTTTTGTCAAAGCCTTCTTCATCTTCATCTAATTTGTAAATATAATCTCCATTATGTTCGGTTGCTACAAAAGTAGCCTTCAATTTTGGAGTAACTGATTCAATTTTGTTTGTTTGTGTATTATATTCCTCACCAATCAACTCAAACTTTCCTTTATACAATAATACATATCTATATTTGTTATTAGATTTTTTGGACATAAACATAAGAGATACATAAGGTGCTATGTCATTCTTGTTTTGAATCATACCACCTTTTCCATCTAGCTTATGCCCCAACAACATTGCTTGTTGTTTTAAAGTCAATGCATTAACCTCTATCTCTACATCTACACTATCAAATTCATTTATTACATCTTCTACTGCATCATCACTATACCATGTTTCAGAATTGGATTTAGCTTTTACACTTGCTTTTATTGCACGAGCAAATTTTACTGGCTTCTCATATGTTAATGCATTTGTATCATCTTGTGTATTTATTGCAATATGTATATTTTTTATTCCTATTTTTCTTGCCATTAAATATCATCCTCACTTTCATTATCTTCATAATAATTAAACTTTAAAATTTTATGATAAATTTGTGTTTCTTCTTCATAATCATCCATTTCCATAGTTCTATAAAAACCTATTTCTTTTAATTTTTCTTTTACTTGTGCTGTTAATTCAGAATAGTCATTTTTACTCCAAATATCTACATGTAAAATATATTTCGTTACAGTCTCTTCGTCATCTGAAAATTCTTCTCCTGTCTGCAAAGGAAATTGAAAAGTTATTGAAGGGAATTTTTTTGGTCTTGACTGCCATTGTACTTTATAACCCAATTCACTCAATTTATTACTAACTAAGTCAATCATATTCAATTCTATCACCCACTATAATTTCAATTCTTTCTTAATTTCTTGATCTATAATTTCTTTTACTTCATCTTTAGTTTCTTCAACCGTTTTGGTTAAAAAATGGGTAGGTTTCATTTTACTTGTACCATCATTTAGCCAATTAGCTTTATATTGTAATTTTCCAAACCCTACCCCTCTATATTTATCTAAATTTTCATCTTCTTTTAGTCCAGATATTTTAATGTTATCTTGCATATGTTTATATCCTTCTTTATCTACTGTACTTCGATTTGTATTGTCTTTTAATTTATTTGCTACAGCCTTACTAGCTTTCAACGTACCTGTTTTTTCAACTTTTTCCATGTCTTTTCCCATACGTTCAAATTCTTTTAAAATACCAGAAAAATCCCATTCAAAACTTATATTATCACTCATGTTCTACACCTTCCCCAACAATAAGAAGATACATTTTTTTAGAATCAAGTGGTCTAGGTTTGCCTTTAATTTCATAAATATCATCGTTAAATTTGATTCTCATATCAGATTTAATATCTCTTCTATACCTTATTATAAACTTAATAGTATCCAATACATTTACTGCTTTTGCACTATATATTTCTGTAGTTTTCCAATATTCCACTTTAGCCCAAACAGGTTTTTTATATGGTTCATAATTATCATCGGATAGATCAACTACTGCACTTTTCTTTTCTTCTTTCTGTTCTTTTTTCTTTAGGAATGTAATTCTATCTTTCATTTCTCCTATTTTCATGATTCATCACTTCCATAACAATATTGCAATTGAGTCATCAGACCTTGAATTGAAGATCTTACTTTTTCAGATATTTTACCTGTTAATTCTCTATTTTCATACCAATCTGAAATAAGAACTAGACATATTAATTTAGCTTTATTCAATTGTTTAATATTTAAAGGATCAAAATTATCTACAGTATCAAAAATATATCCTTCTGCATTATCTATAAGTAATTGTAAAATACTATCTTCTTCAACATAATCGTCTTCTCGTTTTATCCATTCTTTCACTAATCCTAAATCAACTATCATATCGCCACCTACTTTCATGAAAAAGGGCAATAAAAAAGAACATATCTTTTCTATGCCCTTGTATTGATTATTTAATTATTAAGCCAATGGAGCATATACAACATATAATGCTTTCTTATCTACGTGTCTTACGTCTCCTCTAGTAATAACTCTTACTTTAGTAGAGTCATTTTCAAAGCCTGCTTCTTTACTTGAAGCCATAGACATTTTTTCTCTATCAAAATATGTAATACCTTCTTTAGCATTACCGAAAATGAATGGTACTTTTCCATCTGCGTCAGCTTTTAAAGTCTCATCATCGAATTTAATAATAGTTAATGTTTTCTTATCTAATTTGTATCTATTATCACCTAACTCTTCTAGTAAATCTCTCTTTTGTCCATCTTCTAATCCATCTAAATAATCAAAACCACTTTGATTAGTATACAATACTGCATTTTTAGAGATACCTGAAGGCAATTTAACATTTAAAATATTTTTGATTTTCTTTTTATCAAGTGGGTTATTTGCTTTTTCTATTGTAAAGCCATCAGTTTCAACACCTAGTATACCTTCAGTTCCATTTATACCATTTGCATAGAAAATAAGTGTATTATGAGTTGCAACCATTTTCTTAGCAATCCATTTTGCCAAATGTCCCATTAAATCTCCTGTTTCATCTTTTAAAAGTGAGTTAGGAATTTCAATTAATCCTTTAAAATCTTTTACATTAAATTCAATCTTAGAGAATTTTGGAGAACCTGCATCTGGAATACTTGTTAATTCAGCAACACCTTCAAATGGAGTATGAATTGCATCTGTTTCGATTGGTCTGTGTCCACTAACTGTTCCAACTGGTTCAACATTAACATGATCATACATATCCATATATTCTCTTTTTAATTCCATTACTTTTGTACTTAAATCTTGCGGAATTAATAATTTTCCACTTTCATCTCTATTACTTGATAAAGCTCTCTTTTCTTCTTCTGAAAATGGTTTCTTTTGATCTTCATCTAAACACATATTTCTTACATATTTACAAAATACATCACTATATCTTACCTCTGTTTTATTTTCCTTTTTCATATCTTTCACTACCTCTCTATTCTCTGTATTATTTAAATTTCTTTCTTCTTCATCTAAAGCACTTGCTAATAATTCTTCTTGCATAGTAATTTGTTTATTGATATTTCTTACTTCTTTCATTTTTTCTTCTGCTTTGTCAATTTCATTTTTCATAAGACATCTTACTTCTGTTTCTAAAGCTTCTTTTTGTCCTCTTAACTCTGTAATTACTTGTTTAATTTCATCAGATTTTTTCATATAATATCACCTATACCTTTCATATTTTAAATAATTATTTTTATTTGATATTTACTTTTGATTAAATTCGAACATAAAAAAAGAACTATTAATTTTATTTTAATAATTCTAACTCTAATTTTATTTTACGTTGTCTTAATTCTAAATCTTTTACTTTTTGCAACTCTTGTTTTTGTTCTAAACATCTATTACTTACGACACTTTCAGTATCATTATATGCAGGTTGAACTACAATACTAATATCAGATATCTTTGCAATTTTATTGATTCTACGCTTATCGTAATCTAATCCTGTATCATAATCCCACTCCCATTCTTGTGCTGCATCGTCTCTATAATCTAATTGAAAAGCAAAAGAACACTTATCTACTATTTTTGCCCTCATATTTTCCTTTAAATCTCTTGCATAACTCGTACCTGTTGGTATAAATTTAAATTTTAGTCCTATTTCATCAACTTCAAGTGATAAACTACCCACTCCACTTTCAATCGAATTTCGTGCTAATGGTTTATTCATATCGTGGTTAAAGAATGCTACTACATCTGAAAAATCAGTATTATCTAATGCACCACGACTAATTATTTCTTTAAAACCCCAACCTAACAACTCACTCCATCGTTCAAATTTCAATGCATATCCAGTAATATATTCCTGTTCTTTATCACCTTCTTTTACTGATCTTAATTCTACATTTGTATTAATTAATCTGATTTCTTTATTCATCCTCATTTTCACATCCTCCTGTGTGTAAATTATTTGCATTAGCTTTTGCAAGCTGATATTTATCTGCAATTTCAATATCTACATAATTAAGACTTCTATAGTGTCTATCTCCTAATTCGCCTATATCATTCATATCTTCAAATCTTCTTACATCATTAATAGAGTACACACCTTGATTCATCATCTTTTCATAAAAATTTGCACGACTTTCATTATTTGCTCTCATTGCACTAGCCAAATTAAATTTAATATAATATCTACTATTTTTAGAAAATAACTTATACGTAAATTCTTCTTCCCATTGTGTCACTACCGGTTGAATGCTATCTCCTATATATTCCATAGATTGTTGTTCTATATTTGAGAATGTAGCCCTATCAAGTAAACCAATCTTATGTGGGGGAATATTAAAAATCATGCCTATTTCTTCTTTATTAAATTTCATGCTTTCTATAAATTCAGCATCTTTCAATGGCATGCCTAATTCTTTGTAATTCAATCCTTTATCTAATAAAGCTATTTTTCCAGCTTGATCTAAACCACTATGGCTTTTCTGCCACTCATCTTTTATTCTTTCTTTAGTTTCTTTTCCTAATTGTTCAGGATAAGTTAATATTCCACCACTCATAGTTCCTTGTGCATAGAATTTTCCAATAAATTTACTTGTAGCCTTCATGTTTCCAAGTGTTTCCCTTGCTACTTCTATTCTACTTTTACCAACCAATCCATCTACACTTAGTCCTTTTAGATGTATTATTTCATCATTATCAAATGTATATAATTTATTATTTATTAAAGCACCATATGTGATTACCCCTGTATTAATTTCTTTATATATTACAGTTGTACTTGGGTCTAATATCCATAGTGCTTTTGGATAACCTGTAATTTTATCAGACTCAATCCAAATATAAGCATTGCCCCATATATCTTCATGAACAGATAAAGTAGATTTAAAAACAGATGGTGTTAAATATGGATTAGGTCTATTCTCCAGTAGTTTTACCACTGGATGTTTATATTCTCTCTCTTTACTATTATTTTTTATTTTATATGTATGTAAAGATAGTTTTGATATAGTATTTGCTCGCCTTTCAGCACAAGCGAACACAGAACCTATATTAAAAGAATCTGTATTGCTTATTTTTTCACCACTTGATGTAATACTTCCATTAAATAAACTATTAAACCAACTTGCTGGATTACTCAATGTTGTTTCTTCATTTCTTTTTTCAAATATTCTTTCAAACAATCACAATCACCTCCCTTCGAGGTTATTTCTTAACTTTAATTTTAGAAAAAATTAGTCCTAAAATAATAAAAACAATGCTCATACTCAAATATCCAGCAAATTTAGATACATAAGTAAACATTGTATAAATTAAAAAAGATATTCCTATTAAAATTAGAATATCGTTTATATTATCTATAATTAATTTTGTAAATAATAAAAAATATTCTTTTATAGTTTTTTCTATCACTTCCTCACCATCCTTTTTTACATTGACTATTCCTCAGATGTGAAATATTCATCTGCTGATTGCTTATTTTCATTTCTCATACTCATTTTATGTGCATCTACCCAACAAGCTATAGGATCAATTCTTTTAAATCTGCTGTTTTTATCTAACATAACTTTTCCTTGCTTTGGCGGGGTTAATTCTGCATTATTCATTGCCCATGTTAATAACTCATCTTCTTTGTTATATTCTATATTTCCACCTTCTACACTATATTTAATATCCATTACACTATCATTTAAGCTTTTAGAGTTTTGATATATATCTAAACAATCTACATTAAATTCTTCTAAATCAGCTAAAAATGCACTTACATTAGCTTGATCATAACATATCATTTGTAATTTTAAATCATATTCTTTTATTTTGTCTCTTATATATTTCAATATTTCTTTATAGTCTGTTTTAATTCCACCACAAGCATAAGTTTCTGTTAATAGTTTTTTCTTAATCCACAATTTATATGGTGCATTGTCTGTTTGTTCATGTTCTTTAATCCTATTGGCAGGAATAAATGAATGGTGATGTACGAAATAATGTTTTTCTCCCTTATCATCAAACCATGTAAATTCAAAACATATTGATGTTAAATCTCCACCACTACTTGCATCTAATCCTAAAATACAAGGTTGTCCTCTAAAATCCTCTAATGTTTTACTACTAGCACATTTATGCCATGCTGTCATGTTCATATACTTTTTTTCAGTAAATTCAACCCATATATTAAGCTGTTTTGTCAAAAAGTTATTCCAATCCTTGCCACCCATTTTTTTAGATTGTGCATAATCAACCTTCAAAACTTCCAAACTATCTAAATCATATTGCATAGTAGGGTTTGCTTTAAACCAATTGTTATAATCATTTATATCGTCTTCTTCATCTAATTCAGCTATAAAAACAAATTGTGCATCATTTTGTTCTCTACCTTCTAAAACATCTTTGCAATATTTGTAAAGTTTATGACAAGCACCATCTATTGTAAATCCTGCTGTGGTTATAACACTTAACAAACATTCTTTTAGTTTCTTTTGCCCATCTTTGAATAATGAATATATTTGATTATCCTTATGTAAATGATATTCGTCGACACTTCCGTAAATACATCTAAATCCATCAAGTGTTTTTGTATCTCGCCCTATTGCTCTTATTGTACTATTAGTTAATTTGCATTCTATTTCACTTTTATAGTCTTTTACATTAAATAACTCTTGTAAATCACTATCACTTTCTATAAATTTAACTGCTTCATTAAATACAATCTTTGCTTGATCTTTCTTAGTAGCCCCTAACATTATCAGAACATAATTATAATTAATAAAATTACCATTATATGTAGTTAATACCCCATTTAATAATGATTTGCCTTGTTGTCTTGCAACTTGTGTATAGCTTTGTCTATATTTTCTATATCCTTTATCTTTTGTAACCCAACCATATAAACTACCTAAAATAAAAGCCTGAAACGGATATAATCTTAATGGTTTTGGTTCTCCACCTTCTGCAAGTGTTAATGTTTCTGCAAAATCAATTATTTTATTTGCACTATCTACATCAAACCTATATCTATAAGGTTCAAATTTACTTTGTTCTAAGTCATCCAAGTGTCTTTTACACGCTAATTTTACACTTTCACCTGCAATAATTTTTTCATCTAATACATCTAGTGCATATTGTGTAACTCTATCCATTTTTAGCACCAAATTTTTCAAACTTATTTTTCGGCTTTTCTTCTACTTTTGGTATTACTAATTTACACCTGGATGATATTGTTAAACCTAAATCAGATGATCCTTGCCTGCAAATCTTATATAATTTATCAAATTTAACAAGCAACTTATCATAATCATCATTTAATATATCAGTTGTTCTTATTTTTTTAGCAACTTTTTTAAATTGTTCTTCTGCAACAACATATCTTGCAAGACATTCAACGTCTATATTTCCTATAATGTCAATTTTCTTTAATTCACAAACATACCATTCAAATGTTTCTTTTTGTTTTTTAGTTAAGTAAGAAGGTGCAACAACATTGTCACTCCCTGCTTTGACTTCACTATTCTTCCTATCTTCAATTTCTTGTTTTGTTAAATGTTTTTTTCCTTTTGCTTCTATTAAACTTATTGGTTGTTTTGATCTTGCCACCTTCTACACCTCACTTTCATCTTCAAAAATATTTATTTAGGGAGTTTTTGCTACAAAACACAGGGACAACGGTATTTCAGAATTACCTTTTTAGGAATTAAAGAGGGGGGGGTTGATTGCAATAAAAAAGAGAGTAGACTAAATGTTTACTCTCTTACTTCTCATATCTTTTATAATTAATTATTTTTTTAAATTCATTATCACTTATTTTATTCCAATCAATTTTTTTAAGGCTGCTTACATCAATTTTTGTACTACAAAACATTTTGCCATCTTCTTCTCCGAACATATGCAATCCACACATTAATTCAATTGTTTTAAATTCTTTGTTATCATTTCTATATCCTGCAATCTCATTTAAAAATTTCCTAGTGTTTTCTAAAAATTTCTTCTCTTGCAACTCATCCGTAGGATATTTGTTTTGCATCATCATCATTATTAATCCATTGTTTGTATTGTTTACATGAACTCCAAGCAATGTCTTCTGCTCATAATCCAAGTATTCTCCATATGCTTCATTAAATTCATCATGTAGATTTTTTGACAAACTTGTTAATTCATTTGCTACAAACACAACACATATCAATATAATTACTATACAAAAACTTATCGTCTTATGTGTAAGTATCCATTTTTTCAAACCAATCACACCTTTTGTTTTTTCTAATATTATAACATTATATTAGAAATTTTGGTAATAATTAGTTCTAGTTCATTCTTTCAATAGCATTTTCCAATTCTGTAGTATCTACATTTATTGTTAAATTAACCACAGTATCTTTTAACTTTGTTTCTCCCTCGCATTCATCTATAGCTTTTATTATACAATTAGACACTTGCATAAACTGTGTAGCATTTACTATATCTGTATGTATACAATCTGCTGTATATAATTCTAATGCTCTCTTAACTATATCACATTTATTATTCATCTCTTTATTCTTCATTGTTACTTCATCATCATTCCAACAAATCACAAGTTTACAATCTTTATTCTCTAACACATGATCATATTTCATCATTTCTTTTACATATATATGTTGATCCCAACTATCTACTAACATCATATTAATCAACCTCCAAACTCTAATTTCCATCGTTTCAACAATCCAAACAATAATTCCTGCATTGCTTTCTTATTACTTTTATGCACCTTACTATGCACATCATTAGACAAAGGAATAAGATTCTTTTCGTCTAATCTCCTATCCCAATTATCTTTCAAAAATTCTATATGATGTACACAATCAGCAAATACAATCTTCTTATCTATATAATAAGAATACAAGCATAATCTATTATATCTTTGCATTATTCTATTTCTAGCCTGTATCCAAGATTTATCATGATAGAAGTTATCATATTTTTTATTGCCTTCACTTTTTCTTACATATTTATCATATTGCTTATTTCGTTCCCTTTTTTCTTGCTCTACTTTGTTATTACACTCATCGCAGTATTTCATTCCATGATCAATAATTTTACCACACCGACATTGTTTTTTTAATGCAATCCTAATCACCTACTTATATCTTAATCTCGATCACATTATCTAAATTAAAATGCATTTTCTTATATTCTTTAAAACCAAAACCACTTTTACTATTTAAAATATCTGTAAATGTAACATCATACAATTCCACAAACCCATTTTTTAAAACTAAATTACTACATTTAAATCTACTTTCAAATTTATTCGTTATAATAAATCCTTCTAACATAACATTAGATACCTCCACTAAAAAAGACATCCTTTCGGATGCCTTAATACGATTTATATTGAATTGAAGGGTTTTTTTCATATAATCCAACAAATTCAATTTTATTATATTCTTTTTTAACATCATTTAAACTATAAATATGTCCTGGTACTTCCCCTGTTTCTAAACTGTTAATTCTATATTTTAATATATCCATAGCTTGTTGTCCTAAATACAGACCTTCATAGTTTTTAAATTCTTTTTTAAAATTATCATTGAAAAACAAAATTCTTCGGAACGATAATTCCATATACGCATTTACTAATGTTATTTTTTTCTCTGCATCAGATATTCTGGTAACTACATAATAATTGTCATATTCATCTTTAATTAAATCTCTCATTGGTAAAATTTCCATATCCCTTATCCCCTTTCAATATTTTCTAACAATTACAATATTCTACATTATATATGTATTTCCTTCTAATATTTTACATTTCTTCTATTTTTAATAATCTGAATAAAAGAACAATTTATTTTAGTCCCATCCTTATCTACTAAAATTGTACCTGAAGGCAATCTTAAATATAAATCATCATCTTCGATGAGTGGTATTAATCCTGTATCTTTTATTTTTTTAAGTTCTTTTCTCCATGCTTCTCTAATATTATTTTTCATTACCTAACCTCATTTCTGCTATAAGTTTATCTAATGTTTGCATTGCTCTAAATTCTCTACTTCTTCTCTTCAACTCTGTTATAGCTACATTATATCTATGTACACTTTTAATATAGAAATCCTTTTTATTAATTTTGCAATAGTCATATGCTTTTTTATTTCTATCAATCCTATCTGTTCTTTCTATAATATATACAACTCTATCTTTATTATATTTATTCTTTTCTAGCTTAACATCTTCTAACTCTATACAGTAATTAGCATACAAAGCAGAAATAAACGATGTAGATTCTGTATAGATATCTCTATCTTCCATCTCTTTTTCGCTCCTCCTATTCTTAATTGTATATTGTTATTTCATTTCCACATTCACAAAATATTTGGAAATACCCATCTGACACGTAGACATTAATTTTTCCGTTTTTATTACTTTCGTCTTGTATTCCTTCTATCAAATCAATTTCTTTATTACATTTGTTACACTTTAATTTAAACATAACTTCTTCATCTCCTTCGTAGTAATATAAAAGGGTATCGTGAAATACGACACCCTTGAATTTTTCTAATATGTATAATATAATTACTTTAATCTAATAATTAAAGTGCTATTACAGTAGCACCAGAAGTGTCTTTTGCAGAAGATACTTCTTTTTGTTTGTCTATAAAATTTGGTTTAGTAGGCTCTAAATGTATCCACTTACTAACTCCTATCGAAGCTATATAATTAGCCTTAATCCCAATATTTTTATACATTTCTTCAATTTGTTTTGGTTTATAATCATTCATTTTTAACCATAAAATTTCAGCAATTATTCTCTCATCATATTTTAAATTAGGATTTTTTGAGCCTGTATTGGCTTTTCTTCTTTTATATGTACTCATCCTATTTGGACTTGTACTCCATTTTGAAATCTTTCTAAATTTATTACATATAGTATTTTTATACATATTTACATAAAATTGCTCTAAAACTTCTAAAGCTTCTTGTACTGCTTGTCTTTGTTTATCATTTCCATTTAAATATTCACTATTATTTTCGCTATAATGCAATACTTCAAAAATTAAATTACTACAATTATATGTATGTTGTAGCACCTTTTTATTTGTATTCTCATATAATCCTCGTTTTAAATTATAAAGGTGTGTTTGTAGTCGATCATTCATCATCCCACTACCCACATATAGAACTTTTCCTTCTACATCTTTAAAACAATAAACTCCCATTCCATAGATATTTCCTTTTACTTCTTTTAATAAATTTTTCATATAAATTCCTCCTATTTGCTTTTAAGGATTAAGCATAACCTTATATTTTAATTGGACAGTTTTGTCCGTTCAATTTCAGAATAATCGTTTGACTGACTTTGATTTTCAAAAAAATTAACATTAATCTAATTTAAAAAAGTGTTTAGCAAAATAAAATTCTGCTATACTCAATATCAGTGCATCTCCTACATTTGCAAGTAATTTACAGTTCAAAAAGACAACTAATGCTACCCCTAAGAAGTTAACAATACTTTTGTTCAACATAATCAATCACCCCTTCACTATTTTTGTACTACTCAGAATTAAAATATAAATAAAAAAGCAAATAGATATTACCCTACTTGCTTTTCTAAGTATTCTGCATTATTTCTAACATAATATAAAGCTGATACAAACATTTTATAAAATTGTACTTCACTTTTTTGCTCTTGGACTATCTTATATTGCTTAATCATATCTCTATTAATTTCTTCTACTTTCTCTGTATTCTCAGTTCTCATATATTTATCTAACTGTACAATCTTTCTATTACAGAAAGTTTTAAATCCTCGAACTATCTTATTTCTCCAGTTTATTTCTTCATCATATATAAATGAGATTAACTGTTTGCACAATTCTTCTACATCATCAGCTTTATTTTCTGTACAAAACTCTAGTATTTCTTTTACTTCGTCACCTTCATCAATATAAAATTTTAAATCTAAATCCTCGAACTGTCTGAAATATTCACTCAATTCATTTTTAATAATTTCAATTTTTTGCATTACACCTAACCCCTTCCAATTAGATAATTTTAATAAATAATAATATAATTTAGTCAGATTACTCCACAAAAAGAGGACATGTAGCCTTGGAAAGGCGAAATGTCCCTATATAATACAGTTAACAATATATTTGATACAACATATAATAATAACTATCATTGACAATAATTTTAATAAGATATACAATCAAGATAACAATAGTTATAGAGAGAAAAAAAGAGACACGCAGGTTTAGCATTAGCGAAACCTATAATAGTAATTCTAATATATTTATTAATTCTCTTTTTTTTATTAATTCTCTTTTATTTAAAGTGACCCATAAACTGTCTAAATTTGATCAATCTATTCTGCACGAACTGACTGGATTTAATCAGTTTGTTTTGTATTAACTGACTGGATTTGGTCAATTTATACCCCACAGTCAACATGTTGCAAACACTGTTATTTAGCCTGTTTTTATCTAAATTATTGTTTTATATAATATTTGTTTGTTACATCAACTTTTGGATAAACTACATATCTATTAGGTCGCCATTTCTTGACTTCTTCTCCAAATTCATTTGTTTCAAAATATTCCTCTTGTGGCAATATCTTAATTAAATTTCTTGCTTTCTTAATCTTATCTGTATATTTTGAAATAGTTTTTACAGAAGATAGTCCTAAAATTCTTCCTATATGGTCTCTATTTACTTCTGCATAACCTAGTCCATTTGTAGAATCCTGATTTCCATTTTCTTGCCTATGATACTTAAATAGAAAACAAAATATCATAAATCCAATACATTCTAATCTATTAATTTTGTCTGCATATAAGTCTGTAGAAATCATCGCCCAACCTTTTGGATAATCTTCCTCCGTGATAGGTTTTATTTTTACATTCAACAAATCTGTTGGTTTTGTTTTATTTGTCAATGTATTACATTCTATAAGTTTGGCTTTTTTCAATTCCAGCAACATCTTTTTTACCTGCATAGGTCGAGAAAATCCTTTTAAAAAATTTAATTCATCTATAAGTTGTTTAATTTGCAATTGAACAACTTTACTCATATTCATTTCCACACTTACTTTATTAATAGCAAACCATAATGTAAATCTCTTTGCTCCTAACTTACTTATAAAACTATCTCCGCTTTTATCCATTTCATACCATTGATGTGGTACTTTTACAAAACTGTTACTCATATTTAATCTATTCCTTTCGCTTAATTTTCGTATAATTTTAATTACTTACCTTGAATAATTTTTAAATCTTGTTGGATATTACCTTCATTTTTAAAATAAAAAACAGTCTTACCTTCTTCATTTTTGTTTTTCCTTAAGTTTACAATTTGATATTTAAGTTCCAATAATCGTTTTGCAACATATGTTGTGTACACTGCAACATCATCATATCTTTTTTTACACATATTAATTAACTCCCCTTTCGTATACTTATTTGAAAGTTATTTTACACAACTTCCACAAAAAGCGGACATAAGGGATGGAATCCCGTTGTCCCTAACCCTATACCCTTGCCATTACACCAAAATTTTTCTTATTAATGGATTCCGTTCCATCCTTTTTAAGGTGAAATCCAACGATAGTAATGTTTTTTCTATCTTTTAATAAATCAGTAAAATCTTCAAATGCTTCAATTCTTTCATCTTTTAAATTTAATTCATATGCTCCATCTTTCAACCCTTCTCTGATTTCACCAATGATGCTTTCATCTGTCATTCTAAATCTTACTTTCTGTTCTAGTTTTAATCTTATTTTATCTTCTGTAGCAATACGATCTACTACTTTACTATTATCGAATCCTTCTTTTTTTATCTTTCTATATCTTTCATACAAATACTCAATATCACCATTATTACATTTTTGATATCTACATCTAGTCCCTTCGGTTTTTAAGCAGGTAAAAAACAAACTTAATATAAAATTCTCTGTCATTTTCTTCATATTAGAGATAGTTTTACATATAGTCTCTTTATCAAAAGTTTTAACTATCTGATTTGCTACGAGAATATATTTTTTATCTATTTCTTTGTAAGAATCATATTTCTTTTGTTTATTTAATTTTAAGCATAATTGATAATCTCTTTCATCAGTATCAGTCCATATGTCAAATCTGCTTTTATCTCTCTTATACTCCCAGTCTTTTTTGTCTTGTTCTTTACATATTTTTTCAGCTTCTTCTCGCTCTGCATTATAATCTATATATAATTTTTCTATTTCAGCTTTGCATAGCTCATATGTTTCTTGGCAAAATTCTTCATTATCTAAGAATTTTTGTAATATATCTTCCCTTTTTTTAAACTGTGTTTTACTATTGTTTATAATATTTAAAAGATGTCTTTTTACATAATCTGAAAATCTATCTAATAAAGCATTACTTGAATGATAATATTCTCTTTTTCTGACATCTTCTTTGTTTTCTTTATATTGTAAAAAATTTACTTTTCTATCATACTTGTTATCTATAACTTCCATATACTCTTTACTTAGAAATTTTAGTGTCTTTGGTGCATCTATAGCACACATAGAATTGTATAAGCAAATATAAATCTCTTTCTCATTATCATAAAATCTATTCTTGATATATTGTTTTAGCTTATCTTCCATACTCCAACTATTCATAAATATCCCATTCTCTTTTTGTTCGTCAATATGTTCATTAACTTTTTCATTTTTACCTTCTAATTGATCTCTAATCTCTACCCAATCTACAAATTTATTTTCTACAGTGTTATAATAATCTGGAATATGTTGAGCATCAGAATTTATATTGGCTGCCTTCAAAGCTATTCTGCCTATTAGATTTCCTGAAGCTCTAAATGTAGAAATAAATCTATTTTCTTTGTTATATATTAATGACACCTTTTCACCATCATTTTTTGTAATAAAATATTTTCCATCTTGTGGCTTTACCACTGCATTTCTAATGATTTCATTATCAATTTGTGTGATCCCGTCCCCATCACAATCTGCTGAACTCAATAGGCTTAAAATATCTGATTTTTGATTAAAATAAACTAATTCTTTACAATCACTCAACCACCTATCGAGGAATTCATTTTTAACAAAACTTACATTATGTACTTCTGAATAGGCTGATAATGGATTTCTTGAAATTGTTCTTATATCTTCATCATTACAATCATAGCTGTAGAATTGACCTGCATCCAATCCATTTTTACCTTGATCTCTAGTTATGGCAAAATTCATATATGAAATTGGATCAACTGCTATATATTGAAATTTTGCTTTTACTGTAACTTTGCCACATGCAAATTCTCTGACCTTCTTTTCAATTAATTTTTTCAAATTCATTTTTACATAATTTAATTTCACAAATTCGGGATTAATATTAATTAATTCATCTACTTTCTCAACTACATTTTCACATGATTCATTTAATTTTTCTTCAAAATCGTCTTGTTCTTCACTTAAATCTTCACCTACACAATTTTTATAGAATATATTGATATAATCTGTATTGATCACAAATTCTTTGGTATCTTTGATGCAATCATAAGGTTTTAATATTTTTCTAAATAGTTTTAAATCTTGTTTTACCAATTCTTTATAATTGTTTATTGTAAGTGCAAGCACATTTATTAACTGATAATTAGTTCTACGATAATCCTTTATTTCTTTATCAGGTTTATTTACTTTTGTGATATATAATTTATTTAACAAAGCACCATATTTTCTGTATTGCCTTTTATTTAATTTTTCCATTCTATCTCTATACTCTTGCATATTATCAAAATATTTGGCTAGTTTTACCATGCTGTCATTTAACAAGATTGTATTATCTGTTACTGGTTGCCAATCTTTCCAACGATCTAATAATTCATATCCTTTATCAGTTTTTCTGCAAAATTCTGTATCACCTTTATACATATAATCTAAATATTCAATAATATCAAATTTAGTTATAAGCCCTTTTACAGCTATTCCATATGCTCTAATTATCGAAAATTCTATATCATTTCTATTTAATTGTTTTCCAATTGACTCAAATACTTTTGGAGTTGCAATTCCACCACCATCGAAAACATCTATATCATCATCAAAATGAACATCTACAAGATTATAATCAATTTTATCAATCATCTCGCCATCTTCATTTTTTACTTGATGTGTAAATGGTTCTACTGTCTTGTAATCTTTAACAATATGATATGTAGCTTGTGGCAACACTATAAAATTTGGCATATCTATTTCGGCTATTAGATCACTTGTAATAAGGCTTAGACGAGATAATACATCTTTATTAATACAAATTATTTTTTTGGGGTCTGCATCATCTAATTTTTCAATTTCTGCAAATTTGCCCAATGATATTAAATTTTCAACTAACTCACTAAAACCTTGATAATCTTCTCTTATAAATATAGTTTCACATATTCCTTCATACCTTCTTGTATTATCTTCGTTCTTCATGCCACCAACTGTTGCAAACCATGCAATATAATTATTTCCTTCATACTCGATTCCATTAAACCATTGATCTCTTGCTTTATCTTCATCCTTTGGTAAATTAATTTTCAAAAATTCTGTTATTAATTCATTGTTTTTAAATTTTTCACCTTTATACGTTTCTAGTGCATTGATTAAAAAGTTGTATGTACTTTGCTTTGTAATATTTTCATCTGTTATATTTACTACTTTTTTTGCTCTATCTAAATTTCTTTGACTTAATTTTAATACTTTCACAAAATCCATTGTTTTCATATTAAATCCTCCATTGTTTTACGTCCATTGGACTTATTTTATAGTTTGTAAGTTTTACATATATGAAAGGATACTACCCTTCATAAAAAGAGAACATTGCGAATGGAATGAAGCAATGTTCTCAATCATCCATCCCCTATTTAATATTTAAATTTAAAACATACACTTTTTTAAAGCCTGTTTCTGTATCTCATAGGCTAGATTTTTATTTAAACTAGCATGTTGTGGTACTGGAATAGATTTTTGTCCGTTTGAATATATCTTGTGACTTGTTTTTCCTTGCCTTATTGGTTCATAGCCTAAATTATTCAACAACAAATCCATTCTTCTACAATCTGTAATTTTCTTTAATTTTTCATCTTTAGAATCCTTTATTTTTATATAATTTTTCATTTCCTCAGTTTTTGCACTTATTTTTGAATTCATATCTTCTAAAATCTTATTCATACTGTCTTTATATGGACTAATTACTTCTGCTACTATTTCATTTAATAAGTGTGCTATATTGTTAAAAGTTTTTTTGATTTGAAAAAGTAGATTATTTGCTGTTTTTCCAAATTGACAATATTGTGCCATTGCTACAAACTCATATAATCCATCAATTTTTTGTTTTAGCTCGTCTTTTCTCAAAGCAAGAATTTCTTGACTTAATGTAGAAGATGTATCCATGTAGTTTTTTGTATCTATAACATGTTTATCTAATAAATCAAATCTCTTGAAATATTCATCTGCGTATAAAGTTACTGTTTCCCAACTATTTATTTTTTCTAAACTATCTACTATCTCATCAGCTAAATTTTGAGTTATCTTATATCTTTCGTACATTTTTTTATCAACATATTCGCTGATTAGATCATTCATTTCCTCCATCATAAAATTTTCAATTTCCATTTTTTTAGCTTTAAATTTCCTTATAATTTTTAATTCTTCTGGTCTCATTCCCAATTCTCCCCTTTGTAATTTTCAATTTTTGAATATAAAAAGGAAGGGCATAGAAGTTTATACCCTTCTCGGCTTTTGGTACTATGTAGTTTTGTAGGATTTAACCTTTAAATTTTACACCATAATCTATCACATTTTACACTTGATACACTTTCCCTGAAATCTTATTCTTATCCCCTCGAACCTGTGGTTTAATCCATGTCTTTTTACCACTTTTATACGTTCTCCAATGTCCTCTTACTGTCCAACCAAAAGTATGACGTTCATATTGTTTTTTCTCTTCTTCTGTCAATTGAATATGATCTGTATTTAATCTAATGATATTTTGCTTAATCAATTTTATCTTTGATTTCTTACCTGTTTTCTTGGCTTTTTTAGATTGAGATTTTCTTTTGTGAATTTTGATTTGTTTAATTATTTGTTCTTGGTTGAATGATGTATATGCATTAATATATAAAACAGATTGTATATCTTGATTTATCCATGTACGCAAATGTTTTTCAGCCTCATCTTTATCTTTTACTTCATCTTCATTATATTTTATTTCATAATACACCTGATTATTGCATATTATATCCTCTTTTGTTTTCTCAAAATTAAAATCAAATTCATACAATTTAACCAATTCACCAGTTTTTTCATTTTCTAAATAATACATACAAAATTCATTATTTTTCTTGTGAATTATATTATTTGAATATATTATTATCACTTCATCGAATACATCTTTTATTTGCTGAGTATTCTCTTTTAAATAACTTAAATTATCCATATACCACTTTGCTAATATATGTGTATTTTCATCTGTAAGTTCAATTCTATCCAGTTTCGATAATTTTTCTAATGTTGTTTTTTTTCTATCTACCATCAATATTCCCCCTTGGTAAAATAAAAATTTTAAACTTTTTTCAAAAAAAGTATGACATAATATATATTATGTAGTATAATAGTTAAAACGAAGTTAATAATAACAATTAAGAATACATACATATTTGATGCGATGCAAAAACAATATAGCTTGTCTAGTTGCAAAAAACAGGTATTAATTTCATTGTACCATGTTTTTGTTGTGTTTGTACAACTTCAAATTTGGTCAATTTTGGTAATGATATGGATTTATATTACATATTCTCTACTTTTCTTTGTGTTTATTAAAATATCTGAATATTTCACATAAATGACTACTTGTGGGAGTAGTTATTTTTTATGCAATTTTGATTCTATTTTCGCACTCGTTTTTAATCATACATACATCGCAAGATAAACTCTGAATCTCTCTTGGAGCAGCTTGTCTGAATTCACAATCTACCATTTCATATGTACCAAAATCCTCATCCCACTCGTATATTTTATGAAATCTAACGGTCATAAGCGATTCAGTTTCATCATTCCATACCTGAAATAATCCTTTGTACATTTCCTCAACATCATAGTCCCCACTTGAAAAGTTCAAATCTTCTAATGTAGCGACTCTAAATGTTGTACCTTGTTTAGCTTCTTTAATATCAAAAGTAAAATGTGGATGACAGTATTCTTCACCATTTCTAACTTCGTGTTTGTCTGTGTATCTGTACAATGTTCTAATCATTTGTTTTTTCCCCCTTGTGGTTTTTATTATAAACCCATTTTTTTCATTTTACAACGATGGGTTTTTCGACACGATTTGTAAAAGTTTTACAAATGCTTTGTGTTTTGTAACTGCTTAATTGCTCTCAAGTAGATTAGAAATTCCTTTGCAGATCCTGCAAAAGCAAGTATCAATTTATTCACCTCCTGTTTAATATCTCTCTTACAATTCTTAGTATATCACCACTCGTATTATATGTCAACATATATTATTGTATTTTTATATATTATATGTTAGAATATATTATTGTATGTTTACATATAATATGATAAAATATAATGTTAGGCTTTTGTATTGTATATTCATGTATTATATGTTAAAATATAATACGAAAGGGATGATGGACATGGGGAAAATAATATTAAAATTAGAAGAAGTTTTAGATAAGAAAGAAAAAACGGTGTATTGGTTAGCGAAACAAACAGGAATATCTAATAATAATTTACACAAAATTGTTGCTAATGACACTACATCTATTCGATTCGATAAGTTAGTTTCCATTATGGAAGCTCTTGAAATTACTAATATAGAAGATATAATGCAATATGCTTCAAACGAAAAAGAAGACTAGAAATTGATCTAGTCTTCTTATGTCTATATTATTATCTTGGATATATTGTCAATTGTTCGCGAAAATCTTGTACAACATGCTCATCAAAATTTGTTAGCATAACTAGGGTATATTCGTATGTATTTTCATATTTTGCTACATATCTTAAAAACGCTTCAACTCTATGCCATCCATCTATTACATTTACCTCTCCTGAATGGACAGTTACAACATGATCTTTGTATTCAATATTTTCATTACCATCTTTAAAGACATTCAAACAAATAACATATGGAATATACTTCTTGTTTTCGAGTACTTCATATATGAAATCTACTAACTCATATTCTTTTGCTTCTACGATAGTTTTATAACCAGATTTTGTTTTTTTAACTACTTCATGATTCTGTGAGCTAAAATCATAATTTATCTTTCCTAAATGTATTAGATTAACAATATCTTTTATTTTCATCACGCCTATCCATTCATCAGGTTCTGCTTGTAATGCCTTTTCAACCTTAAAACTTCTAAGTGTTCTATTTTTATGTTTTATTTCTCTTTTTTTAAAAATTTCTACACAATACTCTTGTACATTTTTCCCTGCCTTTTTCGATTCTTCTAATAACTCTTGATATACTCCCTTTGGTATTGTAATTTTTGATTTATCTAATTCATCTTTTTTTTCTTTGTCCAAAACTGAATCCTCCTAGTATCTATTTTTTTTTGTACAAGTAATATATTACAAAAAGTCATCTTGATTAGCAACTCTAATTTTTTTATTTTACATACTTTCTGCTATTAGTATTTCAAATCACCTTACAAGGATTTTAAGGTGTTTTATTTCAGAACAAGTATAATCTATCCAATCCAAAAATTAAATTGCTTAAAATTGATTGTAGTGGGTTTTCTTTAAAGGAAGGTTTGGAAATACTAGAGTAAAAAGGGTACAATCTACCAAAATTACTTGCTATAAGTTGAACATATTGCTAATGCTGATGTTTTTGATATAAAACAAACAACAAAACAAACAACAATAACAATACACAAGGAACAAGGTTTTAGGTTGTTGTGAGTTTTTGTGAAAGTTGACCAAAATTTATTTTGGGAAACTTAGAAATGTAAATCTAATATATTATTAAATCTATATTTTATTAAATCTAATATATTAAGAAAGTGGGTGTATTTTTGTCCAAAAATCAGCAAAAATTCTAGAAAATTTGTTCGTTTTTAAACAAAAATTCTAGAAAATTTGTTTAAAAATCAGCAAAAATTACCCATATAGTAATTGCAACGGTTTGAGGGGTGCGAAATGAGATGAAAATTTTACCTGTTCCTAGATTCAAAGGCGACTTTGATTCTCCATTCACTTTATGAGGTTGAGAAATAAAATCTTCACGTTGTTCTTGAGGAATAGAAAGAAGTGAAAAAATTTTACCCGTTCCTAAATTACGCATCGATGCGTAATCTTTATATTCATTTGCTACTCGCATAAACTTATTAGCTGTTTGTTGACTAAATTCAACTCTTTTATCTAACCATTTTCCCCATTCCCCATGAGGTAAACTTTTAAGCCATTTTATTTTTAAAGTGGACTCATTATACCTATTCACTCATCAATGCTCTTAAATTTTTCATAGCGTCATTTTAGACAAATAAACAGGGTATAGATGACTTGATTTTGGGTATACTAAATACACCTTTTCAATATACTTTTTGAAAAAGTTTTTAAATACCCTTGAAAAATCTCATAACTTTGATAAAATTATTTTAGCAACATCTTTTCTAATTCTTCTTTAGAATAAAGAGATGTTCTTTGGAAAAAGTTATGAAATTTGTTTTTACCTTGATACCTAGTGTTGGTGGCACTAGGTATTTTACTTTTTTGAGGTTCTTTGTGTACATCGTGTACATTACTATCTGATATACTAGCAATTAAGTTTAATTGTGCCTTTATATTGACACATAACGTGTTTAAATATGATTTAAGGTTATTTACTATAGTCCCATGTTTTACAGCTCTTTGTAGACATTGTACGGCTTTTTTAACTATATCTATAGAATACTTTTTTTCTAATTGTTTCTTTATAGATTCTACATCTATAGTTTTCTCTACAATCACACTCTTATCAGTATTATTCTTGTTATGTTCCTTTTTATGAACTACCTCATCCCCCTCGTGAACCACATGTTCATAACTTTTCGACTTCTTCTCCTTGTATATTAATTCTGCTTCTTTATAGAAGTAATATTCATTTGTATTATATTCCATTTTTTCTTTGTTAAAGCTTTTCTTTTTAATTAAGAATTCATTTTCTACTAAATATCTAATAGCTTTTAAAACTGTATTCTTTGATCTTCCTGTTTCTTCTACTAAACGTTTAATACTTACAGTAGATTTCATTGTACTAAAATTCATGAATCTTTTAATTTTTTCATATACAAGATAAGGATCACCTTTTAGCATATCCTGTATATCGTGTCTAGTAATTGAGGTGTACATATTATCTAGCACCTCCTCTTAAATTCATGAGTGGGCTAAATTGTTGATAATTTTTTCTAATATCATCATTTGTAAGGTCTAAATATGCTTGTTCTGTGATTTTTACTGAACTATGCCCAAGGATCACAGAAAGTGTATGAATATTCCCACCACTCATAAGGAATCTTTTAGCAAAGTTATTTCTAAGTTGATGAGGATGAATTTTAAGCCCTACTCTATTACCATATTCTTTTATTTTCTTTTCAAAAGAGTGAATTAGAATAGGAGTACCTTTTTTAGAACAAAATAGATAATTTGATTCTGTATATCTATCTTTATATTGAATCCATCTTTTTAGTTGTGTATACATAATTTGACTGAAATATATATATCTACTTTTCTTTGATTTTGTATTCTCTGCTTTTAGAAATATACTCTTATAATTCAAATCTATATTATCTGATTGAATTAATAAACATTCTCCAATCCGCATTCCAGTATCGAGTAATAATTGAATTATAATATAATCTCTATATTCATGAAATTTAGTAGTATCAATGTGTCTAAGCATATTCATAAATTGTTCATCTGTTATAAAATCTTTTGGTTTTCTATCATTTTTTAATTGCTTAATTTTTGAAACAACATCTTTTTGTATATAGTTTTGATCTTTTAAGAAATTAAAAAATACCTTTAAGTTTCTTATGTAATTATTAATTGTAGTAATAGATATTTTTTTTGCATAATCTTTTCTATTACTAGGCATATTATAATGTGAAGTATTTTCGTTAGATACTATAGTATATTTACCTCTTTCTTTGGTATAATTGATATATTCTCTTAATATTTTTTCATCTACTTGTTTTATATTTATAATATTTTTTTCATATTCTAAATATTTAGAAAATAATTTCAGTGTTTGTTCATAACTCATCATAGTTTTTTTAGCTAAATTTTTTGATTCACAATAGATCATAAAATCGTCAATTAAAAAATCAATTTTTTGCATAAAAATAGACTCCTCTCATTTAGCAATAAATAAAAGAAGTCTATTGATATTTTTTTAAAGATTTATTGGTATATTTAAAGGTTTTTTATAGTTTGGACTACTTGCCGATTCCATACAATAGTTGGAAATACCAATTTATACAGCAGTTCTTTCTATTCTTAATTTATCTGCAACCATAGCGATAAATTCACTATTTGTAGGTTTTCCTTTATCATTATGTACAGTATATCCAAATAAATTATTAATAGTATCTACTTTGCCTCTACTCCATGCTACTTCAATAGCATGTCTTATAGCTCTTTCTACTCTACTTGGAGTAGTATTAAATTTTTTAGCAATCGATGGATATAATTCTTTTGTAACGGCACTTAACATTTCTATATTTTCTACTACCATAGAAATAGCTTCTCTTAAGTATAAGTATCCTTTAATATGTGCAGGAACACCTATTTCATGAATAATATTTGTAATTTTTGCTTCTAAACTTTGTGAGACATTATTAGAAGTAGTTGAAGATGGGTTAATCAATAAATTTTTAAATTCATTTTTCTTTTCTGGAACAAATTGTACGTTTCCAGACAATTGACGAATTCTTTTGATAAAAATTTCAAAATCAAAAGGTTTTACCACATAGTAATCTGCTCCTAAATTAATTGCTCTTTGTGTAATTTTATCTTGCCCTACAGCTGATAAGACAATAATTTTAGGTGCTTTTTTCAAGTTCATAGAAGCTAATCTTTCTAATACTCCTAATCCATCAAGATGTGGCATAATAATATCTAATACTAATACATCAGGTAATTCTTTAGACACAAGATCTACTGCTTCTAATCCATCTTTAGCAATGCCTACAACTTCCAAACCATTTTGTTTTTCTAGATATTCACTTAGAATGTCACAAAAATCCTTATTATCATCCGCAATTAAAACACTAATATTCTTCACTGAGTTACCCCCCCAAACATTTTTACACTAAAAAATTTATTTCTTTAAAACTTATTCGACAACGAGATGATATTTCCTTCTATTTTGGAAAAGATTACTATATATTTTTGTATTTTTCTAAAAACTTCCATATTCCTATTAAAATTGCTAATAATATAAATAAAATTTTTTTATTATCTTATTAAAAATAGAAGATACTCTAAAGAGCATCTTCTATTGTGCTAAACCATAATCATCTGCAACTTGGTTATTTTGAAGTAAATCTATTCCTGCTTCTTGCATCATCCATTCAATAAATAGACCGTAACCTTTAGAGGGATCATTTACAAATACATGAGTTACTGCTCCTATGAGTTTGTTATTTTGTATAATAGGACTGCCACTCATTCCTTGTACAATTCCTCCACTTTTTTTGAGTAATCTAGGGTCTGTTACTCTTATGACCATACTTTTTGTATTTGGGGTACGTTGTCTATTAACTTTTTCAATATAAACTTCAAAAGCTTCTACTTTATTATTATCAATAGTGGTTAAAATAGTTGCTTTTCCTTCTTTTACTTGATATTGATATCCAATTTCTATAGGTTTTTGATAAAGCTCATTGATCAAAGGATCATGTGCTTCTCCATAGATACCAAAATTTGTATTTTTCTTTAAGTTTCCAATAGGATTGCTGGTTTCATAAAAAATTCCTTTTATTTCTCCAGGTTTTCCTTTTTTACCTTGTTCTATAGATGTAACCTTAGATTTAACAATTTGTCCATTGTCTACAGTTAATAATAAACCTGTATCTACATCTGTAATGGCATGTCCTAAAGCACCAAATTGATTTGTAGCAGGATGATAGAAAGTTAGGGTTCCAATCCCAGCAGTTTTGTCTCTTACCCATACTCCTATTTTATACTCTTCATCTTCTACAGATTGAATAGGTAAAACATCTACATGAAATACTTCATTTCTACGTTTTACTTTTAAATTCAATTTATGATTTTTATTGTCATTTACTATTTTTGTCACATGATCAGCATCTTTTATTTTTATGTGATTCATTTCAAGAATACTATCTCCTATAGTAAGTCCAGCTTCTTCTGCAGGATTATGGTATTTATGATCTATTCCTTTGATTTCTTCTAATCCAACTACCAAAACGCCTTTTGTATTTAGTCTTACTCCTACGGATTGACCACCAGGAATGATTTTTGTCTTAGGTACTACATCTACTTTTACGCTTCCAAAAGGTATAATCCCTAATAGCTTTACTTGAATATTTGTTTTACCAATGTTTACAGGATCCAAGTATAGCATTTTTTTGTCTTTTTCAGTTTTAGGAGATAATTTTAAAATATTTGTATCTATTTTAGTATGATCAATTTGAAAAGGAAATCTAATATGGAGAGATTGCTTTTCATCCTCCAATATTTTAATTTCCGCAGGAACATTGATTATTTTTTCAAAGCTTAAGGAATAGAAACTGACTAATAACAGTAATACAAAAAATATCAAAAAAATACGATTTGACTTATTGCTGAACAATCAATATCACACTCCTATTTTCCCCTAAAAGCTTTTTTGCCTTCAAAAAGAGTGTTCATGATATATAATTAATTTAGCCTAATTTTAAAAGGTTTATTCTTCATAAAAATTGTAATCTACTTATACACCTTTAAATCAATAGGTTGGATAATATTTCAAAAACAATAAAATCTACCTTTAGAATTTTAAAAGGTAGATTTTTATATTTTATGATTTTTTTTAAAAAAATTGCGATATTTTTTATAACAGGAATTTTTGTTTGAAGGATTTTCCTATTTCTAGCATTTCTTTGGCATGCTCCATTGTTAAGTCAGTTAATGAAGTTCCTCCTAATAATCGTCCCAATTCGGTAATTCTTTCTTCGTGAGATAATTTTTTGATGTTTGTAATGGTCATATTATTTTGAACTTGTTTTTCAATATAAAAATGATGATCTGCCATTAATGCAATTTGTGGTAGATGAGTAATACATAAAATTTGATGAGTTTGAGATATGGTAGCTAATTTTTCACCTACAATATTTGCAGTTCTTCCACTAATTCCCGTATCTATTTCGTCAAAAATTAAGGTCGAAATATTATCAGACTTTGCTAAAATTGTTTTAAAAGCTAACATCATTCTAGATAGTTCTCCTCCAGAAGCAACTTTTGATAATGGTTTAGGTTCTTCACCTAAATTTGTAGAAATTAAAAACTCGATCTTATCTATTCCATTAGCATGAAAATAATTTTCATCTAAATTTTTGGCATCATGAATAAAATGAGTTTGAAATGTGGCTTTATTCATATTTAAACTCATCAATTCTTGAGATATTTTATTTTGTAAACGATCTCCTATGGATCGTCTTGATTCACTTAATTTTATAGCTACTTTCATATATTCTTTTTTGACTTTTTCTATTTGTTCTTGTAACTCTATGGAAATGTTTTCGCTATTTTCAATTTCTTCTAATTCCAAACCAATTTGTTTTCTGTATTTCAGTATTTCTTCTATATTATTTCCATATTTTCTCTTTAAATCATTGATTGTATCTAATCTTTTTTCTACATATTCCAATAATGCAGGATCAAATTCTACCTGATCTCTATAATCCATAATATCTCTAGAGACATCTTCAATAGTATATAAAGATTCTTGAAGGGTTTCAGAAATAAGGCGAAGTTTTAGATCGAAGTCTCTGATGCTTTCTAGATCTTTCACAATACGTCCAATTTCATCAATAATAGATGTATGAATATGATCACCATGGTATAGTTTTTCATGTGCATTAGACATGATATGAAATATTTTTTCACTATTAGAAAGAAGCTGATGCTTTGTAATTAGCTCTGTTTCTTCTTCTTCTTTTAAATTACATGCATCAATTTCTTGAATTTGAAATTTAAGCAAATCTTTTTTTCTTTCTCTTTCTATTTTATTTCCACATAAAGATTCCAATTTATTTTCTAAAGATTTTAATTGATAAAATTTAGAAGAAACTTCCTGTTTGAGTATGTAAATTTCTTTTTCATCAAAAGAATCTAGTATATGAATATGATTTTCTGGATAAAGCAAAGATTGGTGTTGATGTTGGCCATGAATATCAATAAAATGTCTGCTAATTTCTTTCACTAATGAAACTGTAATGACTCTATCGTTTATCCTACAAGTACTTCTACCACTACTATAAATTTCTCTTGTCAAAATAATTGTATGATCTTCTAATAAATCAATGCCTTTATCTTTTAATAAATTTTCTAGATTTTTATCATTACATTTAAAAATTAATTGAATGACAGATTTATCTGAACCTGTTCGAATATAATTTTTATCTGCTCGTTCTCCAATAGCCATATTTACTGCATCTATAATAATAGATTTACCAGCGCCTGTTTCTCCTGTAAGAATGTTTAATCCTTCATAAAAATGAATATCTAAATGTTCGATCAATGCAAAATCATGGATGATTAACTCCAAGAGCATATATATACCCCCAGCCTATTTCATAAGTTGTTTAAAATGTTCTACCAATTCTTCTATTTTTTCTTCATGACGAACAAGAATAAAAATGGTATCATCGCCTGCTATAGTTCCTACAATTTCCTTTAATCCTAGTGCATCAATAGAAGCACATGCAGCATTTCCAGCTCCTACTAGAGTTTTTAAAACAATCATATTTCCAGCGTAATCTATAGATAAAATACAATCTTTAAAAAGTTTTACCAATCTATCAGAAATAGCAGGTTCTTGCTGATGCATAGCAGCATATTTATACCTTCCATTTTTTCCTAAAACTTTAATTAATCTTAATTCTTTTATATCTCGAGATACGGTAGCTTGTGTGACTTGAATATTATTTTTTTTGAGTGCTTCTGCTAATTCTTCTTGAGTTTCGATTTCATATTCATCTATAATTTCCAATATTTTAGCATGTCTTGCATATTTCATAATGTACCTCCTATTATTTATGATTTTGAACAAAGTCAAAAGTTAAATTCAAGAGACTGTGTTCAAATACATAACTTTATACATATAATAAAATTATGTAAGCATATGAAATATTCTACATCTTTCATCTTTATCCTTTATATTTTATACATTATTTATGCAAAAAACAAAATCTTCTAAAAGAAGATTTATAGATAGATCCTTTAAAAGGTTATTTGTCATTAAGGATTTCATGAGAGGCTTTCACGACAGATTCAATTATATTCATATCAAGAGGTTCATTAGATTCAACATTTTCAAGGTATCCAAGATATTCAATGTTTCCTTCTGGTCCCTTAATAGGAGAAAAGGATAATCCTTTTATGGTAAATCCTGCGCTTAGTGCAAAGGAAAGAATATTTTCAATGACTTCTTTATGAACTTTTATATCTCTGACAACTCCTTTTTTTCCTACCTTCTCCCTACCTGCTTCAAATTGAGGTTTGATTAGACAAACAATTTCACCATTTTTTTTCATTAATTTTTTTAGTACAGGAAGTACTAATTTCAAAGATATAAAAGAAACGTCTATCGAAGCAAAATCAATTTCTTCATTGATATCCTCTTTTTCTACATATCTTATGTTGGTTCTTTCCATGACAACTACTCTATCATCTTGTCTTAACTTCCAATCAAGTTGTCCATATCCAACATCAATAGAAAAAACTTTAGTAGCTCCATTTTGGAGCATACAATCCGTAAATCCTCCTGTAGATGAACCAATATCCATAGCTTTTTTATTGGAAAGCTCTATAGAAAATTCTTTCATAGCTTTTTCTAGTTTTAATCCCCCACGACTTACATAGGGAAGGACATTACCTTTTACTTCTATTTCTGCATCAATAGGGACTTTCATTCCTGCTTTATCTATTCGTTGATGATTTACAAATATAATTCCTGCCATAATATTTTTTTTTGCTTTTTCACGGGAATCAAAAAATCCCCTTTCTACCAAAAGCATATCCAATCTGTTCTTTTCTCCCATTTTTATCGCTCCTATTGATTGATCATTTCTTTAATTTGATTTATAATGCCTGATACATCTAGTTTATACTCTCTAAAGAGTTCATCTGTATTTCCGTGTTCTACAAATTGGTCAGGAAGCCCAAGTAAATTTACATTTTTGTCAGTAATTTTTTTTCTTTCAAAGAGTTCTAGAATCTGACTTCCGAATCCACCAATAATTACATTGTCTTCTAATGTAATAATACGATTGATATTAGAACAGGCTGAAATGATTGTTTCTTCATCTAATGGTTTTATAAATCTTGCATTGATTACTGTAGCAAAAATGTTTTCAGACTGTAGTTTTTCTGCTGCTTCATAAGCTATTTGTACCATTTTTCCACAAGCAATCAAACAAATATCTTTTCCTTTTAATAAAATTTCTGATTTTATGCTTTGAATTGGTTCTTGAGCAACTTTACAAAAATTATCACTTGCTCCTCTTGGATATCTTATAGCAACAGGACTATTAAGAGTAGTAGCAAATTTCATCATATCAGAAAGTTCATGTCCATCTTTTGGTGCCATAATGGTTATATTAGGAATATGACTTAAAAATGACAAGTCAAATACACCATGATGAGTTTCGCCATCATTTCCTACTAATCCACTGCGATCTATACAAAAGATCACTGGCAAATTTTGAAGACATACATCATGAACAATTTGATCATAAGCTCTTTGTAAAAAAGTAGAATATACAGCGAATATAGGTTTAGATCCATTAGAAGCAAGTCCAGCAGAAAATGTTACTGCATGCTGTTCAGCGATGCCTACATCAAAGAAACGGTCAGGATAAGTAGCTGCAAAATCATTTAAACCCGTTCCAGATGGCATGGCAGCAGTAATGGCTACAATATTGGGATCTTCCTTTGCTAAGTCCATAATAGTTTTTCCAAATATAGAAGAATAGCTTGGGCTTTTTTTATTGCTTCCAATGACATTACCACTTTCGATTTCAAAAGGACCAATTCCATGAAATTTATCGGGATTTTTTTCAGCATAGGAATACCCTTTTCCTTTTTTTGTAAGAACGTGAATAAATACAGGCCCTTTGATGTTTTTAGCTCTTTTTAAAACAACCTTTAGCTCTTTTATATCATGTCCATTTACAGGTCCTAAATAAGTAAATCCTAATTCTTCAAAAATAATTCCTGGAACTAAGAAGTATTTTAAACTATCTTTTGCCTTTCCAGCTGTCTTATACATGACTTTTCCGAAAGCAGGAATTTTATTCAAAAAGTATTCTACATCATCTTTGACTTTAAAATATTTAGGATCAGATCGAAGTCTATTTAAATATTTGGATAATCCACCTACATTTTGAGAAATAGACATTTCATTATCATTTAATATAACAATAATATCTGTATTCATATGTCCTGCATGATTTAAAGCTTCAAAGGACATACCTCCTGTTAAAGCACCATCTCCTATTAAAGCAATGACAGAGTAATTTTCTTTCTTTAAATCTCGAGCTTTTGCTATACCTAAAGCTGCAGATATAGAAGTACTACTATGGCCTGTTTCAAAGCAGTCATGTTCACTTTCACATCTTTTAGGAAATCCACTCAGTCCCTGATATTGTCTTAGAGTATGAAAAAGCTCTTTTCTTCCTGTTAACAATTTATGTACATAAGATTGATGTCCTACATCCCATACAATTCGATCCTTTGGAGTATCGAAAATACTATGTATTGCTAGCGTCAATTCTACAATTCCTAAATTAGATGCTAAATGTCCTCCTGTTTTTGATACATTTTTAATTAAAAAATTTCTAATTTCATTTGCCAATTGTTTTAGTGAGTCATCGCTAATATGTTTTAATGCTTGAGGAGATTCTATATTAGACAGTAGATCTATCACTTAATTCATCTCTCTTTCCCATCCAGTGTATCGTTTATTTTTTGCTTTTTTTAGGTAAAAAATCTATACCCAGTTTATGGTTCATATAATATAATACCTTTCCAACATAAAAAACAATTTCTTTTGATTTTTTCAAAGCAATTTGTTTACCAAATGCTTTCCCTCCTACTGTAAAAGCTGCTACAAAGGCACTTAAGACTACACTTAAATAGGATAGGTTCATAGAAATTATTTTATTAAATTGCAAAATAATAATGGTAGCAGCGGCACCGCTCACAATACCACAAACATCTCCGATTACATCGTTACAAAAACTTGATACCAATCCTGCATTTCTTACTAATTTAACAGCAAATTTGGCTCCATGAATTTTTTTTGATGCCATAGCATGAAAGGGCTTTTCTATAGATGCAGCCACTGCAATGCCTATAATGTCAAATAATATCCCTGTTAATATAATAAAAATTAGAATAAAAAAAGCTACAATAATATTTACATTTTTTAATATATTTTCAGAAATAAAACTCATTCCAATAGCTAAAAAAAATGTCCATATGGTTATAAAAATAATTCCTTTAATAGGATTGGATTTATTTTTCTTATCATTTTTTTTCCTTTTGGAAACACTGTTTTTCTTTGATTCTGTTTCCATATTCTCACCTTTTTGATCATGACATATTAAAATAATATATTGTAAGTGGCAACATAATAAGTAAATTTTGCGACTTAGGTCTAGTTGGATTTCCCAAAGAGATACTGGTTTGTCGCCAAATCAGTAGTTTCCTTTTCAATCTCTTTTTATCTTGTCGCCAAAGATATGACTAGATTACCACTTAGTTCGCACTGCAATCCTTAATATGCTTCAAAAGAACAGTCTAGGAGTTTTCCTCAACAGTCAAACCATTTCTTAGCCTCTTTTGCAGAATGGGTTTCGAATAGCAATAGTTAATTTTCATGGGCCCCATGAAAGTTTAACCTGTATCTATTATCCGCCGTACTCCACTCAAGGCAGGCTACGCTACATATAACACAAATGTATTATATAATAGGTTTATCCTAAAAATAATTTTTAGGTCTCCACGAAGAGAGGGTCATCGCCCACATGCCATTGTGGATCGCCCCGTTCTTCTTACTCCCAGAATTGACCCCCGACTGGGCGTCAGCAGCCAATACCAGGAACTTCATCGATGTGCCCTTTGACGGATTTTTAGCCCCGCCTTCAAAAATGGTAGATCTGACTAGAATACTGCACCACTTACAAAATAAATTATATTATAGCATATCAAAATATGAATATCAAATTACCAAGTTTGCTATAAAAATTCCTAAGATCGCTCCAGCTATTACTTCAATAGGAGTATGCCCAACAAGTTCTTTAAGTCTTTTTTCACCAATGGGCTTATGTTTTTGTTTATCTTCTATTATTTTATTGAGTATAATAGCCTGTTTACCAACGGCTCTTCTGACTCCAGATGCATCATACATAATGATGAGGGCAAAAGCAATAGAAATAGCATACTCTAAAGAATCCCATCCTTTTTTTAAACCAACAGCAGTAGATAGTCCCATAACTAAAGCAGAGTGAGAGCTTGGCATTCCACCTGAACCTACAAATCTATATAAATTTATCTTTTTATCTTTTATAAGACTAGTCAAAACCTTAAGTACCTGTGCAATAAACCAAGATAGTAAGGCTACGCCAAGCATCTCGTTTTTTAAAACTTGCTGAACAAAGAACAACTTGTCTCCTCCTTAATATTAATAGTCCCTTTTTACCAAGAAATCTGATAATTCGATAAGAAATTCTGATTTTGTTCCGAATCTTTCTATGGAATGGATACCATCTGTAAATAATTTTTGTACTTTTTGTATAGAAGCGTCTAGTCCATAAATAGATGGATAAGTAGCTTTATGATTTTGCTCATCACTTCCAATTTTTTTACCTAATTTCTTTTCATCTCCTATGATATCTAAAATATCATCTGTAATTTGAAATCCTAAACCAATATTTTTAGAAAAATCTGTAAGAGAAGATAACTCTTCATCGTTTGCTCCTCCTAATATAGCTCCCGCACGAATAGATGATATAATTAGTGCCGCTGTTTTGTTTTTATGTATAAACTCTAGGGTTTCTCCATCTATTTTTTTATTTTCACTAAGTAGATCGACAACTTGCCCTCCGATCATACCATAAACTCCTGCAGCTGTAGCAATTTCTTTTATAGCTAAAATCTTTTTATAAGCATCATCTTTATTTTTTAAAGCTCCATCTATCATTAATTCAAAAGCATAATTTAGAAGGGCATCTCCTGCTAAAATGGCCATTCCTTCTCCATATATTTTATGATTTGTAGGTTTTCCTCTTCTAAAATCATCATTATCCATAGCAGGCAAATCATCATGAATCAATGAATAAGTATGAATCATTTCTACTGCACATGCAAATGGTAAAGCTTCGTCTATATTTCCTCCTACAAATTCAGTTGCAGCAAGTAATAAAATAGGTCTTAATCTTTTTCCTCCTGCAAAAATACTATAGCTCATAGCATCAAAAATTTCTTTTTGTAAAGAATCTTCTTGAGGTAAATAAGTATGCATAGCTTTATCAATGTATGTGATCTTTTCTTTCAGTGCCTGTTGTAGATTCATATTCATCCCCCTTTATTTATTCATCAGATAGCTCGAAAGAAGTTTCTTTTCCATTCATGAGTATTTGAATTTTTTGTTCACTTTTATCTAATTGATCATTACAATATCTATAAATATGTATTCCTTCTTCATATAAAGCTAGAGTTTTATCTAAAGATAGAGTTCCTTCATCCAATAAATTTACTATGGATTCTAATTTTTCTATAGCTTCTTCAAATGAATCTTCTTTTTTAAATTTAAGATTTGTGGAAGTGTTCAATGGAATGAGCCTCCTTCTTTTTATGAGTTACAGTACAATCTATATGTCCGTCTGTTAACATAATATTTATATGATCACCTTTTTTGACTTGATTGATCTTATAAATATTATTTCCATTTTCATCAAATGTAATAGAATATCCTCTTAAAATAGTTGAAAAGGGACTTAATGCTTCTAATTTAGATGCATTTTTCATAAGCTGCGATTGATAATTTTGTATTTTTCTATTTGTATAGTTACATAAATTCCTTTGAAGTATATCTAGTCTTTGTGTTTCTTCAATAAGTTTATGCTTTGTTATAGACAATAATCTATTTGTATCTATTCTTATCATTTGGTTACGTTTTTTTTGTATATAATGATTGAATGAAGTATTTAGTTTTCTATAAAAATTATCTAAATGATTTTTAAAGTCTCCTATATGGGGGACAGCTATTTCAGCGGCAGCAGAGGGAGTAGGGGCGCGAAGATCTGCCACGAAATCTGCTATGGTATAATCCGTTTCATGTCCTATAGCCGATATAATAGGGATTTTTGAATCCCAGATACTTCTAGCTACTATTTCCTCATTAAAAGCCCATAACTCCTCTATAGAGCCCCCTCCTCTAGTTACAATGATCACATCTATATCTGTATATTCTTTGTTCAAATAATCTATGGCATTAGAGATTTCTAATGCTGCATTTTCACCTTGAACCAAAACCGGATAGATGAGTAAATCTATATAGTTACTTCTTCTTTTAGAAACAGAAATGATATCTCTAATTGCAGCTCCTGTAGGAGATGTAACTATAGCAATTTTCTTAGGAAAAGAAGGTATTTTTTTCTTACAATCAAATAACCCTTCTTCTTTGAGTTTTATCTTTAGTTGCTCAAAGGCTAAATGTAGTGCTCCGACTCCATCAGGCTCCATTTCTCTAATATACAATTGATATTGCCCATCTCGTTCATAGGTTGAAATATAACCCTTTACTAATATATGCATTCCATTCTGCGGTTCGAATTTTATTTTACTATAATGATCTTTAAATATCACACAATTGATTTTACTTGTCTTATCTTTCAAAGAAAAATACGCATGACCACTTCCATGAAGTTTGAAATTTGAAATTTCTCCTTTTAGATAAATGGAATTTAAAATTGGATCACTGCTTAGTAATCTATGAATATATCTATTTAATTCTGATACACTTAAAGTCCTTATTTGCATTGATCTTTTGCTGCCTTTAATGTATTCTCAAGTAACATAGTTATTGTCATAGGGCCTACTCCACCTGGAACAGGAGTAATCCAAGAAGCTTTATCTTTAGCTTTATCAAATTCTACATCTCCAACTAATTTTCCATTTACCTTTCTTGTTCCTGCATCAATAATTATAGCACCTTCTTTAATCATATCTCCTGTAATAAGATTAGGACTTCCAACAGCAGCTACTACAATATCTGCCATAGTTACATGGCTTTTAAGATCTTTTGTTTTAGAATGGCAAATCGTTACGGTTGCATTTTCCCTTAATAAAAGTATTGAAACGGGTTTCCCTAAAATATTGCTTCTTCCGATGACTACTGCATGTTTTCCAGTAATATCTTCTCCTGTTCTTTTGATGAGTTCCATAATTCCCTTGGGCGTACAAGGAATAAAAGAAGGATTTCCTAAAAAAAGATTGCCTGAATTTACTGCGTGAAATCCATCTACATCTTTACTAGGAAGAATATGCGAATTGATAATATTTTCATCTATTCCCTTTGGAAGGGGAACCTGTACTAAAATACCATGAATTTTAGAATCTTTATTTAATTTTTCTACTAAGTCAATAATTTCATTTTGAGTAGTATTTTGAGGAAGTTTATGTACTTGTGAATAAAAGCCTACATTTTTACAAGCTTTTTCCTTCATAGAAACATATACACAAGAAGCTTCATCCTCACCTACTATGATTACAGCAAGACCAGGAGTAATCCCATGAGATTTTTTTAAATCATTTACTTCTTTTATAATATTTTCACGAATTTGCCCAGAAATTTTTTTACCATCAATAATTTGAGCTTTCATTTATAATTCCTCCTTTTTTATTTTATTGCCTAAAAGAGCTATGCCTACTGCATTATCTGTACAATATTTTGCATTTCCAAAAAAAATATCATATTTTTTATCTTTAAAATATGTATCAAGATATTGCGTGATATATGTACTTGAAGCTACTCCTCCAGAAATTAAAACTTGTGTTATTTTTGTTTCTTGGATTGCTTTTTCTATAGTTTTTGCTAAAGCTGATCCAATACATTTAAAAACAGATGCACAAATGATACTTGTTTCATATTTTTTTTCTAAAAGTTTATATGTAAATGTTTCAGGACCTGAAAAGCTCATATATGTATTTTTTATAGATACAGGAATTAAAATTTCATTAGTTTTCCCCTTACATGCCAATGTATCCATTTCTTTTCCACAAGGAAAAGAAAATCCTAACGCTACACCGATACGGTCTATAAATTGGCCTGCACTAATATCAGAGCTACCTCCTATAATATCTATGATATATCCACCTTGGTCATTGTTTTTTACATGAAGAATTTCTGAAGTTCCTCCTGATAAATGTATAGCCAAAAATTCATTTTTTAAATTATTTTTTATAGACCATATTGCGGCTTCAATATGTCCTTCTTGATGACTAAATTCTTTATATTCACAATCAAGAGTACTTGCGATTACTTTTCCAAAAGATTGCGATGCTTTAAAAACAGGCATATATGAATCTTCTGTAGGTCTAGGTTTATGACTTACACAAACTGTTTGAATGAGATGTCCTATAGATAATTTGGATATTTTTTCAAATAGAAGAGGAAGATTGACAACATGTTGAAAGAGGGCATCAGATTGTCTTAATCCCCTCTTTCCTGTTTGTACATCTAGTAGCTTTCTATCTTCAAATAATAAATGATTATTTTTATCTACAATAGCTATAGAAGTTGTATAATTGCTTGTATCTATTCCTAATACAAGATTTTTCATTTTTATTTATCCTCTAATATACTTCCTAGGACACCATTTATAAATTTACTTGATTCATCTGTGCTAAATTTTTTAGAAAGCTCAACAGCTTCATTAATTGAAACAACTTCTGGAACATCCTCTATATAATAAATTTCTGTAATGGCTATTCTAAGAATGGTAAGATCTACTTTGGCAAGTCTATTTATTTTCCAACCCTTTGAATGTTTTTCAATTAACTGATCAATTTTTTCTTTATTTGAAATAAAACTTGTAGCTACTTTTTTTATATAATTTTCTTGATCGTTTTCAGGTAAGTCTTTTAGAAATTTCTCAATCATTTCTTCAGAAAAATCATTTTGGATGTCCATTTGAAAGCATAATTTCATTACCATTTCACGTGCTAGTTTTCTATTCATAAATTTCCTCCTAATATTATCATCATCTATATTTATTGTTTATACTTTCCTAGAGGAAGTATTTTATCTAATATTTCTATCAAATTTTCTTTGTTATCTAGTTTACTTCCAATAAAATACCCTATATAGATGAATATGCTTATAAAAATTGTTTTGATTATTCCTATAGTTAAAATTAATATACTAGATAGTAAGCCTATACATATACCTATAATTTTCCAAAAATGTTTATGAAATATACAAATTATTTTTTCTTTATCCATGATCATACCCCACTTGTATTTATTCTACTCTTTTTTTGCTTTGTAGTGCAATATCATGAATCATGATTTTTACGTCTGTGACTTTAATTCCTGTAGTGGCTTCAATATGTTCTTTTACCTTTTGTTGAATAGAAATAGAAGTTTCAGGAATATTTGTATCACTAAGGGCAAAAGCTTTTATTTCTATGAAAAGGTGATCATCCTTATATTTTGCTGTTGCTTTTAAGTCTTTTAATCCATGAATACATTTAGAAGCTTTTTCGGCCATATTTTGAATAGCTTCTATTGAAATTTGTATTTCCCCATAATTTGAATGTCTAATGATGGATTTTATTTCTGATTTAGAGTTTTTCGTTCCTGAAAGAAGAAATCTTATACTCATGATAAAAAAGATCATAGGAATGATACTATTTTCCAAATTCATTTGATATTTTTCAAAAAAATAGATGGCCCAATTATAAGTAAACGCATTAAAAGGAATTACTATAAGTACTAAAGATATCACAGCAATGCATAAAGTATATATACCTAAAAAAAATCTGTCTATAAACTTCATCTTCAGTCTCCTTTCTCAAAAATATTTAAACTAACCCTCTGAAATTTCAGAGGGTTAGTTTAAATTCTTATTTTACTCTTAAAGCATTTTCTTCTTTTTCATCTTTATCAATATTTACACCTTGTACATGTATATTGACTTCTACAACTTTAAGACCTGTCATAGTTTCAATTGCTTTTTTTACATTTTCTTGTATTTTCCAAGCAACATCAGGAATTTTTACACCGTATTCTACAATAATGTATAGGTCTATTGCAGTTTCCTTTTCTCCAACTTCAACTTTTACTCCTTTTGCTAGGTTTTTACGACCTAACATTTCTGCAATGCCACCACCAATGCCACCACTCATGCCAGCTACACCATCAATTTCAGTAGCTGCTAATCCTGCAATTACTCCAACCACTTCATCTGCAATCTTGATTTGTCCATTTTCAACTGCATCTACATTATTATTGCTCACTGACGATACCCCCTGCTCTTATGTAAATAGCTTTTACCTTACAAACATTATACCAAAACCTTTTGTGATTTACAAACCTAACTAAAATTTATTTAATATTTTTATATGTTCTGGAGAATATTTTGTCTCTCTCATCACAATATCTAATATTTTTGCTACATCAGAATCTGCCAATTGCTCTATTCCTACAATTACATTTACAGAGTTTTCTGTAATAAATACCAACGCATCTTCAAAACCTTTTGACTGAATCAAGTTTTCAATTACTTTTTCTTTATTCATAATGTCAATCAATTTCATTTTTTCATTTGTAGCTGCTTTTCTGTTTTCTTCATCTGTTTTATCGTTATTAATAATTTCATTTAATAAGGATACCATTTTTTCTCTTTCTAAGTTCATATTTAATCTAGATTCTATAAAATAATTTGTCTTACTTACCTTTTGACTATGGATACTTTCTTTAATATTTTTACTCGTTTTTTGAATAATATCATTTATTTCCTGATTGCTGCTATCTACCACATTTTTTTCTGCTTTTGCAGTTTCGCTTGGATCAGTAGATTCTACTGGATTATTTTCTTTTTTTGAATTTTGTTTAAGTTGTTCTTCTTCATATTTTTGAAAATCTGTAGATGTTTCTAATGCGGTATATTTATTGATTGCATAATTTAAATAACCAATTAAACAAAGTGTAAATGCTAATGATAAAACTAAAACGTTCCTTCCTCGTATTTTAAACATTTTTCATACCTCCTAAACTATTTTTTTTCATACACCATTACTTTATTTGAGGGAACTTGGAAAACAGTTTGTACAGCTTCAATTAATGCTGTTTTAACCATTATATCTCCTGCTCCTTCTGCCACTACTACTACCCCTCGTATTTGTGGCTTTATTTCTTTGATGATCATTAACTTGTCATTTTGTCCACTCATCACCATATTTTGACTGGCATCATCTTGAGTAGTAGTTCTTGTCCCACCTTGCGCATCTTTTTCTTCTGTAATTTGTGTAGATTTGGTTATATTTGAAGCTGGAACAACTTCTGTACTTGATTCAAAGGTAACCATAACCTCAACTTCCCCTACTCCTTTGATTTGACTGAGTATTTTTTTGAGTTGAACTTGGGCAGTATCTTGGTAATTATTTTGCGAAGCAGCTTCTTCTTTTACATTCTCAATAGAAATATCTTGATTTTTGTTGCTTTTTGTAGGGAAAAGTGTGTCCCATGTAATTAATCCTATGATGCATACAATAATAACAATGAGTAAATTGTATACGATTTTTTTGTGGTTATGGTTTGTAAGATACTCTTTTATAGGACCGAATATTTTCATAATGGATCACTCCTTATATCATTTTTCATCATACATAGAAATAGAAATTTGATCTTTATCCATTTGGTATATATTTGAAACACTTTCTTTTATTTTTTTGATAACAGGAATAGCATCGAGAGATTCATAAGTTGCATCGGGTTGCTTTCCTATTGGTAAAATAGAAATGGTTTGAATATTTTTTGTTGTAGAATGATCAGTAGGATTTTTTAAAACAATCTCCATTTTTTTTATAGTTCCAAAGTGATTATGATCTTTAGATGTTTCTATTTCAGCATTGACTTTTAACACTATATACTGTGTATCTTGTTCAATTTTTTCTTTGACATTTGACTCTATTTTTTGTGTATATAAATTCATTACTTGTTGATCTTGAATATTTTCTAGATTATGAGAGTTTAAAGAAAGATTTTTTTTATCTATTTCTAAAGATGTTTTCAAAACTTCTTCTTCTATATTAAAATTTCCATGTACGATTTGTAGCAGTGGGCTTAAAATCACAATCATGACCAAAAGTCCGATAACCATTTTGATATATTTTTTCATATTACTATTGGGCAATAACATTTCTAGAAAAGTAATGAAAATTACAACAGATACAATATTCAGAATCCAAGATCGTAAAAAGTCCATCATGTTCATCACCTACCTCATCATCATGGTAATATTACCAGCTCCTACAATCATAGTTACTGCTAAAAAAAACATAATGGCTACACAGATTACACTTCCTAATATTAAAATCATTGCATTGCTCATATCATTAAGACATTCTATTAATGGATTTTCAGCTATAGGTTCTATGACTGCTGTTGTGACCTTATAGATAAAAATTAAAGATAGTATTTTCAAAAGAGGCATCATTACAATAAAAGCTAAGACAATTAATCCTAAAGCCCCTGTGGCATTTTTAAGAAGCAAAGAATAGCCAACAATGGTATCAAAAGCATCTGATATGAATCCTCCTACTACGGGAATAAATTGATCCGCTGCAAATTTAGCTGTTCGAATAGTGACTCCATCCGTAGTAGAAGCTGTAAGACCTTGAATGGTAATAATTCCTGTAAATATTGTAAGCATAAATCCTATAAGTACAATGCAAACTTGCTTAAGAAAAGATGCAAGTCTAGACACTTGTAATTTAGAGGAAAGATGATTTACTATAGATAGTATCACTGAAAAAAATATAATGGGCATGATTAAATCTTTTATAAGAGTACTGATAATACTTACAGAAGCTACAACAACTGGCTGAAAAAGAGCCGTTGAAGTAATTGCTCCCATAGATATTAAAAATGTTAATAATACAGGAAGCAATGCTTGCATAAAAGAGACCATATCATCAATAGCTTGTATTCCTATGCTTGTAGCAATAGAAAAACTTTTTACAGCAATAGAAATAACCATTAAATAGCAGGCCATATAAGCCATTTTCCCTACTGCTTCACTTTCAAAAGCAGTAGATAAATTATTTAAAAAAGCACAAAGAATAGATAGAACAATAAGTTTTGCCAGTAATGAAGAATTTGCTACAATTTCTTTAAAAATGTATTTAAATAAACCTTGTAATATTTTTTTTAGTTCAAAAGTTTCTTCTCCTTTTACAAAAGAAAGTAATAATTTTTTTATATCTATTGTGGGAAAATAATCTTCTAGATCATGATTCAAACTCTTCACAGATTCTTCTAATCCCTCTAAGTCTGTGTTTTCCAATTGTTCTAAGATCAATTGATCCTTAATGGGTTCTTCATTTTGTGCATAAATACAATGAGGATACAAAAAAGAGAGTAGAACTAATGTGATTAATAATTTTTTCATTTTATTCACATCCTATGGCATTAGTTGTACAATCAAATCAAAAAGTGCAAGTAAAATAGGAATAGATAGTACCATAATAAGAATTTTGCCAGCCAATTCAATTTTAGAAGCAATTGTTGTTTCTCCTGCATCTTTACAAACTTGAGCACCAAATTCTGCTACATATGCAATACCTACTATTTTTAAAATTGTTGTAATATATACTACATCCATATTAATTTTTTTAGCAAACATATTTAACACTTCTAATACAGATGCTAATTTTGTAGCTATGAAGATAAAGATGATGATTCCTGTTGCTATGCTAATTTGTATTGATATTTCTGGTTTTTGATTTTTAAGTACAATGGTTAAGACTGTTGCTATAATTCCCAAAGCTACTATTTTAAATATCTCCATCTAAACCACACCTTTATTAATATAGTTGAAACATTGTCTTTACAGTAGAAAATAGATTACTAATGAGTTGAATAACCATAAAAAGGACTACTACAATGCCTACAAGAGTAGTCATCATAGCTTGTTCTTCTCTTCCAGAATGCTTGAGAACTAAATTTAATACAGATACTAATATCCCTATTGCTGCGATTTTAAAAATTAAATCTACATTTATATTCATCAAAAGACCTCCTTATATCAATATAATAACAATAGCCAAACCAGCTAGAACACCCATATTCTTACATAACTTGCCATTTTTGTTTTTTAATTCATCTGCATTTTGTTGATGTTTTTGCAATTGCAAATAGATCCATTTAAAATTTTTTGTTTGATTTTCTTGATCTGTACATCCTAAATTTTTTCCAAAATCTATTAATATTTCTCTATCTTCTTCTGTTAAAGCTGTGTGATTAAAATGATTTTCGATAGCTTGATACCAAGCTTCTTCTACACTATATCCCATTCTTTGAGAAAGAATTTTATGAACATTTTTAAATATTTGATGAATAGGTTGATTACTTTGATTTCCTATTTTTTGCATAGCTGTAGCAAGAGGCGTAGCTACATAAGTGATTTCTGTTTCAAGAAGCTGAAAGGATATATATAAATCTTTTAATTGCTGCAATCTTTGAAAGTATCGAAGTGAATATAAATATCCTATGGTTGAAGAAGATAAAATAATAAATATAGAACATAAAATTTTAACGATCAAATACATTCCTCCTCTCTTTTAGAGGATAGGTAGTGATTGTTTTTTTTGTTTTTCCATCTATAATCATTTTTATGGTTCCAACTTTAGGATGATTAGAAAGAATAATAATTCTTTCAAACGTTCCTTGAGAAAGTAAATGATTTAGATTTTCTCTTTTTTCTATTTCTTCAATACTTTTTCCATGAACAGTTGTAATAAGTTTAATCCCTGCATGAAGTGCTTCTTCTAGTGCCTCAATATCTTCTTTTTTTCCGATCTCATCTGTAGCAATGACTTGAGGAGACATGGAACGAATGAGCATCATCATGCCCTGAGCCTTAGGACAAGCATTGAGTATATCTGTCCTTATCCCTATATCATTTTGAGCTGTTCCTTGATATACTCCACAAATTTCAGATCTCTCATCTACAACACCTATTTTAAATCCTCTAAAATTTAACGAAGGTATGCCATTGCTTAAATTTCTTATAATATCTCTAAGTAAAGTCGTTTTTCCACACTGAGGAGGAGATACAATCAACGTATTATAAAAAGTTTCTTGATCTAGAAGATAACTCATAATATGATCAGATATCCCTATTTTTTGTTTTGAAATTCTAATATTAAGACCAGAAATATCCTTTATTGTTTTAATTTGATTATTGTTAAGGACAGAGGTGCCACAAATCCCAACTCTATGTCCACCTTTTAGGGTGACAAATCCATTTTTTATTTCTTCTTCTAATGCGTAAACAGAATAATCTGTAATGAGTTCGTATGCTTTATGGATATCTTCTTTTGTAATCATATAACTCTGGGAAGGATCTTTTATAATTTTTCCGTCTTTACTAATGAAAAAATCTTGGTTTTTTGCAAAAAACATTAGAGGCTTTCCATTTCTGAGTCTGATTTCTTCCATATCTTTTATATAGTTAGAAGGAAGTCTAATAAATATTTCTCTTAATTGAATAGGAAGTGATTCTAATATTTCTTTTTTTAATCCGTTACTTACAAACTGCCTATTTTTAAAATTTTTATCTTTTTGTATTTCCATAACATGTCCCCCTTTCTATCATTAATATTTTCATAGGACAAATATTATGATTAAATTTTTCATAAAAAGAAGGAAAAGAGTATGTCATATTTAGACAAAAAAGAGCATAAAAAAAAACTGATACATTATGTATCAGTTTTCAAAAGTATTAGATCTTATTCGTGGTCATGATCTCCACAGCAACAACAATCATTGTCATCACAACATTCATCAATATATATTTGTTCGTGGCAACTTGGACAAACTAATTCGCTGTCTTCGTCATCTAATAACTCATCTTCAAGATAAATAATTTCATGACAATTTGGACATTCAACTTCTACAAAGTCCATATCTTCTTCATCTTCTTCAAAGATTTCATCTTCAACTACTGCTAAGTCTTCATCTATACTTTCAACATATTCATCTAAATCTTCTACTTCTTCATGTAATTCTTCTACAGAGTCAGCAAAATCTTCTAATACGTCTAAAATGTTCAAAAGAAGTTTTCCTTCTTTTGATTCTTCGCTGATTTCCATTCCTTCTGCTAAACCTCTTAGATATGCTACTTTTTCATAAAGATAACTCATTACATAGCCCTCCTTTTTATTTTTAATATATATGCTTATAGTATTTCCTAAGCTCTTGATAAATAATCTCCTGTTCTTGTATCAATTTTAATTCGATCTCCTTCATTGATAAAGACAGGGACTTGTACAACTGCACCAGTTTCTAATGTAGCTGGTTTTGTTACATTTGTTGCAGTAGCTCCTTTTACAGCAGGTTCTGTATATGTAACTTCTAATTCTACAAAATTTGGTGGATCAACTTGGAAAGCTTTGCCTTTGAAGAATTTAACAGTCGCTGTATCATTTTCTCTTAAATAAAGCATAGCTTCTTCTACTTCATCTTTTGTAAGAGGAATTTGATCATAAGTTTCATTATCCATAAAATAATATAAATCTCCATCACTATATAAGTATTGCATTTCTTTTGTTTCTATATGAGCTTTTGGAAATTTGTCATTAGGGTTAAAAGCTTCTTCACGAGTAGCTCCTGTTAATATACTTTTGTATTTGGTTCTTACAAAAGCAGCTCCTTTTCCTGGTTTAACATGTTGAAAATCTAAAACCACATAAGGTTCTCCATTTATTTCAAATGTAATACCTTTTCTAAAATCACTAGCATAAATCATTTGTATCCCTCCATATTAAATTTATTGTGCTATTAGATATTATCTACTAGTATGTCTTATAATTCAATAAGTTTTTTTGAAGATTTTGAAAGAATTTCACAACCTGCCTCTGTAACAAGTATCAAATCTTCAATTCTTACTCCTCCGAACTTAGGAATATAAATGCCTGGTTCGTCTGTAACAACCATACCTGGTTGAAGAATAATATTTCCTTTAGGAGATAATGTAGGTTCTTCATGAATCTCTAATCCAACTCCATGTCCTAAACCATGTCCAAAATTTTCTCCATATCCTCTAGATGAAATGATCTCTCTTGCAATTTGATCTATATCTAGTCCTTTCATACCCGGTTTTATTGCTGCTAAAGCATTTTCTTGTGCTTCTAAAACAATATTATAAATTTCTTTTTGTTTAACATTTGCTTTTCCTAATACAATGGTTCTTGTCATATCAGAACAATATCCATCATAAATACAACCAAAGTCCATGGTAATAAAGTCTCCCTCTTCTATTTTTTTAGAGGATGCGACTCCATGAGGAAGAGAAGATCGAATTCCTGAAGCTACAATGGTATCAAAAGATAATGAAGATGCACCTTTTTTCTTCATAAAAAATTCTAATTCCAAAGCTACCTCATTTTCTGTCATTCCTGATTTTATATATGAACAAACATGTTTAAAAGCTTCATCTGCAATAGATGCAGCTTTTCTTATAGATTGAATTTCTTTTTCATCTTTTATAATTCTTAAATCATTTATGATTCCTTGAATGGGAACAAGATTGATTCCATTCAAATTTTTTTTAAATTCTAAGTATTGATCATATGTAATAAAATCATCTTCAAATCCTATGTTTTTAAGATTTAATTTCTGAATAATAGAATAAATATTATGTTGATAATTATGTTCTAAAATATCATAATCTATACATTGTTTAGATGCTTGTTGTATATATCGAGAGTCTGTAATAAATATGGCTTGATCCATTGTAATAAGTACATATCCATGGGTTCCAGTAAAACCACTTATGTATCTTCTATTTTCAGGTTTGAAAATTAGGATACCTTCTAAATCTCTTTCTTGTAGAACACTTCTTAATTTAGAAATTCTATGTAACACCAAAATCCCCCCCTAAGAAATATATCCATCTATTTCCCAAAATACTAAAGAATCTCTCCTTTTAATCCTATAATATGATAACATAATTTTAGTATTTTGAGTAGAATTTTTCATAGATGAATGCTTGAATGGATCTAAATTTATTTTATTATACCCTATTTTTATGGAAATTTTTCATCTGATTCATAGAACTGAAAATATTCTTGTATTTCTAATGGATGTATTTGAATCATAGGCAATCCTTGTAGATCTTTTCCAATGATCTTTTCTTGAGGGAATAATACTATGGCTTTTATTTGTTTTTTCGAGCGATTATAAATGCCTAAGCTTTCAACAAATATACAAATAGACTCATGAGATTTTTTACATAATATACGTGTTTCATAAGAGTGGGTAAGTTTATAGTTGTGAAAAGGATTAGATTTCTTTTTTTTATAAGATTTTATTTGTGGGATAAAGTTTTTACAAATATAATCATGTAAAATAGGAGGATGATAATCTATCGATATATTTTCATCCATAGATTGTATATAATTTCTTTTGTATTCTTTCAAATCTTTTAAATACAAACAAACAATTTCATCTATTTTATTTGAGCAGTAACATAATCCTTCATCTACTCCAGATTCTGCAAGATAATAAGCTTTGATGCTATCTAAATATGAAGAAATCATATAATAATGATTAAAAAACAATGTAGTACTTAAAATAAATAAAACCAATAAAAGCATACCAATCATAAAAGCGCCTATACTAATGGTTCCTTCATTTTGATAGATATAATTTTTCATAAGAATCTACCTTCCATTTATTCTTAATTGAATAGCTTCATGATGGTATTGTCCAAATACTTCTATCTTTACAAGTTTTTTTGGAATAATTTCATACACAGAAACTTTTTTTATATTTTCTATGAAAACGTTGTTTTCATGATCTTTATTGCTTCTGAGCTCTTCTTTACTTTTATGAAAATATAACAAAGTGTGACGGGAATTTATTTTATGACCACTTAAATCTATAACTCCTATTTTATTTTCACGACTTTTTATTTCAAAAACTTTTTTTTGGGAATCATAGATAATTTGTTGTTGATTACATTCTCTTAGATTGCTCTGTATGATCCATAAGGCTTCATGAACATTTTGCTGATCATTTAAAATTTTTAATTGCTGGTTACAATTTTTAAGTTGAAATAAAAAAAAGTATGTAAAGGATCCTATAATGATAGAAAATAAAGTGAGCGATAATAATGCTTCTATTAAAGTAAATCCTCTATCATTTTTTATATATTTCATTTTTTTTACTCCTTTGAGAATGATTCATAATCATCTTTGTATTTTTTAGGATCCATATAAGATGACAATTCATACTTTTCTTTTGTTTTATGATCTGCAATACGAAAATGGATTTGTATAATACCCTGTATATGAGTTTGTTCTGCTATAATTTTTATTTCATAAGACTGTAAAAAAAATTTCATCTCTTTTTTCATAAAATCATCTAGAGAATATGAATGATTTTCTATGGAAATATTTCCTGATGCTTTAACTTCCTCCATATAACTTTCTGCTAAGTTCCCCAATTCATACTGAACTTTGCTTTTTTGATAGAGTGTATTTATTTGCAAACATAAAGGGAATGTAGTTGTAATCATAAAGCTTAATAGAGTTAAGGAAATTAAGACTTCTATGAAAGTAAAACCCTTTTTATTCATTATTAAAATCTCCTTAATAAATATTAGATATTACTATTTTTCCTGTTCCTATCATGGTTTCAATTTTAATTTTATCTTTTTTAGTATTCATAATAATAAATTTCCCATAAGAAGTCATTCCTCTTCTATTGTAAATAATTTTACGATTACAATTTTTTTCTTGCAAATCAAATTTTATAGAAGGATGAAATTTTTCTATAAAAATAATTTTTCCAGGTATTTTATTTTCTCTAAGACGAAAACCTCTTCCTTCACATACAGATTCTACACAATAGATATTATATTCATCTCTACTTAAATGTTTGGCTAATAATAAGGTACTTTGAATTTTTTGAGCAGTACTTTCTAATATTTTTCTTTCATAAATCTTAGAAGTCGCAGGAAATACAATACAAGAACATATTCCCATGATGAATAGAACCAATATAATTTCAATGAATGTAAATCCTTTTTCTTTTGTATTCAATGAAAACCCTCTATTCTTATAGTTTATTATATGCTTGCAATGTATACAGCATATATACTGCTTCTGCCCTTAAGATGTATTGCTTTTTTCCATGTAAACTCTTTGAACGAGTATATTTTTCATAAAGTATTTTTTGTGCAATATCATCCCAATTAAAATTTTCATTTCCTAGTAATCTTTGCATGATTTTTTCTATTTCCCCATAAGTCATAAAAGAATTAGAATCTACTATTTCATTTACAAAAGAAATATCATCTGATTTTTTGATTCTTTTTAATAAAGCTATAAACTCTTCTTCTGTGATAGGTTGATTGGGTTTGAAAGTTTGATCTATGTATCCGTATATATAATGCCTTCTGACAAATGAATAAATTTCTTCTTTTGCCCAGTGGGTTTGTATATCTTTTAAATGGGGATACATAGGATCATCTAATATAGCATATATTCCTCCTTTATAAGAAACAGGTGGAATATATGTAGATATAGTATTTTCATCTATTTTGCTATAGAGGTATCTCCATTCTCCATGAATAAATTGATAGATGCCTCCTGTACCATCTCCATAGTATGTAAAGCTTAAAAGAACTGGTTTTTTAAAAGAAATTTGATCTATATCATTTTTAATTTTAATTTCATAGGGTGTACTCATATATTCATAATGTGTATTTGAATTTTTAAACCAAGAATAATCCTTTTTTTGCAAGGAGAAAAAAACTTCTTCATAAAAAGTTCCTGGAAGAATAGACAAAGTGACATTTTTATCTAAATTCTTTATATCTCCTCCTTCTATTTTTATATTTGTATAATTACTATTTTCTTTTATATATTCTAGATTTGCATTTTGAAAAGAGTGTATATATCCTTTTTTAAATCCATCTTTATATCCTACTAAAAAAGCATCTCTATATACAGAGGATTCTTTTAATAAATGAAAATTGAATATGATTTCATCATCTTTAGGAAGAGAGTTTTTCCAATTATTATTTTTATTTTTTAAAAAATCAATTTTTCCATAAGTTTGTCCAATGTGATGTCCTGTTTGTGTTCCATGAAGAATACCATTTTCTTTTGAAAGTTTTTGATCATCTATATTTTCCATTTGAAAAGCATATATATAATTTTGTTGATAAGCTATTTTATAAGAATCAATAAAGCTTATTTTATATTCTTCTCCTGTATTATTTAAATCATATGTTTGAAGGATATCTATAGAAGAAGGAATCTTTCTTTGATAGTCATTGGTTTTATGATGATAAAAATCTTCTTTTCCATGAATGGTACCAAGCAATCCTCCAAACCATTCGCCATGTTCTACTCCCAAATTTGAGGATGTTTTTTGTTCATATTTATTTTGAGATATATTTTTGTATCCCAAGTAGAATCCATCTTTAAAGCCTTTTTTAAAATCATTTCTATGGGTATTTGTTTTTTGATTGAAGTAATCCTCTTTTAAGATATTACTTTTTTCATTTTCAAAAACTTCTTCCCAGTTTGTATTTTGATCATAATTTTTATCTTTTTGTTTGTAGAGTTGGCCTATAATTTTTCCCATTGTTTTACCTTCTTCATAGGATCGGCTTGTATTTTTTTCATCATAAGTAAATCCTAAAGAGGGGATTAAAATGACAATTCCTAACAATAAACAAAATCCTCTTATTTTTTTCATATATGAGCACTCCTTTTAAAATACTATTCACAAGTAATTGCTAGATTGTCAAATAAAAAGTTTCCTTTCACTGTAGAATCAAAATTTATACTCTGCATATAAATCCTCTCTACAGTAGCTGGATAGGAGATTTCTGCAGGAAGATTATGTTCTAAATATCTCCACCCTGTCCAATTGATTGTATCTGCTAAAGGAATAGAATAGATTTTTCCATTTATATCTTTTATGACAATCCCAATTTTGTGATTATTTTGTTGAAAGGAATATATAGAAATTCCTAATTTTCCTTTATTAGAAATGGATATTTTTTTATCCTCATATACTACATTTGCAATACTATTTCTTGAAGGACTCATAAAATCATAAGTTACTTTTAATGAATAATTTCCTTCTTCTCTTTGAGAAGATTTTTTAATAGTTCCTTGTATATTTGCATTTGAACCTATGAAAAAAGTATTTATGTTTTCAAATCCATCTAAAAGAATTTTTTTAGAAATATTTGGCTCTTGTTTTGTTTCTTGTACAGTAAGATTCATTTCTTTACTTTTAAGAACTTGCACTTCATCTATCTTTATAGAAGGTGAAAAAGGATCTTCTTTGATAGAATCTATTTCTTTAAAAACTTCTTGATCATGTTGAAAAGAATCTTTCATAGGTACAGATAAACTATAAAAATTTAATGAAATGGATATGGATAATGTGTGATCTTGGATACTTTCTATTTGGAGTTTATCAACAACTATTTTCCTTTTATATTCTCTTATTTTTTTCAAAAAAGTTATTAGATCATTATAATTACATTGCATTGGAAGAGTTACTTTCATACAATAGATTTCTTGATTTTTTAATTTCTCTTTTTTCTCCTTTAAAAATTCAATAGAATCAAATTCTACATTACTATTTTCAAGAATCTCATTTAAAACTGTAAGAATATAATCTTGTTTAATAGATAGAAAGTATTGATTATTTCCTTTTTGTATTTCTTTATTTAACTTTTCATATTCTTTATCAATCATTTCTTTTTGATTTAAAATATTTTTTCTTTTTTCTAGTTTTTCTGTATGATCTTGTAGTGTTTCTTTTAAAAAATTTAGCTTACCTATTTGGGGAGAAAAAATATAAAAGTAATAAAAAGAAAAAACAATCAGTAGGATGAAAGTTTTTATGAGTAAGGTCTTTCTTTTTAAATTCATGATCTCAAAACTCCTTTATAGAAAAAACAAGAGTAAAATCATAATTCCCTCTATTTTCAATATTAGAGATAAATATTTCTTCAAAACAATTTGTAGCTTCTAAATTATGTTCAAACTGTGCGATAGCTATTTGAGTTGTAGCAAAACCTTGTATTTTAATTTCTTTAGAATTCATTTCAATAGTTTGAAAAAACAAATTGTTAGGAACCATATTTTTAAGAGTATATAATAAACAATCATTAACCATATCTTTATTTTTTATATATAATTTAAAATCATTGAATTCATCTATACGAAGTTTTAACTTTTTCATATTTTCTTTTTTCTTCTGAATCATTTTTATTTCTTCATAAGAAAGATTTGAAATTTCTTTGTCAACATACTGTATTTGATGACGGATTTTTTTCATATAGGAAAAATTAAAAAAAGGAACGATTAAGAATATAATTATAAAAATCAGCATCATCATATAAAAAATTATTTTTTTGATATGTTCTTTTCTGTAATCCTGTAAGTGCATAGTAAAAAAGTTAAAAGCATTCACCTTTTATTCCTTCTTTCTATTTTCTAATCATTGCACCTATGGCGTTGATATATCTTTTTATGTCCATATGAGAATCTAAAGATGCTATTTTTATATGATCGATAGAATTCATTTCTTCTACTAAGATTCCAAAATATTTTTCAAGACTTGCTTTCATATGAATGTCATTTGCTTTGCCTCCTATCAAATAGATTTTATGAATTTCATTTCCTAAATTTGTACTACTGTGATAGATAAAAACTCTTTCTATTTCATCTATCCACTGATTTTCATTGTAGGACAGTGTTTTAGTTATTTGAAGAATTCCTTTGTAAAAAATATATATGTGAATCCATTTGTGACCTAAATCTAAAACGGCTATTGTTTCTTGGTTATGAATCAATATCTGATCTAAATAAAACAATTTGCAGATAGAGTGAAAATGGCTATCTAATAAAAGAGGCTGTAATCCAAGATTTTTTCCTAGTTCCCAATAGTCTTTTATAAAAGATTTGGGTAAGCTTGCTAGAATCATACGGCTTTTTGGAATACCATCTATAGATAAATCTTCTAGTTTTTTATATTGTAGGATACGTTCTTTTAATAAACTGGGGAATTTTTGTAAAACTTCATATTCTATCATTTGGGATAGCTGTTTAGAGGGTGCATATGGCAAAATGATTTGACGAGTAATCATCTCTTCGCTTTCTATTGTAAAAATAACTTTTTTGATTTTAATATTTTGAAAGGACAAGGTACTATGCAAAGCTTCTTTTAATTTTATTGGATCTATAATTTTTCCATTTAAAATGCAATTGCTTGGCGTAGGAATACAAATAGCTTGCTCAATGATAATTGTATTTTTTTTATATTTTCCTATGACTATTTTTGTACTGTGATTTCCTATATCTATAGATAAAACACTCTCAAAAATCACTTTCTCACCTCTTATGGATTATCTTTAGGATATAATTTTTCTCCTAGCGTGCCATTCTTGTCATAATGAATAAAAATATTTTTATTTTCATCTATTTTTACTCTAAAAGCTGTCTCTCCAGTTTTTTGAGGCTTTGGAATCGTTTCAAAATATTCTTTATAAGCTACTTCGCCTGATACTTTTTCGCCATTTGCACTGGTTATAAGATCACTAAAAGTTTCTTGCGTATCTATAGAATATAATCTAATGGCATTCACAATGGTTATGGCTGTAGCTTCATCTGCTTTATGAGCTGCACTTTCTTTGAATTTTCCAAAGAAAGGTGTACTGATAGAAGCTAAGATACCTATTATGGCTAATACGATAATTAATTCTAATAAAGTATATCCTCTTTGGTTGTTTATTTTTTGATTCACTTGATTACCTCCCCTCTAAGATATGGTGTATACCATATTGAATAAAGGCAACACGATGGATATGCTTATAAATCCAATAATGATAGCCATGATTATAGTCATACATGGTTCAAATAAAGCAATCATTTTTTGTACCCCTAATTCTATTTCTTCATCATAAAAATCGGCCATTTTATCTAAGATAATATCTAATTGTCCAGAAACTTCACCAATATTTACCATAGATATAAGTATAGTAGGAAAAAATGATGTATTCATCATAGCTTCTTTTAAACTTTTTCCACTCATGATATTTTTGGAGATAGTATTGATATATTTTTTTACATCTGAATTACGAATCACATTTTTTGTTATTTCTAAAGCTTTCATAAGAGGTATTCCACTAGAAAGAAGAATCCCTAGTGTTCTTGCGAACTTATAAAATATAATTTTTTTAATGAGTGTTTTTACAAAAGGTATTTTTAAGAGTAGGTGATGAAATATAGATTTTCCGTTTTCTTTATGAAGAAATCGCTGGATTATATAGACCCATAAAATGCATAAAAATAAAAAATTATATTTATGTTTCATATATAAATGGCTTATCCATAATAAGATTTTAGTAGGAATAGGAAGAGGAATATTTTCTTGTTTAAATATTTCAATAAATGTAGGCATTACAAATTGAACCATAAAAAAACTTACGAAAATACATAAAAAAAAGAGGATCATAGGGTAAAACATAGCTTTTTTAATTACTTCTTTTGTTTTTGTTTCTTTTTCATAATATAAGGATAAATTTTTTAATATTTTTTCTAATTGTCCAGATATTTCTCCTGCTTCTATCATATGAATAAAAAATTCAGGGAAAAATTTTTTCTGTCTTTCCAATGATTGTGAAAAAGACATACCTTTATTCAAATTTTTTATAATATATTTGATTGTATCCTTAAATTTTTTATTTTCTATTTGTTCTAAAATAGATTCAATGCTTTGCAAAATAGGAATTCCTGCATGGATCATAGTAAAGAGTTGTCTGCAAAATACAGATAAATCTTTGGAATGAAATTTATTTTTAAAAAGATTGATTTCAAAAAATATAGGAATTATTTTTATAGGATAATATTTTTTTTGTATCAATATATTTAATACTTCATTTTTATCTTTTGCATAATAAGTTCCTTTTTTATTTTCTCCATCTTCAGTAAGAGCTATATAACGATAGTTAGGCATGAATCCACCTCTTTGAAATTACAACATTTTGTATTATATTTAAATCTTTACCATATTATAAAATTTAATACATAAAAAAACACTATCATGGATATATTTTTGATAGTGTTTTTTAGAAATTCAATTATATCATTAGTTTGCAGATATTGTTTGTAAATTCTACAGGATCATTGATTGCTAATCCTTCAATAAGCAATGCTTGATTATATAATACATTGGTATATACTTTTAGCTTTTCTTGATCATGATCAAAAGCTTCTTTTAGAGCTTTAAATACTTCATGATGAATGTTGATTTCTAAAACTTTTTCTGCTTTAATTTCTTGATTGTTTGGCATAGCATTTAATATTTTTTCCATTTCGATTGTTAATTCCCCATCTGTAGCAAGACATACTGGATGGTTTTTCAGTCTTTTAGATGGTCGAACATCTGTTACTTTATCAGACAAAGCTTTTTTCATAAATTCAAAGATTTCTTTGCTATTTTCAATTTCAGGGTTTTCTTCTTCTTGTTTCTCTTTTTCTTCTATACCTAAGTCTCCACTAGATACAGACTTGAATTCTTTTTCTTTATAATTCATCATCATACGAACAGCAAATTCGTCTACATCATCTGTAAAGTATAAAATTTCATAGCCTTGGTCTGATAGAAGTTCTGTTTGAGGCATTTTATCTATTCTTTCTACAGAATCTCCAGAAGCATAATAAATATATTTTTGATCTTCCTTCATTCTATTTACATATTCTTCTAAGGTAACCATTTTCTTTTCTTTTGAAGAATAAAACATTAATAAATCTTGTAGTATCTCTTTGTTTTGTCCAAAATTTTCATAAACTCCATATTTGATTTGTCTACCAAAGTTTTTATAGAATTCTTCATATTTTTCTCTTTCATTTTTTAGTAAAACTTGTAATTCACTCTTAATTTTTTCTTTAATTTTTTTAGCAATGATCTTTAATTGTCGATCATGTTGAAGTATTTCCCTTGAAATATTTAAAGATAAATCTTCAGAATCCACCATACCTTTTACGAAGCTAAAATAATCTGGTACAAGATCAGAACATTTATTCATAATTAATACGCCATTTGAGTATAATTCTAATCCCTTTTCATACTCTTTTGTATAAAAATCATATGGCATTTTTTCTGGTATGAATAATATGGAATTGTATCTTACTGCCCCATCTGCTTTCATATGAATATAGCTTAGGGGTTTGTCAAAACCATAACGTTTTTCAGAATAAAAGTTTTCATAATCTTCTTTGGTAAGCTCGTTTTTATTTTTACGCCACATTGGCACCATGCTATTTATAATTTTTTCTTCTATCATGTCTTCATACTCATCTTCTGAGCCTTCTTTTAGTTTACTTGTAGTAATATCCATTTTAATAGGATATCTAATAAAATCTGAATATTTTTTGATAATAGATTTTAATCTATACTCTTGCAAAAATTCTTCATATTTTTCATCTTCTGTGTCTTCTTTGATTTTAAGAATAATTTCTGTTCCAATATTTTCTTTTTCATATTCTTCGATGGTATATCCATCTGCTCCTGTTGATTCCCATTTATACCCTTGATTGCTTCCTAATGCTTTACTGATTACCACAACAGATTCTGCAACCATAAATGCAGAATAAAAGCCTACGCCAAATTGGCCTATGATGTCAAATCCATCTTTTAGTTCATTTTCCTTTTTAAATGCAAAGGAACCACTCTTTGCAATTACTCCTAAATTTTCCTCTAACTCTTCCTTTGTCATTCCGATTCCAGTATCGGATATAGTTAAGGTTCTATTCTTTTTATCAGGTGTGATTTTTATGTAATAATCACTTTGATTAAATGTAATATTTTCATCTGTTAATGCTTTATAATACATTTTGTCAATGGCATCGCTTGCATTGGAAATAAGTTCTCTTAAGAATATTTCTTTGTGGGTATAAATAGAGTGAACCATTAAATCTAACAATCTTTTAGATTCTGCTTTAAATTCTTTTTTTACCATTTTCTTTTTCTCCTTTCGTAGAAACTTCTTCCCATGAATTAGCACTCTATTAAATAGAGTGCTAATTATAATTTACCAAATTCATTTTATTTGTCAATTGTTTTATGTATAAAATGGATATTTTCATTTAAATTTTATTATTCTAAATTGGGAAGGGGTACAATATTTACGCTCAAATCATCTGATATTCCCTCAATTTCTACATGATTAACAATACTTATAGGACATTTTTTACTAATAGGATTGAATGTATATACAAAAATATAATTACTATTCATATCATCAATATCTAAATTCATACTATATTGATCATTACCTAAAGAATTTACTTGTATATTTTCTTGAATCAAATGTAATTGATTTTCATGATTTATTTTATAAAGTGAAGCTTTAGGCGTTTGTATTTCTTTTATTTGAGAATCATTATTTTTGTTAAAAGTAAGTATAGCTTTTTTGATTCCTTTTTTATTGGTATGAAATAATACTCCAAATTTTGTCTCATAGCTATTTACAATATTAATGCTATCATCTTTGTTACTTACATTCATATTATTGATGAGAAAGATTCCATGGTTGATAATTTGATTGATTTCATTTTCATAAACAAAAATATCTAATTTTTCAAAAAATCTTTGAGTGTCTTTTCCATTTAAATCTTGATAAGTTATTTGGGTTTGATCTAAAGTATATTTCCCAGTATTTTTAGCTTTTAAAGTAATAAAAAAATCAATAGGTTCAGCTATAAATTCTTTTTTTTCTTTATCCAGTATATAAGAGACACTTCCTATATTTCCTTTAACGGTTTGACCATTTACTTCTAAAGCTTGAGAAGTTCTAATGATTTCAAAATCCTCTGGGAAAGTTTCCTCGTATTCTATTGCATAAATAGGTAAATCACTTCTTATTACATCTGCTAATTCTTGATACACATCCTCTAATGCATTCCCATCTTCTGCTTTTTTATAGTGACCATTAGCAGAGTTAGCAATTTCTTTTAAAATAGATTTATCTGCATCATTACTAAAAGCAATCATATAAGAATAAATATGATGATTACCATTTTTGATTAATTTATTAGCAACTAGCTTTGCATATTCTATATCTTCATATGTAGAATAGTTTCCACCTCCAGCATATCTATACTCCTCAGGAAAGTCTCCATTTTCTATATAAAAATACTGTCTATTTCTATGAATATAATAACTATGAAAAGTAGGTTCTCCATCTGTCATTAATATGATATATTTTTGTGCATCTTTTGAAGATGAAAATTTATAATATCCTTTTCTTAATCCATCGCCTATATTCGTTCCTCCTCTAGATCCAGATACAATTGGATATAAAGATTCAATTTTGTCAATTAAATCATTGTATCTATTTTTATCAGATAATTGAACAGAATCTTGTCCATTTTGAGCATAGCTGTCATAAGGGACCAATGAAATTTTTACTTTTTCTTTTATTCTTTCATCCTTTTGCAATTTTTCTAAAAAGTTTTTTGTAACTTCTTTCATAACATCTATTTTAGGTTTTGTCTTTGTTTTTGTTCCATAACCTATTTTGACATTTGATCTAGTTAGACCTATGACTTTTTTAGAATCCTTATCTAAAGTTGCTATATATAAATAATAAGATTTGTTAGAATTAAAATAATTTCCATTTATATCATGTAAAGCTGGATTGAGCCAAAAATTTTTAGAATAGTAATTTTTTATCCACATTCCTCTAGGATAAAACATCCACCAAGAGTCTGATAAAGTATATAAATCATTTGCATATTTATTGACGATCCAATTTTCTATTTCATTCATATTTTTTTCAGAATAAAATACAAAATATCTCGTATTTTTATTTTCTCCAGTTTCAGGTTTTTTAAATTTTATTCTGTAATCACTAATAAACAGTCCACTATATCTGTTTTGTAATATAACTTCTATATTTTGTGCTGCATTTTTTTTATTAAATTTATTTGAATAAATAGAATCGCCTGGTACAGATGATGAATCTCTTTTATTATATCTAATAAGTTCCTTCATACTTCCAGATGTATCCATAACTAATACAACTTCTTTATCTTTCAAATTATCAATATTAGATACAGGAATAGGTTTAGGTTGTATTTCATAATGAATGGTAAATTCTTCATCTTTTAATATATTTGTATTACTAACTTGACGAGTAAAGTTCATAGGAGCTTCAATTTTAATTAAGTTATTTTTTTCATATGCATAACTGACAGGAATCATAATGCTATAAAGTAAAAGTAAAAAAGAGAAAGTATAAGATAATATTTCAAAAACATCATTTTTTTTCATCTGTATCTTGCCCCTTTATTTCTTTAGAATTTCTAAACCAAAATTGATTCGTAGCTTTATCCTCTTTATTGCCTTTCTTAAAGTATATGGTTACCTTGATTCCGTTTTGAATATCCCTTATGAAAATAGGCTCAATAAAAATAGATTCAATGTATTGCCCGATTTGAGAAAATTCAGTGGAAGTAGTATTATTTTTATAAAACAATTTATGATCTTTACATTTAAAGGTATGTTCTATGGAATTTTTAGGATTGTTTGGATCAGGTGATTTTAGAATTAGTGTATTTGTATTAAATTCAGAGGACACAGATTCCATAGCCTCTTTTTCTATAAAACTCATAACAAATTGTTTTTCAGATTGAATAGATATTTCTTCATGAGAATCTTTAAAAGATCTTAAATTAACAAATAAAAAAGATGCAATCATACTTATTACAATTCCTACAATTCCAAGAGTTACAATAATTTCAACTAATGTAAAACCTTTATGATCTAATTTTTTCATAAAATAAACTCCTTACCTATTTTACAAAGAACCAATTCATCAATTGAATATATTGATCTTTCATATATCCTGATTGAACGATTTTTTCGTCTATATTGCCTTTTAACTCTACATCTATATATGCTATAGAATCTTTGTAATATTCTTTATAAGCTTGGTTATCAAATATTTTATCAAAAAAAATCATATGGTTTTGAATCAATTGAGCTAAAAAGTGTCTATCATGTATGATTGTTTTTTTATTTTTATCATGAATAATAATATCATCTCCTGTGATAATAGTTCCTCTAAAATCTATTGTTCCACTCATATACAATTTTCCTTTTGAAATGATGATTCCATTCACTTCTTGAGATTCTAAATTAATTTTTTGAACTCCCTTAGGAATAGCACATGAATCTCCGTCTTTTCCTATTAAAGCAATATCATTATTTTTATTTAAAAAAATCAATTTATTTTCTTCAGGTTCATAAAAAGATATATTATGAAGGTTTTCAAACTGAATATATCTTTTTATTCCTTGTTTGAAATCGTCTGTATTTTTTTCTAAATATCCTGTATTTTTATTAAATTCATCCTTTTTTTTATTCAATTTTTGTGCTTCATCTTCTACTTTTATATTTCCTGATTTTACAATAGTATCTTTGCCATTTTTGTAAATCACTGCTCCAGAATAAATAAATTCATTAGGTTCAAGATAAATTCCTTCTCCAGACAATCCTGCATCTTTTCCATATTCATCATAATAACATTTAAAATAATCACTTTTATCTTGAAGAAGCATATCTTTTTCCTTTCCAAATTTCATACCATATTTAGAGGCTACTACTAAGGGATCATAATATTCAAATTTTACATTATCAGAACTTAAGCTTTCTTCTGAATCAATTTTTCCGTCTTTTTTTCTTTCTCCATTTTTAATGGGATATGAATAAGCTTTATAGTTTCCTTTGATAGAAATCGATTCTCCTGTTTGATATTTTTTACCTTCATTGTTCATTACATCAATAAAAGATGAACCATGAATCATAATATCTCCTTTAATAGATAAACTTGATCCATCTTTTTTTCCAAGATCTTCTGTATTGATAATAATACTTCCTGATTGATTAGATTTATTGGCATCAGAGCTATCTGATAAAGCATAAAACCCATCTTTAATATCAATATTTGTTCGTAATCCATTTATTTCTAAGTCGTCTAAAGTAAATAAGGAACCATTAATAGAAATATTAGTATCTATAGAATCCTTTTGAGTTAATAAATTTTTTACATATGAATTTCCATGTATTTTAATATTATTATTTTTTCCAGTTACAATGACTCCACCATTATTTTCTCCTCGTACATAGATATCTCCATCAATATTTAATTGAGTATTAGCAAGATCTAAATTCCCATCTGTAGTAATGGCTTTATCCCAAATAATATGGATCATTTGTTTGGATACATTTGTCATAGTATAAAGATTTTCTCCATATTTAGGAATAGTGATTTTATAAGTAGCAACAAGAATTTTTTCTATACCATTTTCTTCATAAGAAGATTGAATTTCTATAGGGAGATATTTTTCTTCATTTTCTTGAATAAATTTTATATTGTTAGATTTTATTATGATAGTAGGATGTTTTTCTTCCTTAATTTTTTTTTGAATTTCATTTATATCTTCTTTAAATTGTTCATGCCATTCTCCTGGTGATTCTTCTAATTTTTTTAATTCATTTGTAATATATTCTTTATATTCATTTTCAAAGCATTCTTGTTTTTTTATTCTTATGTATTTTTGATTAATAGTTCCATCTTCATTAAAATATTCACTTTTTTGCCCTAAAACTATTTTTTCTTTTTCTTGGTTTAAATCTAAATTTTCTATAAATTCTTTAGCTGCTCGATTTCCTTTTTGAATTCCATATTCTATCAATTGAGACATGATAGCATAAGCTTCATCTAATCCTGATTCAGCAAAATAGAAGTTGGTTTTTATCTGACTATCGGTTTTGTTAACTTTATATCCTGCTATGGATAAAGAGAGGATTCCAATACCTAAAATAGATAGTAGACATAAAGTCATAATAACGATCATAAGAGTAGAACCTTGATTGTCTAATTTTTTCAATGGAGTTCCTCCTATTTAAGAAATGTTTTATATCCATTTAGTTCTTTAAGGATTTGACCATTTTTTGTAATGATAATATTAATTTTATATAATCGATAAGCATAAGCACCTAGACTTAAATTTTTATAAACTCCTACCTTTCCTCCAATATTTTCAACGTGTGAATAATCTACTTTTGCATCTTGTGTTTGAAAAAAATATAGATCTAGAGTGGAATTTGCTACTGTATTGTTTGCTTCTATATTGATATTATATTTTTTAGAAGTTTTATAAGTTTCAAATTTAATGAGGATATTTTTTGATTCAATTTCTTCTTTTGTATAAGGAATAGTTATATTTTTTAATTCACCTTCAAATTCAAATAATATTTTATTTTCTTCATGAGTAATACTTATCGTATCTACAAGTGTATCTAAAGTTTCTATAGGTTCATCTTTGTTTTTTAATACAAGTATTTGATCTTCTCTGATTTGAATAGTGGCCAAATAGTTTTCTTTAAATTTAGATTCTTCTATGGGTGTTATATAAATTTTATATTGATATCCAGGTTCTTCTGAATCTTCTCTATATGGATCCATATCTGATGTTTCTGGAAGAATAGGAGCAGATTTAATTTCCTCCATCTTCTTTTGGGCTAATAAAGTAGCTTTTAAAAGATCATCTGATTCTTTTACATTTTTGTGTGCAGACAAAAACAAAGTAATACATGGTATAAGAATTATTCCCAGTATGGCAATGGACAAAATGACTTCTATTAAAGTAAACCCCTTAGTATCTAAGGTTTTCATATATTTCCTCCATTTTATTTTTTATGAATCTTTACTTTCCCTGATTTTTTAGTAATATGAATTCTTGGTTTTTCAAAGTCATCTTCTTGTATTTCAACATAAACTTCTTTATCTGTTTCGTTAAATATTTTAACATTTGCTCCTGAAAAATCATTTGCTCCATTACGATGATGTGTAAATATCAACAAATTAATTTGATTTTCATTAGGAATAAATTCTTCAGAGCTCTCATCTTTAGGGTATGCTTCACGACTTGTTTTATATTTGTAATAATATTGATCATTTTCTTGAGTAAAATAAATCTCTACATTTTCTACTTCATTTTTATCTGCATACACATATGTTTTTCTAGATTCATCTGCTACTTTTCCTAAAGTAAGAGTAGGTAAATCGGAGGTAATAGGCTTTACATTCATAGCAAAATCAAATGAAATTTCTTCTTTTGTAGGAGCAGCATTTTTGATAAAATCATTCCAAAAAGGATTACTTTTTCCGTATTCTCTTTTAAAAGGCCAATCTATTTTTTCATTTTCTTCATGAATCATAGGAATAGAATATATTTCTATAATCATAGTGGCAGACAATTGATTATTTTCATCTCTTACTAAATTTACATTTTTTACAAGCATTCTTTTATCTAATTGATTGATTTTATCAATGAAGTTTGTAATTTGATAATAACTTCCTTGTGTATGAATATTGATTTCCATTTTTTCAATTTCTAGATTTTGATCTTCAGATATAGAATCAGATGTAGAAAATGATTGATTTTTGTAAGTATCTGCAAATTCTTTTAGTACATAAGACTTTTCTTTTTCTTTCTCTTTTTTAATTTCTAAAGGTTTGATTTCAGGTTTCTGAAAGCTAATGGTATGACTTTGAAGCTTTGTTTCATTAAATATTTTATCTAATAAAAGAATATATTTTTCTTGAATTTCATAAGGAAAATATCTATTGGATGTATGGAGTATCTTATCATTAAGTATTTTAAATTCTTCGTCTAATCTTTTCCTTTTCATAAGTTCCACTTCATTTTCATCTATGGTCATTTGATATTTAGCAATTTTCTCTTTAAGATGATTCATTTCTTTTATCTTAGGAGAGATGATCCATATATAAGTACCATAGATAAAAATAAGAATCATAAGAATACTTACTAAAATTTTTTCTCTTTTCGTTAGCTTCATTTTTTCACATCCTTTAGCTTGCAGAGGATGGTAAAGGTATATCCATTTTCTTCATCTGCTGTAATATTGGGAATATGTACATTTTCAAATGTGTCTAAATTTTTTAAATTATGCTCTAATTCTGCAATAGCTGTTCTATTCTTTGAAATTCCTTGAATTTGAAGTTCTTCTAAAGAAAGATTCATAACGTTTAAGGAAATTTCTTCAGGTATTGTATTGGATAAGGTGATGAAGAAATTTTTATGGATAAAAGATAGATCATCTATTTGATCATCTAATTGTATAAGAGTCTTGTAATATTTTTCCATGATGTTTATTTTCTCTTGCTTTTCTTGTATTTTTTGAAGTTGAGCATGTGTTTTTTTAGATTGAATTATATTTTCCATTGTATGAGCTTGTTTTTTCAATTCTTCTATAGTATGGTGATACCAATATATGCTCATAAATAATATACTTATTATAAAGATTCCAATAAAAACTCCATAAGTTTTTTTCTTTTGATATGTTTTTTTTGTATTTATATAAGGAGAGAAAAAATTAAAATCCATTATATACACCTACTTTCTTAACAGAGCTGTACAAGAATTAAAATAGTCTGAAAGCAAAATAGAAGCATCTTTTTTCTGAAATTCAATACTGCTGACTTTTTTTAGTAAAAAGGTAGGAATATTTAAATTCTCTATCAGATATTCTTTCAAATAAGGAATTTTAGAACTTCCACCATATAAATAAATGGAGTCAATTTGTTTCTCTCTTTCCCGGCTGGTATAATATTGAAATACTCTTTGAATTTCTCGAATCCACAAGTCTATAGTTATCTTTATATGTTCATTGACCATATAGGAAGAAGTATTTGTATTGAGTTCATTTAAATTTGCATATTCAATCTTTTTTTGTTCAGCTTCTTTTAAAGATAAGCTAAAGGCATTGGCAATATTTTCATTAATTTCTTTTCCACCTTGAAGAATTAATCGATTAAATTTAAAAGTACCTCGTTCAATAATTGTAATATCTATCGTTTCATGACCTATATCAATAAATGCAAGAGTTTTAGCAAGATGTCCATTTTCTTCATTAATCAATACTTCTTCTTCAAAAGCTTTCATAATTCCATTAAAATGAAGATCTAATGCAATAGGTTTTAATTGTAGAGACTGAATCAACTCTAAATATCTTTCAATAATTTTTTTGGGAAGGGCTACTACTAAGATCCTTTGTTTTTCTATATCTTCTTCTTTGAATGTTTCTAGAATTTTATATTCTACTACATATTGATCTAATTTTACTGGAATATATTTTTCTATTTCAAAATAAATCATAGCATCAAGATCAGATTCTTTTGCATGAGGGAGAGTCATTTCTCTAACAATAGCTGTACTGCTTTGTACTGTACATATAACATGTTTTGTTTTTATTTTATTTTCACTTAAAACAGATTGAATTATCTCTTGAAGAGAAGAAATATTTTTGATATATCCATTTTCGTAAGAATCTGATGGCGTTGAAATCATAAATTGATTTTGTATCCATATATATTCCTTATGCACTTTGCCAATAACTATTTTGGTAGTCATTCTTCCTATATCTATAGATATAATTTGTTTTTTTAGCAAATTTGTCACCTCGTTTATATTTACGGCATAAAAATTTCGTATATTTTAACTTCCTAAGTATAATAAAAAAGATAAGTATCGATTGATGATTTCTGTACCATAAAATATGGCTAAACATACTGCAAGAGATATAAAGGGTCCAAAAGCAATAGGATCTTTTTTATTTTTAATTTTAAATAAAATCAAAAGAATAGAAAGAATAGATCCAATACAAAAAGAAAAAAAAGTAATGAATACAATCATCTTCCATCCAAAAAATAATCCTAAAACTCCCATTAATTTAATGTCTCCGCCTCCCATGGCATTTGTAAGGATAGCAATGATTAAAAAAAATCCTCCTCCTATAAGCAGTCCAAAAAAAGCATCCTTAAAAGATAAAAGAGTAGGATTCTTAAATAAAATCAAAATAATTGCTGTTATAAATCCAAATAGATTACATGCATCTGGTATAATTTTAAATTGAATATCTATCATAGAAATTACAATTAATAAGCTAGTAAGAATCATATATTGTATAAAAAATATAGATGTATCATATTTTATATACAAAAATAAATAAATGAATCCGTTTAATAGTTCTATAAAGGGATACTGTAGAGAAATATTTTCTCCACAGTATCTACATTTTCTTTTATGAAATAAAAAACTAATGACAGGTATTAAATCTATAGGTTTTAAATTCGTATTACATTTGGGACAATGAGAAGAAGGATAAATAATCGATTCCCCTTTAGGAATTCTATAAATGCATACATTTAAGAAAGATCCTATAAACAGTCCAAATATAAAAATGAGTAGTTTCATTTTATCAATCCTCGGATCTTTAAATTATTTTTATTTTGATGATTATTTCGATAAATTTTAATCATCTTTGTCCGTATCATCTTCATTTGAAGTTACTGTGCCATCTTTTGCAACTTTAAACTCAATCTTTCCCTCATAATGTTGAAACTTAATTTCATCAGTATAAGTTTTCAATAATTTTTCAGTATCTATATACTTATTATCTTTGATCCAAATTACATGAGGCGTATATCTGTTAGGTTCCTCCTTTTTTACTGTAACTGTTATAGTAGTATCTTTAATCTTCTCTGTTGCCCAATCCATTTGAAGTCCTTTTTTAATAACTGCGATTAACTGGTCATCCGTTGCTTTTTTTGCCTTATCTGTAAAACCTGAGAATTTTGGAACTGCAATACCTGCTAATATACCAATAACTGCAATAACTACAATCAATTCTACTAAAGTAACTCCTTTTTTGTTTTTTAATTTTTTACTAAACATTTGAATCATTTTATTCCCTCCTTTAATTTTTAATGCTGAAACAACACATGGGTCATTTCTTACAAATTATTTATACTGAAATGGTGTTGACCATATCAATCATAGGCAGAAGCATAGCAATAATAATACTGCCCACAATGACAGCCATCACTACAATCATAAGAGGTTCTATCAGTGTAGTGATCTTTTGAAGAGCTACTTCTACTTCTTCATCATAAAAGTTTGCAGTTTCATCTAATATATCATCTAAAGAACCAGATTCTTCTCCAATACGAATCATAGCGTGAAGCATTGGAGGAAAGACACTGATTTTTTCAATCATACTAGAAAGGTTGATCCCTTTTTTTATATCTTCTTTCGCAATTAAAATTTCTTTTTGAACCACTGTATTTCCAACAATTTCAGATATAATATCTAAGGCTTGCAGTAAAGGAATTCCACTGGCTAATAAGGTGGATAAGGTCCTTGAAAATCTGGAAGTAATAATTTTTTGAGTAGTCCCCTTCACAATAGGAATTTTAAGCTTTAATTGATCTATAAAAAGCTGTCCTTTTTTCATACTTATAGATTTTTTTAATCCATATATAAGTAATACAAAAATAAGAAAAATGATATGTAAATAGTTTTTTATTATGTCTGTTATACTAAGCAATATTTGAGTAGGGATAGGAAGTGCTGTATTACTCTCTTTAAAAAGCCCAATGAAGGTTGGTATAACAAATATAAGTAAAAATACTACCACAGTGATAGCTACAATGCTTAATACAATAGGATAGATCATAGCCCCTTTTACTTTATTTGAAATTTTATTTTCTTTTGCATAGTGATTGGCCATGCGAGCTATAATTACATCTAAAGTACCACTAAATTCTCCAGTTTCTACCATATGGATCAGTAAATCTGGAAATATGTCTTTATGATTTTTTAAAGATTCAGAAAGAGTAAGTCCCTTTTGAACTTCTTCATAAATCTGACCAATTACTATTTTAAATTTTTTATTTTGTGTTTGTTGCCTAAGAGTATCTAGACAATTCAGAATGGAAATTCCTGCATGAAGCATTGTATAAAATTGTCTGCAAAATATAGCAATGTCTTTTATTTTTATTCTATTCCAGAAAGAAAAGGATATTGCTCTTTTTACTTCAAATTTTTCTTCTACATGAATAGGATAATGATTATTTTTTCTTAACATATGAAAAACTTCTTCTATTGTATTAGAAGTATAAACTCCTTTGAGTTTTTCTCCTGTTTGACTCATCGCTTTGTATTCATAAGTAGGCATAAAATCCTTCCTAACCTTTATAATATATGTCTTTCTAAGTTTTCTCTTTCTATGGCATAAGTAAGAGCAGTTTTTTGATCAATAATCATTTGATTGTATAATTCTAAAATAGAATGATCCATAGTTTTCATTCCAAATTTTGAACCTGTTTGTATATTTGTTTGTAATTGATGTGTTTTTCCCTCTCGAATTAGATTTCTTATGGCGGAAGTAGCAATCAAAATTTCCATAGCTGCAATTCTACCTTTTTTATCATTTCTTGGAAGAAGCTGTTGTGAAATAATTCCCTCAAGTACGGTTGACAATTGTACTCTAATTTGTTGTTGCTGATGTGAAGGAAAAATATCAATAATTCTATCAATTGTTTTGGCAGCTCCTACTGTATGAAGGGTAGATAGCACCAGATGTCCTGTTTCAGCCGCTGTTAAAGCAATACTAATAGTTTCTAAATCTCTCATTTCTCCTACTAAGATAACGTCTGGATCTTGGCGAAGAGCAGCCCTCAGTGCATTTTTAAAGCTTTGTGAATCATTTCCTATTTCTCTTTGATTGACAATACTTTTATTATGCTTATGTAAATATTCTATAGGATCTTCTAATGTTAGAATATGACAATTTCTATTTTCATTAATATAATCAAGCATAGATGCCAAGGTAGTTGATTTTCCACTTCCAGTAGGGCCTGTGACCAATATGAGTCCTCTTTGCTTTAATGCTAAATCTTTTAAAACATATGGTAATCCAAGTTCATCAATAGTTGGAATCCTAAGAGATACACACCTTAAAGCCATTCCATAACTACCTCTTTGTTTGTAAATATTTACTCTAAATCTTCCAAGTCCTGGATGTGAAAAAGACAGATCTATTTCTCCTTTTTCTTGTAACTCTATAAAAAGTTTTTGAGTAAGAAGTTCTTGTATCAAAAGCTCCGTGTCTTGAGGTAATAAAGGTTTTTCATCTATTTTCTGAAGATTTCCATTTACTCTAATGACAGGGGGTATACCTACTGTTATGTGTAAATCAGATGCACTTCGTTCAATTGTTTTTTTTAATAGTCCTATAATATTCATAATATCACCACCTAATCTAGGCTATAAGCTACTTTTATCATTTCCTCTACAGTTGTAATTCCTGAGAGTACTAACTCCATACAGTTTTCTTTTAAAGAAATCATTCCTTGATGGATAGCTTTTTGTCTAAGTAGATCAATACTTTCTTCTTTATCAATACTTTCTCTTATTTCTTTGTTGATTCCCATAATTTCATGAACAGCTATTCTTCTTTTATATCCTGTATAATTACATTGACTACAACCTTCTCCTTTATAAGAAACAAAGGGCTTTTCTATATTTAATAATTTTTTTTCATCTTCTGTAAGGGTATATGCTTTTTTACAATGCTCACATATTTTTTTTACAAGCCTTTGAGAGATAATTCCTGTAACGGCAGAAGAAACAAGATAAGGTTCAACTCCCATATCTACTAATCTAGCTATTGTGGCAGGAGAATTGTTTGTATGCATGGTACTTAAAACCAAATGACCTGTAATAGCTGCTCGAACAGCTATATGAGCAGTTTCTGTATCTCTGATTTCTCCAATCATAACAATATCAGGGTCTTGTCTTAAAATAGATCTTAATGTACTCGCAAAAGTCAAATCCGCTTTTGTATTGACTTGTACTTGATTAATACCATGGAGTCTATATTCTACAGGATCTTCTACAGTAATAATATTTTTTTGTAGTTCATTTAATTCCTTTAAAATTGTATACATAGTCGTAGTTTTTCCACTTCCAGTAGGACCTGTAATTAATATCATTCCACTTGGACTTTTCACAACAGAATTAAAAATTTCTAAATTTTTTTTTGAGAAACCTAATTGACTTTTAGATAACAAAAAATTACTTCTATCCAATAATCGAATTACTATTTTTTCTCCATATACAGTAGGAAGGGTTGAAATACGAAGATCAATTTCTTTTCCATCAATATTTGTCTCGACTCTTCCATCTTGAGGAATTCTTCTCTCTGCAATATTCATTTTTCCCATAATTTTAATCCGAGTAACAATAGCTGAGTGAGTATTTTTTTCCGTAGACATAATCTCTTGTAAATCTCCATCGATTCTAAATCGGACTCTTACTTTGTGCTCAAATGGTTCAATATGTATATCACTAGCTTTTGATTTTACTCCTTGACGAATAATAGAATTCATTAATCGAACAACAGGAGCATTATTAATTTCATTTGAAATAGCTTCATCCATTTCTGTAAAATTCTCTATAGGATACTGATTCTTAAAATCTTTAATAGCTTTTTCAGCACTTTCTTTTCCATAATAATAATCAATTGCATTTAAGATAGAATCCTTTGTGGCAATAGTAGGATTTACTTCTAAATTTGTGGCAATTTTTACATCATCTATTGCAAAAATATTAAGCGGATCTGCCATGGCTACTGTTAATCTATTTTTTTCTCTTTTGATAGGAATGAGTATATGTCTTCTAGCTAAAGCTTCACTAATCAATAAAGGAACTTTAGGTTCTATAAAATATTTTTCAATATCCATATGAGGAATTCCTAATTGAAATTCTAAAGCCTCTATAATTTGTTGTTCTGTTACAAATCCTTCATCAATCAAAATTTCTCCAAGTTTTTTTCCCGATGAGCGTTGTAGTTTCAAAACTTCATTTAATTGATCTTGTGTAATAAAATTTGCTTGAACTAACAAATCGCCTAATCTTTTTTTAAACGGTTTCATTCCTTTTCACCTTCAATCTTTTTGGTTTTATAATACAAAAAAGCTAACAACATATGTTGTTAGCCGGTTACGCCGCTACATCTACATGGCATAGGCGTCCAGATATAGCCATGTATCATTTGTTCCAACATTTTTTGGTATATATTTATTATATAGATTCTGATGTTATTTCATAATTCTATAAGAATTATCAAAATCCTTCATGATATATAAATATATACTAATTTTTACATAATAAGGAACAAACTATATGGGTATGAAAATTTTCAAAATTTCAGTTATATATTTTAGAACATTCGATGGATCAATGTTTCAAGGTCAGACTTATTCATATGAGACTCTATCAGAGTAATTGTGTTGGTTTTAGAATTTTTAGCTCTCCATAAACTATCTTTAGTATATAAATGATATTTTTCATAATCATCTAAATCATCCATTAAAGGGACAATTTCATATATCTTTTTTCCCTTATTGTAATATTTATTTACCCATGTAGGTAAATAAGTTACTCTTTCTAATTGTGTTTTATTCTTTTCAAAGTCTTTTTTAAAGGTTACATAAATCATTAAACCATCTTCTGTAGCTCTATTTTTCATAAATTCATAGCGTTGATTAGATAAAAAATTGCCCATTGAATATAGTACTAAAGTCTTTTTATTTTGTTTTTGATTTTCTAAAATCTCAATGGGTTGGAGAACATGAGGATGACTCCCAAAGATTACATCTACTCCTATATCTTTTAAGAAATATGCAATTTTCTTTTGAGTTTTATTAGGAATTTGATGGTACTCTTCTCCCCAATGTAAATAAAATATTATCACATCTACTCCTTCTTCTTTCATCTTGTTCACAGTATTTTTCATTTCTTGGAAGTTTTTTTCTAAATGATTATTATTAAAAGTATGGATGCAATTTTTTATTTCATTAGGAATCGGTAATCCATTTAAAGCTTTGTTTTTTTTATCTGTAGAAATTTCATAAGTATAAGCTGTAATTCCAAATTTTATTCCTTTTACATCTTTAATGATGTAGTCTTTGATTTCTTCTTTTTCCTTTGTACCTATAGTATCTAATTGAAAGTCAGAAAGAGTACGAATTGTTCTTAGTACCCCTTGAGCCCCAGTATCCATAGTATGATTATTGGCAGTTACTACTACATCAAATCCAGCATTTTTTATAGCTTGTCCTAATGCATCTGGACTATTAAATTGTGGATAACTAGAATATCCTTTTTCTGGTCCACCTAATGTAGTTTCTAAATTGCATAATGCAAGGTCTGCTTTTTCTATATAAGGTTTAACCAATTGAAAATTATTATTAAAATCATATTCTTTAGTGTGAGTATTATATTGTGCTTTCAATTGAGGACCATGAACCATAATATCTCCAACAGAAAGTATCGTTGCTTCTACTGGTGGCGGATAACTTATATTTTCTTTTAATGGATCAGGACCTGCTAATACAGTATCTGAATGGATATTGCTACATGCTGTGATGCAAAGTATGAAGATAAGATAAAATGATAATATTTTTTTATTCATATAAAATCTCCTTTTTATTAATGACTATAAAATATGATGAGCAATAATTTTTTAGATATATGATGTAAATGATTTATTTTTCTAACTTCCAGTATATTGTATTTTTAGGTTAAGTAAAATATATTTTTATATTTATTTTATAATTTATTTCATTTCTATTTACTACTCGGAATATAATATGCAAATCTCTTTTCATATCCTAATATATCCATCAAAGATATTTCATTACCCCTAATAGATTCTCCACTTATTATTATGTGTATTTTATTATTCAATTATATTGGCTTTGACAATTTGATTATAAGCTTTGCATATCCTTTATTTTTTCTATATTTGCCATAATTTTATGTCCCCGAGGTGTCAAATGTACTCCATCTATATAAAATTCATATTTATTCTCTTTCGTAACGCATTCATTGATTTCTGAGCAAAAATCAATAATTTTCACACGGTATACAAATGATTCCTTAAATTGCTTATAGGCTTTGGATTTTAAAATATTATATATATATTACATATATCTTCTGAATAAATGCATCATTTCTACAAAAGCTATGAATGAGGTGATTCTATAATGAAAAAATCATGTAAAAAAAATGTAGGCAATATTGATAGAGCAATTAGAATTGTTCTCGGCTCATTATTAATTATGGAAGGAGTCTTTGGATATTGCATTGGTTATGATTTGTTTAATATATCCACCTCTAAGTGTAAAAAATAGGGTAGTATTCATCTACCCTATTAATAGTTTATACATATATCCTTTAATACCTATCTTTGTATGTGGCTTATTAATTTACTACTGCCTTAGGTACTTATTAGGATCTACAGGTATCCCATATTCTCTTACTTCAAAATGTAAACATGGTCCTGTAGTATACCCTGTATTTCCTGATTTTGCAATTTCATCTCCTGCTTTTACCTGACTATCTTCATTTACAAGTAGTTCACTACAATGTGCATAGAGTGTACAAATACCATTTCCATGGTCAATAATTATAGTTTTGCCATATGTACCTAATCGAGCGGAATATATTATCTGTCCATCCGCTACTGAAACAATTGGCATTCCTTGGGGTGCTGGTATAAAAATACCTGTATATAGCTTTTTCTTTTTTAGTATCGGATGAAAATAGAATCCAAAGTTCCTACTTACTTTAGTACACCTTGGTATAGGCCAAATCATTTTTAGCGTTGTAATTGATATTTTTTTGTTAGTATCATCCCAATCTACCTTTCCTCCAAATATCTCAGCAATAAACTTTATTGGAACTAGCATTACTCCATTACTATTTCTAGGAACAACGGGCAAAGTAACTTGTTTATTATTGATCACTGCTAATATGTTCCCTTGTTGCAACCAAACACTAGTATCATTCTTCACAACAAATACAGATTGATCTTCCCCATTCCATGTAACGGTTGCTCCTAAAGTTTCACAAATATCTTTTATAGGAACAAGTATAGTTTGATTTTCAATAATAGGATTAACAGAAACGGTCATCTCTTCGCCATTGAAGGTTATCTCATTAATGTCTAGTGCATATATCTTATAGGTACAAAGTAAAACAAAGCATATTGAAATTGATAATAATTTTTTCATTAATTAATATTCCTCCTTATGAAATATCCAATTTTAGTTTAATAATATATATTTTATCATATTATGTAATATATAGAAATGAAGTAAAATACAAAAAAATTTTTCTTTTTTATATAACTAAATTAAGTTTCTATATAAAAAATAGGTGGCAAAATGATATTGTCACCTATTTTTTTACCCTCTTATTTCACTTAATCCTCTATCTGTTATTTTGATTGATCTATGTATATTATCTCTCTTAGTTATAAATCCTTGACTCTCTAGCTCGGTTAAATGACTATATACTGTACGTTTTGATTTTAAACCTAATAAATCACAGAGATTTCTAATAGAAGGACTCATACCATTTGCATTGTTATAATAATATATTGCTTTTAAAACTTCTTTCTGTCTTTTAGTTAGCATACCCATTCCCCTTTTGTAAAAATTTTTGACAGTTATATTATAACAAAACGTACGTTCGATGTTAAGATGCAAAAAAAGTGGCATTTTATTTCTCTTTATTATATAACTTACGTTACCTACACGTTTAGGATATAAAAACAGGAGCTGTTATGCCTCCTATCCTTAGTTTCCTTGTACCAAATATAATTAGTAATAATCATTTTCTTAGGAAAGTTTCACAAACACTCATTAATATTGGCTTCCAGCAAATAAACCCAATAGGAATCAACACCCATAACAAAACTGGTATCACCATAGCTACAACACATACTCCAAATAGTACACTTATTAACTTTAAAAACTTCATCAGCAGTTCCTCCCTATCAAATATAATACTGGAATATGGATAATGGAAAGTTACTGAGTCACTCATCCATATATTTATGATACACTTACTACTTTATAATTTATATTCCAAACGCAAAAAGAGAGCTTTCACTCTCTTTTTGCTATATTCCACAACTTTCGTTTATAAGTTTCCACAATGCACAATCTCTATGTGTTAAACACACTTTTTATGTATAACAACCTTTTTACTTTCTTTTTCCCTATTTTCAAGTTTTCTAATAATCTTCTTTATTATCGCAATCGTTTTTTCATCCATCTTTGTAACCCCCTTTACTTACTCAATTCGATAAAAAAATTTATAATCCTACTTAAATCGTTCGACAAAAGAAACCTTTTTAGTGAATGTAATATATTTTTCCCTCTTTTCTTCTTTGTTTGAGCTACCATAAATATAATAATGCAAATGAATAAACTCCTCCTTGTATAGCAGATTTCACTCCATTATATAAAACTTTTTTCTTTGTATCAGACTCAGATAACTGTTGATTGATAAAAATAAAATGCTAGCATAAGCTAACATTTTTATCATTCTTCATTTTTTTCTTTTTTATCTAAATTATTGATATAAAAAGCTTTACCTAATTTTTTAATAGCCCTTTTTTCTATTCTAGAAACATAAGATCTAGAAATTCCTAAAAGTTGTGCAATTTCTCGTTGTGTTTTACTTCCTCCATTGGCTAAACCATATCTAAGTTGTAGAACGGTTTTTTCTCTGTTTTTTAATACATTTGCCATTTTTTCATATAATTTTTTTACTTGTATTTTTAATTCTACTTCATCTAGTACTTCATCTGTTTCTGTTCCTAATATATCCATCAAAGATATTTCATTGCCTTCTTTGTCGATTCCAATGGGATCTTGCAAGGATACTTCATTTTTGGTTTTTTTGTTAGAACGTATTGTCATCAATATTTCATTCTCTATGTTTTTTAAATGCCACTTATTTGAGGCTTGTCCAAATATAGAAATAATTAAATACTACTTCATTCCTAGATATTTCATGATTTCTTCTTTTGATTTGTTTTCTTTAATCATACTAATTACTTTTCTTTTAATTTGTTTTTTATAAGTTTCCATTATATTTTCTTTTACTTTTTCTTTTACATCATGAGATAATTCTTCTAATCTTTTATTTTGAATAAAAATTTTTATTTCTATGTTTTTCATACTATCACTCCCCTTTCTAATCTATGAAAAAGAAGATATTATATGCTAAATTTAGTCATTTCTTCTATTATTTTTGAATTGTTTTCTTTCTATAAAGAATATATAATATTGAGTAATTATGATAGGAGGAATGCCTATGAAAAAACGAACACTTTCCTTATTCCTTTCCTTAGGAATACTCTTATCCAGCACATGCGCTTATGCAGATTCTTATATGATGCATACCATTCAATGGAATGATACCTACCAAAAAATAGCTAAAAAATACAATCAATCTGTTGACGAATTAGAAGAATTGAATAATGACTTAGGAAAATCATTATATGCTGGAAACTTAATGAAAATAGAAGCTTTACCAAATCACAAAAATATTTCCATTCAAGTAGATGGAAAAGAAATTCATACAGATACAACCCCTTATTTAGAAAATGGTAGAACTTTTGTACCTATTCGCTTTATTAGCAATGCATTAGGTGTTGAAGAAATTCAATGGGACGCAAATAAAAATACAGTAATCATCCAAAACAACCAATCCACTATTTCGCTTCCTATTCGCTCACAAACTGCAATGATTAATGATCAAAATATACCTTTAGATGCTCCAATTAATATTTACAATGGTAGAACCTTTGTTCCTCTTCGTTTTATAGCTGAGACTTTTCATTGCACAGTAGCATGGGATCCAGAAAAATACATAGTCTATATTCAGACTAAAGAAAATACTACTTATCTTGAAGAAGACCTTTATTGGTTATCTCGAATTGTAGAAGCTGAAGCTTCTGATGAACCCTTTGATGGAAAATTAGCCGTGGCCAATGTAATTATCAATCGAAAAAATAGTGCCGATTTTCCAAATACTATAAAAGAAGTAGTTTTTGATAAAGAGTATGGTTTTCAGTTCACTCCTGTAATGAATAATACTATTTATAATACTCCCTCACAAGAAAGTATTATAGCCGCAAAAGAAGCTCTTTTAGGAAATAATAATATTGGAAATGCATTATATTTTTTAAATCCACGCATTTCAACAAGCTTTTGGATTACTGCCAATAGAACATTTTACAAAACCATTAATCTTCATAATTTTTATCTATAATCTATGCTAAAAAAGAATCTATTTTAAGATAGATTCTTTTTTGTGTTCTGATTTTATACATATTTTTATATACTTCTATAAAGACTTTCAATCAATTCTTTTTACCCTATCTTATTTTTTAAAAAGGTGATCTTATGAATATAGGAATTTATTCTAGAAAATCAAAATTTAGTTCTACAGGAGAATCTATTCAAAATCAAATTAAATTATGTAAAAAATATGCATATGAAAAATTTAAATACATCCATAATTTTCTTATTTATGAGGATGAAGGTTTTAGTGGTAGCAATGCATATAGACCAGCATATGAGAAAATGCTACAAGATGCTCAAAAAAAGAATTTTAGTATATTAATATGTTATCGCTTAGATAGGATATCCAGAAATGTTTCTGATTTTTCTTATCTTATGCAATTACTCAAAAAAAATAAAATAGAATTTATATCCTTAAAAGAGCAGTTTGATACCTCTACTTCTATGGGTAAAGCCATGCTATATATTTCATCTGTTTTCTCACAATTCGAAAGAGAAACGATTCAAGAAAGAATCAAAGATCATTTTATAGAGCTATCACGCACTGGAAGATGGCTTGGAGGAATGACTCCCACTGGATATGAGTCTATTCCTACTTTTTATATAGATCAACACAAATGCAAAAAAAAAATGTACCAACTTACTCCTATTGAAAAAGAATTGAAAACTGTCAAATTATTATTTGATAAATTCTTGGAATTTCACTCTCTATCTCTTTTAAAATCCTATTGTATAAAAAATAGGATTCATACAAAGACAGGAAAAAATTATTCCGAACATTCTCTTAAACTTATTCTCACCAATCCTGTTTATGCCATAGCAGATACACACATATATGAATATTTCTCAAATAACAAAGTTCAAATAAGCAACTCTAAAGAAGATTTTACTGGTGATTATGGAATCATGGTATATAATAAAAAAATAGTTCAAAAAGGGAAAAATATAAAAACAAAAGATATGTCTGATTGGATTTGTGCAATAGGAAACCATAAAGGAATCATAAAGGGAAAAGATTGGATATATGTACAAAAATTTTTAAATTCAAAAAAAACAAAGTATTCTCGTCAAGGTACTTCAGAAACTGGAATTTTATCTGGTCTTCTCATTTGTGCATATTGTAATGAGTTTATGAAAATTAAATACGGTCAGAGGATAAAAAATACAAATCAAAGACATTTCTATTACGTTTGTAGTAATAAAAGTAATTGTCACTGTCCTAATTTATCTGGCTCTTTGATAGATCAATTGATAATAGATAAATTAAAAGAAATTTTATCCTCTCCAATTATTCTTAATATAGATTTTTCTCAAACAAATTCTTCCTATAAAAATTTATTACATCAATTAAACATGAACAATAAAAAAATCGAAAATTTATCTAATCAGGTATCTTTATATCAAGCTTCTTCTGTATCTAAATATGTTCTACAAGAAATTAAAAATCTCTATACAGAAAATAAACAAATAACATTTTTAATAGATTCCTATTTCCAAAATGATAATAAACATTTTGTATATGATTTTCATAATATTTCTATTGATTTTTCAAATCAAATTAATTATTTATTCAATACAGAAAAAAAAATTTTTTTAACAAATATTATCGATCGAATTTACTGGAATGGTGAAGAAGTAAAAATATATTTGTCTACTTGATAGCTTATTGTACACCTTTTTTAATAATATTGATAGTTGCCGTCATATTTTTACTATTACCTCGGAAATACCTTCTTCATTTCCTACTTTGCTCTTTTTTAATTTCCCGTTGGATATTCATCCAAATCATATTTTTTTCTTCTTCTGAAAGAGATAACTCATTTATATATTCTTTCATCATATTTATATGTTGTATAGCTATTTTTTCTTTAAACTTGTTCTTGTCATTTTTACCTTCCGGAAAATATACTCTAACTTTCATAGGATCACCTCTTGGTATGTATATGAATTTTAGAGTTTGTACTATACTGAAAATATCTGTCTAATTTTCACTATTACCTCGGAAATACTAAAACTATTTGTATTTCCCATTCTTCACATATTTTTAGAAATAGAAAAAGAATTAGAGGGGGATTTTATGAATATAGCCATTTATTCAAGAAAATCTAGATTTACTGGAAAAGGTGAATCCATATATACTCAAATCAATCTTTGTAAAGAATATGCTCAAAAAAATTTTGATCCTATTGAAAATTTTATCATCTATGAAGATGAGGGCTTCTCAGGTGGAAATATTGATAGACCAAAATATCAAGAGATGATCCATGATGCTCTTAAACATAAGTTTCAAATTTTAATATGTTATAGATTAGATAGAATATCTAGAAATATTTCAGATTTTTCAAATACGATTCAAATATTACAAAATCAAAATATAGACTTTATATCTTTGCGTGAACAATTTGATACTTCTACTCCCATGGGACGTGCTATGATGTATATGGCTTCTGTTTTTGCTCAACTTGAAAGAGAAACCATAGCTGAAAGAATTCGTGATAATATGCTAGAGCTTGCAAAAACAGGTAGATGGCTTGGAGGTGTTACCCCTACAGGCTTCATTTCAAAATCTTCTCAGACCCTAGACAAGGATGGTAAAACACGTAAAATGTTTCAATTATCACCTGTACCTGATGAACTCAAAATCATTAAAATATTATATAATCAGTTTTTATTGCTCAAATCTTTAACAAAACTTGAAACCTATTGTATTCAAAATCATATAAAAACAAAAAATAATATAGATTTTACACGTTTTTCATTAAAAGCTATTTTAACCAATCCTGTATATGCTACAGCAGATCAATCTCTTTATGATTATTTTATTTCTCATGGTTTTGAAGTATATCCTAGGAAAAGTGATTTTGATGGAAAAAATGGTATTATGGCTTATAATAAAACCTTTCAGCAAAAACATAAAACAAATACCTTAAAAAGTCCATCTGAATGGATTATCTCTATAGGAACTCATCCAGGAATCATTCCAAGTAATATATGGATTCGTGTTCAACAATTAATCTCTCAAAATAAATCAAAATCCTTTAGAAAAATTAAAAATACTCAAGCTCTACTCTCTGGAATATTAATATGTAATCATTGTGGCAGCTTTATGAGACCTAAGATGGGTAGAACGAAAAAAAATGGTGAGAAAGCATATTATTATATATGCGAACAAAAAGAAAAAAGTAAAAGACAAAATTGTAATATAAAAAATCTAAATGGAAATGAACTTGATCAGTTGGTTATTGAATCTATCCAAAAGCTACCTTCTGAAGCTTCAATATTATATGAAATGATAAAAAAAAACAAAGTAACCATTCCACTTATTCCAAATAAAATAAACTCAGAAATCAAAAGAATTCAAAAAAATATAAAGAACAAAGAAAAATCTATTCAAAATCTAGTTTATACTTTATCTGAAGGACAGAATCAGAATATAATAAAGTATATTATGAAACAAATGAATCAATTAAATGAAGAAATTGAACAAATGAAAAAAAAGTTAATCTATTTACAAGAAGAAAGTAAAAATACACAGATCTATAAAAAGAAAACACTCAATAACATATTCATGAATTTTTCTGATTTAATCCATACTCTTACTATTTCTAAAAAAAGAAAATTAATTCAAAACTTAATTGAAAAAATAAAATGGGATGGAGAATATGTTCATATCTTCTTCATAGGATCCAATAAATCAATCTAAATATTGTAAAATGTTTCCATAACGATAGGATAGCATTTTCAATACATCTTGCTGCATAAGTAGCAAGTCTCGTTCCTTTACTTCTATCAAAAGAAGTAATGGCTTTAATGAGACCTATGGTTCCAATAGATATAAGATCATCTACTTCTCTCCCTGTATTATGATATTTTTTGACAATATGGGCAACCAATCTTAAATTTCTCTCTACTAAAATATTCTTTGCTGTTTCATCCCCTCGCTCATATAATTTTAAATAATGCTCCTCTTCTTCTGGAGTTAATGGTTTTGGAAAAGATGTATTACTAGATACATAAGAAACAAATGTAAAAATAGGCTTTGCTAAAATCAATGATAAAGTTGCCATTGTCATCCACATAAAGATGCACACCTCCTAATTTTATGTCATTTTTAATTATATGTGTAATAAGCAAAAGGTGTGCATGTCTTTTCAATAAAATTACTTTATTTGTAAAATTCCTTCTAAAATTTTCTTAAACAAAGGAGCTGCTACTTTTCCGCCTGATTTTCCATCCTCAATCATGACAGTAATGGTATATTTAGGATCATGACTTGGAAAATATCCTGTAAACCACGCATGAACTACCTTTTTTCCTCCATCACTTGATTCTGATGATCCAGTTTTTCCAGCTACATGACCTATTTCATATAATTTGACACGCTTCGCTGTTCCTACTTCAATTACTTTTTCCATCATCCTTTGAATTCTTTGTGCTGTTTCATAAGCAATCACTCTTTGAATAGGTTTTTTTTCTATTTTTTTTATGATGTCTCCATTTTCATTACTAATTCCTTGAATCAATGAAATCCCTTGGTCTACTCCTCCATTTGCAATAATATTAGTCATTTTGGCCATTTGAATTGGAGTCACTTCTAAAGTACCTTGTCCAATAGATAAATTTCCTATTCCTGCTCCTTTTATATGATCTTTTGTAGGAATTTTTCCCTCTATCTCTTCTGCTAAACCTACTTCTGTTTTTGCTCCTAATCCAAATTTTTTCGCCATATCTATAATTTTTTCGCCACCTATTCTTTGACCCATTTGTATAAAAGCAGTATTGCATGACTGAGCAAACGCATCCTCTAAATGAATTTCTCCATGTCCACCTTTCTTAAAACTAGAACATTTTATTTGCACTCCATCAATTTCCTCATATCCTTTACAAAAAAAAGTATCTTCTTTTATATTTTCTTCTAAAAAAGCTGCTGCTACAATAATCTTAAAGATGGAACCTGGTGGATAAGCAATTTGAACAGCTCTATTATAAAGCTCTTGTTTTGTACTTTTTAAATATTTTGCAACTTGATCTTGTTTAAAATTGGGCCTGCTCGCCATGGCTAAAACTTCTCCATTCTTTGAATCTAATACAACAACACTTCCCTTTTTATTTAATTTGTCTAATTCTTCTTCTACTAGTTTTTGAATTTTATAATCCAATGTAGTAACAACATTTTTCTGTGTAGATGAACCATTGATCATCTCATACTTAAGTCCTGGAATACGTCTTTTCTGTGCATCTACAATAGCAGCAACTTTAGACACTTGATTTTCTTTTAAGATTTCATCATAGACCTTTTCTATTCCTTTTTCTCCTCTATTATCAATCGTATTAATGTATCCTATCACATGAGCTGCTAAGCCTATTTTTTCATATCTATCTGTATATTCAATGGGGAACACCCCTTTCATATGTACAGCTTGATCTATGAATTCTTTATTATGGTTTATAATTTCTAATTTTATAGGTTCATATCTTAATATTTTTTTATCTTTAAGTACATTTGCTTTATTTCCACTTATTTTTTTTAGAATTTCTATATTTGGATTAGATGCTACAAAATATTTAGGAAAAACCATCAAATATTCTTTTTTGTGTCGATTGGTTAATAAATTTTGATTTCTATCATATATTTTTCCTCTACTAATTCCTATAGGAATTTCCTTGGTCCATTGCTTTTTAGCAGCTGCATAGTATTCATCCCCTTTTACCATTTGAATATAATAAAGTCTTCCTATTAAAGCCAATAGTAAAAAAGTAGATATACTTCCTATAAATATAATTCTTTTTCTTCTTTCCTCCATATATTGATTTTTCTTTTTACGTTCTATTCTAGATTCCACAAAAAAGAAACACCTCCTTGATCGTTAAAGATACTTTAAGTATCTCCAAGTTCAAAAAGGTGTATACTTATATGAATTTATTTATGATCTTCTCTAGGCTTTCTTAAAATATAATATTTCTCAATAGGCTCCTTCATTTTTATTTTTATAATTTGTTGGGCATGAGGAGCTACAGAAATTTCTTCTCCTTTTTCATTCCACATATATTCAACCTTTTGAGTAAATATCCTCATATTGGGTCCCATAACCTCAATTTCATCACCCTTAAAAAGTCTATTTCTTTGTTCTATAGTAGCTATGCCGCTTTCATGATCATAATCCTTTACCAAGCCTAAAAAATCATATTCTCTTACATAAGAGCTTGTTTGATACAATTGTTCTTTGTGTGTAGGTTTATTCATATAAAATCCTGTTGTAAACTCTCTATGACTTGCTTTTTTAATCTCATCCATCCACTTTGGATCATACTCATATTGATCTTTCTTTTCATAATAAGTATCTATTGCTTTTCTATATACATTTACAATATTTGCAACATAATAAGCGCTTTTCATTCTACCTTCTATCTTTAAGCTATATATTCCAGACTCAATCAATTCAGGAATATATTCAATCATACATAAATCTTTTGAATTAAAGAAATAAGTTCCTCTCTCATCCTCAAACACAGGAATATATTCACCAGGTCTTTTTTCCTCCATTAAATAATACTCCCATCTACATGGATGAGCACATTCTCCTCTATTGGCATCACGATTGGCCATATAATTACTTAAAAGACATCTTCCAGAATAAGAAATACACATGGCTCCATGAATAAAAGCTTCGAGCTCTAAATCAACTGGAATATTTTCTCTTATTTCTTTGATTTCTTCAAAAGCTAGCTCTCTAGCTAATACTACTCTTTTGACTCCTTGAGAATACCAAAATTTAGCACTCATGTAATTTGTATTGTTAGCTTGTGTACTTAAATGAATTTCCATATGAGGCATATATTCTTTTACATACATCAGTGTTCCTGGGTCTGATAAAATAACAGCATCTATGTTGATTCTAGAAAGCTCTTTTAAATATTCATCAAGCTCCTTTAAATCTTCATTATGAGGAATAATATTTAAAGTAACATAAACCTTTTTTCCTCTATCATGTGCAAATTCAACTCCACGCTTTATATCTTCCAAAGAAAAGTTTTTTGCACTGGCTCTAAGGCCAAAAACTTGACCTCCTATGTAAACTGCATCTGCTCCATAAATAATAGCCATCTTTAATCTTTCTAAATCTCCTGCTGGCGCTAATAATTCAATTTTTTTCATTTTATTTCCTCCTCGGCTTTATAACTAATTGCTACACCATCTCCAATAGGTAGGATAGAAGTGGTTAATTGAGGATGCTTCATAATATAGTCTAAATATTTTCTCATTCTTTTTACAATTGTTATTTTTCTTCTTATCACATATTCATTAGAAGCAGTCATTCCCTTATACAACACATTATCTGAAATCAATACCCCACCAGGTTTTAATTGATCAATAGTGGAAGATAAAAATTTCATATATTGTCCTTTAGCTGCATCTAAAAATATAAGATCAAATTTTCCATCTAGGTTAGGTAAAATTTCTTCTGCGTTTCCTTGTATCACTTCTATTTTTGAATTTAACCCTGCTTTTTCAATATTTTTTCTAGCTAAATCTACCATGTCTTCTCTTTTTTCTATACTGATTAATTTACCATCTTCCATAGCATTTGTAAAAACAATAGCTGAATAACCTATAGCTGTTCCTACTTCTAAAATAGATTTTGTTCTATTTATTTTAGTCATCACCTTTAATAATTGTGCTACTTCTGGATGAACAATAGGTACATGATGAATTTGCGCAAATTCTTCCATTTCTTTTAATAGACCATTTTTTTCAGGCAACAACTCTCTAATATATTCTTCTACTAGTTCATTTACTATATTGCTCAAAATTTACAACTCCTTTAATTTTAAATAAACAAAAAGGAATACGTGAAGAGCCTTCACGTATTAGTTTTCCCTATTTGTTAATTAGCATTCTTAGCAGCATTTAAATGTTCTTCATAGGTTTGACTAAAATGATGTGCGCCATTTTTAGAAACTACAAAATATAAATAATTTGTATCTTTAGGATATAAAGCAGCTTTTATAGAAGCTTCTCCAGGTGATGCAATTGGTTTAGGAGGGAGGCCATCATGTTTATAAGTATTGTATGGAGAATCAATAGAAGTATCTTTATTTGTTAAATGAGGTTTTCTCTCTCCTAATACATATTGAACTGTAGCACAAGACCTAAGTCTTATCTTCTTTTTGAGTCGATTATGAAAAACACTAGATACAATAGTTCTTTCCTCGTCTAACTTTGCTTCTCTTTCTATGATAGATGCTAACGTAACCACTTCATTGATATTCATGTTTAACTCTTTTGCTCTTTTATAATATTCATCTTTAAATACATGATTAAAACGATCTAACATTTTAATAATAATTTCTCTTTCGGTTTCTTCTTTTCCTATTTCATAAGTATCTGGAAATAAAAAACCTTCTAATCTATTTTCCCCTTTAGGTATTTCTTTTAAAAAAGGATAATCAAAATCTCCGTAATTTGCCATCTCTATAAACTTATTTCTATCAATTAATCCTCTTGCTTCTAATCGATCCACAATTTGTTTAAATTCAAAGCCTTCTGGAATAGTAATCTTTGTAATAGTTTTTGCTGTTTCTCCATTAGATAAAATTTTTATGATTTCATCTGCTGACATATTTTCCTTTAACAAATATGTTCCTGCCTTCATTTGTCCATCTGCTTCAGACCATTTACTAAGAAGTCTAAAAGTATAAGAACTTTGAATTAAATTTTTTTCTTTTAAAATACTAGCAATATTCCCTGTAGATGCCCCTTTTGGAATAATTACCATAGTTTCACGATTACTTTGCACATCTACAGGTTTAATAGATTGATAAAAATAAAACCTTCCTCCAACTATTCCCAAAACCCCTACCATTAACATCACAATTATTATTCTTTTGATCTTTGATATCATCCACATACCTCCACGAACATATATTCATTATTTAATTATACAATTGTCTACAAGGTTTTACAACATATTCTCATAGAAAAAAGCTATGATAGATTAAATCTATCTATAGCTTTTTAAATGATTGATTCATTTAACTATATTATTTACCCTCTATACTTCCATAATAATTGGTAAAATCATTGGACTTCTCTTTGTTTTTTCATATAAGAAACCTCTTAAGCTGTCCTTTATAGATGATTTTAAAGCTGCCCATTCTCTTACTCCGTTTGCTTGACAGAGTTGCAGAGAATTTCTCACTACTGCTCTTGCTTCATCCATTAGTGCTTCGGATTCTCTTACATATACAAAACCTCTAGAAATAATATCTGGTCCTGAAACTACCAATCCATCCTCTTTGCTAATAGTAACTACTACTACCATTAACCCATCTTCAGATAAATGTTTTCGATCTCTTAATACAATATTTCCTACATCTCCAACTCCTAATCCATCCACTAAAATATTTCCTGCTGGAACATTTCCACAAACTCTTGCATAGTCTTTAGAAAATTCAACAATTTGTCCATTCTCAATTGTAAATATATTGCTAGTTGGCATTCCTAAACTTTCAGCTAATTTTGCATGTTGCTTTAAATGCCTATATTCTCCATGAACAGGAATAAAATATTTAGGTTTAATCAAAGAATGCATAAGTTTTAATTCTTCTTGACATGCATGCCCTGAAACGTGTACATCTGCTAATGCTTCATAAATAACGTTTGCTCCCTTTTGAAACAATTGATTGACTACTCTTGCTACTGTTTTTTCATTTCCTGGTATTGGAGTTGCAGAAAGAATGACCATATCTCCTGGTTGAATTTCTAATTTCCTATGCTCAGAAGATGCCATTCTAGATAGTGCAGACATAGGTTCACCCTGACTTCCAGTAGTAATTACCACTACTTCATCATTTGGATATTTATTAATATCATTGATATCTATAAGCATATCTTCTGGTACTTTTAGATATCCTAACTCCATTGCTACATTTACTACATTGATCATACTTCTTCCTGAAACAGAAATTTTTCTATTGAATTTGTATGCTGCATCAATAATTTGTTGTACTCTATGTACATTCGATGCAAAAGTAGCAACAATAATTCTTTGATGTGCATTTCTAAATATATTTTCAAAAGTCGCACCAACAGTTCTCTCTGACATAGTATAACCTGGTCTTTCAACATTTGTACTATCTGCAAATAATAAAAGTACTCCTTTTTTTCCTAATTCAGCTAATCTATGAAAATCTATAGGTTCTCCATCAATAGGTGTAAAATCAATTTTAAAATCTCCTGTATGTACAATCGTTCCTAAATGCGTATGGATTGCTAGACATACTGAATCTGCAATAGAATGACTTGTACGAATAAATTCAACTTTAAACTCTCCTAATTTCACTGTATCTCCAGGCTTTACAATCTCCATATGTACACTTGAAAACAATTTATGCTCCTTTAATTTGTTTTCTACAAGTCCTAAAGTAAGTTTTGTACCATACACTGGAACATTTAATTTTTTTAATACATAAGGTAACGCACCAATATGATCCTCATGTCCATGAGTTAAAACAATTCCTCTTACTTTATCTTTATTTTTCATCAAATACGTAATATCTGGTATTACCATATCAATTCCTAACATCTCATCCTCAGGAAAACTTAGACCACAATCTATGATCATGATATCATCTTTGTATTCGATGGCCATCATATTTTTCCCTATTTCATTGAGTCCTCCTATAGGAATTACTCTAATTTTTGCTGTTCTTCTTACCACAATGTCACACTCCTTTAATATTTAAGCCGCCCTGACCTTTGTTATTTTATACTGAAAACCCGGACAATTACACCTAATTTATTATACTTTATTTAGTATACATTAGCAATATGTAACAATTTTAATGAAAATATTTATTCCTTTTATATAGTATTACTCATTTTTTTATAACTAAACAATGTATTTCATGTTTTATATATACACAATTTCATTAAATATTTTATATAAAAAGAAATAAATCCTGTACCTACATGGGATACAGGATTTATTTGCACTTAGAACAATATCCAAAGAATTTTACTTTATGATCATGAATCTTAAAATCATAATTTTTTTCTATTTCTTCTTCTAGTGTTTCTAGTAAATCCACTTCTACTTCAATAACCTCACCACATTTTACACAAATGAGATGATGATGCTGATGATTATCCTCATGATTATTTAGTTCATATCTACTACATCCATCATCAAAATTAATTTTTGTAATAATATCCAATTCATCTAAAAGTTGTAATGTCCTATATACAGTAGCCAAGCCAATTTCAGGGCATTCTGTTTTTACCATATCATAAATTTCTTCAGTACTTAGGTGTTTTCCTTGATTATTAATAATTGTATCTAAGGTTGCTCTTCTCTGAGGCGTTAATTTGTACCCTTTCTCTTTTAATCTATCTTTTAATTTCTCCATAACATCATTCACTTTAGCACCTTCTTTTTCAATTAATAATATCTTTTATATGCAATAGTTTACTTGTAAAATCTGTAAAAGTCAAGGATATTTTATATTTCTACTGCTATTTTATATCTTTTTATTACAATTTATTTTTTTTAGAGAACAACCCTTGCAATTTTCACATTTAGGTAACTCTTTTAATAGAGTATAACATCTTGGACATCTATTTACTCTCAAATCCTTTATACGATTTCCACACACTTTGCATATAAGCTCCATACTCTTCACATCCTTAACTTTTATTAATTGAAACATCTTATCAATTAAATTTTACTATATATTTACTATATGGTCAATAATAAAAAATAGAAAAGTCATCCATTTCCTAGGGTTATATAAATTGTTAACTACATAATCTCTAGAAAGGATGACTAAAATAACTTAATAAATATTATATTTAACCTCTAAATCTCATATTTTTGCCCCACCTATGTCTATAATTTATACATCTGTCGCAACATTCTTTATCTGTAAAATCATTACACAGCTTATAATCTCCTCCTTCTATTTTTAATATTTTACCATTTACCAAGCTATCTGCTAATTTTTTACGAGCACTTTCATATATTCTTTGTATGGTTGAGCGTGCAACTCCCATTATATCTGCACTTTGCTCTTGATTCAATCCTTCTAAATCCATAAGTCTTATTGTTTCATATTCCTCTACAGTCATAATAATTGACTGCTCTGTATTTTTACTAAGATCTACAGGACCAAATTTATTCACTTCTGGTAATTGACAAACTCTTCTCCATTTTTTTGGTCTTGCCATTACTTATTTCACTTCCTCAATTTTATTCTTTCTATAATATTGTAATGCTATTGCACATTCAATTCTTTTCCTTTGCATCTTGCAACCTATTTCATAAGGTATTTTTGTATCTCTATTAAAATTATAATTATTAGCTTGACAACCTCCACTACAATAAAATCTTGCAAAGCATTTTTTACACTCTAATTTATTATATATATTAGATTCTCTAAAATTACTTGATATTTTATTATTTTGGATCCCATCATATATAGTTCCCACCAAAAAATCTTTATTTCCTACAAATTGATGACAAGGATATATATCTCCATCTGGAGTAATTGCAACATACTCAAATCCTGCTCCACAACCAGATAATCTTTTATAAATACATGCTCCTCCATTCATATCAATATTAAAATGATAAAAAGTAACATCATTATGATTGATAAGTTTATCTACAATTTTATCATATTGATTAAAAATTTCATCTAAATGTTCTTCTTGAATAGCAAGCACATGATCATCAGGTAATACTACAGGTTCAATTGAAATTTCTTTAAATCCAAGATCTACAAAGTGTTCTATATCCTTAGAAAAATCTAAATTTTGTATAGTAAATGTTCCTCTTATATAATATTGCTTTTTCGATTTATGCCTTCTTTGAACCATACTTTTTATTTTAGGAACAATAGAATCATAAGTTCCTCTGCCGTCTATACTTAATCTTATGCTATCTTGTACCTCTTTCCTTCCATCTATACTTAAAACAATATTAACCATATTTTCTTCTAAATAATCCATAATCTCTTCCGTTAATAATGTAGCATTTGTAGTAATTGTAAACCTAAAATTTTTATTATATTGTTTTTCCTTACCTCTAGCATAATCAACTGTTTTTTTCACAACATCCATATTTAGAAGAGGTTCTCCTCCAAAAAAATCTACTTCTATATTTCTCCTTTTACCTGAATTTTCAATTAAAAAATCAACACTTTTTTTAGCAACCTCAAAACTCATTATTGTTTTTTGTTGATCATAGCCTTCTCCATCTGCAAAGCAATATTTACATCTTAAATTGCAATCATGAGCAACATGAAGACAGACTGATTTTATACAATTAGGTTCATCTTGAAAGCTTTTGGCAAAATCCTCATATATATCTTCAGAATATAACTGTCCTCTTTCTATCAATTCTTCTATTTCATCATAACATTCATTTAATATATTTTCATCATATTTTCCTTTGTATTTAGTTATAATATTATTTCTACTATCTATCCCCTCTTCATCAATGATATCATAAATAATTTTATCTACTACATGAATAGATCCTGAACTTACATCTAAAATAAAATAGTCATCTTTATATTGAAATTTATGTATATCTTTCATTATTTTAAGATCCTTTCTTTACTAAATATTAATATTTCAAATCATTTTATAGGCAATAGAAATAAGAGGTAAAAATCACCTCTTATTTACTTATCATCCTGTAACATATTTAATTGATTATCTATTACATTGAGTCTACTTTTAAGAATTTCTTTTTGCTCCATCAATAAATCTTTTTGATTCATTGTACTCAAGCCACTTCTTTTAAATCCTTTTCTACATCCTAACCCTAGTCCTAATCCTCCCATTATATTTGCACTTTTAGATACATTACAAAAACCCATACCTCTTCCTGTTTTTGATCCCATCCCCATTGGACCCGTACCATCTCTTCTTGGCATAAAGCCACCTCCATTTTTGTTTTGGGTATTTACCCTTTATCACTAGTATATCCTATTTTGGGTATATGTCAATAACTTTTTATAATAACTTTATAAATCTTGTAGTTTTAATTTTTCTCTACATTTGCTACATATTCCTATAAACATAATATTTGAATCGTATATTTCTAGATTATTTTCTTTTTCAATTATTCTATTTAATTTTAAATAATCAGAATTGATCTTTTGACTATCTATATCCATTATTGTATTACATCGATGACATTGAAAATGAATATGCAAGGGCTTGCCACTAAAAATTTTCATTTCATAATAACTGATTCCATTCATGTTTATTTCTTTTACTATTCCTAACTCCACAAATACCTTTAAAGCTCTATATACTGTGGCCAATCCTATATTTTTTTCTTTTATTTTTACTTTTTCATATATCTCTTTTGCATTTAAATGTGTTTTATTTTTTAAAATAGTTATTAATATAATTTGTTTTTGAGGTGTAAATTCATAATCATTTTTTTCTAGAATCTTTTTAAAAGGCATTAAATCGTCCTTCATAAAATCAACTCCTATATTAATATTGGCATTTGCCATTTTAATTCTACTATTGTTTTTAGTTATTGTCAAATGCCCATTACTTATCTCTTGAATTTATAAAAATAAAAGCTGCAACCTAAGGTTGCAGCTTTTATTCTTCCTCCATCATTAATTCTTCATATGCACTTAATACTTGACTTAATTCTTCATCATCTTGAATGTTTTCTAGTACCTCTTCTCCATCTACATCTATAATTTTAAAAATCACTACTCCCTCTTCATCATCTAAGGGTTGTAGTATTGCATATTCTGTCTCTTCAATGTTTAGAGTCGCAATAATCTCAAAATCTATTTCTTTTTCATTTTCATCTATTAAAGTAATTTTATTGTTTTCCATTTCATCACCTCTTTAAAATTTTTGTGCATCTAAATAACCTTGTAAAATATATGTAGCAGCTACCATATCTATCACTTTTTTTCTATTTTCTCGTCTTACATCTCCCTCAATCAAAGTTCTTTCTGCTGCTACAGTTGTAAGTCTTTCATCCCATAAAATAATTTCTACTTTAAATCTATTTTTTAGTCCTTCTACAAAAGATAATACTTTTTCTCCTTGAGGACCTATAGTGCCATTCATATTTTTAGGAAGCCCCACTACAATTTTTGTAACATCCTTTTCTTTCATGATCTCTTCTAATCTTTTGTAATCTGCTTTTTTTCCAACTCTTCGAATCGTCTCTACTCCTTGAGCAATCATCCCCATTATATCACTAACAGCAACACCTATGGTTTTGTCTCCTACATCTAATCCCATTGTTCTCATCATTGATCCTCATCTCTATACAATTTTAATACAAAACTGTGGGCAATAACTACTACAATATCCACACAAGACACATTTTGCTGGATCTACAACTACTTGATTATTCTCAATTTTTAATGCCTTATGCTTACAATGTGCTACACAGCTCCCACATTTTTCACACCAGAAATCTATATGTAATTTTCTTGGCTTTTTAGATATTTTATTTTTAATATGAGAAGGTACTTCCTCTCCACTAAATTTCATAACATTTGCAATGACTTCTTCTTTTGTTTGCATTCCTACTGCTATAGAATGCAATTCTTTAATAGATAAAGCATATTCTAAGGATTCATCTACAGAGGAGATTAAATTTCCTCCTCCAATAGGTTTCATCCCATAAATACCTTTTCCATTTTCATAAGCCATATGAATAGCCTCAAGCATTTGATCCCTTGTACCATCTTGAATTCCAATACCTGTTTTATTAATAATAGGATGAATCACATCAATTTCTTTCATACTTGCTGCTGCTTTTACTGCTCTTATAGTGTGAGTAGAAATTCCTACAGCTTTTATTATACCCAACTCTTTCATTTTTAAATAATACTTTAAAGCTTCATAATGTCCTCTTAAAGTATGTTCACTTTCTTGCTCATGAAGTAAAAATATACCTATTTTATTGACTCCTAGTCCTTTTAAAGCCTTATCTAGACTTTTTTTGGCAGTTTCTTCATCATAAGCATAAGATTTACTAGCAATAATAATATCATCTTTTCCATAAATCTCTAATGCTTTTTTAATATGAGCATAAGTTTCATAAAGTTCAGCAGTATCTATAAAATTTACTCCTCTTAAAAAAGCTTCTGCAATAATTTCTCCTCCCTCATCAGGGGATAAATTTGCTTGCAATGGACCTACTGTCAATCCTCCAAAACACAGTCTAGATACTTTTATTCCTGTGTTTCCTAATGCTTGATACTCCATAAAAAAGACTCCTAACTATCTTGATTTAAACTAAACAAAGTAAGATACAACATACTCATTACTAAAAAAATAATTCCTGTAGCAGCTGCCACAACTCCTGAATCATTTACAAAAAAAGCTACAATAGATGCCATTACAATTCCTGACCATCCAATAGAAAGATTTGGATATTTATTACTTAGCTTACGAATTGTTCCTACTGGTCTGTAAAATAAGGTCCCCAATATAACAATAGCAGATAATAAAACCTTACTCCAAATCGTAACTCCAATAAGCTTTGCATTCATCTCCAATTTTCTTTTTATAATCAGTAAAATAGCACCAGGCCCACTTGACATAATTTGTTCAATGGCTCTAGCTAAATGAGATTGACTTTTAGAAAACTTTATATCAATAAATGCCATAAATGAAACTACTAGTACAACAGCTATTCCAATTACTACAAATTGTTTGAACTTTATTTTTACTTTAAATAATCTTAACAAAGTAAAGATAAACGCTACTACTGCTGCAATAGTTCCACCTACGTTTGCTCCTAATTTTGGATATCCAATGATTAACATAGTCACAAAAAATATACCCATAGACCATTTTTTACTTAGTTTGAATCTATCTAAAATAATAGTTGCAAGTACCAAAGTAGAACCTATCAAAACACCCATATATTCATTTCCTACTCCATAATATCTAGCTCCAATAATAGGGTCATATCCTAAAAGAGAGTCCTTTATTAAAGTAGCATTCGTTAAAATATCTAAAAGCAAGCCTACTGTAGTAATAAAAGACAATATGAATAAGCCATCTAATATGCTTTTACTAAGCTTTTTCGTCATATAAATAATAAGAATAGTCAGTCCTATGATTAAAAGATAAATAACAAAAATATTTTGAATGTGAAATAAAGGTAAAATCAATAAAACAAAAGGAATGACCATAGTACTTAGTAATACATTTTTAAAATGCAATATAATGTTTTTGTTTATTTTTTTCTCAAATAAAATAAACAATAAAGCAACAATAGATACAATGATTTCAAATATAGCAAAAGTAGATAATACAGGAGCTCGATTTACAGATGTACTCACAATTTTGTCTTTAAAATCCATTAAAAAATCAAAAGAATCATTTTTTTCTATAAATGCTATATCTCTTCCACTCATTTGATTTGTATCTGCATGTAAGTAGCTTAAAATAGATGGAGCAATATCTACATTTCCTATAATTCCATCTCTTCTAGTTGTAGAAGAAGTTACTATTCCTTTTACAACTCCATCTCCATAAAAAATTACAGGTGTTAGCTTATCTCCATTTTTAATATTATCTGAAGATGGATAAGGAGTTACAAGAATAAGTCTTGTATGATTAAAATCTATTTTTTCTACTAATTTATGCATATAATCATTTGCATCTTTTAATATCTTTTGTTTCTCCACAATATACATTTCATCAGATAGATTAGGCTTGTATCTTTCTAATCTATTCATATCACCTATATCTATTACAACTAAATCTGACTCATCATATGATTTCTCAAATACATCTATCATTTTAGAAAAATTACTTTTAAGCCCAAAAGGATAGGATTCATCTTTCATTAAAATCTCTTGTCCAACACTTCCATAGTCTACATATCCTCTATCATCCATAGCCACAATTGGAGCTAAGCGACAAAATTCTTCCTCTATGTCTCCATTTCCTATGGCAGCAGTTTTCATACCTTTATCATGCAGTGCTTGTCCTAAACTTCCTACAATAGCTCCATAATCTCCTTCTAAATTTGATCGAGTCAATGCAGGCATATCCACATTGACAATTCCACTATTGGGCAAATTCATTCCTGTTCTTCTTTTGTATATCTTCTTTATTTGGTCATTTACTTCAAAACATCCTATTGTAGTAGCTGAGGCTTCTGCCCCTGTTCCTGCTCCTAAAGTAGCATATGCTTTATATCCATTTGCTCTACCAGAAGTTCTATTGTTTAAAAGTCCAATACTACCATGATCTATTAAGTTTTTTACAGCACTCATCTGATATAAATCCTCATAGTTCACTTCATTCATAAGAACCAATACTACTTTTTCCTTTTCATTTCCATAGGAAAATGAAGTAAGTAAAATCAATATTAAAAGAATAGCCATGTAGATTTTCTTTTTCAATTTTTCTCTCTCCTATTGTTTTTCTAAATAATTTTTTAATAGTTCTTCTAATAGTTCATCTCTTTCTAGTTTTCTAATTAAACTTCTTGCATTATTATAGCTTGTAATATAAGTAGGATCTCCTGAAAGAATATAACCAACCAATTGATTAATAGGATTATATCCTTTCTCTTTTAATGATTGATACACACTTTTTAAAATCTCTTCTGCTTCATTTATATTTTCCTTTTCTACATTAAATTTCATAGTATAGTTGGATGGATCATACATTTTATACACTCCTTTCTCTCTTATATTGTATATATTCTGTCTAATTATACATAATCCTTTTAAAAATTACAAAAATAGAATGGAATGGACGAAAGCATTGATCACCTCCGTCCACATTTTTGATTATTTTTTCTGTTCTTTTACTAAATTTTCTACTATTTCTAAAGCTTCATCTATTTTAGATAAATCTTTTCCTCCTGCTTGTGCCATGGTTGGTCTTCCACCACCGCCTCCACCTGTAACTTTTGCAACTTGTTTAATAATATTTCCTGCATGAATACCTTGTTTTACCATGTCTTCTGTCACCATGGAAATAAAGTTTAATTTATTATCCTTTATACTCGCTAATACAATCACACCTGATTTGATCTTATCTTTTAATTGATCTCCCAAATTTCTTAATTCTTCTGCATCTAATCCTAATAATTTATATCTTATCACTTTTATTCCATCTATTTCAATCATATTTTCTAAAATTTCTTCAACTGCTCCACTGGCCATTTTATTTTTTAGAACTTCCATTTCTTTATAAGCATTCTTTAACTCTTCTACTAAGCTTTCTACCTTACTTACCACATCTTTTGGATTACTTTTTATAATTTTTACAATTTCTTTGATCTTCATTTCTTCTGATTTTATATATTCATAAGCTTTAGGCCCTGTTAATGCTTCAATTCTTCTTACCCCTGCAGCAACTCCGCCTTCACTTATGATTTTAAATAAACCTATGTGACTTGTGTTATTTAAATGAGTTCCTCCACATAGTTCTATGCTATAATCTCCCATAGTTACTACACGAACTACATTTCCATATTTTTCCCCAAATAAAGCTGTTGCACCTCTTTTTTTAGCTTCTTCCATATTCATTTCCTGTGCTGTAACTTTTAATCCTTCTAATATTTTTTGATTTACTAAATCTTCTACTCTTTCAATTTCTTCTTCATTAAGAGGTTGAAAATGGGAAAAATCAAATCTTAATCTTTCTGATGTTACTAAAGATCCAGATTGCTCTACATGCTCTCCTAATACTTCTCTTAAAGCTGCTTGAAGTATGTGAGTTGCAGTATGATTTCTTCCTGTATTGATTCTATTTTCTATATCTATTGCAGCAAAAATAGTTCCTTCTGTAGATAAACTGCCCTCTAATACTTTTCCTATATGAATAATCCTATCTTGATTTACTCTTTTACAATCTAATACTTTAAATACAAAACCTTCTCCATATAAGACTCCTTGATCTCCCTTTTGTCCTCCACCTTCTGGATAAAAAGGTGTCTCATCTAATATGATAATTGCTTCATTATCTTTTGAAATTTCTTGAACCATTTCTCCATCTTTGATGATAGCTAATACTTTTGAAGTAGTTTTGTCACATTCATATCCCTTAAAGTTAGATTTAATTTTTTCATCTAACTTACTATATAAATCTTCCTTCCATCCTACTTCATCGTTATTTTGTCTAGCACTTCTTGCCCTTTGTCTTTGTTTTTCCATCTCTTCTTTAAAAGCTTCTTCGTCTACATCTATATTTTCTTCTTGAAGAATTTCTTTTGTAAGCTCTAATGGAAATCCATACGTATCATATAATCTAAAAGCATTTTCTCCTGATAATACTTTTTTATTTTCTTTTTTCAATAATTCAATATATCCTTTTAATATTTCACTTCCTTGATCAATTGTTTCTTGGAATCTTTCTTCTTCAATAGAAATAATTTTTTTAATATATTCTTTCTTTTCTATAAGCTCTTCATAAGCCTCGCCTGATACTTCTATGACAGAATCTACAATGTTTGTTAAAAAGCTTTCTTTCATTCCTAATAATTTTCCATGTCTTGCTGCTCTTCTTAAAAGTCTTCTTAAAACATAACCTCTTCCTTCATTGCTTGGTAAAATACCATCACTTACCATGAATGTAACAGAACGGATATGGTCTGTAATAATTCTTATAGATACATCTTCTTTGCAATCTCCACCTTTATAATCTTGCTGTGAAATTTTTACTACTTCATCTAATATATGCTTAATTGTATCGATTTCAAATATATTGTCTACTTCTTGCATAATACATGCAACTCTTTCAAGCCCCATTCCTGTATCAATATTAGGATGTGGTAGAGGATTATAATTTCCTTTTTCATCTTTATCAAATTGTGTGAATACATGATTCCAAAATTCCACATATCGATCACATTCGCAACCTGGCTTACAGTCTACATGTCCACATCCATATTTTTCTCCTCTATCATAATAAATCTCAGAACATGGACCACATGGACCCGTTCCAATTTCCCAAAAATTATCATCTTTTCCAAGTTTAACTATTCTTTCCTTTGAAAGTCCTATTTTTTCGTTCCAAATTTTATAAGCTTCCTCATCTTCTTCATATACAGTTACCCATAATTTTTCTACTGGAAGATTTAAATATTTTGTTACAAACTCCCAACCCCAATGAATAGATTCATTTTTAAAATAATCTCCAAAAGAAAAATTTCCAAGCATTTCAAAAAAAGTAGCATGTCTTGCAGTAATTCCTACATTTTCAATATCTCCTGTACGAATACATTTTTGACAAGTAGACATTCTTTTTTTAGGGGGTGTATCTATACCCATAAAATAGTTTTTCAAAGGTGCCATTCCTGCATTAATTAATAATAAACTTTTATCATTCTCAGGAACCAATGAATAGCTTTTTCTCACATAATGATCTTTACTTTCAAAGAAATCTAAAAAACTTTTTCTTATTTCATTTAATCCCATCTTTTTCACTGTATCTACCTCCAATATTTATTTATGCAAAAAAAATAAACTCCTATCCCTATATAGGGACGAGAGTTTTCTCGCGGTACCACCCTACTTACCAAAAAAATTGGTCTCTTTATAATACCTGGCATGATAACAGTTGCCATCTGTTAATCTCTACTTGATTTCAAGACTAATACTCTGAAGCTGCTTCTAAAGATCCTAATCAGAAATCTCTCAGCCTATGGATTTCTTCTCTATAGATTAAAGATCGATGTACTCCTCTTCATCATCGTACTTATCATATGAACTTGAATTGATTATATAAAAATTCATACTTCTTGTCAATTCTTTATATGTCTTATCCTTTGACCATCCAATCCATTATATGTCCTGAAACAATCTTTATAATTGCAGCAATTGGAACAGCAAATAAAAGACCTATTAAACCAAACCATTCACCTCCTAATAATAAAGACAATATCACTGTAATAGGATGAAGTCCTACACTTTCTCCTACTATTTTAGGAGTAATAATCGCACTTTCTATTTGTTGTATAATCGTAAAAGCTAAAATCACCCATAAAGCCTTTATAGGACTATCTAATAAAGCAATAAATACTCCTGGAACAGCACCTATGATAGGTCCAAAGTAAGGAATAATATTTGAAATTCCTGCAATCATACCTATTAAAAAAGCAAAATCTACTTGAATAAATAATAAAGCTATCACACTTAATATGCCTACTAAAAACGCTACAATAAATTGTCCTCTGATGAATTTATTTAATAATAAGTGAATATCTCTAAAAATTCTAATACATTCACATCTACAACTTTTAGGTATACAAAACATGATTTTCTTTTTAAAATATTCTATGTCCTTTAAAAAATAAAAAGAAAATATAGGAATTAACACAATCGTAACTATTTTAGAAAATATATTAAATATACCCAATGTGATATTTTTCATACCTTTTGTAAAAATGTTTTGTATTTTATACAAATTTTCTTCAACACTATCCTTCATAAATCTTAGTTCAGGAGAAAAATGATCTAATTTTTCAATTTTTATATATAAATCATTTAAAAATTGATTTGTTTCTTTTGTATATTGAGGAAATAATTCTACTAATTTTTTCGTCTCTTTCATCATAGCAGGAGTTACTATAAACGATATGAGAAAAATAATCATAATAATAGACAAATACACAATGGTTACACTCCAAACTCTTTTTATTCCTTTTTTATCAATTTGTGTTACGATGGGATTTAATAAGTAAGAAAATACAATAGCCCAAAGAATAGGAATCACTAATTTCCATAAAATACTTCTAAAATGATAAATTAAAAGAATGAATAAAAAACCAATCATACCAATCCATAAATAAAAAAAATATTTTTTTTTCATTTTCAGTCTTTTATGTACATCAATATATTGATTTCCAATATGAATTAAATAATAAATACAAAACCCTAATAACAAAACAAGAAATAAACGAATTCCTATATTTAAAATATAAAAAAGATAATATACAGGTTTACTCATTCTTTTCCTCCTCATACTCATATTCAATCTGACTTTGTAAAAAGCAGCTAGAATTAGCTGCTTTTTGTAAAGTCATCTTAAAATGCTCATAGATTGAACCATATCTATTACATTAGATGCATTCTTTATTAATTTTCTACCTCTCTTCATAATCATTCTTCTTTGTCTAGGACTCATTTTTTTATATGCATATACTCCAGTAGTCATTCCAAGCATACTTCCTGCAATCATCCCTGAAAAAAATCTGTTTTTCATTTGGGACACTCCTTTCTTTGATCATTCTAGAGAAAATTTTTTTTTGATGCCTCCTGTATCATAAAGAATAGAGTGAATCATATTTTGAGGTAACCTAATAGATTTTTCATGAATATCAAAAATATTTGTGACTGGCAAATAGGGTCTTCCTTCCATTAAATCATCAAACAAACTTTCTGCTAAAACTAAATTTACTATTCTTCCAGTCTCTGTTTCTATCATAACATCTTGTACCATTCCTATTGTATTATCATCACTGGTCCTAATATCTAATCCTATAATACTTTGAATAGAATCTACCTTTTCTATCTTCCTTTTGATGGTATGAATATTTTTTTGACTTTGAATCTTAATACTATTTTCATGAATTTCTAAAATATCTTTAAAAAATATCATTTTAGGCTCATAAAAATAGCCACCTTCTTGAACTAGAAAAGAAAAAATATGAAAATTTTGATTACAATAAAGAACATCTTTTACAGTAGTAACTCTACAGCCTTCTTCTAAACATAGTACTGGTAATCCTATACATTCACTTCCTCTTTTAAGCATCTTATCTCACCACACATTTAATTGCTATATTTTTATGATTCCACTTATAAATAAAAAAAATGCACTCAAAAGTGCATTTCAATTATATTACTTTTCTTACAATTGTTCCTCCTCCTAAGAGTTCATCTCCATTATAAAATACAGCTGCTTGTCCAGGTGTAATCGCTCTTTGAGGTTTTTCAAATATAATACGTACTTGATTATTTTCTTCCACATATAAAGTAGCTTCTGAAGGCTTTGCATTGTATCTTATTTGTGCTTTTATATTCATTTTGGGGCTTATTTGACTAGGTACAATAAAATTAACATCTTCTACTAAAAGTTCTTTCCCAAAAACTTCTTCATTTTCTCCTAATACAACTTGATTTTTCTTTGGAATAATATCTACTACATACATAGGTTTCCCTAAAGCAATTCCTAAACCTTTTCTTTGACCTATAGTATAATAAATAATTCCATGATGTTTTCCTAATATATTTCCATCTTTATCAACAAAATTTCCCGGAACAATTTTGTTTGGTTTTCTTTTTGAAATAAAATTTCCATAGTCATTATCTTTTACAAAACAAATTTCTTGACTATCTGGTTTTGCAGCTGTCTCCAGTCCGAGCTCTGCTGCAATTTTTCTCACTTCATCCTTTGATGAAAACTCCCCTAAGGGCATTAGTGTATGCTTTAACTGTTCTTGTGTAAAATTGTATAAAGCATAAGTTTGATCTTTAGCTACTGCATTAGATCTTTTGATTTTATACTCATTATTTTCATATGAAATTTTAGCATAATGTCCTGTAGCTACATAATAAGCTCCTAAATTATGAGCTCGTCTTAAGAGCTCTTCAAACTTCATAAATTTATTACAGGCAATACAAGGATTAGGAGTTCTCCCCTTTACATATTCATCTACAAAATAGTCAATTACTTTTTTTTCAAAAATTTCTTTAAAATTCATAACATAAAAGGGAATTCCCAATTTATCTGCTACTCTTCTTGCATCATCTACAGCAGATAGCCCACAGCAGCCTCCTACTCTTTCTACTTCTTCTTCCTCCATATCTGGCCAAACCTGCATGGTTACTCCAATCACTTCATATCCTTGTTTTTGCAAAACATAAGCAGCTACTGAACTATCTACACCACCACTCATTCCTACTACTACTTTTTTCTTATCTAATAAAGTCACTTGATCACCTGCTTTTATTATTTATTTTTCTATAATATATATATAATTATGTATTCAAATCGTTAATAAATTATATAAAAACAAAGTCTAAACATAAGGAACAATTATTGAGAATTTGTGAAAATATAGAATAAGTGAGAAAATGATTAGCATTACACTGTTTGAGCGCAAGCGAGTTTGTAATGCTATTTTCGATTGTTTCTATATATTTTCCAAATTTGAAAATTAGTGACGTTGTTTATAACTTTGTTTCAAACTTGTCTTCAAAGAATAAGCCCAGGAATTCCTGGGCTTATTCTGCTTCCTCATCATGATGATGATCTTCATTAGGATCAAAATCTTCTAATCCATCTAATTGAATATTGTGCTTTTGTGCATAATCATACAACGCTGATTTGATGGCTTGTTCTGCTAATACAGAACAATGAATTTTTTGTGGTGGAAGTCCTTCTAGTGCTTCTACTACAGCTTTGTTTGTAAGCTTAATTGCATCTTGTATAGATTTTCCTTTGATCATTTCTGTTGCAATACTAGAAGATGCAATAGCAGATCCACATCCAAAAGTCTTAAACTTTACATCTTCAATGATATCATTTTCTACTTTTAAATAGATTTTCATGATATCTCCACATTTTGCATTTCCTACTTGTCCTACTCCATCTGCATTTTCTATTTCTCCAACATTTCTTGGATTTGTAAAATGATCCATTACTTTTTCTGTATACATTATTTTTGACCCCCTTGTACATTTTCATATAGTGGTGACATTTGTCTTAGTCGATCTACAATTTTAGGAAGTTCCTCAAGCACATAATCTATATCTTCTTCTGTAGTAAAATCACCAATAGTAAGTCTTAATGATCCATGAGCAATCTCATGAGGAAGTCCAATAGCCATTAAAACATGAGATGGGTCTAATGAACCTGATGTACAAGCAGAACCGCTTGAACCTGCAATTCCAACTAAATCTAAGCTTAATAAAAGGGATTCTCCTTCAATAAATTCAAATACTATATTTGCATTTCCTGGTAATCTTTTTTCTCTATGTCCATTCACTCTTACATAATCTATTTTTTCTATAACTCCATTTATTAATCTATCTCTTAATTTTATTAATTTTTCAATATGATTGTCCATATTCTCTAAAGCTATTTCACAGGCTTTTCCAAATCCTACGATTCCTGGAGTATTTTCAGTTCCTGCTCTTCTTCTTTTTTCTTGTGCTCCACCATGAATAAAAGAATGTATCTTTACTCCTTTTTTAATATATAAAGCTCCTATTCCCTTTGGACCATAAATTTTATGAGCAGACATAGACATTAAATCAATATTTAATTTTTTCACATCAATCTCTACATTTCCCAAAGCCTGAACAGCATCAGTATGAAAATATATTTTCTTTTCTTTTGCAATTTTTCCTATTTCTTCGATAGGCTCTATAGTTCCTATTTCATTATTTGCAAACATGATAGAAATAAGTATGGTTTGATCTGTAATAGCATTTTTAAAATCTTCTATATTAATTAAACCATCCTCATCTACATCTAGATAAGTAACTTCAAAACCATCTTTTTCTAAGTATTCACAAACATGGAGTACTGCATGATGTTCTATTTTTGTAGTAATAATATGATTTCCTTTTTGCTTATTTGCATAAGCAATTCCTTTAATAGCCCAGTTGTCTGCTTCAGATCCTCCAGCTGTAAAATATATTTCATCTGCTTGAGCACCAATTAAATTAGCCACATTTTTTCTTCCTAAATCTATTGCTTTTTTTGCTTCTCTTCCATAAGAATATATACTTGAAGCATTTCCAAATTCTTCAGTAAAATATGGATACATGGCATCTAAAACTTCTTTTTTGACTGGTGTTGTTGCAGAATAATCAAGATACACTCTTTTATTCATTCCATCATCTCCCTGCAAGTTTATATATAATACATATAAGCATCTTTATTGATTTTTTTGTAATCATTAATCATATCTTGAAGTGTAATATTATCTACCACTTCATTAATACTGTCTCTTATTCTTTCCCATATAGTTCTTGTTACACAATAATCCGCTTTATAACATTCTGTTTTTTCATCCTCTATAACACATTCTGAGGGAGCTACGGGTCCTTCTAAAGTTCTTATGATATCCCCAACAGTAATCTCTTCAGGTTTTTTAGAGAGCATATAACCTCCTTGTGCCCCCCTTATACTCTTAACAAGTCCTGCTTTCCTAAGACTAGCAAAGAGCTGTTCTAGATAATGAACAGAAATATTTTGTTTTTCTGCAATGCTATTTAAAGCTATAGGTCCTTCCCCAAAGGTTAATGCTAATTCAAACATAGCTTTTACTCCATACCTTCCCTTGGTAGATAGCTTCATTCTATCACTCCTTCGGAATCCCAAGTAATTTACTATGAATTCTGTTTTAAGTATATTATACCCAAGTAAATTTGTCAACATTCAACTGAAATTTTTTGAGCTTTTCTACTCATCTTCTTTAAAGTAAGTATCAATAATTTTTTCTGCCAACCTTTTTTGTGCATGAGCTTGTGCTACTAACATAATTACTACTAAAAATAATTCTGCCATTTCTTGGTCTTTTTCTTTTTCTTGAGGATTTTGACTGTTAATATTTTTGGTTTTTTCTAAAATAGCATCTAAATTTCTAGATAACGTATCATTAATTCCTCTAAACTCATCATTTTTAAGATCTATGAAAATAGAATAAATATCCTCTAAAGCAATTACATCATCTTCTGTAGTAGACATATCCTTTAACACTACTTTAAATATTCTTTTTATATCATCTAAAGATAAAATCTGTTTTAAATAATATAACAAAATCATTAAAATAATATGCTCTTTTGTATATTGTTTACTTTTTGTTGGTTTCATTAGCAAATTATCTTTTGTATAATTGTTAATCATAGTCGTAGTTAAAATTTTATCTTTTTTAGATCTCTTTAAATGACTTAACTTATCTGTTAAAAAGTTTTGAACTTGTCCTATATATAAATGTAGATCTGGAATATCAGAAAGCTTTATTTCATCTGAAAAAGATAATTCTTCTACAAGTTTTAGTATTTCATCCTTATGAATCATATTATCACCCCAAATCTATTATACGGTATTTAATACTATCTATAAACATATAAATAAGTATACTTACTAATACTAAAAGATATTCTTAGAAAAACAAAGAATAAAAGAGATATTTTATGATTTTTTCTTATATACCCCCAAAAACATATACATTCATATATTGCAATATATTAAACTAAATAATATTATATCTATATAGTTTGGATATGGTTTTCAAAACTATATCTTTCTACATTTAGATAAGGAGGATAAAAAACATGAAATTTTACAATGGATTAACATCAGAAGAAGTAGAACTTTCTCGTCAGAAGCATGGAACCAATCAACTTACTCCTTCACAAGGAGAAACATTTTGGGACAAGTTAAAAGGAAATTTAAATGACCCTATCATTAAAATACTTATTGTAGCATTACTGATTAATGTAGTCTTTTTTTTCTTTGGAAAATCTGAATGGTATGAATCCTTAGGAATTGCCTTAGCAGTAGTTTTAGCAACACTTATTTCTACTATTAGTGAATATAGTAATGAAAACTCATTTCAAAAATTACAGGAAGAAGCTTCTAAAATTCGTATTAAAGTATTCAGAGACGGATTCGCTCAGGAACTATTAATTGATGAAATTGTAAAAGGAGATCATATTCTTCTACAACCTGGAGATAAAGTTCCAGTAGATGGATTTATTCTTGATGGAAGTATTAAAGTAGATCAATCTACTTTAAATGGTGAATCAGAGGAAGTATCTAAAGTATCTTCTTCCACTCCAATTGATTTTTCAAAAGAAGATTTTTCAGACCCTAAAAAAGTTTATAGAGGTTCTGTAGTCACTTCAGGTGAAGCCATTTTAATTGCTGCAAGAATTGGCGATGCAACTACCTTTGGAAAAATTGCTCAAGAGTTATCTATGGGAGATGACATCGAATCTCCTTTAAAAATCAAGTTAAAGGATTTAGCAGATAAAATTGCTCTTTTTGGATATATTGGCGGAACATTAATTGCTATCTCTTATTTCTTTAAAACTGCAGTAATTGATAATCAGTTTAATACCCAAGCGATATTACAATACTTAAGCAATTGGACAAATCAATATCCTGCCCTTGGAAATCCTTTGAATGATTTGGTTACAGCTTTCATATTGGCAATCGTCATTATTGTTGTAGCTGTTCCTGAAGGTTTACCTATGATGATCGCTATTGTATTATCTCTTAATATGCGTAAGCTTTTGGCTGACAACTTATTAGTAAGAAAGTTAATAGGAATTGAAACAGCAGGAAGTATCAATATTTTGTTTAGTGATAAAACAGGTACTATTACAAAGGGACATCTTGAATGTGTAGAATTTATGACAGGAAATGGAGAAAGCTTCAAATCCTTTGGACAGCTCTCTACACCCCTTAAAAAACTGATGAAAACTTCTATACAATATAATACAGCAGCAGTACTTAGTAATACCCATACAGATCACCCTCAAATAGTAGGAGGAAATGCTACAGATCGAGCTTTAATGAATTTTGTAGATTTCACATTTGATTCTTCAAATACATTTAGTAAAATAGCAGACATTGAATTTAGCAGCAGTAGAAAATTCTCAGCAAGTCAATTAAATGGTGATTTTAATGGTGTCTTAATCAAAGGTGCTCCTGAAAAATTATTAGATAAATGTACACAATATTATGACTCAGAAGGAAATAAACAAACTTTTTCAAAAGACCTTTATGATCGTTTAGATAAACAAATGGAAACTTTAGCAAGTCGTTCTATGAGATTATTAGCTTTTGTTACTTCAGATGGCAAAATTAAAGATGACCAAGTAACAGGAGATTATACCCTTGTAGGAATTATAGGAATCAGAGATGAAATTAGATTAGAATCAATAAAAGCTATAAAAGAAGCCCAAAATGCAGGTATTCAAGTAGTAATGATTACAGGAGATCGTAAAGAAACAGCCGTAGCTATTGCAAAAGAAACAGGACTTTTAAAAAATGATACAGACTTAGCTTTTACTTCAGAAGAAATTAATCATATGACAGATGATGAACTAAAAAAAGTTCTTCCTCATATTCGTGTCATAAGCCGTGCACTTCCTAGTGATAAATCTAGACTTGTAAAAATTTCTCAAGAACTAGGATTAGTAGTTGGTATGACAGGAGATGGTGTCAATGACTCTCCTGCACTAAAAAGAGCTGATGTTGGCTTTGCAATGGGATCAGGTACAGAAGTAGCAAAAGAAGCTGGAGATATTGTAGTACTTGATGACAACTTCTTATCTATTACAAAATCTATTCTTTATGGAAGAACTATCTTTAAGAGTATACAAAAGTTTATTATATTCCAATTAACTATTAATGTAGCAGCTGTACTCGTAGCTTTTATGGGACCTTTTTTAGGACTAGCAGGAGGACTACCTCTTACCATGACTCAAATGCTTTGGGTAAACCTTGTAATGGATACTCTAGCTGCCTTAGCCTTTGGTGGAGAACCTGCACTTTTAAGATATATGCTTGAAAAACCAAAAACTAGAACAGAAGGCATTGTATCTAAATCTATGTGGAACTCGATTTTATTTAATGGAATCTTTGTATCAATAGTTAGTATTTTGTTTCTTTCTTCTGATATGATTCGTAAAGCTTTTAGATCTTCTGAAGGAGACATAGTGTTTTTAACAGGCTTTTTCTCATTCTTTATATTTTTAAATGTATTTAATATGTTTAATGCAAGAACAGAAAAAGCAAATATATTTGACAATATTAGAAAAAATCCTGGTTTTTCAAAAGTTGTACTATTCATCACCTTTGTTCAAATCATGCTTACTTTTATAGGTGGAAAGATACTTCGTACCACACCTTTAAATATACATGAATGGATGATTATAATAGGTTTATCTTTCTGTATCATTCCTTTGAATATGATAAGAAAAAAATTATTTACAAAGAAAGAAACTTCTTATATCGGAGAAGAAATCAAGACAAATATTTAAATGCAAAAAAGATAAGCAAAGACTAAAGTCTTTGCTTATTATTTTTGTAAATGAAAATAGTGAATATCTCTAATACTCCCTCTTTTGATCCATCCTTTTTCGATTTTAAGATATCTTTTTTTAATATATTGAATCATATCATTTAATTCTTTTAAATAAGGTATATAAATATATTTTACAATTTGATCTGATAATCCTTCAAACCAAGAAAGATTAAATTCTTGATCATTGTATATACTTAGTCCTGAAAAATGATAAAAAATTATTTTTTCATCTTCTACATATAGATGATCTTCTTTGGAAGATAACCTATAATTATCTATATTCCATATGGCTACATTGGCTCCTATTGTTTTTATTACATGTACATTTGAAAATTTTTCCTCCCACATTTCTACATATCTTTGATCTCCAAACCTCTTATTTTCTATATCTGCATCTTTATAACACCAAAGAATACATTGTTCCTTCCACCATTTTACTGCCTTAAAACCTATTTTATCATTCCTACATCCTACAAATCCTGTATTATATTTTCCAGTTATATCATAGGTATTTAAAAATTTTTTTGAATTATAATGATCTGTCAAATAAAGAGAGGCTTCATGATTTTCATTAAATATTTTTTCTATATCATCATAAAAATAAAGATCACCATCTAAATGAGCAAAATATTTTGCATCTTTGAAATGTATCATCATATAATGCATCATGGCAGGCTTTAGAGTCCATGCATATTCTCCTTTTGTACGAGCATATTTTATTTTCTTTAAATGAATATCTTCTATACTAGCTACATGAATAGGTACTACATATGAAAGTTTTAAATCATATAAGATGTTATATGCCCATTGGTCTATACACAAAATATATAATTTAAAATCATTACAATACTTTTTAAGACTTTTATACATAACAAGTACTTTATATAAATACTCATTAGATATAACCGTAGAAAAATGAAACTTACTCATATCCTTTCTCCCCCATTTAAGAAATGGTATAAATAGTTACTCCTTGTAATAAACTTTTATCATGAAAATATTTTGGAAAATGCGGAGAAATATTTTTTACTATTTCAATAGATTTTTGAATTTTTTTCATATATGGAAGATATATATGATCTATAAATTCATTTCTAAATCCAACGATAATTGCAAATTCTTGTTCATTTAAAATTCTAAATCCTGCAAAATGATAAAAAATTAAAGGAACATTATTAATATATACCTTATCCTTTACTATACTTGTTTTATATCTTCCATGATTCCAAAAACCTATATTCACTCCGATTGTTTTAATTTCTTCTACTCCATCCCATAAAAGAATCATTTTATCTAAATATTTTTGATCTCCAAATCTCTCTTTTTCAATAACTTCACTACACCATGACAAACACTTTTCTTTCCACCATTTTAATGCATTAAGCCCTTTTTCATCTCTTTTAAAACTAATAAACCCTGAATTATATTTTCCACATATAGCTTCATATTTTTTTAAGCTCTTTGTATAATGATGGTTTGATAATAACACAGAAGTATGGATATTTTCTTCGAAAATAGATTGCATATCATTAAAAAAATAAAGATCAGCATCTAAATAAGTTACCCTTTTTATATTTGAAAAATGCTTGATTACATATTCTAAAAATACAGGTTTAAGCGTCCAGCAATATGCATTAAAGGTTCTTTCTCTTTTTTTAGAAAGAAGTAGTTCATCCTCTATGTCGTCAATAGAAATTACTTTTATATTATTTTTCTTATAATTAGATAAAATTTCATATCCTTCATGATCCATGCACAAAACAAATACTTGGGGACTTTCTATATTTTCAAATAATGATTCTATGAGTACTATTCCTTGATATATCCTATATTTAGATACGACCATACAAAAACCATTATCCATATCTCACCTCTCCTTGAGCATATTTCTTATACCAATTGATAGTTTTTTTCAGTCCCTCATCTAAAGTAAAATGAGGCTTCCAATTTAATATTTGTTTTGCTTTTTCTATAGAAAGATATTGATTTTTAATTTCATGATTTCCTTCATTTAAAATAATAGGTTTTAGATGACTATTCATTACCTTTAATATGAGATTTACAATTTCTAATACAGATAAATATCCTTCACTACCAAAATTAAAAGCTTCTCCATACAACTTAAGTTCACTCATTTTTTCTCCTAACAATAAATAAGCCTCCACTGCATCTTCTACATAAAAATAATCTCTCACAAAAGTTCCATCACTTCGAATAATAGGAGATTTTTGATTTAAAACAAACTCAATCGTCTGAGGAATAATTCGATTAAAGTTCATATCTCCTCCTCCATATAAATTCCCACATCTTGTAACACAAACAGGAAGTTTATAGGTATGATAATAAGACATACTCATTAAATCTGCACAGCTTTTAGATACATCATAAGGATGTTTTCCCATAAGGGCCATCTCTTCTTTATAAGGAAGCTCCTGCTCTCCATATGCTTTATCACTAGAAGCTACAATAATATTTTTAACAGAAGGACTTCTCCTGCAAGCTTCTAGTATATTCCATGTTCCTAATACATTGGATTCAAAAGTAGATATAGGATTTTTATTAGCAATTCCTACAATAGCTTGAGCAGCTAAATGAAACACTGTATCAATTTCATATTCTCCTAGTATTCTTTCTAATAAAGTTCTATCTTTTAGATCTCCTTCTATCCAATTTATATCTTCACTTAATTTTATATTTTGAATGCGATCTCTAAATAAAGCAGTTATATTTGCTCCTTTTTCTATTAATCTATTTGTTAAATATCCTCCTAAAAATCCTGTAGCCCCTGTAATAAATACATTTCTATTTTTCCAATGATTCTTCATTTTTCCATACCTCCCATGGGGCTTTTTTTTGACTGCACATTTCATTAACAAGTACTAATTCTTTATAAGTATCTATTCCTATCCAAAACCCCTTGTGAGGATAAACCGCCAATTGTCCATCTTTTGTAAGATTTATCAAAGGTTCTTGTTCAAATATACAATTTTTTTCATCTGAAATGTACTCAAATATTTTTTTATTCAATACAAAAAATCCACCATTTATGATTTCTCCAGTAGAAGGCTTCTCTTCAAAAGATTTAGCAATGTGATTCTTTACAGTCAATTGTCCATAAGAACTATTCTTTTGAATACCTGCAAGTGTAGCAATTTTTTTATGTTTATTATGAAAATCTAATAAATTTTTAATATGAATATCAGAAAGTCCATCTCCATAGGTAAGCATAAAGGTTTCATCATCAATTAAGCTTTCAATCTGTTTGATTCTTCCACCTGTCATGGTTTCTTTTCCTGTATCTACAAAAGTAATTTTCCACTTTTCATATTCTTCCATAATATGAATTTTATTTTCTCTTCTATCTAATACAAAATTGTTATTTTTCCAATAATCATTCATAAAATATTCCTTTATTTTTTCTCCCTCATATCCTAAAAGTAAAATAAATTCATCCAATCCATAATACATATACGTCTTCATAATATGCCATAATATAGGTTTATCCCCTACCTTTTGTAGAGGTTTTGGAAGATCATCCTCGCCTTTCATTCTTAAGCCTTTTCCTCCACACAAAATAACTACTTTCATACTCCTCCTCCATTCTATATTTCTTTATCTTATGATGAATGATCCTAATTATTTTCTTATTTTATCTACTCAATTTACACTATGTATTCTTTTTAGAAATGGTTACCTATTTTTTAGAATAACCCTATAGTAATGATATGGATTCAACACACAATCTCTTATCATACAAAAAAAAGAACTGACCCATAAGATCAGTTCTTTTTCTGTATCTATCCTATAAACACTTTTATAACTCCATTTGATTTAAAATCTCTCTTAACTTTTTTAATTCTTCTTGGGTAAGAGTGATTCCTTTTCCCATCTTTTCATGCTCTGGAGCCCAATCTCTCAAGTCATATTTTGCTTCTCTACCATTCCAGCTTATTAAATTTAATTCTTTTGTCCATCCTTTAGATGATTCTGAAACAGCTCCAATAGTTTCTTGAATTTCATACTTGATTTCTGCCATTTTTATATCCTCCCAGTCTCATTTTATCAATCAATTATATTTTCAATATATATCGCTATTATATCAAATTTATTTTGTTTTTATATATTGAACATTTTTAAGAGACGGTTTTGGAATATTTAATATTTTTAAACTATCTTCATTAATGTATACATCTGTTTCATCAGATATTTTAATTGGCATTTTAGAAATATCCTCTCCTTTTAATACAGAAGCTGCCATTTTGCCTGTTTCATAGCCTAATTTATAATAATTAATTCCTACAGTAGCTAATGCTCCTGATTCTACACTTCCCTTTTCAGCTGCAATAACAGGTATCTTTGCTTCTAATGTATGCTTTGCAATGATAGGCATAGATGATACAATTAATTGATCTGTTGGTACATACAATACATCTATCTTTTTGATTAAGCTCACAATATTACTATTGACTTCATTTGTACTCGTCACTCCTGCAGGAACAATTTCATAATCCTTTGCAACCTTTTTGAGCTCATTTAATTGAACTTCTGAATTTACTTCACTTGTATTATAGATAAACCCTATTTTTTTTGCCTTCGGTACAAGTTGTTTGATCAACTCCAATTGCTTTTCCACAGGCAAATAATCTGAAGTTCCTGATACATTTGTTTCAGGCTTTTCCATAGATTTTACTAATTCAGCTTGTACTGGATCTGTAACAGAACTAATCATAATTGGTATTTCTTTTGTTGTATTCACTGCCCCTTGGGCTGCAGGAGTACCTATAGCAAAAATCAAATCTTTTTTTTCTGATGAAAATTTCTTTGCTATGGTTTGAGCTACAGCAATATCTCCTTGAGCATTTTGATAATCTATTTGTATATTTTCTCCATCTTTATAGCCACTATCCTCAAGAGCCTTGATAAATCCTTCCCTATTTTGATCTAATGCCACATATTCTACAATTTGATTAATCCCTATATGGATTACTTTCTTTGTATCTTCTGTTTTTGCACATCCTGATAAAATACTTACTATAATTAACATTCCCACAATTATCTTTTTCATAATATTTCCTCCTTTATACTGCATATTCAAATTTTTTTAATATATCTTCCACAGTGATTCTTTTCTTTTGTTCTTCATCTAAATCTAATATAACCTGACCTTTATGCAACATAATAAGTCTGTTCCCATACTGTATGGCATCCTTTAAATTATGCGTTACCATCAATGTAATCATATTTTTTTCTTTTACAATTTTTTCAGTGAGTTTCATCACTTCACTAGATGTTTTAGGATCTAATGCAGCTGTATGTTCATCTAATAACAATACCTTTGGATTACATACACTTGCCATAATTAATGATAAAGCCTGTCTTTGTCCACCTGAAAGATATTTTACTTCTACATCTAATAGGCTTTTTAAATCTAAGGATATATCCTCTAATAACTTTTCTAAATCCTCGGTCTTGTATCTTAAACAATATTTAAGAGTAATCAATTTGCCTTTATTTAATGCTAAAGATAGATTTTCTCTTACTGTCATAGAAGGACATGTCCCTACAGCTGGATTTTGAAAAACTCTACTTATGATTTTAGTTCTTTTATGATTTTGCATGTGGATAATATCTTTTTCTTCAAGTACAATATTTCCTGATGTTTCCTGAATATCTCCTGAGATAATATTTAGTAACGTTGACTTACCTGTACCATTGCTACCAATAATGCTTACAAAATCACCTTTATGAATATCTAAATTGAGATTTGAAAACAATCTATTTTCACCTATATAAGAATTGTAAAAGCTCTTTGATAAATTTTGAATTTTTAACATTTGCAATCCACCTCCCCTCTTTTGTTTTTCATTCCACTAATGGCTAAAAATATAATTATTACTAAAGATGTAATCATCTTTAAATCAACTGGAGTAAGTCCTATATTCATAGCAAAATATATAGTAATTTGATAAATCAATGTACCTATTATTACTAAAGTTGTCTCCTGTATCAATTTTGTCTTTTTTATGATTGATGTTCCAATAATGATAGATGCTATTCCCAATACAAGTGTCCCTATACCCATAGATATATCTGTAAATCCTTGGTATTGTGCCATCATACTCCCTGAAAATGCAATCAGTCCATTAGAGATCATCATGCCTAATATTTTAATTTTTCCTATTTCTATTCCTAATGATTGAATCATCTGAGGATTATCTCCAACACCCTTTAATGTATATCCCAATCCTGTTTTTAAAAATAGGTCTATAAAAATTTTAATGATAACAACAAATATAACAGCAATCATAAAAGGATTAAAATGATAAAATATATTTGTTTCGCTGAAAATAGGAATATTCGCTTTTCCCATAATCCTTAAATTGAATGAATACAAAATTCCCATCACTAAAATTCCAGAAAGTAAATTCGATATTCTAAGTTTTACATGAAGTATTCCTGTTAATAGTCCTGCTATTGCTCCAGCTACTATAGCCAATAAACTTCCTACAATTGGAGATGTCCCCCCCTTTAACATCACAGCTATTATTGCTCCTCCTAAAGTAAAGCTTCCATCTGCAGATAAATCTGGAAAATCTAAAATTTTATAACTTATATACACCCCTAACACCATAATGGATAAAATTAGACTTTGTGCCAATACACTCATTACTATTTCCATAAAAATTCTCCTCTCTATATTTTTGTATGCAAAAAGCCACATGGCACTCCATGTGGCTTTTCAATAAAGATATAAAGAAAAAACGTAAAAGCCACATAGATGATCTATGTGGCTTTCTATAAAATAATTATGAAACACTTATATTTTATAGCCAACATAGATACAAACCTTTGAATTCAAAGAATTTCTGGGTTTGTACCTATGTCAACTTTCAGTACAAACCCTATCTAAATTGGCTATTAAAGACATGTTGGATTGTTATAATTAATAAGTTTTTCATAATTCTTTCCTCCTAAAATTTATATTTGATATCATATCATTTCTATTTATTAAAGTCAATCATTTTTAAATTTATATTTTAAAAATATTTTCCTTCTTATTCATATTCCTATCTCATAAAAATAAATTTGAAATGGTTTTTTGAATATTAAAATTATTACTACATTTTATGTAGATATCATCGTCTCATAAATCTGTTTTACAGTGAATCCTATTTTTTCCCATGTATAATGTTCTTTTATGAACTCTTGTAGTTGAGTATTCTTCTTCTTTTCATAAGCTTTCATGGTTTCTTTATAAATAGAATTGATTTCGTAAGGATTACAATAATCTGCAAAATCCTTTAAAATAGATTTTGCAGTTCCTATTTGAGTAGTAATCACATTACATCCTGCAATCCCTGCCTCTAAGTTTACCAATCCTGGATATTCTAAAAAACTAGGAAGGACATGAACCTTTGCACTTTTATAAATAGAAGGCAGATGACTCCTTTGCGTATTTTTTATAAAATATATATTTTCTCCTGCTTCTTTCATACATTTTCTTAAATATATATCATCATTGACTCCTCCTACCAGTACGATAGGAATTTTTTCTCTTTGAAAAGCTTTGATAAGACCTAATTGATTTTTCTGAATATGAATTCTTCCTACACATAGAATATACTCATCTATTCCGTATTTTTGTTTTAAATAATGAGTCTCTCCCTTATTAAAGTTTTCATCTATTCCATAAGGAATCACTTTATAAGGTGTATTACAATCATATTTTTTAATAATCAGTTCTGCTTCTTCTTGACAATGAGGCAAATACATATCACAATTTTTGAAAATAAACGCTCTTTTTTTTTCGCTCATTTCCCAAAACTTTAGTTTTTCACTCTGCCCTGTTGTTTTGAAATATTCTTTTAAATCCCAATATATAGGAGTAAGTATAATTTTTTTTTCATTTTTTTTAGCATGTCTAATAAATTCATAAGTTTCTCTTACTCTTATGGTATTAAAAATATGGATCATATCATATTTTTGTAAATCAATGTTACAATCTGTATATGCATCTACTTTTATTCCTAGTTGAATCAAATTTTTTCTTAAATTGTTAAAAATCACAGTATCTCCAGCTGGATTTTTTAAATAATCTTTTCTAATTTGGAATAATACTTTCATATTTTTCTCCTTTATTTCTAAACCCCTATATTTTTGTCCTCAAATTCCATTGGAAAAAAATCATATGGAAAAGGTCTTTTTTCAAATTCTCGATACATCTTCTTTTCACATTCTTCATAATTTTCTGCTTCAGGTGGTTCCGTATTTAAAGAATATGCTGCAACTAAAAGTTCAATTTTTCCTACAACCCGAATCACAGAAAGTACTCCTATGGGTATGGTGATATAATCTTTGAATAGCTCTACAGGAGCCAAAACTTCCGAACGAGTTTCTACCACTATTTTAAAATTAAATTCATTTCTTGCTTGAGGCATGTACATAACAATATCCTTTATGATATCTGGTAAAAATCCATTGATATCTATAATTTCTCCTGATAATATATTTCTTAATTGAACAGTAAAAGGTATTTTTAGATGAAATTGAATTCTAGAAAAATTGGGTCGCTTTGCACCTAAAGGAGTCACTTGTAAGGTTCCTTCACATATATAGCCTTCTTGAAAATAAATTCCTACAAATTGAAATTGCTCTCCTTTATACCCTATCTCTACTTTCAATTTTGGAAAACAATCTCTTTGTTGACAATAAGAATATACTTTATCTGCTAATATACATACGGGTTGTAAATCTTTTATATTTGGAGATTTCTTTTTTAATTGTGCATCATTAGCCGTTGCATATGGAGAAGGCTCCATCATTTTTTGATAAGGTGAATTTTTTATCATCTCTCAGCCCTCCTTTTTATAATCATATGAATCATATAGTATTTTCATTATCAATTCTTTTACTCTTTATATACTTTTGAAAATAAAAATTATAATTGAATGAAAATCTCCTCATTCATTGAAAAACAGTTATAATTTTGTATCCATAAAAATACACATACAGTATAATATTAAAATTTTTATAGGAGGTATAAAAATATGAATATACCTTGTACTTCTCAATACATCTGTTATGATTTATCAGGCTTTACATATTATTTTTATATGGAAGAAGATCATCTTTATTTAAAAATTTTCAAAGATCATACCCTTTATGAAACTTCAAAAATTAGTGAAAATATTATTGATTATTGCGTAACTATGGATTCTTTTGGAGTATTTCATCTTGTAAGTATTTCTTCTTATGGAGACTTAAAATATTGTATCTATCAAGACCATAAGTGGGAATATCGCTATCTTACAAAATATGATTCCAAATCTTTTCTATTTAAAAACTTAAAATTATTTATAGTGGATGATCATATTCATATTCTTATGGCTATCTCTAATATTATTCATCCCGAATTATGGATATTAAAGCATCACTATTGGAACGGTTCCTCTTGGAGCAATAGAAAAGTATGCGATATGGTGACAGAAAAATATGATGTTCCATTTTGTTGTGATACTGACCCTGATGGACACATACATATTGTATTTAAATCATCCTATGAAAAACAATATCAATTATATTATTGTAAATATCATATTGTATATGATTCCTGGAGCATCCCTATAAAAATCAGTAGTTCTGATTATGATCATTCTCATCCTTTTATTCTTTGTGACTCTGCTGGATCTACTCATATTATATGGTCTAGCTTTTATGATAATAATCTTACCATATTTTATATGTATCAAGAAAAATCAAATCATCAAAAAAATGATTGGAGCCAGCCTATATGCTTGTCTAATATAAATACAAATAGCACTCACCCTATTCTTATTCAAATAGATGACCAAATTTATATGATATGGAAAGAGAGTAATAAATATTTTGTCACAAGTAGAAATATTTACGAAAAATTATGGAGTCCCCTTGATGAAATCAATATAGAAAATGACCATAAACCTTTTTGTATTTCTGTATTAGGAAATCAATATAAGTCTTTAGAAAAGGTAAAAATTTTAAATAGCTATGGGTTATTCTTTGAAAATGAATTTTTCCTCATAGGAGTAGATCATCATCTTCCATCCTTCTCTCCACAGGAAGATATTTCTTGTGATACAAAAGATTTAGAAGCTGATCTAGTTAATGATACAAATAATGTATTCTCTCAAGAAAATCATCTATTAAAACTCACAGAAGAAATAGAAAATATAAAAACTATGCAACAAGAAATCAAAAAAAATTTTTATACTCTCTATCAACAACAAATTTCACAAAGTAAAAAAACAGATGAGTTGCTTCAATTACATTCCAATCTGTATGCCCTTTTAGAAAACAATCAAAATCATTTTCTTAATAAACTTAAAAATCTATTCAAATAAAAATGCACTGAAAATTTTCAGTGCATTTTTAAAATTATTTAACAATCTATTCCAGGTCCTGTAATAAAATTATCTAATTGTGGTGGGAAGAAATCTGGAGGAAGTTCTTGATTGAATATCTCACAAGGTTCTCCCATTCTTTCACATGGAGCAGGTGGTGGACAGAATCCAAATGCTGGAATAACTAATTGTACAATTAATTCACATTTTATAATGTGATAAATTCCTACTGTAAATACTGCAAAGCATTGATCATCATAAGGGTCACAAGGTGTCTTACAATCATCCCTTATAATTTGTGCATCTAAAACTTTTGCTATAATCTCTAATTTCACAATTTCATCATCTACATCTTCAGCTGGATGAATGGTTCCTGATTGATCTACCTTACTTTCTCTAATAATTGCCAATGACTCTGGACAATATATAGGTCCTACTGTTTCACTTCTTCTTAATAAAAGCTCATTATCTCTAGAGATAGTTCCATCATCAAATACAATATCATATAAAATCCTTAATTGATAAGTGAAAGTAATAAACTTTCTATCTGGATCTGATGACATACTCTTTTTATCCAATACTTTAAAAGATCCTGGTACAATTCCAACTACTCTTGGGTTTACAATACCATCTGCACTACAATCAATTCTTACTTTAAGATCTGGATCAAATAAAATACCTTCTTTTGGGTTTGCTTTTTTAGCATTTCCTACTAAGCATACTCTTAATAGACATGAATCATAAACTTTAGGAACTTGAACACATACTAATTCACATGCATTTCCAAATTGTTCTCTTATTTCCTCTGGAATTACACCTGGAGTGTATATGCTCGTTCCACAAGATGTTGACTTATACATATATTTTCCCCCTTCTACCCATAAAATACTTTTTAAGTAGGTATGAATCATGCTTCTTTACTTGTATATTATGTATCTAGACTTCTTTTGGTGATTCAAATTCATAAATTCTTTATAAAATCTTTTTCATAATATATTTATATCATTAATATATTTAAAATGGGTAGGTGATGATCATGTGCTTTTCTAAAAATATTATTTTAAATACCAATAAAGATATTTTACGATTTTATATAGATGATGGATCTATCCTTCATTATCAATACAAAGAAGAGGATATTATATTATATGAAAAAAAAGTACTAGAATTTGATGTAGATATAACTAAAAGTAATCATATAGGAATTGTACTCTTAGATGAAGAAGGAAAGCTTTTTTATATGTATGAAGAAAACAAAGAATGGTTTTTTTATTTATTGTATGAGGTAAATTTTGAATTGGAAGAATTTAAATATATCAGCATTAAATTTTCATTGGAATTTCCTTATATCTTATTTTGTTGGCATAATCTTTCGTCTCCTTTTGAATGGTCCATTCTCTCTTACTATAAAAAGGATGAAATATGGAAAAAAGATGTCATTCATAGACTTTACTTAAAAGAGAAAATTAAGCCCTATATTCTAATAAAAGATTTTCATAATAATCTTTATTGTATTTACTTAAAAAAACAAAATATGATTTATGATTTAACTCTTACAAAGCTTTCTACCAAAAATGATTATTGGGAAACCCCTATTTTCTTATGTCCTTGTATATTTTTAAAAAATTTTTTAATAGATGCTTTCATAGATGATCAGAATACAATTCATATTTTATTTGCAGATAAAATTAAAAAATCTTATTGTATAAAGTATGTATCTATAAAAGAAAATCAAAATTCTTCTGATGATCCTCAAATTATTATAAGTAGTACTGCCCCCTTTATAAGTTGTATTCTTCTTTTGCAAAAAGATTTACTTACTGCGTATGGAATAATAGATGATACGATTTATTATTCATCTAAACCATTCAAAACTATATCTAATGTTTGGAATAAACCATCTAATATAGATCCTTCTTCTAATGATATTTTTATCCTTAAACTTATTAAAAATGATCAATCTTTTTCTATTCCTTATAAAGGAAATTATATATTGTCAAAAGTTTCATATGATGTGATTCCTATTCATAATCCTTCTTATGTTGATTTGAATACTGAAAAATCCTCTAACAGTTTAAAAGGAGAATTATATAAAAAAAATAATGAACTAGAAAATAAAAATAAACTTTTACAAGCATTACAGGGTAATATCAATTATTTAAAAGAAGAAATCAATCGACTTGAGATACAAAATAAAGAGTATATAGATAGAATAAGAAAAAATAGTGAAATCTATCAAGAAAAAATCAATCAATTTACTCAAGAACATGAAAAAATATCTTCTCTTTTAGAAAAATATAAAAAAGAAAACAATAATTTGAAAATGGAATTAGAAAACAATAATAATAAAAATTGGATTCAAAAGCTTTTTGGATAGGCATCACATGCCTATTTATTTTTTTATATAAAAAATTATGACACAAAAAAAACACTCTAAGTATATGATAAATCAAGAGAAAAGATTGTTTAAATTTTTATATAAAGGAGTAGATTCAATGATTCCAATTGCAAAGCCCAGTATTGGAACTGAAGAAATATTTCATGTACAACAAGTACTAAAAAGTGGAAATATAGCATCCGGTCAAGTCGTTTCAGATTTTGAAAATGATTTTGCAACTTATTTTAAAATGCCTTATGGAGTAGCCACATCATCTGGAACAACAGCTCTTCATGCAGCTATCATTGCATGTAATATCAAAAAAGGAGACAAGATTATTACCACACCTTTTACTTTTGCAGCTACCGCCAACAGTTTATTATTTGAAGGAGCCATCCCTATTTTTGCTGATATTGATCCTAATACATTCAATATAGATGTAAATCATGTAGAAGAACTTCTAAAAGTTCATAAAGATATCAAAGGCATATTGATTGTACACTTATTTGGACTTCCTTGTAATATGGACAGGATTATGGAGCTTGTAAAAAAATACAATTTACTTCTCATAGAAGATTGTGCTCAAGCTCATGGAGCAAAATATAATGATCAATATGTAGGAACCTTTGGCACTACATCTGCTTATAGCTTTTACCCCACTAAAAATATGACCACTGGAGAAGGTGGCATGATTCTTACAAAGGATAAAAGTATTTATGAAAATATACAAAGAATCATCAGTCATGGTCAAAAAGAAAGGTATCTTCATACACAGCTTGGTTATAACTTTAGAATGACAAATATTGCTGCAGCTTTAGGAATTGAACAATTAAATAAATTAAATGATTTTAATGATAAAAGAAAAGAAAATGCCAAATTTTATAATGAAAATATAAAAAATAATCAAATCACACTTCCTTTTGTACCTTCTAAGTGTGATCCTGTATATCATCAATATACAGTAAAAGTAAAAAATCGCACTTCATTCATAAAACATTTAGAAGAAAATAATATTGGATATGGCATTTATTATCCTATTCCACTCAATACTCAACCTTATTATAAAGAGCTTGGATATGATCCTACAACTACTCCTATTGCCCTTCAAATCAGTCAAGAAGTGGTATCTATCCCCGTTCATCCTCTTTTATCTAAAGAGGAAATTTTAAAAATTATTGAGGTCATTAATCTTTATGAATAATTTAAATATAGGGATTATAGGAGCAGGAAACATGGGACAAAAACATATACAACTCTGTAAAGAAATAAAGAATATCAATTTAGTAGGATTTTTTGATATAGATCATAAAAAAGCAAAAGAAATATCAGAACAATTAGATACCCCTTTTTTTTCAGAAATAAATGATCTCTTAAAAAAAATAGATGCTGTCATTATTTGTGTTCCTACTTCTTTTCACTTTAAATATGGCATATTATGTGCAAAGAAACAAAAGCATATTTTAATGGAAAAACCTATTTGCAAAACTCCTGATGAAGCCAAAAAATTAATAGATCTATGCAAAGAAAATAAAATCATTCTGCAAGTTGGCCACATTGAGAGATTTAATCCAGTCATAGATGAGCTTTCAAAGATTCTAAAGGATGAAGAAATTATCTCTTTAGAATTTAGGAGACTTAGCCCTTATACCAATAGAATCTCTGACACAGATGTCATTCATGATCTTATGATTCATGATATAGATATTATGCACTATATTATAACTTCTTCTATAAAAAATATCTTTGCACAAGGCCAATCTATTTATAGCCATGAATCCATAGATTATGCCCAAGCTCTTATTGAATATGAAAATCATATTTTAGTTAGTCTTACAGCTAGTCGTATTACAGAAGAAAAGATACGAGAACTTGTAATTCATACAAAGAATACCTATATTGATGTAGACTTTCTAAAAAGATCCATAACTATTTCAAGATATTCTCATATAAATAATCAAAAAAAATATTCTCTAGATGGAATTGTAGAGAATATTTATATCCCTGATAAAAATCCTCTAAAAAATGAGATTGTTTCCTTTGTAACAAGTATACAAATGAATAAATCTCCTTTTGTAGATGGAAATGATGGTCTTAATAATTTAATCACTGCAAATAAAATTTTAAGTAAAATTAAAAAATGTAAAATCTCTATCTTGTGATAGGGATTTTGCATTCTACAATACTTTTTGTAAAGGAGGTGCTCTATTGCGTATATTTTTTATTGAATCTAGTGTAGTATGGGAATACCTACTACCCCAAGCATTTAAAAATTTAGGCCATGAAATAAAAATTTCTGGAATAGAAGGTCTACAGACAGAGTATCATATTCCTCAAATGATTCATGAATTTCAGCCTGATCTTATCATCTCTATGGGATGGGGAATTTATCAAACTCCTCAATATTATCATTGGATTGCCAAACATATTCTAAAGACAAATATTCCTCATATTTACTGGTCCTTAGAAGATCCTGATCATACAGATACAGCGGTACTTCCTTATATAAGAACTGTTCGTCCTCATTTTGTATTCACTATCTGTAAAGAAAGAGTGGATTATTTTAAAAAATTAGGATTTAAAGCAGCTCATATGGACTATGGATATCTTCCTAGTATTCATTATAAGACAGAGCCTGATCCTAAATATAAGTGTTCTATTGCAGTCATTGCCAATCCTTATCCTACTATATTGAACCAATATCCTTATCTTTATCGTCATCAATCCATAAAAAATTTAATTACCCCATTGATTCAAAAAAATATAAGGGTTGACTTTTGGGGAAATGATTGGGATTTGATGAAAGATATTATGGGTGTTGAAATTCCAAAGGATTGGATTCACGGATATTTACATTATTTAGATGCAAACAAAGTTTATTCTTCTGCTGATATCATTTTAGGTCTCCAAAATAAAAATACACAGCTTACTCAAAGAACTTATGAAATACTAGGTTGTGGAGGATTTTTAATAACCTCTGACACCTTAGGTGTAAGGAAAATCTTCAAACCTGGATACGATCTCATTGCTTCTTCATCTCCTGAAGAAACAATTCATTATATCCATTATTATCAAAAACATCCACAAGAAAGAAAAAAAATACAATCACAAGGTCATACTACTATATCACAACATTCCTATGAAAATAGGATACTCTATATGTTAGATACTTTAAAAAAAGAGGGTATTATTTAATATATTCGCCATTGATTCATCGAATAGATTTTAAAAAAGAAATAAATCTATCATGATCAATGGCGAAATTTCCACTAACAGATTGTCTGTCTCCTACATTTTTCGTGACAACTGCACCTATCTTTATATTCGCCTCATCTCCTATATCAAGCATATTGCTAATGCTTGCAGAAGGTCCAATCCACACATCTTCTCCAATAGTTGTATATCCTGCAATCATAGCATTTGCTGCAACCAAACATCTTTTTCCCATATGTACCCCATGAGCAATATGAACTAAATTATCAAATTTACATTTCTCTTCAATTTCTGTGGCCTCACCAAAAATTCCTTTAGATACACAACAATTGGCTTGAAATTCTACATGATCATGAATAATTACTTTTCCTGCATGAGATATAGGTAAAATATCATTTTCTATTCTTGCAAACTGAAATCCCTCTGTTCCGATCACACATCCTGCTCTTATAATGGTGTTTTCTCCAATATATACATCATTCAATATAGTAACATTTGCCTCTATTTTCACTCCATCTTTAATAATTACATTGTGATCTGATATATATGCTGTTGGATGAATCTGTGCCGTCATACTAATTTGGCTTTTAAACTTTTTTCCATAAAACTCTGTATTTTTTACTAAATCATTATGCAATCTATAAAAGGTAATCTTTGGATCATTGGCTATACATATACCTATATCCTTGTCTTTTATTTTTTCTAAAATATTTTCAGAACAAATTACACAGCTAATATTAGGATTCTTTTCTAAATCAGATAAATATTTTTCATCATTTAAAAATACCAATAAGTCTTCTTTTTCATGTTCCTTTATAAATCCTAAGCTTTTATATATTCCATCCTTATATACTTTTATATTTTTATCCATTTGTAAAATAGAAGATAATCTTCTCTTTTCCATATGATCACCCCTTCTTTTTCCATTCATTATATGATAATATCACAATGGTTATTCCAAAAGAAAAGGTCTATAACAAGACCTTTTCTATCTTAGCAATATTAATATTTGATTCAATGAAATCCTTTCTAATACTCTATATCCTACGGAAGCATTTGTTGCAATTCCATCCTGATTTACTTTACAATATCCATCTATTTTGCAAGTACCATCATCTCTTACAAGAATTTGCCCTAATAGCCCTACATAAATCCATTCTTCTCTATTTCTTCTTGGTATATATTCTTTATTTTCATCCCATTGTTTATTTACTATGGGTATTATTTCATATGAATTGTTTCCTCCTTGATCTGGTGCAATCCATGTATTTTCATATTGAACATTTCCCCATTCATCTGTAGTATATTTATTTCTCCATCTTAATTCTTTATGACCTCCTATTACAGCTAGATTCTTTGTAGTAACCCCTAAAATATAATCATCTTGGTGATTTGCTGTTCTGATTTTTCTTCCTTCTAAAGTTACAAAATATCCTATATCTATGCCTTTCCCATCTATTGTTTCAAACATTTCTCCATACCCATTATAAAAGCTCCCATATGTTCCATCAATATCCATATTTCCAGTTTGCCCTACTATCTTTCCACCAATCCCTTTTATTTGTTCACTGATTCCATTGGCTATATACCAAGAATAAGGTGCATCTGCATCTCCATATTTGCCCATAATATGTGTCCCACAAAAATAATTGGTATTCGTTCCCTTTCCTTGAGCATGAGAATACATACCACTGGCAGTAGTTTTATATCCTTGAGCGTGAGAACATGTTCCTTTAGCTATAGTCTCATCTCCTTGAGCATGAGAATATCTTCCTTCAGCACTAGTTTTCATGCCTTGAGAATGAGAACATATCCCTGTAGCTTTTGTTCCCCAACCTTGAGCATGGGATCCATCTCCCTTAGCTATGCTTTCAATTCCTTGGGCATGAGAAGCAAATCCTTCTGCTTGAGTATGCCATCCTTCTCCATGAGCACTATTTCCATCTACTATTGTTTCTGTACCTTGTGAATGAGATGCTGCTCCATTTGCTTTTGTTGATTGTCCTTCTGCATGGGAGGATTCTCCATAAGCTATACTTAATTGTCCTTCTCCATGTGAAGCCTTTCCCTTTGCCATTCCAAATTGACCTTCTATATGAGCTCCTTCTCCACTAGCATGAGTACAAAACCCTTCTGCATGAGATGCTGCTCCATCTGCTTTTGTTAAAATTCCTTCTGCATGAGATCCATCTCCATTTGCAATAGACTGTATTCCTTCTGAATGAGAATAAGGTCCATTCGCCTCTGTAGCAGCTCCTTGTTGATCCTGTGCCTTTTTACTGTTTCTTTCTATATAGGATCTCTTACTGATACCCTGTCTAGCCAAAATACTTCTCCTTCCTATTTGTATTTAATTTCCAATTTTTTATAATCTAATAGACTTCCCCTAGGAATGATTTCATAAATACCTTGAGGTAATATTTTAGAATTTAAAACAAGCTTTATTGCTAATTCCAAATCCTTTTCTTGTATATAAATAGCTGTATGACAAGACTGCCCCACAGCTCTTGGAGCCTTTCTAAAAGTATTTTTAATATTATTTCTTCTAAATAACTCCTCCATATAGTATCCATGGTAGTTAGATGTAAATACAATAAGATATTTTTCTTTCTCATACACCATACACATCAACTCCAAATACTTTTTTTAATATTATATTCTTCATTATCAATTAATGACATTGTTAAACATAATTCATTTCTGTCTATACTTTTTAATATTTTTAATCTATTTTCTTTACAACTGCTTTTCCCTTTAATATTACTTTCTGTGCTTTGTTCGTTACAATCGTTTCTAATATAATAATGTTTTTATGATCTTTTTTCTCTAAAACTGTTACAGTAGCTGTTAAGATATCTCCAATAAAAGCTGGTGCTAAAAATTGAAGATCTTGGCTCAAATAGATGGTATTCGCACCTGGAAGCTTTGTTCCTAGCACAGCAGAAATAAGAGATGCTACTAAAAATCCATGAACAATTCTTTTTTTAAACATACTTTGCTTTGCAAAATTTTTATCCATATGAAGAGGATTGATATCTTGACTGATTTCAGAGAACATTAAAACATCTTCTTCAGTAATCATTTTTGTAATACTTGCTTTTTGTCCAATTTTTATTTTTTCATAACTTTCATTACAGATCATTTTATCCCCCCTTTTACCATATGAAGAATCCTACCATAAAGTTTCAAAAGAAAGAATAAAACATCTATAATATTATTGAATACACAAAAATAAGACAGGCATAACCTGTCTTATACTATTTTTATAACTGAATGATTTTATTTATATAAGAAGATGTCATAAGCTGAAGTATTCCTCCATAGGAAAGTTTAAATCTTACTTCATCTCCTGCTTCATATTTGTCTTTTGCATCTGTTATATCTAATATTAAATGATCACTACTTGCTCCTAAAATTTTCATATTTTCATCTATAGGAATAATATTTTCTGTTTGAACATCTTGTCTTCCTACTGCTAAAATAGCTCTTTTTCGAATTCCATTGTCTTCAAATATGGGTTTATTACCAAATGCATCCATTCCTATTTCTCCTATAGGAACAGAAGGTTTTTCCTTTAATTCTATAATTTCAGCAACAAAAGTAAAAGCATCTTCATATGTATTTTCTATTTTATCTCCATAAGCTGTTTCTCTTCCTAATACAATCGCTTCACCTAATCTTAAATGATTAATCTTTGATGGCATACGTCCCTTTTCTATTAAATACAAACTACTTGAATTTCCTCCAGATAAAATGGATAAAGAAATATTAAATCTTTCTTCTATTTCTTCCCTAATTTTTATCAATCTACCAAGATTTTCTTCTGATGGAATAACTCCTCCATAACAAGTTAGATTGGTTCCTACTCCTATTATTTCTATTCCTTCTAAATCTTTTATTTCTTTTATTGTATCTATAGGATCTCCCCATATTCCTTCTCTTAGATCTCCTAAATCTATCATCAAAATAATTTTATGCTTTTTATTTTGTTTGATGGCTTCTTTTGAAAGATTTTTTATGGTTTTGATTTCAGAATTGAGACTTATATCTGAATAAGTCACTACTTCTTTTACTTGACTATTCATGGGTAGTCTTAAAAGAATCTTTGGTATATTTATGTTTTCTAATTTCTTTAAATTTTCAATTCTAGCATCTGCTAAAAAATTTACTCCTCCTCTAACTATGGCCTTTGCAATTTCTTCATGTCCACAAAATACTTTAGTTACTCCTGCTATTTGAATATTTTCACATAAATCTACCAACACTTTTGTATTATGCTCTATTTTTTTGATGTCTACTTCAATTCTTGGGCATCGATTCATATTTTTGCCTCCCTTTACATAAACAGCCGGGATATATCCCGGCTCATACTGTTAACAAATTATATTTTAGCAAAGTCATAAAAACAAGGAACAATTACTGAGAATTTGTGAAAATATAGAATAAGTGAAAAAAATGATTAGCATTACACTGTTTGAGCAAAGCGAGTTTGTAATGCTATTTTTGATCGTTTCTATATATTTTCCAAATTTAAAAGTTAGTGACGTTTTTTACGACTTTGTCTGCAAACTACTTAGAGTTATAGTAAGCCTAAACTCTTCTTCATTAAAATTAAAGCAGCTTCTTTATATTTTTTAGATAAAACTCCTAAAGATGCCATAATATAATCATCATCAATAAGTATTTTTGCTTCTTTATTTGGGAGCAAATAATCTCCCTTATTACTTTTTGCTATTTGTTTTAATATTTCTACCCGATGAGGAAGCCTAGTGAGTGCTCCTCCAGTTCCAATAATCCATTTGATATTGGTAAGATCTTTTCCTTCTGCAAATGTCTTCTTTCCCGCAGGACCATATAAATTCCTTAATTTTCCTCCATGGCGATAAACAGAAGTTAAAACTGCTTCTTCCGTCAATAATTCTACAAACTCCTTTAGTTGATCTGTATCTGGAATAGGTTTATGTTGTTTGATTAATTCTTCCACATCACAATTTAGTTTTTTGGATAAAACATCTTTTCCAATCCTATCTACAATATTTTTCATATTTACATAAACTCCCAAGTCTCCTTCTACCGTTCTTTTTGCAGTAGGCTCAGGACTAATTAAAATTCTGCTGATTTCTTCGCTTCCTTCTGTAACAGAATGAATATCTGTTGTGGCTCCCCCTACATCCAGAGTCATTAAATCTCCTATCTCTTCTTGCAATACCTTTGATGCTTCCATAACTGCCCCAGGAGTAGGAATAATTGGTCCTGTAATCATAGTTCTGACCTTACTCATGCCCGGTGCATGGATAATATGCTCTTCAAATGCATCTTGAATAACTTTTCTAGTAGGTTCAATATTTAATTCATCTATTTTAGGATATACATTCTCTACAACATATAGCTTATTTTCTTTCTCTTTAAATATTTCACGAATTTCTTCTTGATTTTCAATATTACCTGCATAAATAATAGGTGCTTTGATTCCTGAATCAGCAATCATTTCTGCATTCAAAAGGGCTGTATCTCTTTCTCCGTAATCTACTCCTCCAGCAATCAATATAAGATTTGGACTGATTTCTTTTATCTTTTTTATATCTGTCCTTCTTAACTTACCTCCTGTTACTTGATGAATAATTGCTCCTGCTCCTAATGCAGCTTCTTTTGCAGCACGAACTGTCATATCATAAACAAGTCCATGTACACTCATTTTGAGTCCCCCTGCTGCACTACTTGTAGCAAGCATCTCTTCATAATCAATGCTAGATAGGTTTAAACTTTTTCTTAAATCCTCAATAGCTCCTTCAAGACCAATGGTTACATCTCCTTCTAATACACTAGTAGGAGCTTGCCCCTGACCCAAAAATTTAGGATCACTAGTGTGAATGCCTAAAAAGGCATTCACTACAGTAGTAGTACTTCCAATTTCTGCTACTAACAGATCAATTTTCATTTTGCATTTCCCTTCTTTTTTTAACTAGGAATGTAGCCATATGAACGCCTTTACTACCTCTTCCAAAACCTGCATCTACTCCTTGTTTTACTGCTATTTCAGGTGTAACTTGTGTTCCTCCACAAGCAATCATTATTTTATCTCTTATACCTTTTTCTACACACAATTCATGAATCCTCTTCATATTCTTATAATGGATATCATCATGACTAATAATTGTAGATGCTAGTATGGCGTCTGCATTTAATTCTATGGCTGCATCTACTAATTTTTCTACTGGAACAGATGTACCTAAATAATGACATTCAATACCATATTTTTCAATTCCTCCATGTTTAATATCAATAATTTCTCTTAGTCCTACAGAATGTTCATCTTCTCCTACTGTTGCAGCAACAATCTTCATTGGAGTTTCTTCAATATCCTGACGAATTTCTTCATCAGACATAATCTCAGGCTCTGGAGGAATAACTAATTGATCTACATCTATACTAAAATCTATTTTTCCTTTTAATTGTATTCTTGTACCTTCACATGGATGCATAATTTCTTTATGAATCACTTCAGGATCTACAAGTCCCATTTTCTTTCCAATTTCTACAGCTGCTACTTCTGCAATTCTTCTACTAGTTGGTAAGAATAAATCCATTTGGACAATTCCATCTCCTAGCCACTCTACTTCTGGCTTGATTTTACTAGATTCTCTTAATTCTTTTGTTTCTTCTAATCTTACATTTACATTATCTGTTTCATCTAATTCATCTATATAGACAATTTTTTCTGGTTTTTCAAAGGTACAGCCTCCAATTAATTTTGCAGGGTCATCTACTGCTGACTCATCATATTGAGATACATTATTGTATCCAAAATGAGCTGTAACTGGAGCAAAATAATCTTCATCTCTCTCATAAACAGTTCCTACTCCTACTCCTCCATCACTCTTTCTTGCAATTCCATCTCCATTTCTTTCAGGATAGCAACCAGAGTCTATAAAAAAACCTTCTTCTATGGCTTTAAAATATCCTCCTACTTTGATCATCTCTTCCATAAATAATACGGCTCTTTCTTTTAATTCTCTAACCTTTTCTGGAAGATATCCTTCCTTTTTAAGATCCACTAAATCTAGTATATTATCCATGCCTACTAATGCTTGTTTTGCAGTATCACAAGCTTCTATATTATAGATATGCCAAGGTACGTTTCTTCCTTCATCAGGAGTAATGGTAGATTGAATATCTGCACTTGTAAGTCTTGAGATCAATAAATTGATTACATGGGTAACAGTAGCTTCTCTTGTAGAAGATTCCATATACTTCGTATTCATTTGAGCTCTCATTCTATATTCAGAGAATAAATCTCTTAAAGCTACTGCATAAGGAAGGTCAATATAAAGACATGGCGCAGGTGGAGCTGTTGGTGGTACAGTTGATAAACAAATATTAGATTTTTTCATACCTGCTCTTACAGAAAAAATTGAGTTTAATGAATGCTGAACCATCAATTCTGGCATTACCTTCCATGCCTCTCTTGCTGTTGCATTGGCATTATGCGCTCCATCAATTTGAGCGATATCTGCCCATTTCATAATTGTTTTAGATTCTGCTGCATCTACAAAAGAACGAATCATATTGATATTTCTATACAAAACATTATATTGAGGATCTTGATGGGCTCCATTTACTCCTTCTTCTGCAAACATAACTGCAATTTCAGGTCCTGCAACACCACTAACATAAGAGTGATAGTTAATAGGTCTTCCTACTTCTTCTTCTATTAAATCAAGTGCTTTTCTTTGAGCACGAACTTGCTTTCTTGTAACAGGAATCCCACCTATTCCTTGTGGCGTTCCTTCTATGAGTCCATCAAAGTGAGATTGTCCTGCTGTTCTAATAACCATGATATGATCTGCTCCATGCCATGCAGCCATTCTCATTCTTCTTATGTCATCTTCAAACCTACCGGATGCAATTTCTGTAGTAATAGAATACTCAGGTTGTGGGTCAATATCTCCAAAATATTTTGCAGATGGCAAAGGAACACTTTGGGTAAGAGGCTCTGAACAGTTTTGATAAGTAAAAGGCCCCATGTGTAGATCATTTTTTTTCTCTCTCCAAACCCAACCTCTTCTATTTGGTACATATTTATCTAGATCCTTTAAAATTTCTTTAATGTCTAATTTTTCATTTTTATCTAGTTTCACTTTGCACACCTCCTTTAAATAAATCTATTACTTCATCCCAGTATTCTCCATTAGAAAGGGCAACTCCTGCATCTCTAATGTCCATGTTCTTTGATTTTGCAAGCTTATAAACTACATGCCCTGCGCCTTTTCCCATAAGTCCTCTGTCTCTTACCCCTTCTACAATAACTTTTGCCTCCATGCTTGAAAATCCCATACGAAGAAGGATAGATCTTTCAATAGATGGTGAAGTATTTTTATATGCAAGATCCAAAAGAGGATCTACCAATTGATTTGCCAATTCCCAAAATCTTAGTTTTAATTCTTCATCTGTTAAATTTTTCAAATGGTCTCTTCGTTTTTCAAAATCATCCGCTCTTTTCATTTTTTCACCCCAATTCTATATTTTGAGAGAAGTTTGGCATACATATGTATGCCAAACAATTTTATTCAGAAATTTTTATATTTTTCTCTTTGAGTATTTCCTTTACAAACTCTATGCTAGATTTTGTATCTTGTACTAAGAAATCTAAATCTTCACTAGAGATTTCTTTTTGTCCATAATCATCAATACAATGATTGATATAAGATCTTCTTAGTTTGTTTACATCCACTTCTTGTGCCTGAATGAGTCTTGGATGTTCTGGTAATATAATGTTTTGTCCTGGAACTTCATCTCTTGGATTTCCAAATCTTATATCGATTCCATTGTCTCTAGCAAAAGAAAGCTGAGGCTGTACATGTTTTCCTGCTCCTGTATATTCTGTTTCTTGTACTACAATAATTTTATCTTCATCTAGCTCTTGAGCTAAACTAAATGCAGCAGTTAGAGATGTATTTCCTGCAGGACCTCTTTCTAATCCTTCAATTTGAGCTAGTGTTTCTGTCATATAGAACACTTCTCCTTGCGCTACTGTTACATATCTATCCATGTATCTAAGTGGTCTTGCAGCAGATCTTGGCACATCAGAACGATCTGGTCCTGTAGCAAAAGGTATTCCAAATCCTGTATGTCCTGTAGTAAATGATTTTTTATTAAACTGACTATCGCTCGCCATATGAAGGCCACTTAAATTCACGCTTGCTGCAACAATTTGAGTTTGATCTGCACCAGCTTTTATAATACCTCTAGCTGTTCCTGTTAAGTTTCCTCCGCCAGCGTTTGTACAAACTACTACATCTGGATCTCTTCCTTCTCTTTCTCTAAACTGCATAGCAATTTCATATCCTAACGTTTCCACTCCTGCAATTCCAAAAGGAGTATATAAAGAAGCATTGAAATATCCTGTTTCTTCTAAAAGTCTTAAGAAAGTATAGAATAGTTCTGGACCTACAGTAAGTTGTACAACTTCAGCACCATAAGCTTCGCATTTTCTAGCTTTCTCAATAATTTCAGGCTGCCCTATTCCTTTGCTATCATAACATTCTTGAACAATGATACATTTAAGTCCATGCATTGCTGCTTGAGATGCTACAGCTGCACCATAGTTTCCACTAGTAGCTGCAATCACACCTTTGTATCCTAATCTTTTTGCATGATATACAGCAGTAGCTGCTCTTCTTGCTTTAAAACTTCCAGATGGGTTCGAAGCTTCATCTTTTATAAATATTCTTGCTCCTTTTCCTTGAGGAGCCACTTTTCTTGCTAACTTTGTTAAATTTTTAAGCTCTAATAGTGGAGTATTTCCAACACCTGTATCTGTTTGTATTTTTTGAATTTCATCCAAACTATAACCTGTATCTCTCATCATTTTTTCATAATCAAATCTTATTTCCCCTGATTCAAAAATATTATAATCAATTCCTACTGCCTTTTTCATAATTTCATTTTTTCTTCCCATTACACTTTCATAACTTGTATTATTCATTTTGTTCCCCTCCCCACAGAATAGATTTTAGTTGCATCCCTACTTGAAGAAGTTCTGGAACAAAATTTCCAAAATTATGTTGATAAGCTGGATTTACCTCCAACAATTTTCCTCTTGCCATTCTTCCGGTAATAGTTTTTATGGTTACTTCATCACCAATTTCTGCATCTTCTTGTAAAAAACCCTTTACCCATGATTCAAGTGAAACCTCTTTTGTATCATCTGGAACCTGTGGTGCCCTTTGATCTTTAGTTAACACAACATGATATGTAAGTACCCAATCTCCTTTTTTAACCTTCATTTTTATCCCTACCTTTCTATCATATCTCTCATGTCTCCCATAATTGCTCTTGGTACAGGAAGATCGATCATAGTTTTTACTCCTGGTCTTGCATTAATAATATGAGGAATCATATTTACACACATAGCAATCGTTCCAATTCCTCCAGGAACTTCTGGATTGATAGCCATATTGATATTTGGTACTCCTGTAATTTCTACATAATCCCCTGTATGAGTTCCTTCTGTTTCAGGTTCAATTTGTTGAGGATGATCCATTTCAATTTTTAGCTCTCCATCTACATATCCAAAGCCTTTCATAGCGCATCCTGCTACATCTCCTGGTTGTACTTCTGCATAAGGTGACTTTCTATATACATTTGAAACAATTGGTTCCATGCTTTGTTTTACTTTATCACTTAATTTCCAACCAATAGCATCTGCAATCATAGTTACAGATTCAGCAAAGCCTACATGTCCTGCCAAAGTTCCCTCTTCTACACCTTTTTTAAATGCTTCTACTGTTATACCTATTCCTTGTTCTTCCATTACTGCAGGTCCAAAAGGAGATAAACTGTTTACTCTCCTTGCTACAATATGATCTACAGATTCACATGCTCCTGTTAAAATGACTACCAATAAATCCATAATAAGACCTGGATTGATTCCTGTTCCTAATACAGATACTCCATTTTCTTTTGCAATTTTATCCATTTCTTTTGCAAGCTCTGGTTCTTGAGCCATTGGATAAGACATTTCTTCTGCACTAGAAATTACATTAATTTTCTTCTCTAAGCAAAATTTAATTTTTTCAAATGCATTTTTCGTAAAAGAATCTGTGCAAATCAAAACTACATCTGCAGCTTTCTCTGTAATCATTTCATCATAAGCCCCTAATAAAATGTCTGGTCGGTCTCCTCTTTCAACAGATAAATAATCATACATACTTGTTCCTATTTTTTTACCTCTTCCTACTACTCCTACTATGTCTACACCTTTCTTTTTAAGAAGCATCTCTGCCATTCCTTTTCCCATTGCACCAAGTCCCCAAATAATCACTTTCACATTTTCCATATGTATCCCTCCCATAAATTAAATAATTTGTATTTGATATTTATTAAAGCAACTTTTATGCCAAGTGTTAAAATAAAAAATAAATCAATTTATGTCTTTTTTGATAGTATTGTGCATATTTATTCTATGACATAAAGAATATTTAATCTATTTAGTCTAAATTTTCCGAAAAATAAATAAGGCTGCAAATGATTTTGCAGCCTTTCGCAAATATTTTTGCGCCTTATTTTGTGGAAATATTATATTTTTTCATCTTATGTTGAAGAGTTTGCCTCTTGACTCCTAATTGCTCTGAAGCTTTCGTAATATTATCTTTACAAGATGTGAGTACTTTTTGAATCATATTTCTTTCCATTTCAGCTAAAGTGGTAGGTAAGTCTTTTTTAAATTCATATTCTATAGGATAAGTAAGCGCAAATATTTTTGCATTGGCTTGAGGAGAAAAATGATCTTGTTTTAATATTCGTTCTTCTTCAATAATATTCATAGCTCCCTCTATGACATTTTCAAGCTCTCTTACATTTCCAGGCCATCTATATCTTTGAAAGGCTTCTAATACAGATTCTTCTACCCCTTTTATTTCCTTTTTTAGCTGTTGATTATACTTTCGTATAAAATAGTTTGTTAATACTTTAATATCATCTTTTCTTTCTCTTAAAGGAGGTAATGTAATGGGTATGACATTAATACGGTAAAATAAATCTTTTCTTAATTGTCCTTTTTCAATGGCCTCATAAGGTTCCTCATTGGTACTAGCAATGACTCTTACATCTATAGGAATATCTTTTACTCCTCCTACCCGTCTAATCATGCCTTCTTGTAAAACTCTTAAAAGTTTAGATTGAAGTTGCATTCCCATAGAATTTAACTCATCTAAAAATAGTGTCCCTCCATTGGCTTGTTCAAATAATCCTGGCCGATCGATAGCTCCTGTAAATCCACCCTTTACTGTTCCAAATAGCATTCCTTCTAATAGAGTTTCTGGTATGGCTGCACAATTTTGTGCTAAAAACGGTTTATTGGATCTTAAGCTTTCATAGTGAATACTTTGAGCTACCAGTTCTTTACCTGTTCCAGTTTCTCCGTATATGAGGACACTTGAAGAAAATTTAGAGGCCTTCTTAGCATAATCAATAGCTTTTTTAAAGTTTTCATTTTCACCTATAATACTTAAAAAAGTGAATCTTTTTTTTATCTTTACATGCTTTTCTGGTTGAGTCAGTTGTTCTTGTAAAGACATAATTTGATCTGATAATTCCTTTATTTTTGTAATATTTTTAGAAATTTCTAAAGCTCCAACTTTCTCATCTTCTAAAAATATAGGAATGGTCGTATTAATAGTAGTAATTTCTTTATCATGATGGTTAAAATAAGTTTGGGGATGATCTATAATACTTTGTCCTGTACCTAATACTTTTAAAAGGGTACTACTATTTTGATTTAAAGTGGGAAATACTTCTAATAATTGCTTTTGTAATACATCTTGTTTTTTCATTCCCTCTAGTTTTTCCATAGTTTTATTATATAAAATAGTCTTTCCATCTTGGTCAATCACATGAATTCCTTCATCAATATATTCTAATAATATTTCTAATATCTGTTTTGTAAAATCTTTCATAAAATTCTTCCTCTCATTTGTACAAGTAAAACATATCTATATGAATAAAACATGACAAAAGTCATGTTTTATTCATATAGTGGAAATCTATCACACAATTTCTTTACCAATTTTTTTGCTTCCTCCATCTTTTCTGGTGAATCAATAATCATTCCTATAATTTGTGCAATATCTTTCATGTCCTCTTCTTTCATTCCCCTTGTAGTAACGGCTGGAGTACCAATTCTTATACCACTTGTTACAAATGGACTTTCAGGATCAAATGGAATGGTATTTTTATTGACTGTCACTCCTGCTTCATCTAATCGTTTTTCAGCTTCTTTTCCTGTTATATTTTTATTCCTTAGATCTAAAAGAAGTAAGTGATTATCTGTTCCTCCTGAAACAAGTCTAAAATCTCTTTTAATTAATTCTTCTGCTAATCTTTTTGCATTTTTTATAATTTGGTTTTGATAAGTCTTAAATTCATCTGTTAAAGCTTCTTTAAAGCTTACTGCCTTTGCTGCAATAACATGCATTAAAGGTCCTCCTTGTATTCCAGGAAAGATTGCTTTGTCTATCTTTTTTGCAAATTCCTCTTTACAAAGAATAACTCCTCCTCTAGGTCCTCTTAGAGTCTTATGAGTAGTAGTAGTTACAAAATGTGCATACTCACATGGATTTGGATGAAGTCCTGCTGCTACCAATCCTGCAATATGAGCCATATCTACCATTAAATATGCTCCTACTTCATCTGCAATTTCTCTAAATTTCTTAAAGTCTATTATTCTAGGATATGCACTAGCTCCTGCTACAATTAATTTTGGCTTTGCCTCTTTTGCAATTTTTAAAACTTCATTATAATCTATCACTTCTGATTCTTTGTCTACACCATATTCTATAAATTTAAAATATGTTCCTGAGATATTTACAGGACTTCCATGAGTTAAGTGTCCTCCATGAGAAAGATTCATACCCAAAACTGTATCTCCAGGCTTTAGCATTGCAAAATACACTGCTAAATTTGCATTTGCCCCTGAGTGAGGTTGTACATTTGCATGATCTGCACCAAATAATTCTTTTAATCTTTCTCTTGCTAAATCTTCTACAATATCTACATACTCGCATCCTCCATAATATCTTTTATGAGGATATCCTTCTGCGTATTTATTTGTTAATTGACTTCCCATAGCCTCCATTACTGCTTCTGTTACAAAATTTTCTGATGCAATGAGCTCAATTTTATTTCTTTGTCTTTCTATTTCTTTTTCAATAGCATCGAATACTTCTCTATCCGTATTCTTCACATTTTCAAAATTCATAATTTTATTCTCCTCCCTATGTATATTTGTTTCATGATAGGTCCTATACTTATTATAATTTTAATTGCTTAATTTTACAAGTTTTGTATAAATTCTATAAAATATAAATCTTCGCTCATACTATATTGTAACCTTATTTCCATTTTGATATAATGTGCTGGAAGAATAAAGGAGTGACAATATGAACTCTAGAGAAAAAGATGTTTTAGTCATGGCTCTTTATGCAGGAGAAATAATGCTCAAAAACGGTGCAGAAACCTATAGAGTCGAAGATACCGTAATAAGAATTTGCAAAGCCTATAGAATTTCTTATGTAGAATCTTTTGTAACACCTACTGGAATATTTGTTTCTGTAGATTGCAGAGAAAAGGGTGGAGATGTACTTACATTCATCAAAAGAATTGTAGAAAGAACTATTGATTTAAATAAAATTTCAAAGGTAAATGATTTTTCTCGCAAAGTCTCTAGTTCTGTTTTGTCTATTGAAGATGCACTAGAAATTTTAAAAGAAATTGATCATCTTCCAAAATATCCAAAGCCTCTTAAAATATTTGGAGCAGGTATTGCATCTGCTTTTTTTGGAGTTATGCTAGGCGCGACCTATAGTGATTTTATTTGTGTTTTCATCACATCAGTATGTATTTATATGTCTATATCCTTCACCGAAAAGTTAAATTCTAATTTTTTTATTCAAAATCTATTTGGTGGAGCCATTGCAGCTTTTTTAGCCATATTGTCTGTTCATATGGGAATAGGTATGCACCTTGATAAAATTATTATTAGTTCTATCATGATATTGGTCCCTGGTGTAGCAATCACTAATGCTGTAAGAGATTATATTTCTGGAGATCTATTATCTGGTGCTGCAAGAACTGCAGAAGCTTTTATTGTAGCTATTGCTATTGCAGTTGGGGCTGGAGCTGTAATGAATACTTGGATTTATATTTTTGGAGGGATTTCATAATGCATCTACAATTTATATTTTCTTTTTTAGCTACCATTGGATTTGCTATTCTTTTTAATATTCCTCAGAAATCTATCATCAAAGCTTCTTTTGTTGGAGGCTGTGGATGGATTGCTTTTGTATATTGGAGAGAAAATTTTGGCTCCTTGATTGCAGCTTCTTTTGTCGGAGCATCCGTTGTAGCTATCATCAGTGAAATTTTTGCTAGAAAATTTAAAGAAACAGTTACTGTATTTGTAATTCCTGGAATTATCCCTCTTGTTCCAGGAGCTGGAATGTATTATGCAATGCTTGCAGCTATGGAAAAAGACTTTAGTAAATTTTCTGTAGTAGGAAGTGAAACCATGTTTATGGCAGGAGGTATAGCAGCTGCCATTTTACTCGTTTCTTCTATTACAAGAATGTTTTTTGAATTTAAAAAATCCCAAAAAAATAGAGATTAATAATCTCTATTTTTCATTCTCTACAACTTTTGATATCACTGGTACATATTTATCTTGTTTTTTAAAAGAATTTTCATTTAATTTAATAAATCCAAAAGCAATAATAGTTAAAATAAATCCAACTACTATAGAATATACTTCTACATTTCCAGTAAACCCTGTTTTAGGGAGTATAAAGCTAGTCCCAATTACCCCTACCAAAAGAGCAACAAGTGGTATTACATAAGCAATAAAAGCTGCTCCTAATACATTTTGTGTCTCTAAATTTACTTCTACTGTATCTCCTTCTTTAGCATTCACTTGATTCATTGCTATAATTTTTAAATTCATATTTTCTTGTCCATACTGACAAGCTCCACATTCTCCACATGCAGAATGTTTTCTCATTAAAACCTGAGCTCTATGATCTTCTAAAACCTCTATTACTTTTCCTACTTGATTCATTTTTATCACCTCTTTTTTATTATACCCATTTTTTATTCAATAGCAAAGTATAATTTAATACTTCAAACGTATGAAAATATATCTTAAGTAATTAATTTTTACAACTCTTAATTTTCCATTATATGCTAAATATATTTAGCTAGCTTAATACCGATTCTATAGCGTTTCATTTTTAAACTCCATTTTTTCTGTTCTTGCTAATGTTAGTTGAAAATGAACTATAGTATCAAAAAATTTAAGTTACTTTTATTCTTGTGGCAGAAATTTTACCTTCAACCTTACTTAAGTTTTTAATCTTTAAAGTTGGGTCTGTTACACCACATTCATGCATAATATTTTCAAATACTTTAAATTCTTTTCTCGTTATAACAACCTCTACCTTATATCTTCTACCGCCATTATTTCCTCGAGCTAAAAAATTATTCACTGTATATCCTTCTTCTCTAAGTTTTTCTGCTATTTCTATCATCTTGCTCTTATTATTTAAAAATACATCTACTTCTAAAATACCAAGTGCAAGTTGTTCTTCGATTTTACTACCAATAAAAACTCCTAATGTTTTCCCTAAAGCATATGCAATCGCAAAATGAAAACCTTTTGAACTAGTAACTTTGCCTAGCACTGTTGCAAAAATAATAGCATCTATAAACACTAAAAGATAAACCGGGTTCATAATATTTTTCGCAAGTAGTATGCTTTTTAATGTTGCTAAAATATTTGTAAATGTTGTTACTAAAAATAAACCAATAAGTGTTAATATTATATGTTGTGTCATTAAAACACCTCCTCTTACATTTTTAATTTTCCTTTAATATAATTGAATTATATTTATTAGCATATTATTTTTTTACATGTAAGTATCATGTAACAAAAAAAGCTAACATAATAGCATGTTAGCAAATAATCAGTGTATTTTATAACTCCATCATTAATCTAAAAATTTAACAATATACATAACCTCCATTAGTAGAAGCATAATGAAGTAAGCACACATATAGCATGAATGAGATTAATCATGTAATTATTTATTTTAATAATTCATATTGAAAATTCAAGAATAGAATAAATCTACTTTTTATTAGATAGTATAAAAACTCTAATATATCTTAAGGAAGGCATCTAGATTCTTATAAACCTTAGACATAAATGAAAAGCATCTTCATAACAATTTTGAAACTAACGATAAAATTATTGCAAAAAATAATCTAATTATACATTAATTAGTTTTGCATAACAAATAAACTAACTTATATATTATAACATATTCTATCACTCTTTGCAAATTTATTCTTTTTCAGTAATAAGTATACTCATATATAAATCTATATTGAGAAAAAGAGTAATGTACTTCCAGCAAGTACAAAGAGATGCCATATAAAATGATGATATTTGAACCAATTAAATACAAAAATAAAACTCCACTACTATACCATCCTCCAACAATTAGTGCTTAATTTCACTAAAAATAAACCTCTATGTTTTTATTTTTAAATTTTTGCTCAAGAATAAGATCCATCCATTCCAACTGATAAGTAACTAAAATACGTCACAGTTTTTTAAATATTAGTTCTACAGAATATTCTTTATTTTTTATGTGCAAAAAATGATGGCTATAATCCATTTCAAAGTTAACAATAGCAGACTGAATATCAATACTTCTTAAAAAATGGATGGTACAAATAGGGTTATTTTTCAATGTACAAAATCGAATCAATATGTTTTTAATCATAGGAAACTGTATTTTTTTACTTAAATAATCAGGTAGATGATCCATATATAAATTCAGTGTTCTATCCTCTATAGGAATTAACAAATCTACATCTTCTCCCACTTCTCTAAGTACTCTTATTTCAAAGTCGCTTTCAATATGAAAATTTCCATTAGTATAAAGCATTTATCTATCCTCCTAGAATCAAAAAGAACTAACAAATAAGTCAATTCTTTTTGAGCATTCTATAACTCTATTTCATTCAATATATCTCTTAATTTCTTTAATTCTTCAGCTTTGATACTAAATGAAACTATACTTATTACCTTCTATTTCACTTCATAATTAGGGCGTTCTTCTGCAATTTCTTCTGTTTCATAAATATCAATTTCCTGCTTAGTTGTCTTATTAAGATATTCCTCAAAATCATCACATAATTTATCTATAACATCTTCTGTCTCCTTGAAGAAAAATTCTCCAATTTCTCTATTATACTTAATTTTAAATTTCCTATATATTTTAGTAAAATCACTATGAATTTCTTCTTCATTAAATTCAGTTCCTATATCTTTCATTTTAGCTATTAGATTTCTACCATTCTCTGGTTTCATAATAAATAAAAATAGTTTTTCAATTTTTTCTTCAAATTCTTTTATTAATTCCCCGATAGTTTCTTCTTCTTGATTTTTTTGTTGAATTATTTTTAATATATCAACCTTCATTTGTTTTCCGCCATCTTCATCATTACCCTTATCTTTGGATTTCTTAGTATTCTCCTCTTTCTCGGGTGGACTAACAATTCCAATTCGATTATCAAAGTATACTTCTACATCATCTTTTATAACTTGATAATCCATCTTCAAAATCCACAATTGATGAATATTTTTTTCTTTATCTAATTTGATACTTAAAAATATTTTGAAGTATTTTTTGTATGATGAAGAATCTCTTAGCACCTATTAGTAAGTCTGCTGTTGCCCAAATATTAGATTAATACTGCATTATATCCTGCTTCATACTTCTACTCCTTCTCTATGTTTTTTATTACTATCTATAATAGTTATATTAATTTTTATACAACAACTTAAGTTAAATTATAACACAATATGAATCCACTTTCCATACGCTGTAAACTGTCAACATATTGAAAAATCTACATTGTAGCATATTGTTGTTTTTTTAGGTTCTATAATAAATGTTGGGGCGCTTTAAACTTCAACATTTAATTTTTTGCAAAAAAATAAAGCACTTACCGAAAATTCCTGCTAAATTATAGTTGCTCACACCAAATTAAAGGAGGCGTTCAATAAGTGTATTCTAATTACGAGTGTCTTTCGGACTTAAAAATTTTCATAAATTTCTTAATAAAATTATTCATTGTACTAACTAATTATGAATTAGATACCTATTACATGACAATAAAAAAGCCTATATTCTAGCTAGGTGTTCTGGTCAAGTAAAATTGTAACATTATGTGCTAGTTTTGATTTCCATACCTAGCTTCGAAGGGTGTCCTTCCTTGATTATGCGAATGTGGTCTTGAAAAATTATACCATTCATAAACATAGTCATTAACAGCTTCATTGAGAAGCTGATCAGTATCAAAACGATATTGTTTAATAAGTTCATTTTTAAATGTATTATAAAATCGTTCCATAACTGCATTATCATAAGGACAACCAGCTTTGCTCATGCTTTGTGTGACACCCTTAGATTCACAGAATTTTACGAATTCTTTTGAAGCAAACTGCGCTCCTTGATCACTATGCAAAATTAAATTATTTTTGATTAGGTTATTTTTTAATGCTATTTTCAACGTATCTATAGCTAAATTTGAATCAATCCATTTACTGTTCAACGTTGCAACTACACTTCTGTCATACAGATCTATGATGCTACAATTATAACGCTTCTGACCATTGCTTAATGTAAGATAGGTAAAATCAGTACACCACTTTTCATTTCGCTTGGAAGCAGTAAAATCTTGATTTAAGAGATTTTTAAAAGTTTTATGAATACTTCCTTTTATATATTTTTGTTTCTTTTTCATAATTATAGCTTTTAAATTTAGCTCTTTCATATACTTATAAATCGTGGGATAACTGCATGATACATTACTTAATTTAAGTAAATCTGCTATCATGCGATAACCTACAGTACCATTTTTACTATGATAAATTGTCTCAATTAATTCTTTTAATTGAGCTTTGTGTTTAAAATATTTTTGTGTTCTCTTTTTAAGATAATTGTAATAGGCATTAGGGGATAATTTAAATTTGGATAATAGCCATCGTAAACCGAATTCATTGCAGTATTTTTTTATGAATTCATAAATTTTTAATCGATTTCTTTCGCGAAGAATGCAGCCGCCTTTTTTAGAAAACGATTCTCCTTTTCAAGTTCTTCCAGCTGTTTACGCAGCTTTTGAATTTCAATATAAGAATCTGTTTCTTCTTTTAAATCAGTATTTGTCTTGCATTCTTCACGGTGCTTGTTTAACCAATATCTCAATGTACCATTCCCTAAATTATATTCTTCAGTTAAGCTTTTTACAGTCCGACCTTCTTCAAGATAAAGACGTAATACTTTCTTTTGTAATTCTGGGTCATATTTTTTATTCGCCATTTTGCAACTCCTTTTCTATGTTTGAATTATAACATCAAACTAGCGTTAGGTGTTACAACTTTAGTATAGCAGGACAAGGTTTATTAAATGTACCCATAACGTTACTTTTATATTGAAATAGTCTCTAATAAAGTAATGGAGCGGGATTATAAACAATCCCACCCCAACTATTAATATAGAGCCCAACAAAAAACACTCAACCCAATGGGATCGAATGCCTTTTCTTCATAATTCATTATATGCAAATGGAAAGTATGAGTATTACCTTCTATATTTTTTAACATTTCATCTTAAAATCTTAAATTAATTTATTTCACTATGAACTTATTCATAATTTTAAATTTTATTTACTAACTACCAATTTTTCAAAATCTATGATAATACCATTTTGATACATAAAATCTACTCCCAAAATAGCATCAAATCCATAATTCTCCTTAGTTATGCCTAGTTGTATAGTAAAATCTCTTAATAAAAAATTTTCAATCTCTAGGTCTGAAACTATTTGCTCATAACATAGTTCACTTTCTCCTCCAACACCATACATACGTCTTGCTTTTCCTTTAATAGGATCAATAACTAAGTCTATGTCTTCTACTGCATCTGTATCAAATATAGTATTAGAACATCCTGTATCTAATAAAACATTTTTAAGTATTTTTTCTTTGTTCATATACTTGATTTTCATCTCTACTAAAGGTAATCCATGCTCCATACGGATTTTCATTAATTGCTCCTCCTTCTTACTCCAATGAATTTCTGCTCAATTACTTCGATTTCTTCATTTGAAGTATGAAAGATATATAGTTCCCTTGATGGCTCACTTAAATGTAAATCTTTATATTGTTTCCATGCCTCCGTAGAATTACTATGATTCGATATAACTGCCATATCTTGAATGATTCTTTTATTATCTATAGAATTAGCTTTCAATGCTTCTACTAATACCCATTTATTGGAATATTGATCTCTGATATCTTTCCATTTCATAAAATTCCCTCCAATCTAAAAGTTTCATTTATTAGTTTTATTATATCATAAGTGAGTAATGCTTATCACAACGTTAAATAAAATCATTTAATAAGCTTATTCTTATTTTTCAGCAACAAAAAGCACTCAACCCACGGGATTGAATGCCTTCTATCATATAAATATTATATTTTTCACTCTATTTTTCACTCTTTAAAGCAATATGCAATTCATCTAATTGATTTTGATCTGCTATACTTGGAGCTTCTGTCATCGGACATATTGCATTTTGATTTTTAGGAAAAGCAATAACTTCTCGAATACTATCATTTCCTGTTAAAAGCATAACAAGTCTATCTAATCCATATGCAATTCCACCATGAGGAGGTGTTCCATATTTAAATGCTTCTAATAGGAATCCAAATTTTGACCATGCTTCTTCTTCTGTAAAGCCTAATGCTTTAAACATTTTTTGTTGAAGATCACTTTTATGAATTCTTATACTTCCTCCACCTATTTCTACTCCATTGAGTACAATATCATAAGCTTTTGCTCTTACTTTATCAGGCTCAGTCTCTAATAAAGGAAGATCTTCTTCTCTTGGACAAGTAAATGGATGATGTTTTGCTACATATCTATTTTCTTCCTCATCGTATTCAAACAATGGAAAATCTGTAACCCATAATAATTTATAATCATTTTTATCTAAAATATTCAATTGTTTTGCAATTTCTACTCTTAAATGACCTAAAGCATCAAATACAACATTTGGTTTGTCTGCTACAATTAAAATTAAATCTCCTGTCTTTGCTTCAAATCTTTCTATGATGTTTTGCAATTCATCCTCACTAAAGAATTTAGCAATAGGAGCATTCATCCCTTCAGAAGTCATCTTAATCCATGCAAGACCTTTTGCTCCATAAGTTTTTACATAGTCTTCTAATTTTGTAATTTGTTTTCTACTAAATTGACTTTCTCCTCCGTCAATTTTAATTCCTCGTACATCTCCACCATTTTTTATAGTATCTGAAAATACTTTAAATCCACAATTCTCTACTAGATCATTCATATTTTTTAATTCAAAGCCAAATCGAATATCTGGTTTGTCTGATCCAAATCTCTCCATTGCTTCTTGATAAGGCATTCTTTGAAGAGGTAATGTAACATCTACATTTAACATTTCTTTAAACATCTTTTGTATTAATTTTTCATTCATAGATAATACATCTTCTACTTCTACAAAAGACATCTCTATATCAATTTGTGTAAATTCTGGTTGTCTGTCTGCTCTTAAATCTTCATCTCTAAAGCATTTTACAATTTGAAAATATTTATCTATTCCAGATACCATTAATAATTGTTTAAAAAGCTGTGGAGACTGAGGAAGACCATAAAATTTTCCTTCATTTACTCTACTTGGAACTAAATAATCTCTTGCTCCCTCTGGAGTAGTTTTTGCAAGCATTGGAGTTTCTACTTCTAAAAATCCATTTTCATCTAAAAAGTCTCTTGTTAATTTTGCTAGTTTATGTCTAAACATAAGATTTTTTTGCATCTTAGGCTTTCTTAAATCCAGATATCTATATTTTAATCTTAAATTTTCAGAAACTTCATCTTCATCTTCTATGTAAATAGGTGGAGTTTGTGCTTCTGAAAATATTTTTAATTCATTTGCAAATATTTCAATATCTCCTGTTGGTATATTTTTATTTACGGATTGTCTATGTTTTACAACTCCCTTAATTCCAATTACATATTCTCCTCTTATGGTTTCAGCTTTTTTAAATGCTTCTTCAGATACATCTTTATCAAATATAATTTGAACAATTCCTGTTCGATCTCTTAAATCTGTAAATATAAGTCCACCTAAATCTCTTCTTTTTTGGACCCATCCCATTAAAACAACTTCCTTGTCTATGTGCTCCATTCTTAGTGTACCACACATATGGGTTCTTTTCATATTTCCTAATGCTTCAGCCATTGTTCTTCCTCCTATAATCTATTTCTTAATTCATCTAATAAATTGCTAAGCTTAATGGTAGTTTGTTCACTTGTATTCATATTTTTTAAAGAAACCATATCTTGATTTAATTCATCATCTCCTAATACAATCGTATAAGAAGCATTACATTTATTTGCATATTTAAATTGAGCTTTAATACTTCTGCTTAAATAATCTTTATCAGCAGAAATACCTTCTCTTCTTAAATTTTGAAGAATTCCTATAGCTTCTTTTTCTGCACGTTCTCCTATGGATACAATAAAAATATCTAATCCCTTAGGACTTGGGATTGGTATTTCATTATTCTCTAAAGTAAGGAGTAATCTTTCTATTCCCATTCCAAAACCAATTCCTGGTGTATGTGGTCCTCCTAATTCTTCTACAAGACCATCATAACGTCCTCCCCCACATACAGTTCCTTGTGCTCCTATATTATGAGAGACTATCTCAAATGCAGTTTTTCTATAATAATCTAATCCCCTTACAATATTTGGATCTATCACATATTCAAGTCCCATTGCTGAAAGACTTTCTTTTAATATTTCAAAATCTTCCTTGCATTCGTCGCATAAGTAATCCAACATAAGAGGTATATTGGTAAGTTCATTTTTACAAGATTCTACTTTACAATCAATAATTCGCATTGGATTTCTTTCATATCGGTCTTTGCAAGTATTACATAAATTAGGAAGCTTTTCTTTTAAATAATCTTTTAATATATCATTATATTTTTTACGACAATGAGGACAGCCAATACTATTGATTCTAAGTTCTAAATTTTTTATACCTAATCTTTCATAAAATACCATAGCAATCCCTATTACTTCTGCATCTATTGAAGGATGATTACTTCCAAAAGCTTCTACTCCTAATTGATGAAAAGCTCTAAGTCTTCCTGCTTGTGGTCTTTCATATCTAAAACATGGAGTAATATAAAAAAGCTTTGTAGGCTGAGTATCTGCATATAATTTATTTTCAATAAAAGCTCTTACTACAGGAGCTGTTCCTTCTGGCTTTAAAGTAATCTCTCTTTTCCCATTGTCTTCAAAGGAATACATTTCCTTTTGTACAATATCTGTAGTTTCTCCTACTCCTCTTTTAAATAACTCAGTATGTTCAAATATTGGAGTTCTAATTTCTTTATATCCAAAATGATCACAAACTTCTCTAAATAAATTCTCAACATATCTCCATTTATACACTTCTGATGGTAAAACATCTTTTGTTCCTCTAGGTGCCTTTGTTAACATATATAACCCTCCTTGAAACAAAGTAAAAACAAAAAATACTCCTATATCCCTATTGAATTAGGGACGAGAAGTATTGAATCCCGCGGTACCACCCTGATTGGAAAATCCCACTTTTATTCGTTAACGCCGAAATACGAACGATCTTACTTTTTTTCAGATCATTTGCTCTAAGGTGTCTTCAGTATAACCTGTATTATTGAGCTCTCACCAAATCTCAACTCGCTTTCAATAGTATTACACTTACTTTTCCTCTTCTTTGCAAATACTATATACAATTGTTTATTATTATAATGAAATGACCTTTATCTGTCAATAGAATTTCCATTTTATATAAAAAACTCTTTTCTCTTTCTTTCGATCATTTCATCAATTCGATTGATATATTCATCTACATTTGTTACATTTGGAACTCTTTCTAATCTATTTTCTTTAGGATAAAAGAATTTAGATACACCTCCTGCTCCAAGGGCAATAATACTTTGTTTTTCTTCAATAATTTGTATATTATAAATGCATTCATAATTCTCTTTTGCATATCCTATATTTTCAAGGTTTCCTAACATATACTTTTGCCTATACATATAATAAGGAGTCAGTCCCATTTTTTGTGCATACTCTTGTGTAATATGAATCATTCTTTGTACTTGTTCTTCTTTTGCTAATTCATAATTTTGAATACTTTCTTTTAATTTAGAGCTTCTTTTAATGGCTAAAGTATGTACTGTTAAATTCTTTGGATCAAGTTTTTGAATTTCTTTCATAGTATGCTCAACCATTTTTTCATCTTCATCAGGAAGTCCTATAATCAGGTCCATATTAATAGACTCAAAACCTATTTGGTTTGCCATATGATAAGTATCTATAATATCTTGCACTTTATGATGCCTTCCTATCTTTATAAGTGTTTCATCATTCATTGTTTGAGGATTGATACTAATACGATTGATTTTATTTTCCTTTAATACTTCTAATTTTTCTTTTGTAATAGTATCTGGTCTTCCTGCTTCTACAGTCATTTCTTTTACAAATTGAAGATCTATATACTGATATATAGTTTTTAATAAAATATTAAGCTGCTCTGCTGTAAGAGTAGTAGGAGTTCCTCCTCCTATATACAGAGTTTCTACTTTTTTATTTAACTTTTTTAAAGTATGTCCAATTTCCTTGATTTCATAACATAAAGCATTTAAATAATTTTTTATTTTCTCTTCTTCATATGGATGAGATGGAAAAGAGCAATAAAGACATCTTGTTGGACAAAATGGAATACTAATATATACACTCACTCTATCTTCTTGTTCACTATGAATAAAATTCTTTTCAATTTGAGCAATACGAGTCACTAAATCTATCTTTTCATCACTCATTCGATATTGACTTTTTAATCTTTTTTGAATATCTTCTATATGAAAACCTTCATAAATTAACTCATGTACAATTTTTGTAGGTCTAATTCCCGTAAGAATTCCCCAAGGAGGAACCACATGATAAAACTCACTTAAAAGATCATACATGACAATTTTTATACTTCTTTTAATGATTTTTTTTAAATTCAAAGGATCATTTGTTATTTTATGCTCTATAGATTTTGTAAGAAGTGCTTTTTCCTTTTGAAACAAAGTAGCTTTTGCAATACATTCATCTTTTATATATTCACTAACTAGCAAAAAGCTTTGGTCATCCTCCAAAGCTTTTTGCTGTACAAATTTGAAATTTTCTTTGTGAATAAATATTTTTAAAAGTTCTCCTACCTCATACTCAAAATTATGTCCCTTTAATAATACATTCATCAATTTTATCACCTACACTAAAAGTCCTTTTTTATTTCGTTTTTAAGCCTCTTTATATATTCCTTATGAACACCTAATTCACTAGCCATTTCTTCATCACAAAGATTTGACTCAACCATATTCATAAAATCATGAAAATCAATTTCTCTAAGAAGCTCTTGATTTTTTTTCATAATATATTTTCCTATACTTTTTTTCATAATAGACCTCCTGAAGAATTGATACTACTATTATTCTCCCAATTCTTCAGGGATATACTACTCAGCCAAAAAAGGATTATAAATTTTTTCTCTTCCTATAGTAGAGCTCGGTCCATGTCCTGGAAATACTTTGACCTGATCTCCTAAATTTAGCAATTTACTTTTAATAGAATGAATAATAGCTTCAAAAGATCCTCCTTCAAAGTCTGTTCTGCCAATAGAGCCTGCAAATAATGTATCTCCTGTAAAAACTACATTCTCTACATAAATAGAGATCCCACCTCTTGTATGACCTGGAGTATGCATAATATGAAGATTTAAATTTCCTAACTTAATTGTGTCTTGATCTTTTAAATATTGATCTGCTTTCATCTCTACAGTGGGTCCACTCATCATACTAGATAAATTCTTATTTGCATCGCTAAATAAATCTTCATCTTCTTCATGAAGATACACAGGCAAATCTATTTTTTCTTTAATTGCAGGAATTCCTCCAATATGATCTCCATGGGCATGAGTCAAAAGAATAAATTGAGGCTTTAAATCATTGTCATTAATATATTTTAAAATTTTCTCCCCATCTCCACCTGGATCAATGATACAAGCTTTCTTTGTTTCTTCACAGGCTAAAATATAGCAGTTTACCGCATAGATCCCTGCTTCTATTTTGTGTATGATCATCTTACCCCTCCTAGAAGTTCTTTTTGCTATCCACAAGCATTGTGACAGGTCCATCATTACATAAATTCACTTGCATATGAGCTTGAAAAACACCAGTTTGAATATTTAATTTAAATTCTCTGCATTTTTTTATAAATTTTATATAAAGTTCATTGGCTTTCTCTGGATGAGCTGCGTTCATAAAATTAGGTCTTCTTCCTTTTCGACAATCTCCTAATAGAGTAAATTGTGAAACTACTAGCATTTCTCCTTTTATATCTAATAGAGAAAGATTCATTTTTTCATTTTCATCTTCAAAAACTCTTAAATTTATAATTTTTTCCGCCATATATATTACATCTTTTTCATCATCGTCTTCTTCTACCCCTAATAAAACTAAAAAACCTTTTTTAATTTTTCCTTTAATATTTTCATCCACTATCACATTTGCTTGACTGACTCTTTGAATGACTGCTCTCATTTTATACTTCCTCCCCTTAAGATGTCACTCTATATACATCTAATACACCTTGCATAGATTTTATTTTTTTAATTAATTTATCTAATTGCTCAACATTTGTAATTTCTATAGTTAAATTTACAATGGCTACTCGATCTTTTGTAGTTCTTGCATTAATAGCAGTAACAGAAAGTTTGATATCTGATAAAACATTTGTCACTTCTGATAATAATCCTTTCCGATCTGATGCAATAATCTGAATTTCTGTCTCATAAGAGTTTTGTCTATCTGCATCCCATTCTACTTCTATGAAGCGGTCAATACATTCTCTTTCTTTTAGAATATTCACACAATCCGTACGATGAATAGATACGCCTCTTCCTCTTGTAATAAAACCTATAATTTCATCTCCAGGAACAGGTGTACAACATTTTGCAAAACGAACCAATATATTATCGATTCCTTTTACCTTTATCCCTTGGGTGTCTTTTTTCTCTTTTTTAGGTTTATTTGTTTTATTTTGCAGAGAAATTGTTTCTTGAAGATTCTTTTCTTCCTTTACCGATTCTTTATAAAGCTGCTTTAACCTTGGAACAACTTGTCCTAATAAAATTCCTCCATATCCAATAGCAGCATATAAGTCTTCTATACTATTTAGTCTCAGTTTTTTTACAATTTCATTGAGCCATGGAGATTTGGCAAGTTCATGAACTTCATAATTATTACGCCTAATTTCCTTCTCAAGCATTTCTCTTCCTTTTTCAATATTTTCTTCTTTTCTTTCTTTTTTAAACCACTGACGAATTCTATTTTTTGCTTGAGTACTTTTTACAAACTTTAACCAGTCTCTACTAGGACCATGGCTATTCTTGGATGCAAGAACTTCCACAATATTCCCATTTTTCAGTTTATAATCAATAGGAACAATTCTTCCATCTACCTTTGCTCCAATACAACTATTTCCTATAGCCGAGTGAATTTTATAAGCAAAGTCAATAGGTGTAGATCCTGCTGGAAGGTCAATGACATCTCCTTTTGGAGTAAACACAAAAACTTCATTGGTAAATAAATCAATTTTAAGACTTTCCATAAACTCTTTAGGATCATTCATATCCCTTTGCCATTCTAATAATTGTCTAAGCCATCTTAATTTATCATCTAAATTGTCTTTATTTTGTCCTGTTTTGCCTTCCTTATACTTCCAATGAGCTGCAATCCCGTATTCTGCAATACGATGCATTTCCCAAGTTCTGATTTGAATTTCAAAAGGCTCTCCATCTGGTCCTATAACTGTAGTGTGCAGAGATTGGTACATATTGGGTTTAGGCATGGCAATATAGTCTTTAAATCTTCCTGGGATTGGCCTCCACATAGTGTGTACAATTCCTAATACTCCATAACAATCCTTTACATTATCTACAACGACTCTTATGGCTGTTAAATCAAAAATTTCTTCAAATGCCTTATTTCTATATACCATTTTTCTATAGATACTATAAAAATGCTTCGATCTTCCATTGATCTCAAATTTTATCTTTACATCTTTTAATGCATTTCCCAATTGTTTAATAACCTGATTGATATATTCTTCCCTTTCTCTTTTCTTTTTGGCTACTTTATCAACCAAATCATAATATCCTTCTGGATCAATATATCGAAGAGATAAATCTTCAAGCTCCCATTTTATTTTTGATATTCCAAGCCTATGAGCAATAGGTGCATAAATTTCTAATGTCTCTACTGCCTTTTCTCTTTTTTTCTCTTCATTCATATATTTTAAAGTTCTCATATTATGAAGACGATCAGCAAGTTTTATGATAATTACTCTTATGTCCTTTGCCATAGCCAAAAACATTTTTCTAAGACTTTCAGCTTGTCTTTCTTCTTTTGTTTCATAAGTAAATCTTCCTAATTTTGTTACTCCTTCAACTAAAATAGCAACTTCTTCACCAAATTCTAATTTTACTTCCTCATAAGTGTACTTCGTATCCTCAATTACATCATGTAAAAGACCTGCAACAATGGTTGCATCATCCATCTCTAGTTCTGCTAATATTTTTGCTACTCTTTCAGGATGTACAAAATATTTTTCTCCTGATTTTCTCACCTGTCCTTCATGGGCAGCCTCTGCAAAATTATAGGCTTTAATAATAAAGCCCATATCACTGTTTGGATTATACTGTTGTATTTGTGCTAGTAAATTTTCTAACATATCATCACCCTATTACTACGTCATAACAATAAGATTATACGCATGATTAAAATATTACATACATTATATAACAAATAAAAAAAAAATCCTAGTACACAATAATAGTTTTGACAAAAAAGAATGAGTGGTTGGAAATCCAACCACTAATCATATTGAATCAATGATTTTACATCGTAATCTTTTAATAATTCTCTTCCACCCAAATAAGTCAATTCAATTAAGCATACGATTCCTACAACTTTACCGCCCAAACCCTCAATCATTTTAATAGTTGAAAGAAGAGTCCCTCCAGTAGCAAGTAAATCATCTACGATAATAACTTCTTGTCCAGGTTTGATAGCATCTTTATGCATTTCTAATGAATCACTGCCATATTCTAGATCATATGTATATTTTACCGTTTCTCCTGGAAGTTTTCCTGGCTTTCTCACTGGAATAAAACCTTTTTGGGTCGCATAAGCAAGAGGTGTTCCTACAATAAAACCTCTTGATTCTGGCCCTACAATTAAATCAAATTGTTTATCTTTGATTTGATCAGCCATTTTATTAATCGTATATTGAAAAGCTTCTCCGTCCTGTAAAAGAGTAGTAATATCTTTAAAACTTATTCCTTTTTCTGGGAAATCCTCAATGACTCTGATCTTATCTTTTAAATCCATAAAAATTCCTCCCTTATTTATAAGGATTATACTGAACAATTCATCATTTTTTATTTAACTGTACATCTTATTATATGATATATACTGTTTCTATTCAATATGATTTGTTTCATTGATTTACTTTATAAATACAAAATAAGTGGCCCATAGGCCACTTATTTAACTAGGATTATATCCATTTTTTTTACTTTCCCATTCTTTTAATGTAACCCAAATAGGGCTAGCAATAAAGATAGAAGAATAAGTTCCTATTGCAACTCCCAAGATTAATGGAAGCGTAAATGCTTTAATCGCTTCTACTCCAAAAATATATAAAACTATAATTGTAATTAATGTAGTCAAAGAAGTATTGATAGTACGAGTAATCGTTTGATTGATACTCATATCTACGACTTCTTCATAATTTCTCTTTTTCATATATCTCATATTTTCTCTAATTCTATCAAAAACTACAATGGTATCATTAATTGAATATCCTACAATGGTAAGCATAGCTGCCACAAAAGAACTATTTAAAGGGATTCTAAAAATAGCAAATATAGCAAGTACCACTAAAATATCATGAATCAAAGCTAAAATAGCAGATGCTCCAAATTTAATTTCAAAACGAAAAGTAATATAAATAAGCATACCTATAGCTGCAATTCCTATTGAAATCAATGCTTTTCTTTGTATTTCACTTCCCATAGAAGGTCCAAATTGCTCTGCTTGTCTAAAATCTTTGTCGTTTAAATTGTATTTAGCTTTTAATACTTCAAATACTTCTTGTCTTTGATTGGTATTTAAATCTTTTTTTGTTTTGATAATAATCTCTTCTTTTTGATCTCCTACATGAATAATTTCTGCATCTAAATCAAATTTTGAAATCTCTGTTTTTATTTCATTTACAGGTACTGTTTTTCCTAAATAAACTTGCATCATAGTTCCACCTGTAAAATCTATTCCTAGATTAAAGCCTTGAAACATTCCCATTATTAATCCTATTACGATCACAGCAATAGAAAGACTAAACCATATCTTCTTTTTAGAAATAATATTCATTTTCTACACTTCCTTTCTATGCTCCATAAAATTTTGTACTTTTAAAAATATTCATATCAATAATTGATTTTAATAGTGTTTTCGTTACTATTACTGCTGTAAACATACTTGCCAATAAACCCACCATTAAAGTTACTGCAAATCCTTTGATAGGTCCTGATCCAAATTGATAAAGAACAATTCCTGCAATTAATGTAGTAATGTTAGAATCTAGGATCGTTCCTATTGCCTTTGAGAATCCTGAATTTACTGAAGCTCTAAGGCTTTTACCATTTCTAATTTCTTCTTTTATTCTTTCGAATATAATGACATTTGCATCTACTGCCATACCTACTGATAAAATCAGTCCTGCGATACCAGGAAGTGTAAGTACTGCACCAAATCCTATTAATACCCATAAAACAATTAAAATATAAATGATCAAAGCAATACTTGCAATAAATCCAGGCACTCTATAATAAAGTAGCATAAATAAGAATATCAATCCAATTCCTATCCCTGCTGCAAAAATACTTTTATTGAATGAATCCATACCAAGAGTTGGTCCTATAGCAGAAGTTTGAACCTCTACTAACTCAACAGGCAATGCTCCTCCTCTAATAAGTGCTGCAAGTTGAGCTGCTTCATCCATAGTAAAGTTTCCTGTGATAGAAGCTTTTCCATTTGGAATTTCATTTTGTACATTTGGTGTAGAAATAGCTTGTCCATCCAATACAATTGCAATGATTCTTCCTGCTGAACCTACTGGTTGAGAAGCTGCTTCTTTTGTTGCGATTTGAAAAGCTTTTGCTCCTTCGCTATTAAATTCTAATGAAACCCCTGGAGCATTTCCTTTATCTTTTTCAAATATTACTTCTGCATTTTTTACTTCTTTTCCTGTTAAAATAATTTCACCTTTTGCATTGACAAATTGAAGCTGAGCTGTTTTACCTATGGCCTTAACAGCTTCTTGGGCATCTTTAGCTCCTGGAAGCTCTACTCTTATTCTATTGCTTCCTTCTCTCATTACATTTGGTTCTGTAAGACCCATTGCATTTACTCTTCGTTCAATGACTTCTTTTGTTTGAACCATAATTTTATCAAGTTCTTTTCCTTTTGCATCTGTTTGTGCTTCAAGTACTACAAATACTCCACCTTTTAAATCCAGTCCAAGCTTTAACATATCTTTAATCGGCTTTATATGAGCACCTTCAAACCCTTTAATCCCTGTAAAAGCTCCTGCTGTAACAAGGACAAGCACTAATAACAAGATGATTGCATTTTTCATTTTCATATTCTCTGATCCTCCTTTTTTGCTCATAGAAATATTATATACTTAGTATATATAACGGTCAATGGTTACTTTTCCATATTATGTTTATGCTTTTTCGCTAAGTTTACATAGTGAAGAGCTGAATCTTTTAATTTTTCATAGTCTTTTTGAGTTAATTCCCTTACTACTTTTGCAGGAGAACCCATTACCAATGTATTAGATGGAATTTTTTTCCCTGGTGGAATCACGGATCCTGCTGCAACAATCACATGATCTCCTATTTGGGCTCCATTTAAAATGATAGCACCCATTCCTACTAACACATAATTTCCCACTGTACAAGCATGTACAATTGCATTATGTCCTACCGTCACATAATCACCTATAATGGTTTGAAAATCCTTAGCAATATGAATGGTGCAATTATCTTGTATATTTGTATTTTCTCCAATAATTACTTCATTATCATCAGCTCTTACAACTGTTCCATACCATATATTTGCATTTTTTTTCAGTGTTACTTTTCCTACAATCGTAGCATTATCTGCTACGTAGCAACTTTCATCAATATTTGGAGTATATCCTTCATAAGATAAAATCATCTTTATACCCTCCTATTTTAATAAACTCGCCTCAATAAACAATGCACACTCAATTCTTTTTTTCTCCATTTCACATCCCATTTCATAAGGCTTATAAATGGTTTGATTGAAATTGTAAGCATTGGCATGACAGCCTCCACTACAATAGAATTTTGCCCAGCAATCCTTACATTTTTCTTTACTATATACATGAGCATGCTTAAAATTTTCTCTTATTTCTTCATTCAAAATACCTGTATCTACACTTCCTAAACGAAAATCTTCATTGCCTACAAATTGATGACATGGGTAAAGATCACCCTCTGGAGTTACAGCTAAATATTCAGTTCCTGCTCCACATCCTGATAATCTTTTTACGACACAAGGACCTTGATTTAAGTCTATCATAAAATGGAAGAAATGGAATCCATTTCCTTCTTTTTTTCTTTTGATATATTCTTTTGCTAAAATTTCGTATTCTTCATAAATTTTATTTAAATTTTCTTCTGATATAGCATACTCTTCTTTAGGATCTGTTACAACAGGCTCTATGGAAGTACTCTTAAATCCTAAATCTGCTAAATGAAGTACATCTTTAGAAAAATCTAAATTGTTTTTAGTAAAAGTTCCTCTTACAAAATAACTTTTTCCATTTCTCATTTCTGCCATTTTTAAAAACTTAGGAATAATCACATCATAAGTGCCAGATCCATCTACAGTACATCTCATATAATCATTTACATCTTTTCTTCCATCTATACTAAGTACGACATTGTCCATATTTTCCTCAATATATTTCATTTTTTCATCATTTAATAATACACCATTGGTAGTGATAGTAAATCTAAATCTTTTATTGGTTTCTTTTTCTCTTTTTCTTCCATACTCTACTAATTTTTTAACCACTTCAAAATTCATCAGAGGTTCTCCTCCAAAGAAATCTACCTCTAGATTTCTTCTACTTCCTGAGTGCTCAATTAAAAAGTCTAATGCTTTTTTACCAACTTCTTCACTCATTAAACTTCTTTGTCCTTTAAAATCTCCTTGAGATGCAAAACAATATTTACATCGAATATTGCAATCATGGGCAACATGCAAACATAAAGCCTTAATGAAAGGTTTTTTATTTAAAAATGCAGGATGATTTTGATAAGAATCCTCTGCATATAAAAGTCCTTCTGATTCTAAAGTTTTTATTTCTTCTATAGCTTCTATAATATCTTCTTTTTTATACTTATTAGATAATAAATCTATGATTTGATCTGTAGATTTTTCTTTATAATAATCTAATACATCATATATGATTTCATCTATAACATGTACTGCTCCACTATTTACATCTAAAACAATTCTTGTATCTTCTTGCATAAATTTGTGTATCATCTATTATCCTCCTTTAATTGAAAACATTTTAAAATTTTAATGTATCTCATATGCTCATGGCACCCATAAAATTTTTTTATTCAGAATTTCCGTTGCTTAAAATTACTAGAAAGTTTAACTTTCTAGAATTGTCCACAGTTTACCTCTAGATATAATTTCCTAACGAATAAAAAACAGTAATATGAAAATATTACTGTTTTTTGAATATGTATTATCTATTTTCACATTCTTGATTTGCAACTGTGCAAGAAGTCTTGCATGCTGACTGACATGAAGTTTGGCACTCTCCACATCCGCCTTTTGCTGCAGTCTCTTTTAATGTTGCTTTTGTTAAAGTCTTTACATGCTTCATCCTTATGCCTCCTCTAATTTGATTTCTACTAAATTATAACACAATCGATTATGATGTCAAAGTTTTTATTTAAAATTTACACCAATCATTCCACCGATACCACCTGCTCCTATTCCCAACATCATTTTGTAAAATGCATACATTTCAAATTTAAAATCCTTTATAAGTAAAAAACTCATACAAACAATAACGATCATAAAAAAAACTCCTACTAAAAGTCCATTTAAAAGTCCTTTTCTTTTTATTTTCACACCTGCATACATACCACTTATAAGCGTACTAAGAATCATAACAATAGATGCAAGTATAGGAATAATAGTTTCAGAAATATCTGTATAAGTAATAAGTAATGCCATAATTACAAACACAAATAACGAAAAAATACAAGCAATCATTATAGATTTTACATAAATACCAATCCTATTTTCACTTACTGATTTCACCTTCTCCACCTCCAAAAACATTCTTATAAAATATTTATGTATGAAAATTTAAAATAGAACTAACAAAAAGAAGATGACCTATGTCATCTTCTTTTATGCTACATCATCAGTTTTTAATACATTACCTACTGCCCATCTAGCAATTTGAAGTTTTGTTTTGTCAGCGCCTACTTCAATTGTAACAAAGTCATCTTTAATTTTAGATATTTTTCCATATATACCACCTATTGTTGTAATTTGATCTCCTATTTTCAAATTATTTCTCATTTCTTTTACTTGTTTTTCTCTCTTCTTTTGCGGTCTGATAATGAGAAAATAAAATATCGCAATAAATATGACCGTCATTAAAATAGGTGAATACATCTGCTGATTCATAATAAAATGCCTCCTTTTCTGATATCTATTACTATTCTACATAAAAATATTAATTCCTTTTAAAATTAGAAAATTTTATAAATCATATCCATACTTTGTAAAAAATTCTTTTCGAAAATCCAAAAGTCTATCTTCCATAATAGCTTGTCTTATATCTTTCATTAAATTTAATAAAAAGTGAAGATTGTGATAAGTGACAAGTCTTCCTGATAAAATTTCTTCTGCCTTATAAAGATGTCTTAAATAAGCTTTTGAATAATTTCTGCAAGTATAACAATCACAATTTGGATCTAATGGAGAAAAATCTTCTTTATACTTAGCATTTTTAATAACTACTTTTCCAGTAGATGTCATAGCCGTACCATTTCTTGCAATTCTTGTAGGCAGTACACAATCAAACATATCAATTCCTCTTATTACTCCTTCTATTAAACAATCAGGACTTCCTACTCCCATTAAGTATCTTGGTTTATCCTTTGGAAGAAGTGGTGTCGTATATTCTAATACTTCATACATAAGGGGCTTAGGCTCTCCTACACTCAACCCTCCTACTGCATATCCTGGAAAATCAATTTCTGTAATTTCTTTTATGCTTTGCTCTCTTAAATCCTTATACATACCTCCTTGAACAATTCCAAACAACGCTTGAGTATCAGTATTTTTATGAGCTTCTTTACATCTTTTGGCCCATCTTGTGGTTCTTTCTAAAGAGTTTTTTACATAATCCCGATCAGCAGGATAAGGAGCACATTCATCAAATGCCATAATAATATCTGCTCCTAATGCATTCTCTATTTCAATAGCCTTTTCAGGACTAATAAAATGCTTAGATCCATCTAAATGAGAACGAAATTCTACTCCTTCTTCTGATATCTTTCTTAAATCTCCTAAACTAAATACTTGAAACCCTCCGCTATCCGTAAGAATGGGTCTATCCCAATTCATAAATTTATGTAATCCTCCTGCTTTTTCTACAAGATCATGACCTGGTCTTAAGTACAAATGATAAGTGTTACTTAAAATAATTTGAGCATTGATTTCTTTTAATTCTTCTGGTGTCATAGTCTTTACAGTAGCTTGAGTTCCTACTGGCATAAATATAGGAGTTTCAATAATCCCATGTGGAGTATGAAGCCTTCCTAATCTTGCTCCACTTTGTTTACATTCTTTAATGAGTTCATATCTAATAGCCATTTTTTACCTCCTGTTTTTAAATGATGAGCATGGCATCTCCAAAACTAAAAAATCTATATCTATTTTTTATAGCTTCTTCATAAGCCTTAAGTGTAAATTCTCTTCCACAAAATGCGCTTACAAGCATGATTAAAGTAGATTCTGGAAGATGGAAATTTGTAATGAGTCCATCAATCATTTTAAATTCATATCCTGGATAAATAAAAATATCTGTCCATCCATTCCCTGCTTGAATCTTCCCTTTTTCCTTTGCAATACTTTCTAGAGTCCTTGTAGAAGTAGTTCCAACTGCTATAACTTTTTTTCCATTTGCTTTTGTATCATTGATTAATTTTTCTGTTTCTTTGCTTACCATATAAAATTCTGAATGCATCTTATGGTTTAATACATCATCTACCTTTACAGGTCTAAAAGTTCCAAGCCCTACATGGAGAGTAATATAAGCTACATTTACACCCTTTTGTTTTATTTTTTCTAATAAATCCGGAGTAAAATGAAGTCCTGCTGTAGGTGCTGCTGCTGAGCCTTCATGCTTTGCATAAACAGTTTGGTATCTATTTTGATCTTTCAAAGTCTCTGTTATATAAGGAGGAAGAGGCATCGTTCCTAATTGATCTAGAATCTGTTCAAAAATTCCTTCATATTCAAATTTTATAATTCTTGAACCTTCTTCACCCATATCTACAATATGAGCTTTTAAAATTCCATCTCCAAAAGAAACAGTATCTCCAACTCTTGCTTTTTTACCAGGTTTAACTAATGTTTCCCATAAATCTTTATCTGTTCTTTTTAAAAGTAAAAACTCTATCTTCGCTCCTGTTTTTTCTTTGATTCCAAAAAGCCTTGCAGGAAGTACTCTTGTATCATTTAAAACTAAACAATCCCCTGGATTTAAATAATCGATTACATCCTTAAATACTTTATGATTGATTTGTTGATTTTTTTTATCTAAAATCATAAGCTTGGATTCATCTCTATTCTTAAGAGGTGTTTGTGCAATTAACTCTTCTGGTAAATCAAAATTAAAATCACTTGTTCTCATTTTCAAAACTCCTTATTCTATATGAATTCCTGTATAATAGTGCTTCAATATTTGCTCATAAGAAAAACCTTGTTCTGCCATTTTTTTAGCTCCCCATTGACTCATTCCAAGTCCATGACCCCAACCTTTTCCAGAAAAAGTATAAGAATCTGATGAATGATTAAATATAGGCTGAGATAAAGATTTTGTTTTTTCTCCATTACTTACATAAATATTTTCATTTGCTTTTTTTATTTTTTCACTACTTATCAGATACAAGGAAGAATCCTCTATAGATTTTGATAGAAAATCTTTATCAGAATTTATAAACAATTGGCCACTATTTTCTTCTCTCAAACCATTTCCATTATTGGAGTTATTTCCTATCATATCAAACCATGTACTTTTAATATTATTATAACCAAATACACTACGAATCTCATCTTTTTGTAAAATTTTTTCTCCATTTGTTCCTTGAATAGATAGCTTTAAAACTCTTCCATTTTTTGAACGTTCTATAATATTTATACTTTGTATATTTCCTACATATATATTTTTAGCCATTAAAATATCTTCTATTTGTTTTTTCGTATAAACAACAGTCCATTCTGAGTTTGGAGCTCCTATAGAATATGGATCATCTACTCCCCTTAAATATCCTATTGGATTTGACCATATATTCTCACTATCTTCTGTATGTCCTCCACTATTGGAATGGTAAAGGGCTGTAACGGCTTTTCCTTCATAAGTCATTATTTTTCCTCTTGTTTGATCTACTGCTTCATTACTTCTTGGTTTCTCACTACTATATCCTCCATACACTTGACAATCTGTACTAGAACATAAATCAAATCCATAGGCTTTATGCTTATTCATATTGACAAGAGTATAACTTCTTGCAGCAACCGCTTGGGCTTTCTGTGCTTCTATAGGCCAGTCTCCTGAAATTTCTTTGGGTAAAACACCATATAAATATTCTTCTAATCCTAATTGATTGATCACTGTAAAATCACTATTTGAATATCTCTTAATCATAATACTGCCTCGATATTTTTTATGATCTACTTGTATGATTCCTGATGCATCCTTGTGTAAACTTTCTCTAAAATGATATTCTCCATCCAAACTATCATATACAAATAAAATCTTTCCTGACTGGTTTACAACTTGAATCCCTTTTCCTAATGAAGAAACTATCATCATATTATATTCTGGTAGAATTGATTTTATATTTTCCAATGAAGCTTGGGCATCTGTAAAGTTTTCATAAGGTCCTGCCCACACCTTTACTCCATTTTTATAGGCTATAAACGAATTATGTACAGATGAAGAGATTTGACTTAAAAAAGTATAAGCTTCATTATTGCTTAAAAAATCTTGTCCTATTTGAATATAAATAGAGTTCTGAGGATCTTTTTTCACAATAACTTCTTTTTCAAAAAAGTCCATTATAATGTTAAATTCATGCCCAACGAAATATCCCATTTCTATGTCATTAGAAGCAGACAATTTTACTTGAGCAGGACAACTTTGTCCATACAGGATTCCAATTTTTACTTCATTATATGATGAGTAAAAATCAGCATACCCGAATGTAGCAAAACCAAAGGATACCATGAGTATTGCAATAGTGATTACTTTGTAAAAATTTTTCATAAATTTCTCTCCTTGATTATTGTTTTTTTAAAAAATTCGACAAAACTAGAGAAATTCCTTTTTTATATGGCTACAAATCTATTTTTACGTATCTTTGTTTATTTATTCCTCTGTAGAAATCCCCAGATGTTTGTATCCTAACTGAGTAATTGTTCTTCCCTTAGGTGTTCTTTGCATAAATCCTAATTGAAGAAGGTACGGTTCATATACATCCTCAATCGTGTTTCTTTCTTCTCCAGTTGAAGCTGCCAAAGTATCTAACCCTACAGGGCCTCCACTAAATTTTTCAACAATTGTAAACATTATATTTCGATCTACTTGATCTAGACCTAATTCATCTATTTCTAAAAGAGCTAAACCATCTTTTGCAATTTTTAGAGTAATGAGTCCATCTCCCTTTACTTGTGCAAAATCTCTCACTCTCTTTAATAATCTATTGGCAATTCTAGGTGTTCCTCTAGATCTTTTTGCAATCTCTATGGCAGCTTTTTGCTCTATTTCTATTCCTAGAATCGATGCAGATCGAATCACTATATTTTTTAAATCTTCTACCTCATAAAGCTCCAGCTTACATATTACTCCAAATCGATCTCTAAGAGGAGAGGTTAACAGTCCCGCTCTTGTGGTAGCACCTATTAATGTAAATCTTGATAAATCCAACCGAATAGACCTTGCACTTGGTCCTTTTCCAATAATAATATCTAATGCATAATCCTCCATAGCAGGATATAATATTTCTTCTACAGTTCTATTAAGCCTATGTATTTCATCAATAAACAGCACATCATTTTCTCCTAAATTGGTAAGTATAGCTGCCAAATCACCTGGTCTTTCAATAGCAGGACCTGAAGTTACTCGAATATTTACGCCTAACTCATTGGCAATAATATTAGATAAAGTAGTTTTTCCAAGACCAGGAGGTCCGTATAAAAGCACATGATCTAGAGATTCATCTCTCATCATGGCAGCATCTATAAAAATTTTAAGCTTTTCTTTGGCTTTATCTTGTCCCATATAATCATCTAGTTTTCTAGGTCTTAGGTTGTTTTCTACTTCATAATCCTCTGTTCTAGGTGCTGTAGTAATAATTCTTCCTTCATCCATATCTTGTATCATATCTCCACCCCCTTTGCTCTACTTCCCTAATATTTTAAGTGCCTTTTTAATCATCATCTCTACACTTTTAGAAGAATCTTTTACAGCTTCTATGGCTTTACTTGCCTCTGCCTTTGTATATCCTAAAATCATTAATGCATCCAAAGCTTCATTTGTATCACAAGATTCATTTGTTTGTATTTGAAGTAAATTTGGTTCAAAGGTAGCTATATTATGGTCTACTTTGTCTTTTAGCTCTAATATAATTCTTTGTGCTGTTTTTTTCCCTACTCCCTGTGCTTTGATTAAAGTATTCATATCCTCTGATATAATCACTCCTACCAAGCTTTTATAATTAATAGAAGAAAGTATTCCTAATGCCACCTTTGGCCCTATTCCATTGACAGTAATTAAAAGCCTAAAAATTTTTAATTCATCTTGATTTGAAAATCCAAAGATACTTATATCATCTTCTCTTACTATAAGTTGTGTATATATAATTATTTTTTCATGAATTTTTTCAAATTCTACTATAGATGAAGAAGTTGTAAAAATTTTGTAACCCATATCATTATGATCTAGCACAATATAATCTTCTTTGATTCCTACAAGGTCTCCCTTTATGTACTCTAACATAAAATATCCTCCATTATCTAATTTTAAACAATCCTTTAAATGCTCCTGAATGAGCATGACAAATAGCTACAGCCAATGCATCTGCTACATCATCAGGCTTTGGTATTTTAGGTAAATTAAGAAGTGTCTTAGTCATTTGTTGTACTTGCTTTTTATCTGCCCTTCCATATCCTACCACCCCTTGTTTGACTTGTAGGGGTGTATATTCATAAATATCTATACCTTTATTGGCCGCTCCTAAAATAAGTACACCTCGAGCATGTCCAACCATTAAAGCAGTTTTGACATTTTTGTTGAAAAATAACTCTTCTATTGCCACTACATCTGGTTTAAACCGATCTAATAAAATCTCTAAATCATCATAGACTTTTTTAAGTCTTTGGGGCATCTCTTCATCAGCATGTGTTAAAATTGCTCCATACCCTAAAGTTTTCATATGATTTCCTTTATATTCTATGACTCCATATCCTACAATAGCAATTCCTGGATCAATACCTAATATTCTCATAAATTTTTCTCCCTTGTACAAACAAATATTCGATCTTTTATATTGTATCATACACAAACAAAAATGTACTCAAAAGAGTACATTTTAGCTACTATAATCTTCTAAAATTTGATCAATTTCTTCTCTGCTTTTTTTTACAATTCCCTCTTCTATATACTGTGAATCTGTCTCACTTAAAGAAGATATCGGAATCTCTGTTTGCTCTAATAAAATTTTTTCACCTTTTTCATTTACTTGATACACACTTATATATCCATTATATTCTTTTACAATATAATAATTAGGTGGCACTTTATTTGTTACTTTATATAATTCTACCATATCTTCATTACATTGTCTTACTTCCCAATCTGTATATTTTTCTTGTAAATAATTTCTAACATCCTCTAAGCTTCTTCCTATACATTCTTTAGGCAAGCTAATTTTCTTTGTAGTTGTGTCTCTCGTCTTTTCATAATATGTATTAAATACAATCTGGGTTTGTTTTGTCATTTTCTTTTCACTTTCTACAATAGGGATAGATTGAATTTCTTCATTGTCTTCATTATTGTTGTTATTGTTTTTATTGTTGTTTTTCTTCGTTATTTGTTTTTCTTCATCTTTTGATGGTTCTAAAATATTAGTTCCCCACTGGGTAGGTTTATTTTCTTCATTGTTATTCAGTTTCCTATCCTTGTATCCATATAAAAATGCTATTGAAAACAAAATGATACATGCTAAAAGAATTTTTCTTTTTCTTTTACGCCTTCTATTCCACATAAAAATCCCTCCTAGTCTATCTAGAAGGGATTATTTCCATATATTATCAAATTATACATGAAGATCAAATTTTATGATATTGGCGGGAGTATGTGGGAATCGAACCCACCTAAGAAGCTATTAACCCCTCAAACTGGTTTTGAAGACCATTTTTTGATTTCAGATAACTTTTTGTTGTATTTTCAATAGTTTCAAAGTTTTTATGTTCAACTTTTTGCATAGTCTACTCTTAATATCAATGTTATACAATAAAACTTAAAAAGTCAAATATTTCTTCATCAAAATACAAAAACAAACCAAGCATGGAATTAATTTTCCCACTGCTATCTTAGCTTAATCTAAAGAATCAGATATTTCTTCTATAGTTTCAATACTTTCTTCTAACATAGGTATTTCCATACCTAATTGCTTAAACAAAATATTTCCACCTTTTAATACTTTAAATGCAGTTGCTCTTTTTTGCTCATCACTAAAAAACTCTTTGATTTTTCTGGTATATTTCTTACACCAATTTCTTTTCGTCATAATAATTGAAGCTGTTTTTAGTTTTTGAAAATCTTCTTTTACCTTATTCAGTTCTTCTTGTAATTTTTCTTGATCTGATATAAGACTATTCAATTCTTTTTCAAATTTGCTCTGCACTTCATTTAACTTATTGTTTAATGCTTCTATTTCTTCATTAGAAAACATTTCATTTGGTATATTTTCATCTATCTGTTTTTCAATATTCTCTAAATCCAATTCATGTATTCTATTTTCATTATTATTTGTATCATCATTGTTTAAATTTATTTTAGGTTTATTTAATTCTTCAAATAGATAGTCTTTCCATAAATTCAATTCATATTTTACTTCTTTAAAATTATTACACTCAAAACTTTCACTATTCGCATATTTACCAGGTGTCAGTTCTCCTTCAAAAAGGTAAACTTTTTTTACTTTTTGTCCAAGTCCAAAATTCACACTTGTCTTGTCTATAATTTCTGTTCTTTGATTTGGTATATAAAATCTAAATATGTAATCTAAATCGCTATATGCATATTTTATAATTATTTTATTCTCACTTTCATATATCTCAAAATCATCTATATCAAACTTATCACACTTTAACATCTTTGTAATTTCAGCATTAATATTAACCCTCACCTAAGCTCCCCCCTGTTTTTCCTCTCATAATATTACATATATTTCTATATTAACATAATTTTATGGATATGTTATAATTTTCTCTCTCAAAAATAAATAACAAAAAATAAATCAAGCAATGGGTAATTTTCCCTTGCTTTTTTGGTAAACTATGCTTGTTGTTTATCACTGTAATAAAACAATTCAGTATTAACCTTATTGATAAACTCACTATTTAATATATTCATTATCTGATCTGTTCTTAAATTCTCTCTAAAAATCTTTCTTTCAAAACACTCTAACCATGAATATATTATTTTACTTGAAATATAAAGTGCAATCAGTTCTAATGCAGGAACAATACCAAATATGTATACGCAGTTTTTAAACATATCTACATATTGAAACACGAATTCCTGTCCTATATACATCATTGACAGAAATAAAATAGCTGAACATATAAATAGAATTCTTCCAACCGTACAGTATCCTTTTTGAATTATAGGTATTTTGCTTTCCATATAATTAAAACACCGTCTATATTTTTCAGCATTTTCCCCCTGCGATTCTATTTGTTCTATAAGTGCATTACTTCTCTCTTTAAATATGTCAATACTATCCCTCTCATTCTCATCATGTTTTCGTAAATAATTGCTACACAGAACCTGTATTTTACTTAAAAACAATATCGTACTATCCGTGAAAAAACAAAAATATGAAATAAAAGCTATTTTTAGCAAAATACTTGATGAACTAATAATTTTTGAAGAATTAACTAAAGGTACAATTATCTCTTTAGCAATACTTATATTCTTATATAAATAAATATTTCCCCCCAAAACCCCTATATCATGAATAAATTCATTAACAAATCCTAATAATAATACTTGTTTATCTAATTTACTGTATTTCTTGATACTTATACCTCTAGTTGTGCTTTTACGAAAAAGTGAATTTATTGAAAACCATCCAATTCTATAAACATTATTTATAGATATTAAAAGAAATACAAGTATATATATTTGTACTGAATCATTTTTAACCTTTGCATCTGATAGAATTGTTAATAATTTATTCCCGACAGTAATAATAAAAATAATTAATGCGGCGATTTTAAATGATGAGAGATTCATCTTCCTAAATTCTTCTACCCTTAATGTTCTTATATACTCAATCAGTTCTGACCTATCAAATTCAGAATCATGTATTTCTTCCATACTATATTACCGCTCCTTTCTTTTTTTACAATATTCATCATATATCAAAAGCAATTATATTACATAATGGAATTTTTTACAATATATTTCATATTCTCTCATCACTATATTCTTCCCCCCACTAAACTAACACCAAATCTCACTCCTTCTTTTTGAACGAGTTTCTTCATTAAAAATCATCCTTTCTTCTCTTTATTTTAATTTTTTTAATTAAATAAATTATCTAAAATACTGTCCAAATCACTTCCTAAGCCTGTAGCGTCTCCAAACAATCCGAACATGATTTATATTCACCTCCTACCATTCCCTCTAATCTGCTGTCTACAACTTTTACAGTACCTTTAAAACTTTCTATAGTAAGTTCTTTTACACTTAAATTTGTGGGAATATCGGCTGCTGAATAATTATCAGCTAAGTTTGTAGCAACATTTGTACCTAAAACTGTTGTAGCAATTAATCCAATAGCAATTTAATTCTTAAATTTCATCATTGTACTCATCCTCTAATAATACCTCCTTCGCTAACCATTCTATATCCTTCTGTTCTTGTCTTTGTTTTATCTTTTCTTCCATTTCTATTCCCCATCTGAGCATTGTATTTTCATATTGTTCTCCTAAAAAAAAATCCATCTTAAATCAATTCTCCTTTTTGAAGTATTGTTCTTTATACGTATTACTACGTAAAAGAAATTAAGGAACGGTAAAAAATTTATAATTTTAATGTTAAAGCAATATCAAAATAGCTGTGATATAGTCATTTCAATGCTTTAACTTTAAAAATAAATTAAAAAATAAAACCCTGCTGTTTATGCAAGGTCTCAAGTACTGGGTATTTAGATATATAATTATTAATTAGTTTCCCAATATTTTAATATAAATTCTCTATAATCTCTTACATTTGAAAAATAATATCTGTCATGAACCTCAACTTTTTCACCAATAGTAGTATTTGTTCCTCTGCAATGAGGACAAATAATAGATTCTTTTTCTTCCTTAAAATAATCTACAGCAAAATCATTAATCATCAATTTTTTTGAACAATTATTGCACTTTACTTTATATACAAAGAAAAATTTTCCCTCATTTACCTTTTGATTAGATAGGTCATTAGTAAATATAATATCAATAGTCCTTTGTATAGCAGTTCTAATAGCAGATAGATTTTTTTCAAGTTTATCATGTAATCCTTTTAAATCATACCATCCCTGCGGATCAATGTTTACCCCCTGAGCAGGCATAATATCAACAGATGCTACCGAAAACTTTGCTCCTAAAGGTCTTCCATGTACAATTTTATTTCTTAAATCAATAATTTTTTTTACATCTTTATTATCATACAAATCTAAAATAAATTGCAAGTTCTTATTTGATGTATACATTTTTTTAAACGCTTTAAGGAAAGAATTCTTTTTACCCTTCAATGAAATATTAAAAAGTTTATTTTCATTTTTTATTGTAGGTTTAATCTCATCAATTATATCATCTGGTAGGCGAGTAATTACTGGTTTATATCCATTTCCATGTTTAACAAAATCAATATTATGACATTTTGCTTCTATTATTTCATTCCTTAATTCTCTACCTATAATTAAATCAGTATATAAAAATTCATTTAAAATGATAAACAAGTACTCCCATATATTTGAAATTCTAAATATCGCATTTTCAGCATAATACGCATGGGTTCTTAAATTAAAGTTAGTACTTTTCAGCACTGCAAAACTTGTTGCTACAGCGATACATAAATCATTATTGTAAAAATATTTCAATTCTTCAATCAATGGAGTAGTACGTAGTAGCATAGCTGTATCTGTAGTGCTGTTTTCCTTTAATAAATTCGGCTTAAAATCATCTCTATAAGTTTTTAAGATTTCACTTACTTGTTTCTTTATCTTATCATCAAAAATAAATTCTTCTATATCATACATTTTATGAGTTTTATAAACTTCCTTATCCCTCTCTTTTTCTTTCCTTTTAAACCATTTTTTCAAAATAAATTCCCCTCCCTATTAACTATTACTCTAATAATGTTTTTGGATTCATTTCTACATATTTACATAAAATTCCTTTATTTTTTCTAAAATAACTTATTATCTATTGTAATATAGTAATCTCCCCAAATTTGCATAACCATAAAAAGCAAAAAAATAAAGAGAGAATTTTTTTATCTCCCTACAATAATACTTCTTTTAAATCACTATATTTTTCCATCTGCTCTAAAACCCTTTTATCCACTAATTTAATATTTTTCCTGTTTTCTTCGATTTTTCTTTTCTGTAAATCTTCTATAGATTTAAAAGAGGTGGTTTCTCTTTCTTTAGTAAATCTCTTTGCACCTTTTTCTCCAAAATATTTTAATGTTACCAGTGGTGGTATTATCCATCCATCATTAACGATAAACTTAGTCTCATGACTTTTAAGAATGCCTACCCTTCTAATTTTAACCCCTCTTTCTATACATTCCTTTAAAGCAAGTAACAGCAGTAGTTGTTTTTTATCATCAATTCTAAATTCATCATCCTCATCAATCGTGATTGAATCATCACTAAAATGTTTCCCCATCCCTAATTTTTCTAAGTATTTAATTCTGTAAGTAATATCTTTAAGATCAATTTCACTTTTCCTTTCTATCTCTTTTATCTTTTCATCTATCTTTTTTATGAACATCTTATTATTTTTATAGATTTTTTTTAATTTATTCAATTTCTCTATTTCTTTTTCTACATCTGCGGTAGGCTTTTTATAGATTTTTTCTATACTTCCTATTGTATTACCAACTATCTCCCAATCAAAACCTTTAGTCTTTGTTGTAAAGAATGCGGAATAAAATACTTCGGAGTGATGTAGCTTCATCCATGCCTGTTTATAAGAATTATTAGTATATTCAACCGCATGAGCTTTAGGAAACATATACTTAATCTTATTACAGGATTGTATATACCAATCTTGAACTCCCTTTTCCTTTAATAAAGGAAATTTTTTTGAGTCTATCCCCTTACCTTTTCTTACTTTATTGGTTATCTCATATGCGATTTTTTCTTCTATTCCTTTACTAATAAGGTCTAGCATAATATCATCTCTACTAGCAATCACTTCTCTAAATTCACAAATTCCCTCTCTAATCAATTTTTGAGCATTATTAAACCATACATCCGTTCCATGCGATAAGCCACTAATACGAATAAGGTCATCAAAATTTTTAGGATTGATTTCTTTCAGCATACCATTTACAAAAGGTGTCATAAACTCGGATATTCCATGTGTTTTGTTCTCTTGGAAGAAAGTTTCTATTACTTTTTTATATTCATAGGTATATTACTGTAATCAATATCTGTCATTTCTTCATACATCTTAGCAATCGTTGGACTTTCGTGACCTAATACATCAATCTTCATGAAACATTCTTCTAAAGAATGATAATCAAAATGAATTGTAAGTGGCTTTTGTTTATGATAATCTAAAATTCGCTCTTTATATAAAAACCCATTCTTCAAATAAGTATACCACATATCTTTTTATACCTACAAAAATACAAAAATAAAAAATAGGGGTATCTCCCCTGCTAACACAATTCTATAACAAAAAGTGGTTTAATATATTGCTCTCTTTATGCTTTTGCATTATATCATCATCATCCAAATACACATACAATATTATTATGCCCCATCATTCTTTGTAATGTAAATATATCTACACCTTTTTTAACCATCTCTGTAGCAAAGGTATGTCGTAATACATAAGGTGTGCATTTACTATCAATTCTTGCCTCTTCTTTATATTTTCTAAAATTATTAAAAATATCTTGTTGTTTCATAGTTTTATCCCCTGCCGTGGATAGAAAAAGATATTGTTGTCTTTGTTCTATTGCTATATCTTTTAATTCTTGTAAATAATCTAATGTTGTTCTTGACAGAGGTAATATTCTTTCTGTTCTAGTTTTACTGACTTTCGCCCTAACAATAAGATATCCATCATTAAAATTAATATCGTGTATAGTTGTTTGAAGTAATTCTCCGATTCTTATTCCACAATCAAGGATGCAAAGAGTAATTGTCAAATCTCTAAACCTTGCATAAGTAGTATTACCAATCGCATTAATTAGTTTTTTAACTTCTATCTTGCTTAATGGTTTTAATCTATCTTCTGGTACTTTTACAAGCTTCAAATGATTATTAAAATTATTTTTTATATATTCATTTTTTAATAGCCAATTTATATATGCTTTTAACGGCCTAAGCCTTACATTTACAGTACATGGAGCATATTTCTTCTCATATATCATGTGTTCTTTATAATCTACAAATAATGTTTTTTTAACATCTTGGTTTATATCAGACCAGTTAGATTGAGCAATCCATCTTGTAAAAAAGTAAATAAATATTTATGATCGTGAATTGTCTTCTCTGATAGATTTTCCAACATTTTATCCCTAACAAATTCAGTATGTAGTTCAATGAATCTTCGTATAGTAATTTCATTATTTGAAGTATGTTCACTTTTTACACTGGTTTTAATTCTCTTTCTTCCTTTCATAGAAATAGCCATTTTCAATACCTCCGTAGATTTTTATTTTAGAACAAACCTACTTGGGCATATTGGTTATAATTGTTTTCAAAAATAAAAAGTGACTCCAACAAATTATATTGGAATCACTGCTAATACTTATATTGGCGGGAGTATGTGGGAATCGAACCCACCTAAGAAGCTATTAACCCCTCAAACTGGTTTTGAAGACCAGAGGGCACACCAGCACCCATCTACCCCCAAATAGTATTTTTTAATATTTACTTTTCAATTATAACATATGATGTCCTTGTGTCAAGGCAACTATCTACATTCTTCATATATTATAAGGCAATCGTATGGTAAAGGTAGTTCCTTTATGTTCTTCACTGCTTACTTCAATCTTCCCTTGATGAAGTTCAATAATTTGTTTGGATATAGATAATCCTAAACCTGTTCCTCCGGTTTGTCTTGACCTTGCTTTATCTACTCTATAAAATCTTTCAAAAATATAAGGAATACTATCTTTTGGTATGCCTATCCCATTATCTTTAATTTTGATTACTACTTCGTGTTCTTCTTCGTAAAGCAATACTTTAATAACTCCTTCTTGATTCGTATATTTGATAGCATTAGATAAAATATTTGTAAGAGCTTGTTGTATCTTAATAGGATCTATTTTTATTTGTATTTTTTCAAAATGAATAAAAGATATATAGATATTTTTTTCATTGGCTAAAGGTTTTAAATTATAGATTAATTTGTCTATTAAATCATTCATATAAGTCAGTTGATATTCTACCTCTAATTTTTCTTTATCAATATCTACTAATGACAATAAATTTTCGATAATCTTATTCAACCTGTCCACCTCTGAGACAATATCTTTTAAAAATTCTTTATACATATGAGGATCTACTGTATCTTCAAGCAATAAAGATTCAGATAAAAGTTTTACAGCACTTAGCGGAGTTCTAAGTTCATGTGAAACATTTCCAACAAATTCTTTTCTTTGTTTATCTACTTGAAAAAGCTTTGTACTCATTAAATTAAAAGCCCGGGCCATATCTGCTAATTCATCATTTCCTCTTATTTCAACTCTTTGTTCTAGATCCCCTTGGCACATTTTTTTGATACTTTTTGTAAATCTTTCAATAGGAGTAGCAATTACATGTGCAAGTAAAAAACTAATAAATCCTGTAATAGATAAACATAATAAAGATAAATAAAAATATCTTCTTTTCATATCTTTAATACTTTTATATACATCTTCTAATGAAGAAGATATAAATATAGATCCATATACTTCATTATCCAATAAAATAGGTATCGCAATATGTATGCTTCTTTCATTTAATGCATATTCTTTTGCAGTAGTTCTTCCTTTTAAAGACTCTTCAATCTCCCAATAGCTTATTTTTTTATTGATAGAAATTTTACTTGTATCATAAAAAACTTTTCTATCCTTACGAACCATTAAAATCCTTGCTCCTAATTCTTTGCTATATTGATCCATAAAATTTATAATCTCATTTTTATTAGTACTTCTAATTGGATACGTACTAGCATGAGAAGCCATCATTTTTCCTTGAGAAATTAAATACATTTTCTTTTCATAAATACTATTGAATCGAATCACTTCGCTCACAAAAGAATTAATCAAAAAAAGGGTAATGACATTTAATAATAAATAGGTAAAAACTAGCTTCCATCTTATACTAATGAATTTTGTCCTTGGATCTAAAATAATAACCCACTCCCCACTTGGTCCGTATATATTCTGGTTTGCTAGCATTTGGCTCTATTTTTTCTCTGAGTCTTCTAATATGTACATCTACTGTTCTTAAATCTCCAAAATATTCATATCCCCAAACTACTTCTAATAATTCTTCCCTACTATATACTTTATTAGGATTCATAGTCAAAAGTATAAATAAATCAAATTCCTTTGCTGTTAAATTAATTTCCTGATTTTTCAAAAATACCTTTCTTCCTAAAGTATTAATAATAAATTCATCTATCTCTATTATATTTGAAGATACAGGTTCCTTTATACTCACTCTTCTTAAAATAGCTTTCATTCTAGCTTTTAATTCTAATATATTAAATGGCTTTGTAAGATAATCATCTGCTCCATATTCCAATCCCAATATTTTACTAGAATCTTCACCCTTAGCCGTTAAAATAATAATTGGAACCATAGAATTTTGTCTTACTTTTTGACAAACCTCTAAACCATCTATTTTAGGAAGCATAAGATCTAATATAATCAAATCATATTCATTCTCAAGTGCTTTGCATAGAGCTTCTTCTCCATCTATGGCTGTATCAATCATATAATTATCTTGTTTCAAACTATATTGTAGCCCTTTTAAAAGAATGGGTTCATCATCTACAATCAATAATTTATAGCTCATCACTACACCTCTTTTATATATTTGTTGTTGCTTTATTATGCGTCCCTCATAAAAATAGCTACCTTCCTTGGTAGCTACTATAGTACTCTTTTTTCTCCTACTCTCTTTGTAATTTTTCTCTGATCAAAAATTTCTAAAATAGGTAGGGCATATTTTCTTGTAGTATTTAGGAGGTCTCTAAATTCACCAAGGGTGATGGATCCATTTTCTTTTATGTAATTTTTTGTAATTTCTATAGCTTGCTGATAATTTTTGACATGCATCCATATATTTTCATCTATTTTTACTAAAATTCCTATATCTATCATACCATATAAAACTTGTGCATATTGTTTTTGATTTTTTATATCTTTGAATATTTCTTGTATAGAAGGAGGCCTAAATCTACTCTCCAGATAAATTTTTTCTATTTCATTTTTTATTTTTTCTTGCTCTTTTGTATATTGTACTTTAAAATCATAAAGAGCAATAAAATAATCATATTGCTGTATTGTCTTTTTCCCTATAAAATATTGGAGCATTTCATCATATAATTTTGATTTTATTTGATTAAATATTTTATTTTTTAATTCTTCTTTTAACATACCCACCTTCAAAGGATTCTTATGATGATATTCATTCAAAATATCCATCATTTTTTCTTCTATTTTCTCTACATAAGACCTATGTAATATAATATTTTCTGCAAATTTTATTAAAATATTGTCCCTCACAAGAATCTCAATAACATTTAAAGTTTCTTCTTTGCTTATTCCAGTTTGCATCTTATAAAAATCAATATTTTCAAATTGACTGCTAAATCTTTTTACTATTTCTTCTAAAATAACTTCATTTTTTCCTTCTTCTTTTGTTTGAAGGCTTTGAATCGTATCTTGTTTAAATCTTTTATGCTTCATAGGATTTGCTTCTAAAACTATCCCTCCTCCGATGGTCTCCATTGGAGAATAAAAACGAATGACTATATGATCTCCTCTTTTTACTACAATCTCTTCTTCTAATCGAAGTTGAGCATAGCAGCTTTCTCCTGGATTTAATTCTTCCCTATCTAATAAAACAATTCTACATAGTATTTCACTTGTTCCATGATAAAGTCTCACTCGATCCCTATTTTTGAGAATTCTATTTGTATGCTTTAACAAACGCATTTTTACATCTATCATCATAGAAGATTCCATAGAACGTACTTGTGCTAAAACATTTCCTCTAAAAATTTCTTCCTTTTTTATATTAGCTAAATTCATAGCAACTCTTTGTCCTGCATAAGATGTATCTACATTTTTTCCATGCACTTGGAGATTCCTTACTCTTACTTGTATATTTTGAGGATATAATGTAATAAGGTCTCCAACATGAACGATTCCTTCCATCTGTGTTCCTGTAACCACCGTTCCAAAACCTGCTATAGAAAAAACTCTATCAATAGGAAGTCTAAAAGGAAGATGCATATCTTTTGCCTCTGTAGTATAAGTCATTTCATCTATGATTTTTATCAGATCTTCTAATCCATCTCCCTTTGTAGCAGATAGGGAAACCATCGGTGCATCTTCAAGAAAACTCCCTTTTATTTTTTCTTTTACTTCTTCTTTTACAAGATCTAGCCACTCTTCATCAATCAAATCTACTTTTGTAAGAACTACAATACCTTTTTTTATTTCTAATAAAGAAAGAATATCTAAATGCTCTTGAGTCTGAGGCATAAACCCTTCATCTGAAGCAATTACCAATAATACAATATCTATTCCCAATGCCCCTGCAAGCATATTTTTAATAAATTTTTCATGTCCAGGTACATCTATTATACCTGCTGTTTTCCCACTTGGTAAATGAAAATGAGCAAAACCTAATTCAATAGTAATTCCTCTCTTTTTTTCTTCTTGTAAACGATCTGCATCTACCCCTGTTAATGCTTTGATCAAAGTAGTTTTTCCATGGTCTATATGTCCAGCTGTACCTATAATGATATGACCCACCTTATGCACCTCTTCTCTTTGACAATACAGCTTCTACTCCCTTTAAAATAGTCAAAAATTCATCTTCATGAATGGTACGAACATCCAAAAGAATATAATCTTCATGAATTCTTGTAATAATAGGTATTTCGTAACTTCTAAGAAGGTATTCAAATTCATTAGAAGAAATTTCACTGCACTTTATTCTAATTAAAATCGTTGGAAGCGTCTCAAGAGGCATAGATCCTCCTCCTACTTGTGAAAATCCATCTGTCTTTTCTATTTGGCAATCCTTTATATTTTCATTTAAAAGATTATATAAAATTTCTGCCTTTTTATGAATTTCTTTTATATCCATAGTTAACATATGAAGAGTTGGAATTTCTTTTATAGCTTTTTCTTCATCTAGATAAATTTTTAGCGTAGCTTCTAAGGCTGCTAATGTCAATTTATCCACTCTGAAAGCTCTTGTATATGGATTTTTTTTCATTTTATCTATATATTCTTTTTTTCCTATGATCATTCCTGCTTGTGGTCCGCCTAATAATTTATCTCCACTAAAGGTTACAATATCTGCACCACTTATAATACTTTCACAAACAGTAGGTTCCTTGAAAAGTCCATATTTAGAAAAATCTATCAAGGTTCCACTACCTATATCTTCAATAACAGGAATATGATATTTTTTACCTAAATGCACAAGTTCTTTTAAATCTACATCTTGTGTAAAACCTAAAATTTTATAATTACTTGTATGTACTTTTAATAAAGCTGCTGTATCCTCTGTAATATTTTTTTCGTAATCAAACAAATGAGTTTTATTCGTAGTTCCTACTTCAACTAAATTTGCTCCACTTTGTTCCATTACATCTGGAATTCGAAAAGATCCTCCTATTTCTACAAGTTGTCCACGAGACACAATTACTTCCTTGTTCTTTGCTAAAGTATTTAATACAAGAAATACAGCTGCTGCATTATTATTGACTACAATAGCTGATTCTGCTTTTGTTAATTTTACAAGCAAATTTTCAATATGATCATATCTTGACCCTCTTTTCCCAAGCTTTACATCATATTCTAAATTAGAATAACTTGAAGCAATCTCCCATACCTCTTCTTTGATAGATGAACTTAGCAGTGCTCTACCTAAATTAGTATGCAGTACAACTCCTGTTGCATTCACTACTTTTTTTAGATTCATTTTATTTTTTTCTTTTACTTTTTGAATAATTCTGTCTTGCAATATTTCATCATCTATATGAAAACTTTTGAGATGATCCTCACACTTTAATATCTCTATTCGAATCTCATCTAAAACCTCTCTAATACTTTCAACAATAATATTTCTTGATTCTTTTTGCAACAGATTCTGAATTTTTATTTTGCTTAACAATTGATCTACTTTAGGAATCGATGCAAGCATTTCTTTTTTCGTAGACATAAAAACGCCTCCATTTTTTATCATACATAAAAGATTATGTACTTAATAAAAATCTAGATAAATCCACAATTTTCATTATTGTCTATAGTTATTTAAAATTATAACATATTATTTGAAAATATTTATCTTTGATTTTATATATATTTTTCAAACTTATTTTCAGATTTTTTTAATTTTTCTGAAAATTCATTGCTTAAATTTAAAAATTCTTTTATAATAATATTAAGGGGTATTATATTATTTTTAAAAGGAGGTTATAGTATGGAATCAATCGCTCATCTTATTAGTGCAATTGCTAACTTTGCCTGGGGACCTATCATGATTGTACTATTAGTAGGTACTGGTTTTATTCTTACTGTAGGAACAAGAATTATTCAATTTAGAAAATTAGGAACTGCCTTTAAGCTTCTTTTTTCAAAAGATGAATGTGACGATGGAGATATTTCAGCTTTTCAAGCACTCATGACTTCTTTGGCTGCAACTATAGGAACTGGTAATATTGCTGGAGTTGCAACAGCCATATCTGTAGGAGGTCCTGGTTCTATTTTTTGGATGTGGGTCACTGCAGCTGTAGGTGGTGCTACAAAATATGGCGAAGCTGTACTTGCCATTAAATATAGAATTACAAATGAAAAAGGTGAAAAATCTGGAGGTCCTATGTATTATGCAAGCATGGGTATGGAAGATCAATATGGTGGGAATTGGAAATGGCTTGGATGGATATTTGCTTTCTTTGGAGTGGTAGCTTCTTTTGGTATTGGAAATATGGTTCAAGCCAATTCAGTTGCATCTTCTCTAAATACTTCATTAGGATTACCTTATTTTGTATCTGGAATCATTATTGCAGTATGTACTGCATTAGTAATTATAGGAGGAATCAAAAGTATAGGAAGTGTTACAGAAAAGATGGTTCCTACTATGTCTATTATTTATGTAATTGGTGCTTTAATCATATTATTTACAAAAGCTTCTATGATTCCTACAGCTTTTTCTTTAATTTTTTCAAATGCTTTTACTGGAAGTGCTGTAGGTGGAGGATTAGTAGGGACAGTCATTCGTATGGGAGTTGCAAGAGGTGTATTCTCAAATGAAGCAGGACTTGGAAGTGCTCCTATTGCTCATGCAGCATCTACTACAAACGATCCTATTCGGCAAGGTATTATAGGGTCTTTAGGATCTTTTTTAGATACAATATTAGTCTGTACTATGACTGCTTTGGTGATCTTAGTATCTGGACTTGTTAATATTGGAAAAGATGGCCTTATGGTTGTTCAAGATAATCTTACAGGAGCATCTCTAACCACTACTGCTTTTAGTCAGTCTCTTCCTGGTTTTGGAGCTTTTATCGTATCTTTTGGATTAATATTTTTCGCTTTTTCTACAATATTAGGATGGTATTATTATGGATCTAAATGTTTAGAATATATTGCTGGTATTAAAGCTGTAGAAGTTTATAAATGGTTTTGGGTTTTATTATGCTTTATAGGTTGTATTGCAAAATTAAATCTTGTATGGGATTTATCAGATGCATTTAATGGCTTAATGGCTATTCCAAACTTAGTTGCACTCATTGGACTTAGTCCTATGATCTTTCGTATGACAAAAGAATATGAAAAAAAACAAAAACAACTCAGTTGAAAAGTTTAAATTTTTCTATATATGTCTTATTTAAACGCTTTTATTTCTTAAAAGATAAAGCTTCATCTTGAAAGCTTTATCTTTTTTGTCTTTTTTTGATATAGTTTCTTTAATTTTCTGTTTATTTGTAAATTTTAAAATTTTAAGAACATTCATTGAACTAATTTCTTCTTTGTTGTATACTTGTAAATATATGAAAAACATAAAGAAAAGGAGGTTTTTTATATGGAAGCCATCAATGGCTTAATCCTAATAATTCGCAACTTTGTATGGGGTCCCATTATGATTATTCTCCTAGTTGGAACAGGTATTTTCCTTACTATAGGAACACGAGCCATTCAGTTTAGAAAGCTAGGATATGCTTTTAAAATGCTGTTTTCAAGAGAAGATAAGGAGGATGGGGATATCTCTTCTTTTCAAGCACTTATGACATCTTTAGCTGCTACTATTGGTACAGGCAATATTGCAGGTGTTGCTACTGCTATCTCTATAGGGGGTCCAGGTTCTATTTTTTGGATGTGGATCACAGCAGCTATCGGGGGAGCTACAAAATTTAGCGAAGCCTTTCTTGCAATCAAATACAGAATCACCAATGAAAAAGGTGAAAAATCTGGAGGTCCTATGTATTATGCAAATATAGGAATGCATCACAAATATGGAGGGGACTGGCATTGGCTTGGATGGTTATTTGCTGTATTTGGATTTTTTGCTTCTTTTGGTACTGGTAATTTGGTTCAAGCAAACTCCGTTGCATCTTCTTTACAGACTTCTATAGGCTTATCTCCTTACATATGCGGAATTATTTTATCCATTGCTGCCGGAATCGTTATTATAGGTGGAATTCAAAGTATTGCAAAAATCACAGATAAAATTGTTCCTGCTATGGGCATCATATACATTCTTGGCTCATTGATCATATTAATCAATCAACATCATATGATTCCAAAGGCTTTTTTTATGATTTTTTCTAATGCTTTTACAGGGAAAGCTGTCAGTGGAGGATTTATCGGATCTGTCTTACGTATGGGGGTAGCAAGAGGAATATTCTCAAATGAAGCAGGCCTTGGAAGCGCTCCTATTATACATGCTGCATCTAAAAATAATAATCCTATCAAAGAAGGTCTTATTAGTTCATTGGGATGTTTTTTCGCTACGTTAGTCATATGTACTATGACAGCTTTAGTTATTTTAGTCTCTGGTCTGATTTCTATAGACAATAATGGTCTTATGACAATATCTAATAATCTTTCTGGTGCTGCTTTAACTACCATTGCTTTTAATACATCTCTTCCGCAGATAGGTGCTTTTACCATTTCTTTTGGATTAATTTTTTTTGCTTTCTCCACTATATTAGGTTGGTATTATTATGGTGCTAAATGTCTTGAATATATAGCTGGTGTCAAAGCTATTGAAATTTACAAATGGTTTTGGATTTTTGCCTGTTTTGTAGGCTGTATCATAAAATTAGAATTAGTATGGAATTTATCTGATGCTTTAAATGGTCTTATGGCCATTCCTAACTTAATTGCACTCACCGCTTTAGGTCCTATGGTTTTTACAATGACTAAAGAATATGAACAAAAAAATAAGATAGATCCTATTGCTTTTTCTATAAAATATAACAAATAAAAATAAGATAAAGTACTTCAATGTGAAGTACTTTATCTTATTTTTATATATTTATCTTCCTTAGTCTTTACTTCTCCTACAATAGCAAATTCAGTAGGTAAATTTTCTGTATAAAATTCTTCTAATTTTTTTGCATTCTCTTTTGGTAATGATATCAATAATCCTCCTGAAGTTTGAGGATCAAACAAAATATCTTGCATATACGTTGGTACATTTTTTTCAAAAAATACAGAATCATGGATATAAGCTGCATTTTTATATGCTCCTGCAGGAACTAATCCCATCTGTGCATTTTCTATAGTCCCCTTTAAAAGAGGGACTTTATCACTATCAATATATAAAGTAACACCACTAGCTTTTGCCATTTCATAGGCATGTCCTAAAAATCCAAAACCTGTTATATCTGTACACGAATTTGCTCCTACTTTTTTCATTCCTTCTGCCGCCCAATTATTTAGGCTAGCCATGACTTTCATAGTATAATCCATTAATTCTTTTGAAAGCATTTCTGCTTTTATAGCTGTATTTAAAATTCCAGTTCCTAAAGGTTTGGTAAGAATCAATAAATCTCCTGGTTTTGATGTATGATTTCCCATTACTTTATTAGGAGATACAATTCCAGTTACAGAAAGACCATATTTAGGTTCATTGTCATCGACACTATGTCCTCCTACTAATAATGCTCCTGCTTGTTTCACCTTATCTGCTCCTCCTTTTAGTATCTGTGTCAAAACATCCATAGATACACAAGTTGGAAAACAAACTATATTCATAGCAAGTAAAGGCGTACCCCCCATTGCATATATATCACTTAAAGAATTTGCTGCTGCAATTTGTCCAAACATATAAGGATCATCTACTATTGGAGTAAAAAAATCCAAACTCTGTATAATAGCTAAATCTTCACTAATCTTATATACTGCTGCATCATCTGAAGTCTCTAACCCTATTAAAAGATTCTTGTCTTCTACTTTTGGTAAGTGACACAAAACTTGTGCCAAGGTCTCAGGACCAATTTTTGCCGCTCATCCTGATGATCTACTCATTTGCGTTAAACGCTTATGAATCGTCATCTTCTCACCCCCTTATCATGAATGATCGTATCATATTTATTTTAAAAACTCAATGAGTACATATTTGATCTTGAATGTTTTCAAATTTTTTCTTTCCTATTCCAGATACATTCATAATATCCTCTATTTTTTTAAAATTGCCATTTTTATCTCTATACTCTATTATTCTTTGCGCTAGAGCCGTACCTATTCCATTCAAAGACTCAAGATCTGTTATAGATGCTGTATTGATATCTAGTTTTTTATCATTTGAATTTTGATTTTCTAAAGCATCACTTTCCTTTATATATTCACCAATTTTAGGGATATAAACTTGTTCGCCATCAGATAATTTTTGAGCCATATTTATTTTTCTTCGATCTGCTGTTTCTTTTAATCCACCTGCAAGTGTAACTGCATCTATGATTCGATCTCCTTTTTTAATCTTTACTACTCCTTCCATATTCACTTCTCCACAAACATCTACCATCATCCAGACTTCTTCCTTGTCATCCTCTGTTGTATCCTCTGAATTTTTTTTTATACTTTCCTCAATAATCATCTCTTGTGATTCATTTATATGTTTATACATTCCTATAAAACATATTCCTACTACCAAAACTCCTAAAAGAATAATCTCCTTTTTTTTAAACTTTTCCATAGCCCTTCCTCCTTATTACTTTATTGATATATTGTTCAATTTTCTTTTTTCTTATAAGCATTAAAATATTTTTATGGTTTTTATTAAGTTTTTGCTTATTTTTTGTTATACTAATAAAGTAATGCTTCTTTCATGTACATTAAATTTTAATATTTCATACGAGGTGGCTTATGAAAAAACGAACTCTACTTTTTATTTTCTTATTGATATGCTCAAACTTATCCATTGGATTTTGCCAACCAATAGAACCTACTATTACAGCCCCAAGTGCTATATTACTAGATGGAGATACAGGCGATATATTATATGAAAAAGATTCTCATACTCCTATGTATCCTGCTAGTACCACAAAAATAATGACTGCTATTTTAACTTTAGAAAATACAAATTTAAATGATAAAGTCATTATTGACAAAGATTCTCCTTATACTGGCGGAAGTAGAATTTATATTATAGAAGGTGAAGAATTTACTGTTGAACAACTTCTTCATGCACTGCTCATTGATTCTGCCAATGATGCGGCTGTTGCATTAGCCATACATATTTCTGATAGTGTAGAAGATTTTACAAAGCTTATGAACAAAAGGGCACAAGAATTGGGCGCAAAAAATACACATTTTACAAATCCTAATGGGCTTCCAGATCCTGATCATCTGACAACTTCTTATGACTTAGCTATGATTGCTAAACATGCTATGACCATCCCTAAATTTAGAGAAATTGTAAAAACTGTAAAGTATGATATTCCTCCTACTAATAAACAAGAAGAAACTCGTCATCTTTATAATTCTAATAGACTTCTTTGGGGAACAGGAAGACGCAATCAAATACTTTATCAAGGAAAGTATGTAAATATCAAATATGATATAGTAGAAGGAATTAAAACAGGATATACTGATATAGCTAGACAATGTTTAGTCACTTCAGCTAAAAAAAATAATCACCGCTTAATTAGCGTAGTTTTAAAAGCGGAAGGAAAAAATATATATATCGATTCAAGAACTCTTATTGACTATGGATTTGATAACTTTAAACTTAAGAAAATCATAGATTCTGGAGAAAAAATTCAATCCATATCTATTGAAAATGGAACAAAAAAAAGCATCGATGTATTGACAAAATCTCCATTATACAAAGTCATTCCCAAAAATGAAAAATTAGGTTCTATTGAACAAACCATTAGTCTAAATAAGAACATTAAAGCACCTGTTGAGAAGGGTCAATCCATTGGAAAGATCACTTATACAACAGATGGTGAAATTTTAGGGAATATTACCCTCATTGCATCAGATTCTGTTTCTGTGGAAAAAATAAGTTCTTTTTCTTGGATAAAAATCATATTATATTTTTTATTTTTCCTATTTATTATTTTTTTAATTCTTAGAACTATCATAACTATCAATCGTATACAAAAAAGAAAGAAAAGATTAACAAGGAGGTTATAAAATGTATCAAAAACTTTTTATTCCTGGACCTGTCAACGTAACAGAAGATGTACTTCAAAAAATGGCAACTCCTATGATTGGACATAGAAGTAAAGATGCATCTGTATTACAAAAGAGTATTTCTCAAAAGATGAAAAAAATAATGTCTACAAATAATGAAATTCTTCTCTCTACCTCTTCTGGTACTGGTCTTATGGAAGGTGCTGTAAGATCTTGTACAAAAAAAAGAGCAGCTATCTTCTCTGTAGGGGCTTTTGGGGAAAAATGGTACGAAATGGCTGTTGCAAATGGAGTTTCTGCAGATTTATTTTCATCTGAACTTGGAAAAGCAACTTCTCCAAAATTAGTAGATGAAGTTTTAGCTACTGGAAAATACGATTTAATTACTATTACTCATAATGAAACCTCAACAGGAATTATGAATCCTGTTGAAGAAATTTCTAAAGTTATTAAAAAATATCCAGAAGTAGTTTTTTGCCTAGATACAGTAAGTTCTATGGGTGGTGTAAACATTAATATAGATGATTTAGGTGTAGATATATGCATTACTTCTACTCAAAAATGTTTAGGTCTCCCTCCAGGAATGAGTATTTGTTCTATCTCACAAAAAGCCATAGAAGCTGCTCAAAATGTAAAAAATAGAGGATTTTATTTTGATCTTTTAAAATTATATGAATATATTCAAAAGAAGGATTATCAATACCCTTCTACTCCTTCTTTGCCTCATATGTTCGCTTTAGATTATCAATTAGATAAAATTTTAGATGAAGGATTAGAAAACAGGTTTGCTCGTCACAAACAAATGGCTCAATGCGTACAGCAATGGGCAAAGAAAAATTTTGATCTATTTGCAGATGAAGCATATGCATCTTATACGGTAACTACTATTAAAAATACAAAAAATATTTCTGTTGCAGAGCTAAATGAAAATTTATCTAAATACGGATATATGATTTCTAATGGATACGGAAATTTAAAAGAAAAAACTTTTAGAATTGGTCATATGGCTGATACTACCCTAAAAGAAGTGCAAGAACTACTTGCTATTATAGAAAAAATCATCCCATTATAAAAATAAAAATGGTGACCATTAGGTCACCATTTCAAACTAAAAACAAACTACATCTTAGAAAAGTCATAAAAATTAGAAACAATTATTGAGAATTTGTGAAAATATAGAATAAGTGAGAAAATCATTAGCATTACACTGTTTGAGCAAAGCGAGTTTGTAATGCTATTTTCGACCGTTTCTATATATTTTCCAAATTTAAAAATTAGTGACGTTTTTTATGACTTTTTCTACAAATAAAATGGTGACCATTAGGTCACCATTTTTATTGGATGAAAGCTACAACTTCTATTTCAACGTCTGCATCTTTTGGAAGTCTTGCTACTTCTATACAAGATCTAGCTGGCTTATCATTTAAAAAATACTGTCCATATACTTCATTGACTTTTGAAAACTCATTCATATCTTTAATAAACACAGTAGTTTTTACAACATTGTCCATACTTGTACCTGCTTCTTTTAAAATAGCTGCTACATTTTCAAGGGATTGTCTTGTAGCCTTTTGAATGTCTCCCCTTATCAATTCTCCTGTTTTAGGGTCTACAGGAAGCTGTCCTGATGTAAATACAAAATTTCCTACCTTTACTGCTTGTGAATAAGGTCCTATTGCCTCTGGAGCGTTATTCGTATGAATCATAGATTTTTCCATAATACCCCTCCTAAAAATGATTTAGTTTATTTAATTACAATATTGACTAATTTTTTAGGAACTACAATTACCTTTATCAATGTTTTTCCTTCTATCAATGCACTAATTTTTTCATTTGAAAGTGCTTCTTTTTCTAATTCTTCTTTTGTAGCATTAGATGAAACTTCTATTTTATCACGAACTTTTCCATTGATTTGAATAACCATTTCTACTTGGTCTTTTAAAGTAGCCCCTACATCATAAGTTGGCCACATTTGTTCATGGACACTAACGTTATTTCCTATATTTTGCCATAATTCTTCTGTCATATGAGGTGCAAAAGGAGATAATAGAATAATAATAGTTTCTAGTCCTTGTCTTAATAGAGGCTTATTGCAACTTTCTCCTAGCTCTTTATATTTATAAATTTCATTTACTAACTCCATTATAGCACTAATAGCTGTATTAAAGTTAAATCTTTCTTCAATATCCTCTGTAACCCTCTTAATCGTTGTATGAATCATATATTCTAAATTTTTATCTTCTTCCTTTAAAGAACCTATTTCTTTTTCAGTTCCAATAAAATCTTTTAATTCATCTACTACTCTCCACACTCTATTTAAAAATCTAAAGCATCCTTCAACTCCTGTATCACTCCATTCAAGATCTCTCTCTGGTGGAGCTGCAAATAAAATAAATAATCTTGCTGTATCCGCTCCATATGTTTTTATAATTTCCTCCGGACTGACTACATTTCCTTTAGATTTTGACATCTTTGTTCCTTCTTTTAATACCATTCCTTGTGTCAAAAGATTGTCAAATGGTTCTTCTATAGGAGAATATCCTAAATCATAAAGTACCTTTGTAAAAAATCTAGCATATAATAGATGCAGTATAGCATGTTCTACTCCACCAATATATTGATCTACTCCCATCCAATATTTTGCATTGTCTTTTTTAAATATTTCTTCTTGGTTTTTTGCATCTGTATATCTTAAGAAATACCAAGAAGAATCTACAAAAGTATCCATTGTATCTGTTTCTCTTCTTGCTCTTTTACCACATTTTGGGCATTCTGTATAAACAAACTCTTTACTTGTTGTAAGAGGAGATTCTCCTTTTCCAGAGAAAACTACATCTGTTGGAAGCATCACTGGTAAATCTTTCTCCGGCACAGGTACAACTCCACATTCTTCACAATACACTATAGGAATAGGTGTTCCCCAATATCTTTGTCTTGAAAGTAACCAATCTCTTAATCTAAAGTTAATAGTTTTTTTGCCTAACCCTTTTTCTTCAAGATATTCAGAAATTTTTACAAGAGCCTCTTTATTATTTAGTCCATTAAATAATTCTGAATTGATCATAACACCTTCATGAGTGTAAGCTTCTTTTAGCTCTTGTATTTCTTCATCTTTTCCCTTTATAACAGGAATAATAGGAAGATCATATTTTTTTGCAAATTCAAAGTCTCTTTCATCATGAGCAGGTACTGCCATAACTGCTCCTGTTCCATAATCCATTAATACATAATTTGCAATATAAATAGGGATTTTCTTTTCACTTACAGGATTAATAGCATATTTTCCTATGAATAGTCCTTCTTTTTCTACATTAGTAGATGTTCTTTCAATTTCTGATAAATGTTGAAGTTTTTCTTTAAACTTTATAACTTCTTCTTCATATTGAGTTCCTTTTGTAAATTGAGACACATATGGATGCTCAGGGGCTAATACCATATAAGTTACACCATAAATAGTATCTGGTCTAGTTGTAAAAACTTTTAATTTTTCATCATGTCCATCAATAGAAAAGTCTACTTCTGCTCCTATACTTTTCCCAATCCAATTTTTTTGCATCAATTTTACTTTTTCTGGCCAACCTTCTAATTTGTCTATATCTTTTAACAAACGATCTGCATAATCTGTAATTTTAAAATACCATTGATCTAAATCTTTTTTTCCTACTACACTATCACAACGTTCACATTTTCCTCCAACTACTTGTTCATTTGCTAAAACTGTTTCACAGGAAGGACACCAATTTACTGGATATTGTTTTTTATATGCTAAACCATGCTTATAAAATTGTAAGAAAATCCACTGTGTCCATTTATAATAATCTGGATGACAAGTTGTCACTTCTCGATCCCAATCATAACTAAGACCTAGTTGTTTTAATTGCTCACGCATCTCTTCAAGATTTTTCCATGTCCATTCATTTGGATGAATACCATGTTTAATAGCAGCATTTTCAGCTGGAAGTCCAAATGCATCCCATCCCATAGGATGTAGCACATTATATCCTTTCATTTTTTTAAATCTAGCTACTACATCTCCAATAGAATAATTTCTTACATGTCCCATATGAAGTTTTCCTGATGGATATGGAAACATCTCTAATGCATAATATTTTTCTTTTTCATTTTCATTGGTTTGAAATACTTTATTTTCGTCCCAATGAATCTGCCATTTTTTCTCAATTTCTTTAAAATTATATTTTGTCATCTGCATTTCCTCCTATATATTTAAAATAATATTTTATGTATTAAAAAAAGTACCTCAGAAAAATTTCATCCCTACATAGGGACGAGGATTCCCCCGCGGTACCACCCTAATTGACAAATATTGTCCTCTTCATTGATTTCAATAAGTAAATTTTATAAAGACAAGTTCAAAAGGTATCTTTATCGATTTACACCAACCATCGACTCTCTGAAAAAGCTTTCCTTCTTACTACTTCTTATTACTTATTTGATGATCATTTTTGATAGAATTTTATCATTATTATAAATGCTTTTTCATAGATTGTCAATATCTACTACAATAGCATCTCTCCATACTCTCTCTATATCATAAAAGCTTCTCTCTTCCTCTATAAAAATATGTACTACTACTTGAATATAATCTAATAAAATCCATCTACCTTCTTGATATCCTTCTTTATGATCAAGGAGGATTCCTTTTTTATCTAATTGATCTTGTATTTCATCTGCTATAGCTTTTACTTGTCTTGTGGAAGTTCCATGAGCAATGACAAAATAATCTGCAAAACTAGAAATATTTTTTATATCTAATATGCGAATATCTTGACCTTTTTTCTCATCTATATATTTGGCAATACCACAAGCAATTTTTCTAGATGTGTTCATATAAAACCTCCTAATTATACCTTTTGTAATAACTTTTAAAAAGAAATTGCGCCCAATAATCCTATATACACTACGTATATTGTAAATAACAACATTCCATGCTTTCTATCAATCTGTTTCTTCATTGTCCCACATAATACCAATATACTCATTAAAAGAAGAGCAAATGGAATATCAAACACTAAAGTTTGAGGAACATGTAAAAGACTTTGATTTAAAAAAGTTATATCTCTAGTAGATAAGTATAATCCATTTTTAGGGATCATACAAGAAGTTCCTAACACCATAGTGATGTTTAACACATTTGCACCTACTATATTTCCCACAGATATCCCTTCATGCCCCTTTAGTGTTGCAGTAACTGATGTAACCAATTCTGGTAAAGAAGTCCCTAAAGCAATCAATGTAAGACTTATGATTTGTTCTGGAATATGAAAAATCTTTGCCATTTCTACTCCATTGTCTACTAATAGTCTTGCCCCTAATACAACTAAAAAACCACCTAAAATAAATTTTATCCCATTAAAAAATATATTTTTCTTATGAATATGCTTACGTAAATCCTTTGAAGTTTTAGACCCTTTATAATTTACTTCTAATATATTGATTATAATATAGAGAATTAATAATAATAGCAACATGAATCCTTCAGTTTTTAAAACCACTTTATCTATTGCAAAGAAATAAAAACATCCTAAAGAAACAATCATCAAAAATCCTTTTATACTAAAAAACCTTCGTCTTATAGAGATGGGAGAAATGCATGCACAAATTCCTAATATAAAGCCTATATTACAGATGGTAGAACCTATAGCATTCCCTACAGCCATTTCTGGATGTCCTTTCAGTGTTGCAATAGTAGAGACAAAAAATTCTGGTAGAGTAGTAGCCAAGCTCACCAAAGTTGCTCCTATTAAAATAGGAGGTATCCCTGTTGCCATAGCAATCTCTACTGCTGCATCTACAAATAAATCTCCTCCTTTGATAATCATGATTAAGCCTATTAGAAACAATCCATAAATCATTAAGTTTTCCATAATATCCTCCCAATTCATTTTATATCACTATATATATACAAAAAAAATTGGTTAGATATTACAAATAAAAATAAAACAATCTGTATATTTCATTAAATATGAAACAATAGCTGAAATATTTCAGCTATTGTTTCATATCTGCTCCTACTATAATAGTAATATCCACCTTTGTATCTGTATGAATATCACTTTCTATTTGTTTGACTCCTAAGATTTTTGCAATATGCTTTGCATCAGATTCTTTGTTCTTTCTATCATAAATATGAGTTTTAGTATACTTAATTCCTTCTACGTTTCCTACTTTGACAACATCATATCCTTCTTCCTTTAATTGTTTCCCTATTTTTGTAGCCAACCCATTAATATTCGCTCCATTTAAAACCTCAACTGTAACTTTCTTTTTATTTTTATTTTGATTCATGTCATTTGTTGTAGAACTATTGTCACTCTTTTTCGTTTCATAGTTCCCACTAAATATTTGTTCTATCATTTTTTCTATATTTTTCATATCAGGTTCATAATAAGAAATTCCGTTGATCATTTTAGGTGTTCCAGGAATGGTAACCATATGAATATCTTCTCTCTTTATATCTTTTGCATACAATGCATAAGAACTAATCTGAGAAACTGACATATTTGTATCTACATAAGTAATAAAAGTACTTAATAATTTCGGTAATCTTATAATCGTTTTAGGAGACAACAATTTATCCGATAATGCCATTAAAAAATTATGTTGTGCATTAATTCTTCCAATATCTCCATCTGGATATCCAGTGCCATTTTTCCCTTTTCTAAATCTCAAAAATTGCATGGATTTATCACTATCTAATACTTGTACACCTTTTTTCAAGTTGATTTTTAATGGTGGATCTGCCTTTGGATCATAATAATTCATATTGATAGGTACATCTACTTCTACTCCTCCTATATCATCTATAATCTTTGCTACTCCTGTATAATTGATTCGAACATAATAATGAATAGGAACACCTAAAAGATCCTTTACTGCCTTCATAGAAAGATCTATCCCTTCATAGGCATGGGCATGATTAATTTTATCTTTTCCTTTTCTTCCTCTTATCAATACTCTTGTATCTCTCGGAATAGAAATCACATCTACCTTTTCTGTATTCGGATCAAAGGTTGCTAACATCATAGTGTCTGTTCTAGCAGTTTTACTAGCTTTCTCATCCTTGGCATCTACCCCAACAACTAATACATTTACTCTTTCTTTTTTCTCTGGCATTTTATCCTCATTGGTGATTTTTTCATCATTATAACTTTGGCCTTTACTAATACTACTAACAAATATATAAGTTCCGGTAACCATAGCAATAGTAAAACAGGTAAACGCTATGATCAGTACTTTAAAAAATTTCTTCACAATCTCACTCCTATCAAAATTACTTTCTCTGTAATAGGAGAAAATTTCTAGCATGAATAGTATCTGGATGCAGAAGTTCTCCTTTTTGTACAACGTAATGAATTGTATGATCGAGTGCCTTTAAAACACCTTCATCTAAGTTTAAAAAAGCAACCTTTCTCAATTCCTCCACTTTTGGAAAGAATCTATTTGGTTCTATATAGTCAGCTAAATAAATAATTTTTTCAAGCACAGACATATCTTTTTTTCCTGTAGTATGAAAACGAATGGCATCTAGAATTTCTTCATCTTCAATATGAAACTTTCTCTTTGCTAGTTCTGCTCCAACCATTCCATGAAGCAATGAGGGATGAAAAGAAAATATACCATTGTGTAGTATATCAAAATCTTTTGCATAATGCAATAATTCATTATTAGAAAAATCTTTTGCCAAATCATGAATAAGACCTGCTATAGATGCTTTTTCAATGGGTACATTATAAATTTGTGCAAGTTTTATAGCTGTTTCTTCTACTCCTAAAGAATGGACATACCTTTTATGAGATAATGAATGTTTAAGTTCCTCTTTCATTTTATTCCTATCTATCAATTTAGACACCTCTTTATATATATAGGTTGTTTTTATAAACATAGTATTCAACAGGCTCAGGTAATAAATATTTAATAGATTGTCCTTTGCTCACTCTATTTCTTATATCTGTTGAAGAAATCGCCAGAGCTGGTAAATCAATTTTTTTGATACAGGTGCCATATTTTTGTTTTAATTCCTTAATTTTTTCATCTACATGAGATGAATTCATTCCAGGCCTTGTAGCTGCTATAAATTTACATAACCTCGATAGTTTGTCTACACTTTTCCATGTTCCTAGTTCACAAATAGCATCTGCTCCTGTAATAAAAAAAAGTTCAGTATCCTCTCTATATATTTTTTTCAATTTCTCTATGGTACGAATCGTATAAGATATTTCATTACTTTCTAATTCAATTTTAGATACTTCAAAATGTGGATTTGTAATGGTAGCTAAAAGAGTCATAAAATACCTATGCTTACCATCTGTTAAACAAGAATCTGCTTTATGAGGCGGGATTCCTGCAGGAATAAAAATAATTTTTTCAAGATCATATTCACAGCGGATTTGCTCTGCAATCACAAGATGACCATAATGAATAGGGTCAAAAGTTCCACCCATAATCCCAATCTTTGTATGCTCTTTTTTAGGCTTTTGAATAATATCTAATCCATGTATGGTTGACATATATTCTCCTCCAGAATATTTATTAAAATTATATTTTATTTCGTAACTCTATTATATATGATTATCGAATTTTGACAATAAGAATCAAAACTTTCACATGCAAAAAATCGAGTATACACTCGATTTCTACTTTGGTATTTGTATTTGTGGATCTTTTTGAGCCTGTCTATATAATACAAACTTATTTCCAATAGCTTGTACAAAATGTGAATTTGTCTTTTTTGCTACTTCATTTGCCGTTTCTTTTGCATCTAAAAGACTATTCTCGAGCACATGAATTTTAACAATTTCTCTTGCTTCTAATGCATCATCTAATTGTTTAATAAAGCTATCTGTAACTCCGCCTTTACCAATTTGCCCAATTGGTTTGATCCCATTTGCAATTCCTTTTAAATAACTTCTTTGTTTTCCTGTTAATATATCAATTTTTTTCATTGAAACCTCCATTAATCATAAAATTCAAATTCAAAATCAAATATTTTTACTATTTCTCCATCTTCAATACCTAATTCCTTAAGCTGATCTACTACTCCATTTTTCATTAAGAAATTTTGAAAATATCTTAATGAATCCATATCTTCAAAATTAGTAGAATAAAAAAGTTTTTCTATTCGTCTTCCTTCTAGAATATAATAATCATTTTCTTTTCGAACAATGATACCATTTTTGTCTTCTTCTGTTAATGTATACTCTTTATACACTTCATCTTCTTCAATGAAAGGAGTATCTTCTATTTCGTCTAATTTTTTACCTACATAACTCATTAATTCTTTTAATCCCTTACCTGTTGCAGCAGAAATAGGAAAGACTTCGTGGCCTTCTTTTTCCATTTTTTCTTTAAATTCATAAAATGTACTTTCATCAGAAAGAATATCTATTTTATTAGCAGCAATCACTTGATGTTTTTGTGCTAATTTTTTTGTATATTGATTTAATTCTTCATTTATTTTGCAAAAATCATCATAAGGATCTCTTCCTTCTACTGAAGAAATATCTACCACATGAATCAAAAGCTTTGTTCTCTCTACATGTCTTAAGAATTCTAATCCTAACCCTACTCCTTCATGAGCTCCTTCAATCAGACCTGGGATATCTGCTAATACAAAGCTATTTTGATTAACAGATACTACTCCTAAATTAGGTGTAATAGTTGTAAAATGATAATTTGCAATTTTAGGTTTTGCACTGGTTACTGTAGCTAAAATTGTAGATTTACCTACATTAGGAAATCCTACTAATCCTACATCTGCTAAAAGCTTTAATTCAAGAATCACCCATCTTTCTTCTGGAAGATTCCCACTTTCAGCAAAATTTGGAGCTTGTCTTGTGGAAGTAGTAAAATGAACATTCCCTTTTCCACCTTTTCCACCCTTTGCAATCACTTCCTTTTGTCCACCTTCTACTAAATCTGCAATAACTTTTCCTGTTTCTTCATCTCTTACAATAGTTCCTGGTGGAACCTTCACAATTAAATCCTTTGCATCTTTTCCAAATTGCTTTTTTCCTTTTCCACTTTCACCATTTTCAGCTATATATCTTTTTTGATATCTAAAATCCATTAGAGTTCTTAATCCTTCATCTACGATAAAGATGACACTTCCGCCTCTTCCGCCATCTCCCCCATCTGGACCTCCTGCGGGGATATATTTTTCTCTTCTAAAGGAGACAGCGCCATCTCCACCTTTTCCACCTTTTATAAAAATCCTTGCTTTATCTACAAACATATCATCACCCTTAAATTTCAACTTATTAATTCTTTTATTATTTCCAAATTTTTTATTTATTATTTACATATTATAAAACCCATGCCGTAAAGCATGGGTTTTAATTATTTTGCAGCTGCAACTTCTCTTGCATATACGCTTACTTGTTTCTTGTCTTTTCCTTTTCTTTCGAACTTTACAACTCCATCGATCTTAGCAAAAAGAGTGTCATCTCCACCAATACCTACATTGTTTCCAGGGTGAATTTTTGTTCCTCTTTGACGAACAAGTATACTTCCGCCGCTTACAAATTGTCCATCTGCTCTTTTTACACCTAATCTTTTCGCTTCACTATCTCTACCATTTTTAGAAGAACCTACTCCTTTTTTACTGGCAAATAATTGAAGATTCATTTGAAATAACATATCCTACACCTCCTCTTCTACAAGACTTATATACTGTTTATAGGACTCTTCTGTCCCTTTCATTCCAATAACCATTGCTTCTAGAATCAAATCTGCCTTCTGTCTTAAATCATCTGTTAAAGAAGGAATATTACAATGTAAATATCCATCTTCCATCTTATAAACAACATCTATACCTAATAATTCATGAAGTGACAGAATAGCAGTTTGTGCAAGAACAGAGATGCTTGCACAAACAATATCTTTTCCATATTCAGAAGCATTTGCATGTCCTATTACAGAATAGGACATAATCTCTTTTTTAAAGTTTCTTTTAATAGAAATAGAAATCATTTATCAAACGACCTTATCCATTAATTTTTTCAACTTTAATTTTTGTGTAAGGTTGACGATGTCCTTGTTTCTTTCTGTAGTCTTTTTTGGACTTGTATTTGAATATAATAACTTTTGGTCCTTTTCCATTTTCAACTACAGTAGCAGAAACTTTCGCTCCTTCTACAACTGGTGCTCCAACAGATAATTTTCCGTCTTTAGATAGAGCTAATACTTTATCGAATTCAACCGCTTCACCTTCACTTACTTCTAACTTTTCAATGAATAAAGTGTCTCCTTCTTGTACTCTATATTGTTTTCCACCTGTTTCAATGATTGCGTACATAATTACACCTCCTCTAACCAGACTCGCCAAATGCTAGGTAACAAAGTTTTAAAACCCGATTTGTGCGGCTACCTACAGATAAGTATGATATCATATTCATTATTAAAAGTCAACTTTATTTTCCAATATTTTATCTATAAAAATTTTTTCTTCCTTACTTAAGTTTTTCCCTTGTATATATTTTCTAAACAAATCCGGTCTATTTTTTCTTGTAGTCTTTAAAGATTCCATTTTACGCCACTGTGCAATTTTTTTATGATTCCCAGATAAAAGTATATCAGGTACCTTAAGATCTAAAAAATCACTTGGTCTTGTATATTGAGGATATTCTAAAAGTCCATCATAGAACGATTCTTCCATATACGACTCCTCTTGTCCTAAAACTCCAGGAAGCAACCTACAAATCGTATCAATCACTACCATTGTAGGAAGTTCTCCTCCTGTAAGTACATAATCTCCTATAGAAATTTCATCTGTTACCCATGTGTCAATGACTCTTTGATCAATTCCTTCATAATGGCCACATAAAAAAATTAAACTTTCCTCTTTTGAAAGATCCATTGCTATCTTTTGATTGAAGGTTGTACCCTTTGGAGACATATATATGACTTTTTTACCTTTTGCACCTATACTCTCCATTGCAGAATAAATAGGTTGAGGTGTCATAACCATTCCCGCTCCTCCACCATAAGGATAATCATCCACCTTCTTATGTTTATCTATACTAAAATCTCTTATATTGATTGTATTTATATCTACTATATTCTTTTCTCTAGCTCTTCCAATGATACTTTCAGTTAATGGTACAAACATATCTGGAAAAAGAGTTAAAATATCTATTTTCATTCTATCAACCCTTCAATAGTGGCAATGGTCATTGTTTTATTTTGTATGTCTACTTCTTTAATAAATTCACCTACAGCAGGAATCAATATTGTTTTTTTAGGATTTTTTGCATCTACTATTTCATAAAGATCTTGAGCAGTATTTTGTATAATATTTTTAACCTCTCCAACAAGTACTTTATCTTCTGTATAAACTTTTATTCCTATTAAGTCTGAAATATAATAAGTATCTTCAGGCAATTCTCTTCGATCTTCTTCATCAATCATTAAATATTTTGTCTTAAGTTTTTCTGCTTCATTTCGATCATCTATTCCTTTAAACTTTAAAAGAACTAAATTATTTTTATACTTTACATGATCAATATAAAACTTTTTATCAGAATCCTCTATATATACAAATTCTAATTCTTCAAATCTTTCTTTATAATCCGTCAGAGGATAAACTCTTATTTCTCCACGAATTCCTTGAACATTTACAATTTGTCCTACTTTAAATAATTTGACCATCACATCACCCTTTTTCTTATATATTACCCACTTCAAAGGATAAGATTCTAAAAATTCGAATACTCCTAATGAATACAAACATTCATCTTTATATTACAAAAGGATTAGGTATCCCCTAATCCTTTTACATTATTGAATGATTTCTACTACTACCCTTTTATTTTCTTTCGTAGCAGCAGCCTTTGCTACAGTTCTTATTGCTTTTGCAATCCTACCTTGTTTTCCTATAACTTTTCCCATATCTTCTGGGGCAACCTTAAGTTCAACAATTAAAGATTGGCTTCCTTCTATTTCTGTAACACATACTTCATCTGGGTTATCCACTAAAGCCTTAGCAATAGTTTTTACTAATTCACCCATTTTTTACACCCCCTGAAAGCCTTACTATGCTTTCTTAGACTGTTCAAATTTTTCTAAAACACCATATTTTTTGAATAGTCCTTTTACTGTATCAGTTGGTTGAGCTCCATTTTGTAACCATTTAATAGCTTTTTCATCATCAATTTTTACTACTACTGGTTCAACTACAGGATTATAGTAACCCACCTCTTCAATGAATCTTCCATCTCTAGGTGAACGAGAATCTGCAACTACAACTCTATAGAAAGGTTTCTTTTTAGCTCCCATTCTTTTTAATCTGATTTTTACTGACATGATCTTCACCTCCTTCAATAGTAAGTTTGAATCTATCTTCCAAAGAATGGAAATTTCATTTTTCCACCCTTTTTCATACTTTTTTCCATACTGGAGAATTGCTTCATCATTTTCTTAGTTTGAGCAAATTGCTTTAATAAACTATTTACTTTATTTACAGTCATACCACTACCCTTTGCAATTCTCTTTCTTCTGCTTCCATTAATAATACTTGGGTCATTTCTTTCTTTTTTAGTCATGGATTGAATCATAGCTTCAATATGCACAAGTTCTTTTTCATCAATCTCCAAACCTTTTAATTGTTTACTATTCACTCCTGGAATCATCTCTAGCAATTGACTCATAGGTCCCATTTTCTTCATTTGCTGTAATTGATCTAAAAAGTCATCAAATGAAAATTCTTGGTTTTTTATTCTTTTTTCAAGCTCTTTTGCTTTTTGAGCATCAAAGTTGGCTTGTGCTTTTTCAATTAAGCTAAGGACATCTCCCATACCTAATATTCTTGAAGCCATTCGATCTGGATAAAAAGGTTCTAAATCATCTAGTTTTTCACCCATACCTACGAATTTAATAGGCTTTTGAGTCACAGCTCTAACAGAAAGGGCTGCTCCTCCTCTTGTATCTCCATCTAATTTGGTAAGAACCACTCCATCTATTCCTAATTTTTCATTGAAATGCTCTGCTACATTGACTGCATCTTGACCTGTCATAGAATCTACTACAAGAAGAATTTCCTGAGGACCAACTTCTTTTTTTATATTTTCTAATTCATCCATCAATTCCTCGTCAATATGAAGTCTACCAGCTGTATCAATAATCACTATATCATTTCCATGTTGATTGGCATGATTCACTCCTGCTTTTGCAATATTTACAGGACTTACTTTATCTCCCATAGAAAACACTGGAATATCTAATTGTTTACCTACCACTTGTAACTGCTTGATAGCAGCAGGTCTATAAACATCTCCTGCAACCAATAATGGTCTTTTACCCATTTTCTTAAGATATCCACCCAATTTTCCTCCAGTAGTTGTCTTTCCGGCTCCTTGGAGTCCTACCAACATATAAACAGTAGGTGGTTTGGAAGAAAAAGTTAATTTGCTTTGGGTCATACCCATGAGATTGGTTAACTCTTCATTTACAATTTTTATCACATGCTGTCCTGGTGTTAAACTTTCCATTACTTCTGCTCCGACAGCTCTTTCTTTTACCTTGTTGATAAAATCCTTTACTACTTTAAAGTTAACATCAGCTTCTAAAAGAGCAAGTTTTACTTCTCTCATAGCTTCCTTAACATCTTTTTCAGTAAGCTTACCTTTACTCTTTAGCTTCTTTAATGCATCTTGAAGCTTATCTGCTAATCCTTCAAAAACCACTTTTCCACCTCCTCAGGGGGCTATTTTTCTAATATGGCATAGGATAGCTTTTTTATAGTTTCAATTTCTTCTTCTATATATGAAATACTACTTTGTATATTTTCATTTTTTTCTATTTTTTCTACAATACTTAAAATTTCTTCTACTTGCTTTTTATTCAATAGAAATTTTTTTAAAAGCCCTAATTTTTCTTCATATGCAAATAATAATTTTTCTGTTCGTTTAATTGTATCATAGATAGCTTGTCTGCTTACTCCTAATTCTTCAGAGATCTCTCCTAATGAAAAATCATTTCCATAATACAATTCAAGTATCTCCTGTTGTTTCTTTGTCAATAATTGACCATAAAAATCATATAATAAACTCATTTGGAGTATTTTATCAAACATGATGACACTCCTTTGACTGTAAAGGTATTTTGCTTTACAGATGTATTGTATACTACATTTTTAAAACTGTCAATAATTTTTTTAATCTTCTTCTCCAAATAATGCATCTACAAAATCTTTAGGCACAAATTTTTGTAGATCATCCATTCCTTCCCCTACTCCAATTAGTTTTACCGGTATCCCTAGCTCTGCACTAATCCCTAGAACTACCCCTCCTTTTGCTGTTCCATCCAACTTAGTAAGAACAACACCTGTAATGTTTGTTACTTCTTTAAATGTTTTGGCTTGTTGAATAGCATTTTGACCTGTAGTTGCATCTAATACCAACAAAATTTCTTGTGTAGCATTGCCATATTCTCTTTCTACAATTTTAGATACTTTTCCAAGCTCATTCATCAAATTCTTTTTATTATGAAGCCTTCCTGCTGTATCACAAATAAGAACATCTATATTTCTAGCTTTTGCAGAAGCAATAGCATCATAAATAACAGCTGCTGTATCTGCTCCCTCTTGATGTTTAATTACATCTACGCCTACTCTATTTCCCCAAATCTCTAATTGATCAATGGCTGCTGCTCTAAACGTATCTCCTGCTGCTAACAATACTTTTTTACCCTCTGATTTAAATCTGTGTGCAATTTTTCCAATAGATGTAGTTTTTCCTACTCCATTGACTCCTACTACTAAAACAATAGCTGGAGAAGGCTCTATATTTACTTCATTTTCTTGCCCTTTATCTAATAATTCAATTAAAATTTCTTTTAATAATCCTTTTAAACTTTCTGCTTCTGTGATTTTTCTTTCTTTAGATAAATCTCTTAATTTTTCAATAATCTCCATAGTAGTCTGAACACCTACATCAGATGTAATTAATATTTCTTCAATTTCTTCAAATAATTCCTCATCTATTTTTTTATAGCTTTTTAAAACTGCATCTACTTTTCCAGCTATTCCTTCTCTTGTCTTTGTAAGACCTCTCTTTAATTTTGCAAAAAAGCTAATTTTTTCTTCAGGTTCTTCTTCTATTGATTCTTCTTTGATCTCTTTTACTGGTTCTTCTTTTATGATTTCTTCTTTGATCTCTTCTACTGGCTCTTCTTTTATAATTTCTTCTTTGATCTCTTCTACTGGTTCTTCTTTTATAATTTCTTCTTTGATCTCTTCTACTGGTTCTTCTTTTATGACTTCTTCTTTGATCTCTTCTACTGGTTCTTCTTTTATGATTTCTTCTTTGATCTCTTCTACTGGTTCTTCTTTTATGATTTCTTCTTTGATCTCTTCTACTGGTTCTTCTTTTATGATTTCTTCTTTGATCTCTTCTACTGGTTCTTCTTTTATGATTTCTTCTTTGATCTCTTCTACTGGTTCTTCTTTTATAATTTCTTCTTTGATCTCTTCTACTGGTTCTTCTTTATTTTTTTTGAATTTTGAAAAAAACTTTTTAAACATATATTTTCCTCCTTAGCTAGCTTGTTCTTCCAATTTTACAGAAACTAGTGTAGACACTCCATGTTCTTGCATAGTCACTCCATATAAAGCATCTACTGATTCCATTGTTCCTTTTCTATGAGTCACAACAATAAATTGAGTCTCTTTCGAAAACTCTTTTAAAAAATTTGCATATCGATAAACATTGGCATCATCCAATGCTGCTTCAATTTCATCTAAAATACAAAATGGAGTAGGTTTTACCTTTAAAATAGCAAATAATAAGGCAATGGCAGTAAGTGCTCTTTCTCCTCCTGATAATAGTGAAAGGTTTTGAAGTTTCTTTCCTGGTGGTTGAGCAATAATCTCTATGCCTGAATTTAAAAGATCTTCTTCATTTTCTAATAAAAGTTGTGCTTTTCCCCCTCCAAAAAGCTTTTGGAACACCTCATTAAAATTGATTTTTATTTTTGCAAAAGATTCAGCAAACTGATCCTTCATAGTATGTTCCATTTCTTTGATTACTTTTTTAAGAGATTCTATAGCAGTTTTCAAATCATCCTTTTGTCCTGTTAAAAATTCATATCTTTCTAATACCTCTTTATATTCTTCTATAGACCCTACATGTACCGTTCCTAATTCTTTTATCTTCTTTTTAATCATTTTAATTTCTTTTCCTGATTCGGTTACATTCACAGGCTCTCTTTTATATTCTAATGCCTCCATATAAGTAATTTCATATTCTTCCAATAATTTATCGCAAAATGATTCTTGTTGCATTTCTAATCTAGCAAGTTTTACTTCAATTTTATGACTACTGTCTTGTAATTCAACTACATTTTGTGTAACATTTTTTAATTTTTCTTGAATTTCTTCAAAGTTTTTTGTGTTTTTATTCTTTTTTTCTTTTTCCTGTGCCATATTGAATTCACATTGTTTTTTTAAAACTTCAGCATCTTTTATTTCTAATTTGAATTGGTTTAATTCTTTTTGTAAAAATTCTTTGTTTTTAATGAATTCTTCAATTTCTTTTTTCTTAATTTCTCTTGTTTCTTTGAATTGACCTAGTTTATTTTTAAAATCTTGGATATTCTTATTTATATGTTCCTTTTTTTCTTCTAAAGAAGCAATTTTTATTTGAAGCTGGGTCACTTCTTGAGAAACCTCTTCTTTTTGAATTTTTTTCTCCTCATATACCTCTTTTTTAGAAGATACTCCATTTTTAAGCTCCATTTCCTCTTGTTGTAATTTTTGGATTTGATCTTCTTTCTGTTGTATCTCATTCTGTGTATGAATGGTATCTGCTTCTAATTGATCCATTTCTAAATGAATTCTTTCTATATTTTCTTCATAATTTTTTATATCTTTATAAAATTGTTCTTTTCTGTTTTTTACATGAATGAGTTCAATTTCTTTTTCTTTTAATTCTTGCTCTTTATTCTTAAATTGTTGTATTCTTTTTTCTAATGCTTCTTTTCTTTCTTGTATTCCTTCATTTTTTTGATCATATTCTTTATAAAGCATACCTAAATCACAATTTAATTCTTCAATTTCTGTCTTTCTACTTAATATATTTAATGTTTTAGAATGATAACTTCCTCCTGTTATAGCTCCACTTGGATTAATAACATCTCCATCTAAGGAAACAATTTTATATTTTGTTTTTTTAGATAATAGAATTCCATTTTCTATTTTGTCTACTAAAATGATTCTTCCTAATAAATATTCAAAAATATTTTTATATTCATTTGGAAAACTTACTAAATCTACAGCAAATCCTATAAACCCTTTTTCATCTTTAAAAGATTCTTTGTGAGAATATGGTTTATCCAAAAAACGATCCATAGGAAGAAAAGTCACTCTTCCTAATTTGTTTTTCTTTAAATGCTGAATCATTTTATTTGCATCTTGAGTTTTTTGACAAACTATATTTTGCATACTATTTCCTAAAGCTACTTCGATAGCTGTCTCGTATCCTCTTGGAACTGTTAAAAGCTTTGCTACGACACCCTCTATACCATTTCCTAAATTTTCATTTTTTTGAGCTTCTAGCAAAGTATTTTTTACACTTTTGTGAAACCCTTCATAGTCTTTCTCCATTTCTTCTAATAAACTTTTTCTTGTTGTCTTTTGCTGTATTTTTTCTTTGCTAATTATATTTTGCTCTTGATCTTTTTGTATGATATTTTGAAATTGTTCTATTTCTTTTTGAAGAACATCCTTCTCTTCTATCATCTTGTTTAAATTTTCTTCTTTTTCTTGCAAAATCTTTTCTAAATGATTTTTCTCTTGAAGCATCCTATTTTTATTTGTCTGTATCTGATTTTTTTCTTCTTCAATTTGACTTTTTCTTTTAAGCATGTTCTTTTGCAAATGGATTAACCCTTGCATATACGTTTTATGAGATGCCATTTCATTTAATATTTCAATGACATTTGTTTTTTCATTCTCCATTTCATCTTCTTGCTGCTTTAACACTTGATTGATGCTTTTAAGTAACTTAAGCTTATCCTCTAAATTTTTTTTGTTTACTTGTGCAAATTCATTTTCTTCTTCATAATCCTTCTTCATGCTTTCTAACTCAATCAAATATTTTTCTTCATCTTTTTGTGTATCTTCTATTTCTTTATTGAGCCGATCTATATTATTCATGTGATTATGAATTTTTTCTTGATAAAGTCCTATTTCCCCATCTTTTTTTTCTATAAAGTGAACGGTATCAAATATATTGTTTTGAAGTTGTCCAATAGATGTTTCTAACTCTTCCATTTCCTTTTTATAATAAATATAAGTTTCTTCAATTTGTTTTTTCTCTTTTGAATAATGATGAAACTGATCTGATATGATTTCTTTTTGTTCCTGTAATTCTTTGATTTCATATTTCAAACTTTCCATCTCATGAACAAATAAATTGATTTCTAAATCTTTTAGTTTTTCTTGTAATTCTAAAAAGCTTTTTGCTTTTTCACTTTGTATCTTTAAGGGATCTATCCTATTTTTTAATTCTTTAATAATATCATCAATACGAATTAAATTTTGTGTTGTATTTTCTAATTTTTTTTGAGCATCTTCTTTTCTTGTTCTATATTTTACAATTCCAGCAGCTTCCTCAAATAAAAGTCTTCTATTTCCTGATTTATTATTTAATATTTCATCTATTTTTCCTTGTCCAATAATAGAATACCCATCTACCCCTACTCCTGTATCCATAAAAAGTTCTTTTACATCTTTTAATCTACATAAAGATTTATTAATCGAGTATTCGCTTTCTCCAGAACGATACACTCTCCTTGTAACAGTTATTTCCGTATAATCTACTGGAAGTTTTCCAGATTCATTACTTAATGTTAGAGATACCTCTGCCATTCCCACAGGCTTTCTTTGTGTCGTTCCAGCAAATATTACATCATCCATTCGACTTCCTCTTAAAGTTTTTGCACTTTGTTCTCCTAGTACCCATCTAATGGCATCAGAAATATTACTCTTTCCACTTCCATTAGGTCCTACAATCCCTGTAACCCCTTTTTCAAAATCTATTTGTGTTTTATTTGCAAAAGATTTAAATCCTTGAAGTTCAATTTTCTTTAGGTACAAATTTGAAACACCTCTTCTTTTTTAGTCGCATTTCATTATTTTATCATATATCAAAAATCAATTACAATGCAATTTAAAGCCTATCTTTCATAGATAAGTTTTAAATTGCATTATCCAAATACTATTTTATGGAATAAAGAATGTTATTGTCTTCATAAAAAATTTGTACTTGGTCTAATTTTAAATCATTATTCTTTGAAATGCTAATCTTATGGATTTTATATTTTTCTTCAATAAAATCTATATTTTCTTTTTTATGTCCCACTATATTTGAAATATTTTTCTCATGAACCCTTAACTTTACAAATGGAATATGGTTTATTTTATGTATAGAAAATGTACGATCTAGCACTTCCTTAAAAATTTTTGATTCTACTAATTGTCTAAAAGCAGGATGAAAAGGACCTGCAATAACCTCTCTTCCTAACAAAATATTCTCTGTAGGCTGTAGTCCTATTCTGATAACCGGAATATTATATTTCATAAAGCTTAGTAATAATTTTTTGCTTATACTTACTGCCTTTTCTATAGACAATGGATCATATTCTCCTCTTTCATACATTTTCTCTAGATATGTGCCCTTAATGACTAAAGTAGGATATATCCTAACGAAGTGAGGTTTTAGCTTAATAATTTCACTTGCTGTATATTCTGCCTTCTTCAGGGTATCCAATGGAAGTCCTATCATCATTTGAAGACCAATTTGTACATTAAATTTTCTCAAAACTTCAACAGCTTGTATGACATCTTTAGGTGTATGTCCTCTATTACTTTTTTTGAGTACTTCCTCATCCATAGATTGTACACCTAATCCTATAATAGATACACCATATTTTTCTAAAAATTCAACAATAGATTCATTGATATAATCAGGACGAGTAGAAATTCTTATATCATTCACAACACCTTTATTCTTCCATTTATATGCTACCTCTAAAAGCTCTTGTTGCTTTTTTTGTTCTATTCCTGTAAAACTTCCTCCAAAAAATGCAATCTCTACATGTTTATCTTCTATATCTTGTATCGTAGCCATATAATCTATAATTTGCTGATTGACTTTCTCTTTTGTAACTTCTTCTTCACATCCAGTAATTTTTTTTTGATTACAAAAAACACAATCAAAAGGACACCCTCTATGAGGAACAAATATAGGAATAATATAGTGTTTCTTTGCCATATTACATCACCTTCTTTAAAGCTTTTTGTGCTGCATTTTGTTCTGCTTCTTTTTTGCTTTTACCTGACCCTTCTCCTAAAACTTCATCTCCTATTTTTACCTGTACATAAAAAATCTTATTATGATCTGGTCCTTCTTCATGAACTACTTCATAAGAAATCTTTTTTGTATTGATACTTTGAATAAATTCTTGTAAATGAGTTTTATAATCTTTAAAAATTTTCCCTTCAATAGCATCTTCTATAGTTTGATGTAATGTTCTTAATATAAACTCACTTACCTTTGTTAATCCACCATCTAAATAAATAGCTCCTATGATGGCTTCAAAAGTATCTGCTAATATGGATACTCTTTCTCTTCCTCCTGTTACTTCCTCCCCTTTTCCTAAAAGAAGATAATTACCCATCTGCATACTCATAGAACAATTAGCTAGTGATGGCTCACATACGATACTTGCCCTAATCTTAGTAAGTTCTCCTTCTTGTAGAGTAGATAAATGATTGTAAAGATAATCACTAATCACAATACTCAGTACAGAATCCCCTAAAAACTCTAATCTTTCATTATAAGGGATCTTCCTTTTTTTATGTTCATTTGCATAAGAGCTATGTGTTAAGGCTTCATTCAAAAGTTCAATATTGTTAAATTCATATCCTAATTTTTTCACTAGTTCCTTTAAAGTTTCTTCTCTTTCTTTTTTTATACGCTGCAATTTTTGTCCTCCTTCGTATTCATACACTTTTTTACCTTAGTTTATTGTACACTTTTTTGATCTATTTTAAAAGTTTCCATTTTTAAAAATGGGAAGTCTTTAAAAGACTCCCCTATTTTACACAATATTTTTTTAATAAAATAGATGCATTATGACCGCCAAAACCTAATGAATTAGATAGTGCATATTCTACATCTGCTTTTCTTCCTTCATTTGGAACATAGTCTAGATCACATTCTTCATCTTTTGTAGTATAGTTCATAGTTGGAGGTATAAAATTTTCTGTAAGTGCCATTACACACGCAATAGCTTCTATTCCTCCTGCAGCTCCTAATAAATGTCCTGTCATAGATTTTGTTGAACTTACTGCTAGCTTATAAGCATGATCTTTAAATAAAGATTTGATCGCCATAGTTTCAAATTTATCATTATATGCTGTTGATGTTCCATGAGCATTAATATAATCAACATCTTCAGGTGAAATGCCTGCATCTTTTATAGCATTTTCCATAGATCTTTTCGCTCCTTCTCCTTCTGGAGCTGGAGTTGTAATATGATATGCATCTCCACTCATTCCATAACCTACAACTTCTGCATAAATATGAGCACCACGAGCCACTGCATGTTCTAATTCTTCAAGAATTAAAATTCCTGCTCCTTCTCCCATTATAAAACCATCTCTGTCTTTATCAAAAGGTCTACTTGCTTTTTCTGGCTCATCATTTCTTGTAGACAATGCTTTCATAGATGAAAATCCTGCTACAGCCAAAGGAGTAATCGAAGCTTCTGCTCCTCCTGTAATCATAATATCTGCATCACCCCTTTGGATGATTTTAAAAGCATCTCCAACGGCATTGGTTGAAGTTGCACATGCAGTTACTACTGTAGTATTAGGTCCCTTTGCTCCAAAAGCAATAGAAACCTGTCCTGCTCCAATATTTGAGATCATCATTGGAATAAAAAATGGGCTCACTCTTCCTGGTCCTTTGTTTAAAAGCTTTTCATGTTCTCTTTCAAAAGTTTCGATTCCACCGATTCCAGAACCTACTACTACTCCAAATCTATTTTTATCTATTTCATCTAAATCTAATTTAGAATCTTCTATAGCCATCTTGCTTGCAGCTACTGCATATTGAGTAAATCTATCCATTCTTTTTGCTTCTTTTTTCTCTATATAATCTGTTGGCTCAAAATTTTTTACTTCTGCTGCAATTTTAGTAGAAAAATCTTCTGTATCAAATTTTGTAATTTTTCCTACTCCATTTTTCCCTTCTCTTAATCCTTTAAAAAACTCCTCTTTTCCAATTCCTATGGGAGTAATTGCTCCAAGCCCAGTCACAACAACTCTTCTATTCAAAATAAAAACCTCCCTATCCTATTTTTAAAAATAGTTTTTTATATTACATAGCCATCCCGCCATCTATATGAATCACTTGTCCTGTAATGTATTTTGCCTCATCCATACATAAAAAAGCTACAGCATTGGCTACATCTTCAGGCTTTCCTAATTCTTTCATTGGAATTTGTTCCATAATTTGTTTTTTTACTTCGTCAGATAAAACCTCTGTCATATCTGTTTGAATAAATCCTGGTGCTACTGCATTTACATTAATCCCTCTTGATCCTAATTCTTTTGCAATAGACTTAGTAAATCCTATGACTCCAGCTTTAGATGCAGCATAATTTGCTTGTCCAGCATTTCCAGTAACCCCTACTACAGATGCTATATTTACAATCTTACCACTTCTTTGCTTCATCATTTTTTTAGTCACTGCCTTTGTGCAGTTGTATGTGCCTTTTAAATTAATGTTGATTACTTGATCCCAGTCTTCTTCTTTCATTCTCATTAATAAATTATCTTTTGTAACTCCTGCATTATTGATTAAAATATCAATAGAGTCAAATTGTTCTTCTACTTCTTTTATAAAATTTGCTACTTCCTCACTATTAGAAACATCTGCTTTTATTGCAATAGCTTCTCTTCCCATATTTTTTATTTCTGCTACTACTTCCTCTGCTCTTTTGGGATTACTTGTATAATTGACAACAATATTTGCTCCTAAATTTGCAAGTGTCAATGCAATAGCTTTTCCTATTCCTCTAGAACCTCCTGTGACAATAGCAGTTTTTCCTTCTAATTTCATTATAATCTCCTCCTATTTCAAAACAGCTTCTATTACTGCTTCTAAAGTTTTTTGATCTTCTACATTATAGATCTCTACTTTTTGATCTTCTTTTTTGCTGATTTTTTTAATAAATCCACTCAATGATTTTCCTGGTCCTATTTCTATAAAAGTATTGATTCCTTCATGAAGCATTTTTGTAACACTATCTTCCCATAATACAGAATTGCTTACTTGTTTGATAAGTAGTTCTTTCGCTTCTGATGAATCTTTATAATAATCTCCATTGACATTTGCAATGACTGGTACTTTTAACTCTTTGATAGAAATATTTTCTAACTCCTTAGATAATTTTTCTCCCGCAGGGATAAGCATTGAACAATGAAAAGGTGCACTTACTGGAAGAATCACTGCCTTTTTAGCACCTAATTCTTTTGCAAACTCACAAGTTTTTTCTACAGCTATAATTTCTCCAGAGATAACAATTTGTCCTGGACTGTTAAAATTTGCAGCTTCTACAATTCCAAATTCTTTTCCTTTTTCTAATGCTTTATATAAATCTTCTCTGTCCATTCCAAGAATTGCAGCCATTGTTCCTACTCCTAGAGGAACTGCTTCTTGCATATATTTGCCTCTTTTTTTCACTAATGCTACTGCATCTTTAAATTCCATTGCACCGGAAATCACTAAAGATGCATATTCTCCTAAACTAAGTCCTGCTGTAACTTGAGGATGTATTCCTTTTTCTTCTAAAACCTTTGCAATCGCTATACAAGTAGTTAATATAGCAGGTTGTGTGTTTTCTGTTTTTTTAAGCTCCTCTTCTGGTCCTTCAAAACACATTTTTTTCATATCATATCCTACAGATAAGGTTGCCTCTTGAAATATTTCATTTGCTACTTTATAGTGTTTTGAAATTTCTTCTCCCATTCCAACATATTGAGCTCCTTGTCCAGGGAAGACAAATGCAATTTTTTTCATAATATCCACTCCTTATTGCCATATATGATTCATTGCTTGGTAATTTTCTTTCATTCCTAACATGATTTCTTCTATGATTTCTTTACAGCTTTTAATATCATTAATCATTCCTGCAATTTGACCTGACATAATAGATCCATTTTCTATGTCTCCATCAATAGCTGCTATTTTTAATTTTCCTGCCCCTAATTGCTCTAATTCTTCTATAGAGCAACCTTTCTTTTCTAACCGATCAAATTCCTTAGCTAGTTTATTTTTAATGATTCTTACAGGATGTCCTGTACTTCTTCCTGTCACTACTGTATCTCGATCCTTTGCCTTTAAGATTATTTCTTTGTATTTATCATGAACTTGACATTCCTTAGAACATACAAATCTTGTTCCTATTTGTACAGCTTCTGCCCCTAGAGAAAATGCTGCCATCATTCCTCTTCCATCTGCAACTCCCCCTGCTGCAATCACAGGAATATTTACTGCATCTGCAATTTGAGGAACTAAAACCATAGTCGTAAGTTCTCCAATATGACCTCCTGCTTCTGTTCCTTCTACAATTATTGCATCTGCCCCAGATTTTTCAACTCTTTTTGCAAGAGCAATCGAAGGAACTACTGGAATAACTTTTGTACCTATACTTTTTAAATCTTTGATATACTTTGATGGATTTCCTGCACCAGTCGTTACAACAGGTACTTTCTCAGAAAAAACAAGTTCCATGATTTCATCTATATAAGGAGACAATAACATGACATTGATTCCATAAGGTTTATCTGTGAGTGACTTTATTTTGTCTATTTCTTTTTTAACAATATGAGCAGGTGCATTTCCAGCAGCTATAATTCCTAATCCGCCTGCATTAGATACTGCTGCCGCTAACTCTGCTGTAGAAATCCATGCCATTGCTCCTTGAAATATTGGATACTCAATTCCCAATAATTTACACACTCTTGAATGGATCATATACACACCCCCTTATTTACTTATTCCAACGTATCACATTGGACCCCCAAGTAAGTCCTGCACCAAATCCTACTAAAACAATCAAATCCCCTTTTTTTATTTTACTTTGTTTTACCGCTTCATCTAAAGCAACAGGAATAGATGCAGCAGACATATTTCCTACTTTATCTAAATTTACAAATATTTTTTCCATAGGAAGATTTAATTTTTTTGCTGCTGATTTAATAATTCTAATGTTTGCTTGATGTGGAATCAAACAATCTACATCATCTATATTATATCCGCTTAAATTTAGGGCTTCTATAGAAGCTTTAGGCATCGTTCTCGCTGCAAACTTAAATACTTCACTTCCATCCATCTTTAGATAATGAAGTCTTTGTTCTATCGTTTCTATAGATGCAGGCATCAATGAACCTCCTGCAGGCATAGTTAAGAATTTTCCTCCTTCTCCATCCGCTCCCATGGTAGAAGATAAAATTCCAAATCCTTCCTCTGTAGGCCCTAAAACTGCTGCCCCTGCTCCATCTCCAAATAAAACACAGGTATTTCGATCCTTCCAATCTAATATTTTAGATAGAGTCTCTGCTCCAATAACTAAAACTCTTTGATACATCCCTGTAGCAATAAATTGTTTTGCAACACTTAATCCATATAAAAATCCAGAACAACCTGCTGCTAAATCAAAAGCTGCTGCGTTTATAGCTTTGATCTCCTTCTGTACAATACAAGCTGTAGATGGAAAAAGCATATCAGGTGTTACTGTAGCTACAATGATAAGATCTATTTCCTCTGGTAAAACTTTTGCATCTTCTAATGCAAGCTTTGCAGCCTTTGTAGCAAGATGAGCAGTAGCTGTATTTTCATCTGCAATATGTCTTCCTTTGATTCCAGTTCTTGCTACAATCCATTCATCACTTGTATCTACTATTTGTTCAATGTCATGATTGGTCATAATCTTTGGTGGAAGATAACTTCCAGTCCCTAGTATTCCTACTGGCCTTATTTGATTTTGCATCCTATTCATCTCCTATTTTCTGAATCTGTACCTTTATGTTTTTGATCACTTCTTCTTGGGCAAAAGCTTTTGCTTGTTTTATTGCATTTTTTATTGCCTTAGCATTTGAGCTTCCATGTGCTTTGATTACTGCACCCTCTACTCCTAATAATGGTGCCCCTCCATACTCTGTATAATCCATTATTTTTTTAAATTCCTTTAAGGAAGGTTTTAAAAGCATAGCACCTATTTTTGTCATCATATTTTTTAAAAATTGTTCCTTTAGCATAGCCATCATATTCATAGCTACACCCTCTGTTAATTTTAATATAATGTTTCCAACAAAACCATCACATACAATCACATCTACAATTCCTGATGGAAGGTCTCTTGCTTCTGCATTTCCATAAAAATTCATAGAAGCTTTTGAAAGCAACTCAAAAGAATCTTTTGCTAAAGGATTTCCTTTTCCTTCTTCTGTACCAATATTTGCAATGCCTATAGAAGGATTTTCTATTTTAAGCACTCTTTGAGCATAAATAGATCCCATTATCCCAAATTCCAATAAATTTCTAGGCTTACATTCTGCATTTGCCCCTGCATCTACTAAAAGAGATTTTCCTTTTTTTGTAGGATAAAAGGATGCAATAGCTGGCCGGTCTATTCCTTTGATTCTTCCAAGTCCAAACAGACTTCCTGCAAGTAATGCCCCTGTATTACCTGCTGACACAAAAGCATCTACTTTTTTTTCTTTCAATAAGTTAATTCCTACTACCATAGAAGAATCCTTTTTCTTTCTCACTGCTGCTACAGGTTTATCTGTATTTTCAATAACCTCCTGGGCATAAATTATATGCAATTGATCTTTATCAAATTTTTTCCCATTCAATGCATTTTTTAGGGCATCTTCTTTTCCTATTAAAAAAATTTCTACATCTAGTTGAGAGATAGCGTCTATACAACCTTTGACAATTTCTATTGGAGCATTGTCTCCTCCCATCCCATCTACAGCAATTTTTATTTTATTCATCTTTTATTCCTCCCCAATAGCTACGAGAATAAATTTCCCCCTAAATACTTGTTCTGTTTTTACATATATTTTCACATGAACAAAGTACTTATTCCCTCTTTGATTTACTACTTCAGCTTTTGCTACTAATTTCTGTCCTGATAAAACAGGAACTCTATATTTCATATTGGCAACTCCTGTTAAAGCTACTTTTGTATTAATGACTGCCATAGCTAAAGATTCAGCCATAGAAAAGATATGATGTCCCTTTACTACCTTTGTCTTTTTAAAAGCCAAATCAATGGTTGTCTCAAGGATAGAAATACCATTTTCATTTAAATTTAAATCAATCAATTCTCCTACGATTTCAGTTTCTCTTAAACTAATAACTTTTGAATAGTTTTTTTGGGCAACCTTTTTAATTCTTTCTCTCAATTCTGGTATTCTAAGTTCTAATCTATCTAAACGAATAGTTTGTATGCTTACTCCAAAATGCTCGCTTAATTCTTCATCTGTTACAAAAGGTTCTTTTTCAATTTTTTCTATTAATTCCAATTGTCTTGCCTTTTTACTTTTTCTTTTACTAGGCATATATTTCACCTCTTTTAGTATCTGAAATTAGTACCTGATACTAACATTAAGTATATAATAAGTTTTTCCACAAATCAACCATTTTAAAAAAAAATAGTAATGATGATGTCATCATTACTATCTTAGATTACTTTACTTCCATTACCTCTTTGTCATTATAAAAACCACATTTTTTACATACTCTATGTTGCATTTTTGGTTCATGACATTGTGGACATTCTACAACATTAATTGCTGTCATTTTTATATTTGATGCTCTTCTTTTATCTCTTCTTGCTTTGGATGTTTTTCTCTTAGGTACTGCCATTTTTTCCACCTCCTTACCATTATTGTAGCAAATCTTTTAGCTTAGCTAGTCTAGGGTCTATATCATCTTTTGAACAATCACATGTATCTTCATTCAAATTTTTCCCACAGACCAAACATAATCCCTTACAATTTTCATCACAAACAATTTTCATTGGAAGTGCTTCCACTAATGTGTTCTCTATAATTTCTGATAACTCTACTTGCTTATTCTTGATTATATAGTATTCTCCAGTTTCAGCTTCAAAAGAACCTTCTGTTACTAGCTTTTCATCCACTTCCCCATAAAAAGTTTGTTCAAATTTCTTTAAACATCTATGACAATGAAATACTCCTGTACTTTGAGCTATTCCTTTTATATAAAAATCTCCATTTGAAATATATACATTTCCTTTAAAAACAGTCGGACCAACTAATACAATTTCATCTCCAAAACTATCTAATTTTTCAATTTCATCTTTCATTTCTATAGATAATTGATTTTTTTGACCATCCATCAATTCTGCTATATTTATTTTCATTACTTTCACCTCATTGTATTAACAGAATTAATTATACAAACGGAGCTGGTATTTGTCAAGTAAAAATACTTGATAGATGTCTTATTATAGATAAAAGGTAGGAAAATTCCTACCTTTTATCCCTATTTTACAAGTTCTAATGTATCTTGTGCAATCATTAACTCTTCATTTGTAGGGATAACTAAAACTTTTACTTTTGAATTGTCTGTGCTCACAACAGCATCTTTTCCTCTGATATTATTTTTTGCAGGATCTACTTCAATACCCATAAATTCTAACCCTTTACAAATATCTTCTCTATTAGAAATAGAATTTTCTCCAAGTCCTGCTGTAAATACTAAAACATCTGCTCCGCCTAATAGTGCTACATAAGATCCTATATATTTTTTTACACGTTGATTGAAAGTATCTAAAGCTAATTGAGCTCTTTCATTTCCTTGTTCTGCTGCATTTTCTATATCTCTAAAATCACTACTTACTCCAGAAATACCTAATACTCCTGATTTTTTATTTAAAAGGTTATTCACTTCTTCAAGATTTAATTTTTCTTTTTCCATAATATAAGTAACAATAGCAGGGTCAATATCTCCACATCTTGTACCCATTACAAGACCTTCTAGCGGTGTAAAGCCCATACTTGTATCCACACATTTTCCATTTTCAATTGCTGCTAAGCTTGCACCATTTCCTAAGTGGCATGTAATAATTTTTAAATCTTCTAATTTTTTACCAAGAAAATCTGCTGCTCTTTGACAAACATATCTGTGACTTGTTCCATGGAATCCGTATCTACGAACTCCATATTTTTCATAAAGTTCATAAGGAAGTGGGTAAATATAAGATGCTTTTGGCATAGTTTGATGGAATGCTGTATCAAATACTGCTACCATTGGTGTATTTGGCATTAATTCTTTACAAGCATCAATTCCCATTAAGTTAGCTGGGTTATGTAGTGGCGCTAATTCTATACAATCTTCTAATGCTTTCAACACTTCATCTGTAATGATTACAGATTCACTAAATTTCTCTCCAGCATGAACCACTCTATGTCCTACTGCAGAAATTTCACTCATATCTTTGATAGCACCATGTTTTTCATCTACTAAAGCATTTAAAACAAGTCCTAAAGCTACCTTATGATCCTTCATAGGTGTTTTGATAACTACTTTGTCCATTCCTTCTATTTCATGTTTTAAAACAGAACCTTCAATTCCTATTCTTTCTACAAGACCCTTTGCTAAAACACTTTCATCACTCATATTAATTAATTGATATTTAAGTGATGAACTACCACAATTAATCACTAGTATGTTCATTTTATATCCTCCTTCATAATTTTATATCATAAACTAAGACTAAATATAGATAGAGTCATTGCACCATCTAAAATCTAAGTTATGTTATCTATGGACTATACAATTCTTATACTACATTTATAAAGTTAAATAAATTAGAACCCTTAGTCATAAGATAAATTTGCTACAAATCTAATGCAATACATCGTTCACCATTTTAATTATAATGGACTATAAAACTTTTTCAAGTAGGAAAAACAATATTTATCTTATTTTTTGATATTATTAACAAAATCTTGTAATATTATATATAAGTTTATCATTTTATTAGGGAGGAATTTTATTGAAAGTATTAGGACTCATTACAGAATATAATCCTTTTCATAATGGGCATATATATCATCTTTTATCCTCTAAGAAAAAAACAAATTCTACTCATACCATTGCCATTATGAGCGGAAACTTTTTACAAAGAGGAGAACCTGCACTATTCAATAAATGGATTCGTGCTAAAATGGCTGTAGCAGAAGGAATTGATTTAGTTATCGAACTTCCTGTTTTATACGCATGTAACAGTGCTGAATTTTTTTCATATGGAGCCATATCACTACTTGAAAATATAGGGATTGTAGACTGTCTTTGTTTTGGAAGTGAATCAGGAGAGCTTTCTTCTTTGAAAAAAATAGCACAAATATTAATAGACGAACCTATCTTTTATCAAAATAATTTAAAAAATTTTTTATCACAAGGAATGTCTTTTCCTAAAGCACGTCAAAAGGCTATAGAGAATTATCTAAAAGATTCCAATATTTATAAAGATCTATTGACGCCTAATAATATTTTAGGAATTGAATACTTAAAAAGCTTGATTAAATTAAATAGCACAATGATCCCTTATACCATTTCAAGAATCAAGGCAGATTATCATTCTAAAAATATAGAAGAAAATATATGTAGTGCTACTGCTATTCGAGAATATCTCTTTCATCATAAAGATTGCATTGACCATTTAAAAAAAGTAATGCCAAAGGAAAGCTTTTCTATTTTAAAAGAAAACATACAAAATCAATATGGTCCTATTGAATATAAAAATTTTGAAGATCTAATTTTATACAAGCTTCGTACAATACCCATAGAAGAACTCATAAAGATTACAGATGTAGTAGAGGGACTTGAAAACAAGCTAAAAGTAGCATCTAAAAGAGCTTATGACCTTGAGAGCTTAATTTCTTTATCTAAGTCCAAAAGATACACCCAAACAAGGCTTCAACGAATTTTCGTTCATGCTCTTTTAGGAATTACAAAAAAAGATATTTTTTCCTTTTCAGGACCTCAATATGCAAGAATATTAGCTTTCTCTAACAATGGAACTGAATTATTGAAAAAAATGAAAAAAACTTCTAAAATTCCTATTCTTACAAATATCAACAAACAGCCTTTGGAAAATACTTTCTCTCAAAAAATGCTTAATTTTGATATTTTAGCTACAGACATTTATGCACTTGGTCATAAAAATATTTCTTATAAAAAAGCAGGGCAAGATTATTATCAAACACCCTTTATTCAATAAATGAAAGCATAAAGATCCTCTTTAAAAATATATATAATATAATCAGACTTTTAGGAGGATCCCTATCATGAATTATAAATGGCGAAATTTTAATTTTGTTTTTAACATAAAGAAATTCTTTATTATTTTTATAGTCTCTTTTTTAGTTTTTAGTATTATAAAATTTCCAAAAGAATCTTTTGAAGCTGCAAAGCTTGGAATAGATACTTGGTTTTATATTGTATTTCCTGCACTTCTTCCCTTTTTTGTTGGAGCGGAATTACTTATAAGCCTAGGTCTTGTAAATTTTTTAGGTGTTTTATTAGAGCCGTTAGTGCGTCCTCTTTTTAACGTTCCAGGAGAAGGCTCTTTTATCTTAGCTATGAGTGTTACCTCAGGATATCCTATGGGTGTAAAACTCATTACACAGCTTCGTTCTAATGGTATATGTAACAAAACTGAAGGGCAAAGACTCCTTTCATTTTGTAGTACATCAGGTCCTTTATTTATGATTGGAGCCGTATCTATTGGAATGTTTAAAAATCCACAGCTTGGTACAAGTATTGCACTTTCCCACTATCTAGGAGCTATTGCAACAGGACTTCTTTTTAGATTTTATCCTTTTACAATACAAAGAACATCTTTTAGAAAAAAAGAAAATACATCTATTAAAAAAGCTTTTTTAGATCTATTTAGTACTTCAAACAAAAACGAAACTACTTTTGGTGTTCTTTTAGGTAAAGCTGTAAAAAATTCTGTCGAAACCCTTTTAAGCATAGGAGGCTTTATTATTTTATTTTCTGTAATCATTAAGCTTTTAAATACTTTAGGTATACTAAGTTATATTTCTTATTGTATACAAAGCCTTTTACCTATCCCTAAAAACATTTGCAATGCATTCATCGGTGGAATATTTGAAATGACTGTAGGCTGTAAAGCTTTATCAGAAATCCCTCATCTTTCTTTTTTACAACAAGCTTTATTTTCTACCATTCTTATTTCTTTTAGTGGTTTTTCTATTCATGCTCAAGCTTCTAGTTTAATTAGTAAAACAGATTTAAGCATCAGTATTTATATTTTCTCCAAAATCATTCATGCAATCTTTTCAGGTATTTTTGTAGTTTTAACTATGCCAGTGATTTTTTTAAGCTTGCATCATATACATATACCTACTTTTTCATCTTCCAAAGCAATATTTTTTGATTTACCTTGGATCTCTAGGCTTATTTTTTCTTCTGAGTTATTTTTGTTTATACTTTTGATATATATATTATTTGCTTTATTGACTAAAATTTTATCTTTTATATCTATAAAATAGAGTCTTCATTAGAAAGATAAATGAGAAAAATATACATGATCAAAACATTTTAGAATGATTATTTGTATAATTTATTTTTATAATAGCTATTTGAAATATACAACGCACTCATAGGATTATGAGCAAGCACTCTATCTTTCACTGCAAAAACAGTTATAGGTGCATCAGAATATTTTATAAATAACGAATCATGTCCTACGCATAATCCTAAAATAATATTTAAATCTGTTTTAGAATGATTCAGAAATATTGCCTGTCCTATAGGATTACACATAGCTTCATAAGTACCTGGTCTTACTTTTTTATGATCTTCAATCTTTAAAAACTCTTTAGGTATACTTCCGTTTTTACATACCACAGAATGAACCTCAAACCCATTATGTTTTAATATAGAAGATAATATTTTCGCCTCATTACTTAACCCAATACAAAAAGCTAGTCCTAACTTTTTAAAATTACATTTGTTTGCAAAATCCATAATCTCTTCAAGTCTTGTCTTTTCACAATACCCTTCTGCTTCAACCAATGCTGAATGATATGCTAATTTATAATTTGCATCTTCAAGATACAATTTTTTTATATTTTCTATTTCTTCTTTTTCATTACAAGGACAGTTTAATGGTACTTTTTCTAGTTCTCCTTTTTTGCAATAATGTTCACTACACACGGCACAAGTATGCATATTCTTCCCCTCCAACCTTTTTAGATAATTTTTGCATTGTTTTTATTATTCTATTTTCATATTATCCCTCTTTTTAGTTATCGTCAAATGCCAATAACTGAAATAAAAATGAAGGGATTATCCCTTCATTCCTCTTAGCTCATTTCGATTATCTTTTATCGTATCTAATATCCTTTCAATGCTTTTTTCTACACTTCCTAATAATTCATCTGTATATTGTCTTGCTCCGAGTCTAACCTCTTTTGCATTCATCTGAGCCTCAGAAATCATTTCTTCTGCTCTTTTTTGTGCTTCTTTTGTAATTTCATCTCGATCTACTAGTTCTTCTATATGTATCTTTGCATCTTCTATAATAGCATCTGCTTCTTTTTGTGCTTCTAGAAGAATTCTTTGTCTTTCTTCTTTAATCCATTGTGCTTGCTTTACTTCGTCTGGTAATTGAATTCTAATTTCCTTAATAAGATCTAATATCTCTTCTTTGTCTACCAAACTCTTTCCCGCAAATGGAATTGAAGAACTATTTTCTATAATATCTTCTAGTTCGTCTAGCAAATGTAGAGCATCCATAATTCTCCCCTCCTTTGCTTTTACTCATATTTTTTCATTAAAGCATCTTTTACTTTATCAGGAACTAGTCCATCAATACATCCTTTAAATTTACATGTTTCTTTTATTACACTTGAACTTAAATAAGAATACTCATTGCTAGTCATCATAAAAATAGTTTCTACCTCTGGACTTAATTTTTTATTCATGAGTGCCATTTGAAATTCATATTCAAAATCTGATATAGCTCTTAATCCTTTTACAATTACATCTATCTTTCTCTCTTTCACATAATCTACTAATAATCCAGAAAAACAATCAATTTCTACATTAGGAATTTCTTTAAGAACTTCTGTTAAAAGCTGTATTCTTTCTTCCACTGTAAAAAGAGGATTTTTATTTGGATTATAAAGTACAGCTACAATCACTTTGTCTACCATTTTAGCAGTCCTTTTGATAATATCTAAATGACCATTTGTAACTGGATCAAAGCTTCCTGGACATACTGCTGTTCTCATTTTATCACTCCTTTGAGTAAATGGTTATCAATGTATTTCCGTATTTTTTTTCTTTCAACTTAGTAAGATTTTGAATTTGATCAGGTAAAAGATCTTCTATATCATGCTCTACAACAATTATACCTTCTTCTTTTAATATTTTATGAATAGATATGTCTTCTATACAAGGTATAATAAAATCCTTTAAATAAGGTGGATCCATAAAAATAACATCAAATTTTTTCTCTTTTTGTCCAAACTCTTTTATCATTTTTCCCACATCTGAAAAAAAAACATTACTTATTTCTTTATATCCAGTATGTTCAATATTGTCTTTGATCACCTGAATACTCATTTTATTATTATCTACAAAATAAGCAGCTTCTGCTCCTCTACTTAAAGCTTCTATTCCTAAACTTCCAGTACCTGAAAACAGATCTAAAACAAAGCTGTCTACTAAGTAAGAATGTATCATACTAAATAAAGATTCCTTTACCCTATCTGTAGTAGGTCTTGTATTTTGTCCTTTTGGTGCCTTTAATTTCATTCCTTTTGCAGAACCTGCAATCACTCTCAAATATCATTCTCTCCTTTCAATAAATATATTGTAGCATATATGTAATTGAGAAACAAAATTTTCTTTTTATATTTTAAAAATCCATACATAATATAATCATTTTATAGCCATATTATAACTAGTACAGAAAAATTTCATTCCCCTTAGAGCTCTTCCTTCATTTCTCCTCTCATAATACTGGTGATTTTTTCACCAGTATTTTTTACATTATAGCTAATTTTTTATATAATAATAAAGAAGAGACATTCTATCTCTTCTTTATTATTATATATGAAGTTTTATTTACCAGACATTTGTTGTTCAGCCATTTCAACTAATCTTTTAGTCATGTATCCACCTACATAACCATTTTGTCTAGCTGTTAAATTTCCTTTATCCATACCTTGGTAGTTGTTTAATCCTAATTCATTTGCAATTTCATATTTCATTTGGTTTAAAGCAGCTTTTGCTTCTGGAACTACCTTTTGATTTGTGTTTGGCATTTTAGAAGTCACCTCCTTATTTCGTTGTACTATTAATTTAACCAATATCGTTAATTTTATATCTAGTATATTTTAGATGTAGTGTAACAGAATGGTAATTGTTTATAAGCAAATTTCTGTTATATGATCTCCAAATTTCTCTATAACTTTATTTTTCAAAGCTACATTTTGAGATAATAATAGACTTGGATCTTCTTTCAAAAGAAGAGCAGCTTCCTGTTGGGCTTGTTTTAGTATATTTATATGTTTAAATAAATTTGCAATTTTAAGCTCTGGAAGTCCATGTTGTCTTGTTCCAAAAAATTCTCCTGGACCTCTTAATTCTAAATCTTTTTGCGCGATCATAAATCCATTATTGCTTTTTTGCATAATATCCATTCTTTCTTTAGATAATTTACTTTTACTATAATTGATTAAAGCACAATAAGATTGATACGCTCCTCTTCCTACTCTTCCTCTGAGCTGATGGAGTTGAGCAAGTCCAAACCTTTCGCTATTTTCAATAATCATAACAGATGCATTAGGAACATTGACTCCTACTTCTATGACTGTAGTAGAAACTAAAACTTTTAAATATCCTTTTTTAAATGCTTCCATTATTTCGTCTTTCTCATAAGGTTTCATTTTCCCATGTAAAAGCCCTATAGGAAATTCTTTGAAATATGTATTTTTAAGTTCTTCATAAAGTTGTGTAGCTGATTTTGCTTCTATATTTTCTGATTCTTCCACAAGTGGTGCTACTACATAAATTTGTCTTCCTTCTACTATTTCTTTTTTTGCAAAATCATATACATCATTTCTTTTTTCTTCTTTTACACAATAAGTTTTTATTTTTTTTCTTCCTGGAGGAAGCTTATCTATAATGGATATATCCAAATCTCCATAAAGTATAAGTCCTAAGGTTCTTGGAATAGGTGTAGCCGTCATAACTAACACATGAGGATTGATTCCCTTGCTAGAGAGAATTTTTCTCTGTCTTACCCCAAATCTATGTTGTTCATCTGTAATCACAAGTCCTAAACTTTTAAAAGCTATATACTCCTCAATAAGAGCATGTGTTCCTATGATAATATGAATTTCTCCATTTTCTAATTTTTCCCGTATATCCTCTTTTCTTTTTTTAGAAACACTTCCTACTAGAAGTTCAATATTGAGTCCTAATGGGGCTAAAAGCTCTTGTGCTGATAGGAAATGTTGCTGTGCTAATATTTCTGTTGGTGCCATTAAAACTCCTTGGTATCCATTTAATACACTCAAATATAGCGAAACAAAAGCAATAATTGTTTTTCCAGAGCCTACATCTCCTTGAACAAGCCTATTCATTATTTTTTTACTTGTCAGATCTTGTATAATTTCATCTAATACTTTATTTTGTGCATCTGTCAATTGATATGGCAATGAGTGAATAAAATCATCTACTTTTTTATCTTTATGAAATAAAATACCTTCTTTGTTATCATGAAATTTATTTTTAATGAGCCACAAACCTATCTGTAAAATAAATAGTTCTTCAAAAACAAGACGAAATTTTGCAATTTTAAGCTTTTTAACAGAATCTGGTCTATGAATATTTAAAAGAGCTTCACAAAGACTACAAAGCCTATTTCTTTTTATAGTTTCTTTTGGAAGGTATTCATCTTCCATATGTAAATACTCTAGTACATGATCTATAAATTTTGACATATCTTTATTTGTAAGGCCTTGTGTTAGTGGATATACACTTAAAATCCCACTATTTTTTGTATCTCCTTCAATAAATTCATAACTTGGATGTAATATTTGTATTTCTCCAAATGCTTTTTTTATTTTTCCATATAAATATAATCTAGCATCTTTTTTAAATATCTTTTTTATAAAAGGAGTGTTATAAAATACTGCATATGCTCTTCCTGTATAATCTTTAATAGGTACTTTATAAACTGTAAGTCCTTTTCTAATAGATTTTTCTACTGTTTTTTCACAAACTGTAACCTTTAATGTAACTTTTTCTTCATCATAAAGAGTAGCTATATTTTTTATCTCCCTTCGATCTTCGTATTCTCTAGGAAAAAAATATAGTAAGTCCTCTATAGTACATATCCCTAAATTTTTAAGATATTGTGCTTTTTTAGGTCCCACACCTTTTAAATACTGTATATCTTTTTTTAGATACTCCATACAATCACCTTCCACATAAAAAACAAGAAATGACTTACGTCATTTCTTTATACTATTAACAAATAATCTTTTATCAAAGCTATAAAAATAAGGAACAATTATTGAGAATTTGTGAAAATATAGAATAAGTAAGAAAATCATTAGCATTACACTGTTTGAACATAGCGAGTTTGTAATGCTATTTTCGACCGTTTCTTCATATTTTCCAAATTTAAAAATTAGTGACGTTTTTTATAACTTTGTGTATAAGCTAAAGAAATGACTTGCGTCATTTCTTATTCTATAGAAAATATGTAATAATAAAGAGGTTGTCCTCCAGAATAAACTTCTACATCAATATCTTCATACTCTTCTTGTATTTTTTGTGCAAGCTCATGAGCACAATCTTCATCTTCATCTTTTCCATAAAAAATAGTAACAATCTCATCATCTTCTTGAATCATATATTTTAGAAGCTTATAAGCCTCTTCTTCAATATCTTTTCCTACCCCTATAATTTCCCCATCCATCATTCCTAAAATATCATCTTTATAAATATCTAAATCATTAAATTTTGTGTCTCTGACAGAATAAGTGATTTGTCCTGTTTTTACATTTTGTAAAGCTTGTATCATATTTTTTTCATTTTCTTTTATATCCAAATCTTCATGATACGCTAAAATACTTGCAATTCCTTGTGGAACAGTCTTAGTGGGGATCACTGTAATTTGTTTTTCACTTAATTGTTTTGCTTGATTAGCAGCTAGTATGATATTGCTATTATTTGGGAATATAAATATATGCTTTGCACGGACTTCATCAATTGCTTTTTTAATATCTTCTGTACTAGGGTTCATAGTTTGCCCTCCTGTAATAACCCTATCTACATTTAAATCTTTAAAAATATTTGTAAGTCCTTCTCCCATAGTGACTGTAATCATTCCAACTTCCTTTATTTCTTCTTTTTCATCTACTTGATCAAAAATTTTATTTTCATGTTGTAGTCTCATATTATCAATTTTTAAGTTCATCAATTCTCCTAATTCAAGACCACTTTCTATAATAATACCTGGATGATTTGTATGAATATGTACCTTTACTAAATTTCCATCTCCTACTACTAACATACAATCTCCAAATTTACCTATTTTATTTTTAAACATATCTATATCGACTTGTTTACCTTTAATAATAAATTCTGTACAATACCCAAATTCAATATTTTGCATTCCTCTATTTTCTGTTTGTACAGGATTTGAGATTTTAATTGGCTCTATCTTTACCTCTTTTCCTGTAATTGCTTCATAAAAACCTTTATAAATAAAAATAAGACCTTTTCCGCCTGCGTCTACTACACCTGCTTCTTTTAACACTTTCAACATATTAGGAGTTTGAGATAATGTATATTCTCCATATTCTATTACAGACTTTAAAAATATATCTATATCCTTTGTCTCTTTTGCTATATGAATAGCTTTTTCTCCCATTTCCCTTGCTACAGTAAGAATAGTTCCCTCAATAGGCTTCATAACTGCTTTATATGCTGTTTCTGAAGCACTCTTAATGGCATTTGCCAAGTCTACTACTGTTAATTCTTCTTTATTTTCACACTCCTTGGCAAACCCTCTAAAAAGCTGTGATAAAATTACCCCGGAATTTCCTCTAGCTCCCATTAAAGATCCATTTGCCATACTCTCTGCTATATCTTTTACATTATTATTTTCTAATTCTTTGATCTCTTTTGCTGCCGAACGCATAGTAAGAGACATATTTGTTCCAGTATCTCCATCTGGAACTGGAAATACATTTAATCCATCTACCTCTTCTTTATTTTCTTCTAATATATTTGCTCCTTGAATGAACATCTTTTTGAGCAATACTCCATCTATTATTTGAACCTTCAAGATCGTACCTCCTCAAATTACTTTTGTACTCTAACTCCTTGCACATGAATATTTACGGTTTCTACCTTTAATCCTGTGATAGTTTCAATATTATATTTTACCTTGTCAATGATATTTTGAGCAACCGTAGATATTCGAATTCCAAACTGTACTACAATAAAGAGATCTATAATAATCTGATCCTCTTCGGATCGTACCTTTACTCCCTTCCCTAAATTTTCTCTTTTTAAAAGTTCTACTAACCCATTTCCAGTTGATTTTTTAGCCATGCCTACTAATCCATAACATTCCATTGCGGATATTCCAGCAATACTTGCCAAAACCTCATCATCTATGAAAATATTTCCTAATTCATTTACTAATTTGGCACTCATTTGAATCCTCCTTTTTTGTCCTTTCTAAAACCTTATCATATCCATACTCTATTTTATATGAATTTATTTAATGATTCAACTGAAATGATATTTCTTTCCATTTTTAAAATGTTTTCCATCAATTTCTTCATAATAGTTGCATAAAACCCTATACATGTGGTAAAATGTTAATGTTTGTAATAGGTGGATACTCACTCGAAGGAGGTGTTATATATGTCAAAAGCATGCGACGTATGTGGAAAAGGTAAAATATCTGGTAATGCAGTAAGTCACTCTAATCGTCATATCAGAAGATCTTGGAGTGCAAATATAAAAAAAGTAAAAGCTATCGTAGATGGTTCTCCAAAGAGAATTCATGTATGCACTAGATGTCTTCGTTCTAATAAGGTCGAAAGAGCTATATAGCTTTCAAGAGCCTGCCTATTTAGGTAGGCTTTTCCTTTATCATCAACAACTACAAAACAATTTATACCCTATATAAATCATAATAATTCCTCCTAAAACAATCCAAGCACTTGGAGGAAGTAACATAAATGCAACAATTGCAATTCCAATACCTAAGAGACAACATCCTATTATTTTTTTTTGTGCTCTTCTATGGATATATTTTCTTCTTCTCAAAATCATTCCTCCATTTCAATGATTTTTAAAAATTCCCATGATCCTATCGAATCAAAAATAATAATATTAAAATAATACATAACACTCCTAATGTAGTATACCAAATCCACAAAGGTACACATTCTATCAACACTACCGCTCCACCTAAAGCTATTAAAATTCCCAATATTTTTTTGATTGAATTTCTTCTTTTCAAAAAAACCACCTCAGTATTCATACATATTATTATATATTATTCATAATCATAAATATTTGCTACAAAAAAATAAAAACCCATTTAAAATATGGATTAGCAGACTATTGAATAAATTTATGTTTTAGCATAGTTATAAAAACAAGGAACATCTTTGGTGACGTTTTTTATAACTTTGCTATAAAGACAAAAGCCCATTTAAAATGGGCTTTTGTCTTTTGCTTTTATAATTAAAATGATTCCTTTTTTAATCTCAATCCTTGCCTTTTTTTCCTTAAATTCATTACTAATGCCAATGGATGATCCCATAGAAATAGTAGCCTCAAAAAGTGGATACTTTAGCCCCTTTAATGTAATTCCTTCTACTTTCTCACATAGGGGAATGATAGAAAGATATTCTCCTTTTTCTCCTTCTATCTCTATATTTTTATTTGTTGCTATGATTTCATTTTGTTCATTAATAATCTTTGCCTTTATTCCTTTTTTTAATAAATCTACCAATAAAGTTACGTTGGCTAGAGTATGATCCATTCTACTTCCTATTGCTCCTAAAAATAAAATTTCTGTTGCACCTTTTTGAAGAGCATATTCTACCGCTAGTTCTGTATCTGTATAATCTTTTTCCTTAGGAAATTTATAAAATATCACTTTTTTCTCTTGAAAATATTTTTTAACCTCTTCGTCAATAGAATCCAAATCACCTACAATAAAATGAGGTACTAGATCCATTTTTAATAGATGTTTTGCTCCTCCATCAGCACAAATTAAAAAATCATAATCTTTCATTTTATTCTTTATGCTTTCATAATGAAGGATCTCTCCATTTGTAACAATGACACACCTCATAATAAACCTCCTACAGGCTTGTCTCTTCTTTAAACCTTCTCACTGCTTTGGATACATCATCTGCTCCAAATACAGCAGAACCTGCAACCAATATATGAGCTCCTGCCTTTACCACATCTTTGGCATTATCTATTTTAACTCCTCCATCAATCTCAATCTCTACATTTAGATTCTTTTCTTGGATCATTTTTCTTAATTTTTTAATCTTATCTATTACAGAAGGAATAAATTTTTGACCTCCAAATCCAGGATTTACGGACATGAGTAAAACCATGTCTACATCCTCTAGGATATATTCAATAGTACTTAAACTTGTTGCAGGGTTTAAAGAGACAGCTGCTTTTACTCCATATGATTTTATATTTTGTATCGTTCTATGTAGATGAGGACATGCCTCTACATGTACTGTAATGATATCTGCTCCTTTCTTTACAAACTCTTCAATATAAAGATCTGGATTTTCTATCATTAAATGTACATCAAAAGGAAGATTTGTTTTTCCTTTTATACTTTGTAAAATCAATGGTCCTATTGTAATATTGGGAACAAAATGACCATCCATTACGTCTATATGCAATAAATCCGCCCCTGCATTCTCTACCTTTTTTATATCTTCTAAAAGATTTGAAAAATCTGCTGATAATATAGATGGTGCTAACTTTGCCATATTTAATACCTCCTCTTTTGACTCATTTCCTGTAATAATTGAATATAGCTTTCGTATCTTGATAAACTAATTTTTCCACTTTCTACTGCATCTTTTACAGAACAATCTGGCTCATTTATATGCTTACATCCATTAAATCTGCATTGTCCTAATAAAGAATTAAACTCTTTGAATAAAAATGGAAGATCTTCTTCTGAAAAATCAAGCTCTAAGGAACTAAATCCTGGAGTATCTAATACCCACCCTCCAAAATCTAATGGAAGCAATTCTACGTGTCTTGTAGTATGCTTTCCTCTTTTATTTTTTTGACTAATTTCTCCTGTTTGTAAAGATAAATTCGGTTGAATAGAATTAAGTAATGAAGATTTTCCTACTCCGGAAGGCCCTGCAAAAACTGTAACTCTATTTTTCAAAGTCTCTATTACATCATCTATCCCCTTATTTTCTTTTACACTAGTAGCTACCACTTTATATCCTGCTTGAGAATAAATTTCTTTTAAATTTGTACATTTTTCTTCACTTAAATCCATTTTATTAAAGCAAATCACCACATCTATTTCTCTACTTTCTGCCATAACTAAAAAACGATCTAATAAAGTAAGATTTGGATCAGGTTTTTTTACAGCAAATACAATCATAGCTTGATCGATGTTTGCAACAGGAGGCCTAATAAGCTCTGTAGACCTCTGTAGTATTTCTTCTACAACACCTTTTTGGTTTTCTTGAACTTGAATCTTTACTTGATCTCCCACTAAAGGAATAATTTTTTCTTTTCTAAACTTTCCTCTTGCTCTACATTCATAAACATCTTTCCCTGATTGTACATAATAAAATCCCCCGATCCCTTTTATAATCCTTCCATCAATCATAATATTTCCCCGTTTCAAAATCTATTTGCTTTGTTGTAATTTTTTCATTATCAAAATAGACTTCAATAGTTGCTTTATTTCTACCTGAAATAGAAATAGACTCTTTTCCGTTATTTGATTTTTTATGAGTACCATTATATATAGTAGTAGAAACTCCATTTTGAATTTTTACGATTTTTAAATCAAATTCTTCTCTCTTTGCTGGATCATAACTAATAGGCAATGATACAGTTTTCATTTGAAGCTCTTCTTCTTCTGACGGCTGTGTTAATCCTTCAGCACCTTTACTTACCAATAGATCTATAACTTTATTTTCTTCTACCTCTGATCCTGCTTTTAGACTTTGTGTAATTACTTTGTTTTTGTCAACACTGTCATCATATTTATATTCAACTTTGCCACATATTAAGTTCTTTGATTCAATGATTCTCTTGGCTACATTTATTTCTTCTCCCTCTACATTAGGTACTTCTACTAATTTCACTTCTGGTCCTTGACTTACAATAAAATTTACTTCAGTTCCTTCTTTGACCTCTTTATAGGCCTTTGGGCTTTGATTAATAATTACTCCATTTGGCAAATTACTATATTCTGGTTTTACAATTCCTTCTTTTAGCCCTGCATTCTCTAATAAATCATCTATTTCATCAATATTTTCATTTACAAAAGAAGGTACTTCTACTAACTTAGCTCCTGTACTTACAGTTAACTTAATGGTATAACCGGCTTTTTTTACTTCTCCATCAGAAGGATCTTGAGCCATTACATAACCATTTTCATATTCAGCACTGCTTTTTTCTGAAGCTTTTTCTACTTTAAATCCAAGATTTTCAAGATTTGTTTTTGCTTCTTCGTAAGGAATACCTACTACATTTGGAACTGGCTTTTCATCTACTGTCAATAAATCTTTTGCATAAAATACTCCTACTGTAAATAAAATCGCTAGTACAAAAGCTGTAATAATTGCACCCCATACAATTTTTTTATTTGTTTTGTTCTTTGGTTTATCTTTTTTTCTATCATCTATTCTTTTCATATCTACAGGCTCTCCTTTAATGGCAGGAATCACTTGTGTTGGACTATCATCATCTTCTTCAAAATTTACAAAATCTCCTTGTGGATATGCTAAAACTTTATCTAAGTCTTCACATATTTCCTCTGTATTGTTATATCTTTTTAACTGATCTTTTTGAGTAGCTTTGATAATAATATCTTCTAATCCCTTAGGAATATTCTCATTAATTAAAGATGGTGGTGCTACCTCTTCATGAATATGCTTTAATGCAATAGAAATAGGACTTTCTCCTTCAAAAGGAACTTTTCCTGTAGCCATCTCATAAAGAACAATTCCTAAAGAGTATAAATCGGATTTTTCATCAATATATCCACCTCTAGCTTGCTCTGGTGAAAAATAATGTACTGATCCTATTACATTCCCTGTATTAGTAACTGTTGAAGAAGTAACTGCTCTAGCGATCCCAAAATCTGTAACCTTCACTCTTCCATCTTCTGTAATTAATATATTATGAGGCTTTATATCTCTATGAATAATATGATTTGTATGGGCATGTTTTAAAGCTAAAGCAATTTGTTTTCCAATATGAATGGTTTCATTAAAATTTAAAATACCTTTTTCTTTGATCAATTGCTTTAATGTTTTTCCTTTTACATACTCCATAACAATATAATAAATATCTTTTTCATCTCCTACATCATAAATATTTACAATATTAGGATGAGATAAACTTGCAGCAGCTTGTGATTCTTTTCTAAAAGACTGAATAAACTCTTCATCACTTGTAAATTCTGGTCTTAATATTTTTACAGCAACGAATCTATTTAGTAGTCTACATTTTGCTTTGTAGACTAATGCCATTCCTCCGCCACCTATTTTTTCAATAATTTCATAACGGTCTCCTAAAATTTTTCCTATCATTTTCTCACCTCGATTCTTTCTATCTATCTATTTTTTATAGCAATAATAGTAATATTATCATATCCGCCTCTTTCATTTGCAAGGTCTACTAAATGTTCACATGCTTTTTGAATGTTTGCACAATCTATTAATGTATCCTTTATTTCTTCAATCTCTATAAGATTTGTAAGTCCATCTGTACACAATACAATAATATCTTCTTTTTCTACATCGAGTGTATACAAATCTATATTAATATCTTCATCTGTTCCTAGAGCTCTTGTAATCATATTTCTTTGTGGATGAATCTTCGCTTCATTTTCTGTGATACTTCCATTCCTTACAAGCTCAGCAACTAATGAATGATCTTGAGTAATTTGAGATATGCTATTTTTTCGAATAAGATAAGCTCGACTATCTCCTACATGAGCAACATAAATCTTTGACGCAATGAGCACTACTGTTAAAGTAGTTCCCATTCCCTCATACTCTTCATTTTGTTGTGCTTTTTTTAAAATATCTAAATTGGCATGAGTAGTGGCATCTTTTAATGCATGGCAAATTTCTTGATCATTTTTTGAAACTACCCCTTTGTTTTTTTCCATAAAATCTTTTATAGAATGAATTGCCTCATTGCTTGCTACTTCTCCTGCATTATGTCCTCCCATTCCATCTGCAACAATAAATAAATTTAAATCTCCACTAGATATACAATAAGCATCTTCATTCATTTCTCTTACTCTACCTTTATGAGAATAAGCTCCAATTTCCATTCAATCACCCCACATAAATCAATAAATATTGATTTTTCGCCTTTTTTTACAAACACTATTATACCACATTTCGATTCATTTCCTTATGATTTCTTTCTTAATTTGCAGATAAAAAATCCATCCGTATGATGAATATGAGGATAAAGCTGTATCATCTTTTCTTCTCCTCTAAACTTTTTAGGAATGTATGGATTTACATCTATGATTTCAAAATTTTTATCATATTCTATAAATTTTTTAATTACTTCTATATTTTCTTCTTTCTCTATTGTGCAAGTACTATAAACTAATACTCCATTGTCTTTTACATATTGACTTGCATTTTTTAGTATTTCTAATTGAATTTTTGTAATTTCTTTGATATGGTCTGGAGTCTTGTTGTACTTTAATTCAGGTTTTCTTCTAATAATTCCAAGACCTGAACAAGGAGCATCTACCAATACCCGATCTGCCTTTTGAATCAAATCGACATCTATCTTTTGGGCATCAAATTCTTGAACTATAATATTTTCAATTCCTAACTTTTTAGCATTTTCTTTAATGAGATTGAGTTTATGAGGGTAAATATCTCTAGCTATAATTTGACCTTGATTCTTCATAATTTGGGCAATATGAGTTGTTTTCCCTCCAGGAGCTGCACATACATCTACAATACATTCGCCACTCTTTGGATTTAATACAAGTCCTACTAACATGGAACTTTCATCTTGAATCTGGAAAAGTCCTTCTTGATAAGATTTTAGCTCTTCTATATTCCCTACATGATCTAGATGTAAACATTCCTCTGCATTTGTATTTTTATCTACCTCTACCCCTTCAGTCTGTAACATTTTTATTAACTTTTCTTTTGTAGTTTTTAGCGTATTCACTCGAATAGACAACTTTGGTGTTTCATTATTTGCTTTTAAAAGTTTCATAGTGAAGTCTTGTCCAAATTCGTTTAACCATTTTTTTACTAACCATAATGGGTGAGAATATTGAATAGAGAGGTGCATTTCTAAATTTTCTTTTAAAGAAGGAATTTTTATTTTCTCTTGATTTCTTAAATAGTTCCTCAAAATTCCATTTGTAAAACCTGCTGCTCTTGGATTGATTTTTTTCATAATATTTACACTTTCTGATACAGCTGCAAAAGCAGGAATTTTATCTAAAAATATAATTTGATAAAGTCCTATTCTAAGAATTATAATCACTTTTCTATCCATTTTATTCATTTTTGTATTAGAAAGTTTTGAAATGATAAAATCTAAATAAATTTTATTCTCCAAAACTCCATATACAAGCTCTCTAATTAATCTTCTATCTACTGATGAGATATCTTTTCCTCTTAATTCTTTATTCACTGCAATATTAGAAAAAGCATTATTTTGTTCAATGTCTAATAATATTTTATAAGCATATTTTCTTGCATTCATATTTTTCCTCCTATATACAAAATCAATGCACCCATATGGGTGCATTACTCGTCTCTATTTCTAAGTAGCATAAGTCTTAATAAATGCGCAATAGACACAGCCATAGCTGCTACATAAGTTAGAGCTGCTGCAGATAACACCTTTTTTGAAGGTTTTATTTCATCTATAGCAATCACTCCTCTTTCTTGAAGTTCATTTATTGCTCTACTGCTTGCATTTAATTCTACTGGTAAAGTAATCACTTGAAATACAACTGCTGCTAAATAAAACAAAATGCCTAAATCTATTAAAGAACCAATTCTTAAAGCAAAACCTGCAAATACAAGTATCCAAACAAACTGGGAACCAAAGCTTGCAATAGGTGCTATAGTATTTCTAAGGATCAGTGGAGTATAGCCATGATCATGCTGTATAGCATGACCTACCTCATGAGCTGCTACACTAATAGATGCTATACTTCTTCCATTGTATACTTGTGGAGATAATCTAAGAACTTTGTGTCTTGGATCATAATGATCTGATAAGTACCCTCCTATAGGCTCAATAGAAACATGGTATATACCATTTTTATCCAAAATCATTCTAGCCACTTCTGCTCCTGTATATCCTCTTGTACTAGCTACATTCAAATATTTATGAAAAGTACTTTTTACTTTCATTTGTGCATAAAAAGCTAAGAGCATAGCAGGAATTAAAAAAATCATTCCTGATGGTAAATAAAGTCCTCTACCATACATACTACTCCTCCTCACCAATAAAATACTTTATAGTTTTTTCTATTTTTTCTACATTCACACAAGTATTCACACAAGGGCCTTCTGGTCTTTCATTAAGAATGCCTATAACTGGTATACTTTGGACATCTTTAATCCCACTACTTAAATCTCTCTCACAAGCTACCGCAATAATAAGTTTTGGTTTTAATTCTTTGATAATCTTTCTTGCCAATGTTCCTCCTGTAGCCACAAATATTTGTACTTTATATTTTTCTTTTAATTTCAGTAATTCATCAATATTACACAACCCACATCTTTTACAGTTCTCAATATTCGTAGTAATTTTATGAGGACAAATTGACTTTTGAATACAATGAGGAAGTAATATTAATATATCTTCTTTGGATACAGATATATGAGACGATAAAATAAGTTTATTATTAATTTGTGCAAAAACACTTCTAATGGAATCTTTATCTATTCTTACAAAAGAAGAAAGATACATAATATTAGAATAAATCACTCGTAATGAATATTTTAACCAATTGATTGAAAAGCTAGAGATTTGTTTATTATATAAAATACGAATCATTATGATCATACTAACAAGAGTAAAAAAACTAAGGAATAAGGTTATAATCAGTATTATAGTCAAAATAAAATCATATAATACTCTGTTGGTAGATTTTACTAAATAAAAAGCTGCTCCTCCGATAAAAACAAATAGTAAAATCATCACAAAAACCATACCCATAAATACTTTATTGTTTTTAGTATTCATATGCATATTATTCACCTAATATGATATTTTCTTCTATGTCATGACCTCTTAAGTAAGCATCTACCGTCATTCTTTTACTATTTGGAAATTGTATCTCTTCTATCAAAAGAATTTTCTCTTTGGTACATACAAACAAGCCTTCTTTATTGACCTTTATAATTTTTCCTGAAATTTCATTACAACTCTCTTGTGTGACCTTTGCTTTCCATATTTTCATTTTTTGTCCATTATAAGTTGTGTAGGCAGTAGGCCAAGGATTCACCCCTCGAATCAGATTATAAATGTCTTGTGCTGTATTTTTCCAATCAATTTTGCCTGTATCTTTATTAAGAATAGATGCATAATTACTTTGTTCGTCTATTTGTTTTTCTCTAGGGGCACATTTCTTTTCAATAAGTACTAGAGTCTCTTTTAATAATTTTGCTCCTTCTATAGAAAGCTCATCATGAAGCTCTCCTGCTATTTTATCTTCAATAGGTACCTCTCTTTTTAAAATCATATCCCCAGTATCTAATCCTTCATCCATGTACATAGTTGTAACACCTGAAATCTTCTCTCCATTGATGATAGCCCAATGAATAGGTGCTGCTCCTCTATACTTTGGAAGTAAAGATGCATGAACATTAATGCATCCAAACTTAGGAATGTCTAAAATACTTTTAGGTAAAATTTGGCCAAAAGCAACTACTACAATACAATCTGGTTTTAACTCTCTTATTTGTTGTACTGATTCTTCTTCTCTAATTTTTTGTGGTTGAAAAACTGGAATATTGTACTCCATTGCTATCTCTTTTACAGGTGGAGATGTCAATTTTTTTCCTCTTCCTTTTGGTCGATCTGGTTGAGTAAACACCCCTATTACTTCATGTCCATCTTGTATAATTTGTTTTAAACAAGGTACAGAAAAATCTGGCGTTCCCATAAATACAATTTTCATTTTTATCACCTACTTTATAACTTTATCTATGAATAATATTCCTTCTAAGTGGTCAATTTCATGACAAAAAGCTCGTGCCAAAAGTTCTTCTCCTTCTAGTTCTACTTCTTGACCATGTCTATTTAAGCCTTTTACTTTAACCCACATAGGTCTTTTTACTTCACCTGTAGCTCCAGGCACACTTAAACATCCTTCATTATCTATTTGTGAACCTTTTCGTTCTATAATCTCAGGATTAATAAGCTCTATAATCCCATCTCCTACATCAATAACGATAATTCTTTTTAAAATTCCTACTTGTGGAGCTGCAAGACCTACCCCATCTGCTTCATACATAGTTTCAACCATATCATCAATAAGTGTTTGAATTCGATCGTCAATTTTATCAACCGTTCTAGATTTTTTTCTTAAGGTTGGATCTCCTTCTTTAATAATATTTCTAATTGCCATACTATTCCTCCTCTACATCATACTAAATGGATTTATATCTATACTTATATTTATACTAGAAAAATGATTTTGTTCATGATATCTCATATCATTTATTATACCTTTTATTGTTTTTTGGTCAACTAATTTGCATTTGATAATAGTTTGCCATCTATATTTTTCCTTTATTTTAGAAAGGGGAGCAGGATGGGCTCCAAAAACTATTTCCTCTGAATTTATATTGTATTTTAAAAGATGATTTTTTAACATTTGTGTAAAATCATTTGCTCCTTCAATGACTTCTTTTTCTTTGTCTCCAGAAAATAAAATGGTAAAAATCACTGTATAGGGAGGATATAAAAATTCTTTTCTAAGTAAAATTTCTTCATGATAAAAAGACTTATAATCATGATATTTTGCGGCTTGAATAGAAAAATGATCTGGTTCATAGGTTTGTACGATTACATTACCTAAAAGATCACCTCTTCCTGCTCTTCCTGCAACTTGAGTAATCAGTTGAAATGTTTTTTCTGCTGCTCTAAAATCAGGTAAATTAAGGCTTGTATCACCAGCAATAACACCTACCAAAGTTACATTTGGAAAATCTAATCCTTTTGCAATCATTTGAGTTCCTATGAGAATATCTAACTGTCTTTTTTTAAACTTTTTTATAATTTGATCCATTGAACCTTTTTTTGTAGTAGTATCTAAATCTAATCTTGCCACATTGGCATGAGGAAAATATTTTTTAGTAATTCTTTCAATCTTTTCTGTCCCTACTCCAAAATACTTAATATATTTACTATTACACTGAGGACATAGAGAAGGAGGATTTTGTATAAATCCACAATAATGGCACTGAGCTTTATGTGTCTGTGCATGATAAGTAAGAGAAATGTCACAATGAGGACATTTTACTACATAGCCACATTTTCTACAGGAAATAAATGTAGAATACCCCCTACGATTTAAAAATAATATAATTTGTTCTTTCTTATTCAACTTTTCTTCAATGGCATCATATAACTTTTTGCTAAAGATGCTTTTATTTCCTCTTTCTAACTCTTCTCTCATATCTACAATTTCTACTTTAGGAAGAGGATTTTTATTAAATCGATCCAACATCTCTATTTTTTCATATTCTCCCTCTAATCCTTTGGTATAACTTTCAAGAGATGGCGTAGCTGATCCTAATACAAGTATTGCATTATTTTTTTGACATCTAAACTTTGCCACATCTATAGCATGATACTTGGGCGTATACTCGGATTTGTAAGTATATTCATGTTCCTCATCCACAATAATAATACCTAGATTCCGAAAAGGTGCAAAAACTGCTGATCTTGCTCCTATCACAATTTTTACTTCTCCTTCTTTGATACGCGCCCACTCATCATATCTTTCTCCTAAAGATAATTTGCTGTGCAGTATTGCAACTTGATTTCCAAATCTTCCTTTAAATCTTTCAATCATTTGTGTAGTCAAAGAAATCTCTGGAACAAGCACGATGGCTTCTTTAGATTTTTTTAAAACTTCATCAATCAATCTCATATATACTTCAGTTTTCCCACTTCCTGTAACTCCATGAATTAAAAAAGTATGATGCATTTCTTTTTTTATAAAAGGAACGATTTTCTCCATTGCATACATCTGTTCTTTTGTAAGAGGAAAATTATATGTTTTTTCTATATCCATATGCTCATAAGGATCTCTTCTATTTTGAACCATAATCATACGAACAATTCCTTTTTTTTCAAGGGCTTGTATGGTAGCCAATGATACATTTGTTTCTTTTCTTAATTCATTCCACTCTACTTGATTTTTGCTTAATAAATAAGATACAACTTCCCTTTGCTTGATAGCACGATTACTTATACACTCTAATACATTTTCTTTTTCACAAAGCTTTATCATTTTTTTAAAGGACGGATTGACATGACTTTTAAAATGATTTTTGATTTGAATAAGCTTCTTCTCTTTTAGTTTCTTCAAAACTTCTTTTGTATCTTTATCAGAAAATGTTTTCATAAATATTTCTTCTTGTATTTTTTTATTTCGAATCAAATAATTCATTATTTTGTATTCTTTATTTGAAAGATCATAATTGAATAAATCACTTTCTTCTATATGTTCAGAAAGAATAATATATTTTTGTAATTTCAATGACTTTCCTGTAGGCATTACACATCCTATAGCATCAATAAATTTACACATATATTCCTCTTTCATCCATTTACATAACTCAATCATCTCTTTTGAAAGAATATGATCTACTACTCTTTGAATATACTTTATTTTATTTTTAGGAATATCTATATGGTCTATTATATCTACTACAAAACCTTCTATAGGTCGATTTCCTTGTCCAAAAGGAACAATCACTCTTGACCCTATCCATATTTTTTCATACATACTTTCTAAAATACCATAAGTATATTCCATATCTGTTTGATTGCTTTTATGATTGATAATAATTTTTGCAAATTTATCCATAGATTTTTCCTCCATGGCCTTATTATATCAAAAGCAATAGGGTATACACAACAAAGGAGCAGGTATCCCTACTCCTGAATCATTAAATTTTTTACTCTATCTAATATAATTTGTGCCAATTCTGTTTTAGACATTTTTTCATAGTGATCTATTGATCCATTTTTATCTATAATGCTTACAATATTGGTATCACTCTTAAATCCTGCACCCTCTTTAGTCAAATCATTTGCAACAATAAAATCCAAGTTTTTCTTTTTGATTTTATCATTTGCATTTTCTAACAAATTTTGAGTTTCTGCAGCAAATCCTACAAGAATTTGATGTTCTTTTTTTGCTCCTAATTCTTTTAATATATCTGGATTTCTAGTAAGAGTAATCGATAAGTCATTATCTTTCTTTTTTATTTTATTTTCTTGTACGTAAGCTGGACGATAATCTGCTACAGCAGCTGACTTAATTACAACATCTGCCCAAGAAAAATGTTTTAACACTTCTTCATACATATTTTTTGTTGTAACTACATCAATCTTTTTTACGCCCTTTGGTGTTTCTAAATTGGTAGATCCTGAAATGAGTAAAACCTCTGCTCCTCTATTTGCTGCACACTCTGAAATAGCATAACCCATCTTTCCAGAGGAATGGTTGGTGATATATCTAACAGGATCAATAGGCTCTTTTGTAGGACCGGCTGTAATTAAAATCTTTTTACCTTTTAAGTCTTGTTCATTTTTCAGTAATAAAGAAGCTTCTTTGACAATTTCTTCTGGCTCTGGAAGTTTTCCTCTTCCCACATCTCCACATGCAAGTCTTCCCTTTGCAGGCTCTATGAAATAATATCCAAAATCTTTAAGTTTCTTTATATTTTCTTGCACAATAGGATTTTCATACATATTTGTATTCATAGCAGGTGCCAAAAGTACAGGTGCTTTTGTTGCCATTACAGTAGTAGTTAACATATCGTCTGCAATTCCATTTGCAATTTTTCCTATTGCATTTGCAGTTGCAGGAACAATCACAAATAAATCAGCCTTCTTTGCTAAAGATATATGCTCCACTTCCCATGTTTTTGGCTCTTTAAACATATCTGTAATCACATAGTTTTGTGATAAAGATTGAAAAGTCAAAGGATTGATAAATTCTTGTGCAGATTCTGTCATGATTACAAACACTTCAAATCCTTGCTTTTTGAGTCTGCTAACTACATCGGCTCCTTTATATGCTGCAATGCCTCCAGTTATTCCCACTACAACATTTTTTTTCATTCCTACACCTCATTATTTTTCGATTTGTTCTCTTCCACTTATACATTTAATTAAATCTTCAGCAATTTCATGAGTTGCAATGGTAACAGGTTTATTTGATGGTGCTGTTGTCATCTTTTCAGATCCATCAATAATTTCTCTTGCTCTTTTGGATGCTGCAATGACTAATGAATACCTACTATCTACTTTTTTCATTAATTCAGCTACAGATGGATTTAACATGAACACTCCTCCTTAAATTTAGAAATTATTTTTTCAATATCTTTTGTCACTTTATATTTATGTGCTGTTATAATATTTATTATTCGATCTACAGCCTTTTTTACTTCATCATTTACAATATAATAATCATATTCTTTTACATATTGTATTTCTTCTATAGCACTGCTAAATCTTTTTTCAATATCTTTTTGTGATTCTGTTCCTCTTCCTATAATTCTATTTTTTAATTCCTTCATAGATGGAGGCAATATAAATAGTAATACTGCTTCAGGATATTTCTTTTTTACTTGTAGTGCTCCTTGTACATCGATTTCTAATAAAACATTATTGCCATCATTGATTTGATCAATTACATATTTTTTAGGTGTTCCATAATAATGATCAAATACTTTTGCATATTCTAAAAATCCATCTTGAGAAATCTCTTTCTCAAAAAAATCTTTGTCTACAAAAAAGTAGTTTTTTCCATCTACTTCCCCTTCTCTGGGATTTCTTGTAGTGGCAGAAATGGAAAGACCTATATTTTTTTGTATTTGTAATAGTTCCTTACAAATAGTACCTTTTCCAGTTCCAGAAGGACCTGACACTACAATTAGCAAACCTTTTTTCATTTCTTAGTCCCCTTTTTATCTATTCTATTGTTCATTCTAAAGTACAGCATCTTTTCCTTCGTCTTTATTAGATAATCTGTGAGCTACTGTTTCCGGTTGAACAGCAGATAATATAATATGATCACTATCTGTAATAATTACAGCTCTTGTTCTTCTTCCATAAGTAGCATCAATTAACATTCCTCTGTCTCTTGCTTCTTGAATAATTCTTTTAATAGGTGCTGATTCTGGACTTACGATAGCTACTAATCTATTTGCAGATACAATATTTCCAAATCCTATGTTAATTAATTTAATACTCATTTGTAAACCCCCTATTCAATATTTTGTACTTGTTCTCTAATCTTTTCTAACTCACTTTTTATTTCTACTACATTATTGGTAATTTCTAAGTCATTTGCTTTTGAACCTATTGTATTCACTTCTCTATTCATCTCTTGGATCAAAAAGTCTAACTTTCTTCCTACTGGATTCTTTTCTTTGAATGTATTTTTTAATTGATCAATATGACTTTTAAGTCTTACGATTTCTTCTGTAATACTACTTTTGTCTGCCATAAAAGCAACTTCTACATTTAACCTATTTTCATCTATTTCAATACCCTCTTCTAATATTTCATGAATTCTATCGTTTAATTTACATTTGTATTCCTCTACTACTTTCGGTCCTCTTTGCTCAACTACATCTACTATTGTCTTTATATATTCACATCTACTTTCTATATCTTCTACTAGTTTTTTACCTTCTGCGATCCTCATTTTCATAAGCATGTCTAAAGCTTTCATAGCTGCATCCTTTAGACAATTCCATACTGCTTCTTCATCTTCTTCTTTGGATTCTATTTTTAATACATCTGGAAACCTTCCTACCAAAGAAACAGAAATATCATCTATTACATGAAATTGTTCTTTAATTTCTTTGAGAGAGTCTATATATTCCTTTGCTAGTGATGTATTTACAGAAATTTTTGTATCTGTGTCCCCTATATTCTCCATAGTTACATAGATTTCTATTCTTCCTCTTCTAATTTCTGTCTTTATAAAATTTTTTAATTTTTCCTCTAAATATGTAAGCCTTTTGGGCATTCTAACTACCATATCATTGTATCTGTGATTTACAGATTTTATTTCTACAATAAATTGTCTATCTAGATCCTTTGCTTCACCTCTTCCAAACCCTGTCATGCTCTTGATCATGCTTTTCATCCTTCCATCTATTTATTTTAAAATGAAATAAATTTATTAGAAATATTCTACTCTCGTAAGTAATGATTATATCACTTTTACATGGAAAATTTAAGACTTCAAATAGATTTTTCTAAAGATTTATCAAATTTTCTAAGAAATACTTAAGATCTTAGCATTTCCATTATACAAAATTTTACTTATTTCATCTACCTATTCTTTATTTTTTACAATATGTATCCTTTCTATGAAAACTTTTAAATCTATACAAACAGTGGTATACTTAGAAAAACAAGAATAAATATTTGGAGGAATATATATGCCTTTTGACGGAATTGTAGTTTCATCAATTGTCCATGAATTAAAAGAAAAAATATTAATGGGTAAAATAGATAAAATTTATCAACCTGAAAACGATGAAATTCATATCTTGATTCGTTGCTTTAAAGAAAAATACAAACTTTTAATTTCTGCAAGTAGCAATCATCCACGAATTCATCTTACCCATACAGATAAAATCAACCCTCAAACCCCTCCTATCTTTTGTATGCTTTTAAGAAAGCATCTTCAAGGAGGAAAAATCATAGATATCTATCAAAAAGAATTTGAAAGAATTGTGGTTCTAAGTATAGAAAGCTATGATGAACTAGGAGTTTTATCTATCAAACAATTGGTTGTTGAGATTATGGGAAAACATAGTAATATTATATTATTAGATCCTTCTCAAAATAAAATATTAGATAGCATTAAAAGAATTTCAGGAGATATAAATAGATATAGAGAAATTTTACCTGGAAAAAATTATATTGCACCCCCTACACAAGGAAAACAAAATCCACTAAATCTATCCTTTGAAGATTTTGTATTCAAACTCAAAGAATCCAGCAATGGAACTCCTATTTACAAAGGAATCTATAAAAGTTTTCAAGGAATTAGTCCTGTAGCTGCACGAGAAATTTGTTTATTATCTCATATAGAAGAAGATAAAGGAGTCATAGAGCTTTTAGATGCAGATTATAAAAATTTATGGAACAATTTTCATAAATTTTTATGTATAAAAAATCAAAATCCTCACATAATCATCTCTAAAGAAAATGGTCAAATTGTTGATTTTTATCCTATCCCTCTTAAGATTTATCAATCTGTTTATACATCTATTGATTTTGATTGCATGAGTGATCTTTTAGAACAATTTTATATTCAAAGGGATTTATTTGACAGAATCAAGCAAAAATCTACAGATTTAAGAAAATTAATCAACCATACCATGCAAAAGCTATTGAATAAAAAGCAAAAGCTAAACGAAGAGCTTTTATCCGCTATGAAAGCTCAAAAATATAGAATCTATGGAGAATTATTAACTGCAAACCTTCACACTATAACAAAAGGAGACAAATCCGTAGAAGTCATAAACTTTTATGATGAAAACTGTGGTAAAGTCACTATTTCATTAAATGAACATCTAACTCCTGCACAAAATGCACAAAAATATTTTAAAAAATATACAAAATCTAAAAATGCACAAAATGAAATAGATACTCAATTAAAAGATGCAGATGATGAAATCCTTTATTTTGAAAATCTTATACAAACTATAGAAAACACATCAGATTTAGAAAATATTGAAGAAATTCGACTAGAACTTATGGAAGAAGGTTATATAAAAAAGAAGAAAATTTCTTCTAAAAAACATACTCCTAGTAAACCTATGTCTTTTATATCCTCAGATGGGTATTCTATATTAGTAGGAAAAAACAATAAACAAAATGATCAGCTCACACTAAAAATAGCTTCAAAAAAAGATTTATGGCTTCATACAAAAGATATTCCTGGATCTCATGTCATTATTGTCACACATAATGAAGAAGTCCCTCAAGCTACTATTTTAGAAGCAGCTGAACTTGCAGCATACTTTAGCAAAGGAAAAATATCAAGTAATGTACCAGTAGATTATACTACTGTTAAATATGTCAAAAAACCTAATGGTGCAAAACCAGGAATGGTTATATATGAAAATAATAAAACTATTTATATTACCCCAAGGTCTAACATAGTAGAAATTCTTCAAAAGAATCAGTCCAAATCTCAATAGATTTGGACTGATTCTTTCTTTTCAATTTTTTATTGATTAATACTCACTCCATTACTTCCATCTATTTCATTAAATTGTACACGAACAATTTCTTCTCTTGAAGTAGGAACATTTTTCCCTACAAAATCTGCACGAATAGGAAGTTCTCTATGTCCTCTATCTATCAAAACAGCTAGCTGTATAGACTTGGGTCTTCCCATATCCATAATAGCATCCATAGCTGCTCTTACAGTCCTTCCTGTATACAAAACATCATCTACTAATACAACTACTTTATTTGTAATATCAAAAGGAATGTCCGTACTATTCAGTACAGGATTTTCATCTACTTGTGTCAAATCATCTCTGTATAAAGTAATATCTAAAATACCCATATTTACATTTACATCTTCAATAGATCTTATTTTCTCTGCAATTTTTTTAGCAAAAGGAATTCCTCTTGTTTTGATTCCCACAAGGACGATCCCTTCTACCCCTTTATTTCTTTCAATAATTTCATGAGCAATTCTTGTAATTGCTCTTTGCATAGCTTTTTCATCCATAATATTTGCTTTAAATTCCATATTGTCACCTCTATTCATTTTTTGAAAGATTATTATTTTCTAAAATTTTTAGGATTCGTGTAAAATGATTTGGAAGAGGTACTTCAAATTCCATAAATTTTTCCTTTGTAGGATGTATAAATCCTAAAATTTTAGCATGCAACATTTGTCCATTTAAATGAAACTTTTCTTTTTTGGGTCCATATACAGGATCTCCTACTAGAGGATATTTGATATAAGCCATATGTACTCTTATTTGGTGGGTTCTCCCTGTTTCTAATCTAGCTTCTATCCAAGTATATTCTTTAAATCTCTTTAACACCTTAAAATGAGTAATGGCATCTTTTCCATTTCTTTGTACAACTGCCATCTTTAATCGATCCTGAGGATGTCTTCCTATCGGTGCATGGATGGTTCCTTCCTCTTCTTTTATATTGCCATGAACAAGCGCTGTATACACTCTTTTAATCGTATGTTCCTTTAATTGCTCTGCAAGGTGTCTATGTACATGATCTTTTTTAGCTACCATTAAAAGGCCACTGGTATCCTTATCAATTCTATGGACAATACCTGGACGGATAACTCCATTAATAGATGATAAATTTTTACAATGATATAATAATGCATTGACTAAGGTTCCATTAAAGTTTCCTGGGGCTGGATGGACAACCATTCCCTGTGGCTTATTGACTACTAAAAGATCATCATCTTCATAAATAATTTCAATAGGTATATTCTCAGCTTGAATATTTAATTTTTCAGGCTTAGGAATTTCTACTTCAATAAGATCATTTTCTTTTATCTTGTATTTTTTTGCTTGTATAGTCTCTCCATTTACTTTCACTTTTTCTTTTTCAATTAACTTTTGTATAAAACTTCTTGAAAAATCTGCTAATTCTTTAGATAAATACAAATCAATTCTTGTTTCTTCATCTAAATCATCCACAATAAACTCTATATGATCCAATCCAATCTTTCCTTTCTAGCTACGATTTTCTAAAAAAATCATATAATAACAAAGTCCTATTGCTCCAAATACAATACACATATCCGCAATATTAAAAACAGGCCAAATTCTAAAATCAAAAAAATCTACTACGTATCCAAATCGAATACGATCTATAAAGTTTCCTATAGCTCCCGCTATGACTAAACTTAGACTACCTGTTAATATTTTATGTAAATTTTTTTGCTTATATATATAAATAAAAATACTAGAAACAATAAAAACAGTAGCTATGATAAAAAACATTTTTTGATTTTTCAATATGCCAAAAGCTGCTCCTACATTTTGAACATAAGTAATATGGAATATATTTTTTACAATAGGTATAGACTCATGGACTGAAAATCTACTTTGGATGATCCATTTAGAACATTGATCTAAAAAAATCAATAAAATAATTAAAAAGTAATTCATTATACACCTCCCTAAAATACATATCTATCTGATTATAACATAACTTATATGGGTTTCGTACTAGCTTTGTCTATTTTTCATACAAAAAGTGAAGCATAGCTTCACTTTTTAGGTATATCTTCTCTTTCTTCGTCCTTTAATTGTCCTTTATAAAAACCATTACTAATTTGATCCACATATTCTACTGTTCCTGATACATTTTCATCATACATATTGTTATCATACCAATCAAGAGCCATATTATGTTCATCTGTTTTATTAAATCGAGCTACAGCTTGCCATGCATCTTCCCCATCAAATCCATTATAATCTTCATTTGTATCCATATAAGTTCTTCCAAAAGGGGGATATAGATTTTGTTCCTCTACAGGTCTTGTACGAACCTCATAATCTACACTTAATTTGTCCTTTTGGCAGTTCATGCATTGTAGTGCAGTAGGAAGCATTTCAAGTCTTTCATTTGGAATATCTCCTCCACAATCTATACATTTTCCATATGTGCCTCTTTGGATTCGATCTAGTGCATCTTCAATTTCTTTTAAATATAGTTCCTCATTATTTTTAAGATTAAAATTCATTTCCATTTCAAAAGTTTCTGTGCCTATATCAGCAGGATGATTGTCATATACAGATAATTCATCATAATATTCCTGCAAAGAAGCATTGGGTTCATTTTCATTCATACGTTCAATAGTTTTTATGGTTTCTTCTTTTTCATTCAATAACTTATTTTTATAATAATTTAATTTCTCCCTTTTCAAACTCAATTCCTCCTTTACTTATAATTTTCAATAATTTTAATCAATTGGGCAATATATTTTCCTATAAGAGGTAAATCTACTGTACTCTTTAGCATATAAAAAAATACGGCTGCCAATATAGTAAGTCCTATAGCTGTTCCTAATCCTCTTGCTAAACCTGCTATAAAGTTTATATACAACAATCTTTTAGAATCATTCATGATGTTTACATATTCACATATTTTCGTTTTTTCTAAATCTGTTGCTAATTTTTCTATATTTTTTTCAAATTTCATTAATCTTTTATCATCCATTATTATTCCCTCATTTTAAAAAGATTATTTTATGCTATTTTTCCCTCTTCGTGATTCTTATATGTAAAAATTTCTTCATTATTCTATCCACAAAAAAAGATAGAATGTTTTCACATTCTATCTTATAGTTTTTAATACATGTATTACAATATCAACAGAATTTCTTGCTGCCGTATGAACAAATTCATTAAAATTTACATCTGCTGTTCCATCTGCTTTATCAGACATGGCACGAATAATTAAAAAAGGAATATTACTTAAATAACAAGTATGTCCAATTGCAGCTCCTTCCATTTCCGCACAATATCCACTAAATTCTTTCCATAGAAAATCTTTCTTTTCTTTTGAAGCTACAAATATATCTCCTGATACTATTCTTCCCCTCTTTACTTCATAATTCTCATTTTTCTGTGCTTCTATAGCTGCTTTTATCAATTTCTCATCTGCTTTAAATATGTATTCCTCCATTCTAGGAATTTGTCCTAGTTTATATCCTCCAAATGCTGTCACATCAAAATCATGTTCAATCACGTCTTCTGATACTACAATGTCTCCTACTTCTAATTCCTCAAAAACAGCTCCAGCAACTCCTGTATTCATAATAGCATCTACAGAAAAATTACTAATCAATATTTGTGCACAAATAGCTGCATTCACTTTTCCAATTCCACTTCTTACTAAAACAATTTCTTTATTTTCTAAGTTTCCTTTATAAAATTTCATTCCTGCAAATACAGTTTCTTCTTTTAATTCCATTTTATCTTTTAAAATTTCAATTTCCTCATCCATTGCTCCTATAATTCCTATAGTATTCATTATATTTCCTCCCTATATCTTATTTTAAAAAACTTTATCAATTCTTTCTTTATTATACTTAAGATCAAATCCTTTTCAAGGATTTTATTTTTCATATCATATATCAAAAAATAAAATCCTCGCCGTAAACGAGAATTTTCAATTATATGGATTCAGTTTCTTCTACAAGTTCTTCTGACTCTCTATCAATGGTTTCAAGCTGTGCTTCTAAAAGCGTCTTAAATCTAGTTTTAAAAATTTGCAACTGCTTTTTCCCTTGTTCATATTCTCTTTGAATTTTTATTATTTCATCTTCTGCATTTTTTATAATTCTAGTAGCTTTACTTTGTGCTTCTTCTATAATTAACTCTGCTTTTTTTTGTGCATTTTGAGCTACTTCTTCAGCTGTACTCTGTGCAAAAACTAATGTATTGTTAAGAGTTTTTTCTAAATTTTCATATTTATTCACTTGATCATTTAAAAGAACAATTTTATCTTTTAATTCAATATTCTCTTTGTATAAATTTTCATAATCCATAATCACTTGGTCTAAAAATTCATCTACTTCACTTTCTTTATAGCCTCTTAATACTTTTTTAAACTCTTTATTTTGAATTTCAAGTGGTGTAATCATGTTATCCTCTCCTCTAGATCATTCTTTTTATGATCACCCTATATCTGTCCTTTTTTGTCTTATTTTCAATTTGATCTAATATAATCCTGCCCTTTCCCTTTACCGAAATCAAATCCCCTTGTTTTAAAATATATGAGGACTGATTGACAGGCTTGAAATTCACCTTCACTTTATCATATTGAATATTTTTTCCTATGGAACTTCTTGATTCTTTAAATCCTGCACTTAAAATACTATCTAGCCTTAGAGAAGCCACTGTAGTATGTATCCACTCCACTTTTTCTTCTATATCTATGATATTAGAAAAAGGAATAAGCTCTACATTTACTTTATACTTAGATATTTTCTCCAAATTCATTTGAATATACTCATATAATTCTTTAAATATAATTACATGGGCTTGTCCATCGTCAATTAAAATATCTCCTATTTTCTCTCTTTTTAATCCTAAATTTAAAATCGCTCCTAAAAAATCTCTATGACTAATATCTTCTTTGCTAAACTTTCCATAAATCCGAATAGCACAAATGGGACAATCTTTTTCTTCTAATGTCAAATATTCCGGATAAAAAATCATTACTTTTCTCTCTGCTTTTTCATATCCTCCAAATATTTTATAAGTAATATCATGAAAATGATGAAAAATAGGAACACAGAGAGAAATCTGATACGGATCATAAAAATCGCTAGATTTTATAGTATGTCCTCTAAATGTACTTTCCATTTTATTAAGTACTTTCATGACTACTTTTCTTTCTTCGTCATCTTTTATATGTTTGATTATCATTTCTTTGTCAATCAAAAAATCACACTTTCTAATAAAGTAAGCTAAGAATAACTTTTCTAATAAGGTCTAAAAATAATACAGCTAAAATAGGAGATATATCTATCATTCCCATTCCTATATTAAAATTTTGAAGTAATTTTCTAAAAGGTGCTAATATAGGCTCAGTTAATTGATAAATAACTTTTGTAATGGTTCCATATCCATGAGGCTGAATCCAAGATAATAAGATTCTTACTAAAATTAAAAAGTTTAATACTCTAAAAAAATACTCAACAGATCGCACCATCATCCACATTTTTTCACCACCTAAGGTCTATTTACTCCATGGAAATAAAGCTTTATTTTTTATTTCTTCATTAATATTGGCAGATATATCTACATTGCTAGGAGCTAAAATAAAAATACCCTTTGAAACTTTTTGAATACTTCCATCAAGTGCATAGACTGCTCCATTTACAAAATCAAATATTTTTTTTGCTAATTCTGAATCTAAATTTTCTAAATTGACCACTACAGGCTTTCTGTTTTTTAGATTATCAACAATACTTTGAGACTCTTCAAAATCAGTAGGTTCGTAAAGTACTACTTTCATTTGAGTCGTTGTATGTATATTAACAATTCTATTTCTTTTAGTAGGGAAAGGTGTAATATTATCTTCTTCTTCTTCAACAGTAGTTTCCATTACTTCTTCTTCCTCTTCTTCATAATCATCTAAACCCATAAAATATTTTACCTTTTCAACTAATTTACTCATATCATATCTCCTCTCTATTGATTATAATTTCTTTTTCCAAAAATTCCAGTTCCTACTCGGATGAAATTAGCGCCCTCTTCAATGGCAATTTGAAAATCATTTGTCATTCCCATGGATAAATATTTCATTTCTACATGAGAAAAATCTTTTGTCTTAATTTCTTCAAATATTTCTTTAAGTTCTTTAAAATATTTTCTTACCTCCTCAGGATCTTCCTCATAAGGAGCAATCGTCATCAACCCTTTCACCTTTATATTCTCAAAACATTTTATTTGTTCTAAAAAATCATATACCTCTTCTTTATACATACCAAATTTAGTATCTTCTTTTGCCACATTAATTTGAACCAGTACATCCATAACTTTATTATTTTGTTTTGCTCTTTTGTCAATTTCCTTTGCCAAACTGATTCTATCTAATGAATGAATAAGTTTTACCTTATCTATAATATATTTCACTTTATTCGTTTGTAAATGACCAATCATATGAAAAGAAACTGGGGATACTTGATCATATTTGTTGATAATTTCTTGAACTTTATTCTCTCCTACATCTTCTATTCCTTGTGCAATTGCTTCATTGATTTTAGAACTATCTACTGTCTTTGTAACAGCAATGAGTTTTACTTCCTCTGGATTTCTGTTAGATTTTTCACAAGCCTTATGAATTTCTTGTCTAATATGTATAATATTTTCCTCAATAGACATTATATATTCCCTCCATTTAATAAATCATTTGACCTTCCTTTACTTTGGAAGCATTTCTAGCTACTTCATCATATAATTTTACAGTGGATACAGCTTTTATTTCTTCTCCTTCTTTTTCATAAAAAATATTATTTTGAATAATTACATAATCTTCATCATAACCAATCACTTTTACTGGCTTAAATTTTGCATATCTATTAATATCTAAAACATAAACTCCTTGTTTTCCATCTTTTTGTATCAAACTATCTTTATAAAGCTTTAATCCCTCATAGTTGATGGCAATCACATCTAAATCAACTTTTCTTGTATTAAAAAATTTTTCAGCATATTGATCTATTTGAAATACAATCATACTCTTTTTTTTATTTTCTATAATACGACATACTTTTCCTTTTACTTCCCCACTAGAGAATTTAAAGGTTACTGTTTTTCCTTCTTTATAATTTTCTAACTGCTCCTCGTCTACATAGGTAATCATATACCATAAATTATTATTGACTACTTTAAATAATGGCTGATTTTGAATCACCTTTTCTACTTTCAAATCTGTTACTTCACTTTTGATATCTTTTAATTTATTTAATTCTATAGTAGTCATATTCTGAGGAGTCAATACACCCTCATATCCATCTATATTATAGCTAATTATTCCAGATATTGGACTTTTCATTCTTAAAACAGAAGCATTTATTTTTTCTTCTAATTGTTCTTGTTCTGCTGTCAATGTCTCTAAATTTTTTCCTGCAAAGCTTTTATCTCCTGAAATAATTTTCATCTTCTCTACTTTTGTATCTAATTCTTTTTTTAATTGTTCAATTTTAAGCAAATCATTTTTTTCCTTACATTCTTGAATAGATTTAATAATTTCTTGAATATCTTGATTAATTTTTGTTACATCGCTTTGAAATAAATCATTTTCATCATTTTTAATATTATCAATTCTTTGATTGACAACTTCTAACTTTCTCCTTGTAGTATAATCTACTGTATCTTTATAAATTTCTGCAATTCTATAACCTTTCTCAACTTTTTCTCCTTCTTGTGCAAAATATTTTATATCTCCCTCTACAGAACTCTTTACAAGCCTTTCATCTCTAATGATATAGCAGGAGAGTTGATCTATAATTTGAATAGTTCCATATTCAGCAATACTTGTTTCTTTTGTCATAGACCACATCATAGGCAAAAATTTAATCATTAAATATAAAATAATAATGCCAAGAAAAAAAGTTCTTAACTTATTCTTTTTTCTTTTCTTCTGAGTCTTTTTTTTCACTTCCTTCACCTGCACGCTTTCTTTTATTTAAATAATTCTTCACTTTTGTTGATTTTCCTGCATATTATTTATATTTATTAAAATTAGTTTTATAGTCCTACTTTACATTGGAAAATTATTACTTTCACGTACTTGTTACTCAAAGAAATTAAAAAATTTTCCATACCGACTAATAATTTTTATATCTTTAATTTCATCTACATTTACAAATTCAACTTCATCTTTAGGATTCACAATAAGCAAACGATTATCCTTTAATTTTGCTCCCACTATAATTCCTTTGGTTACATTTTTATTATGAAAATAAATTTTCATTTCATCTCCTGCCATAATTCTTATTTTCCCAATCTTAAAATATCTTGTTTCTACTTCATCAATATGCTCTTGTGAGATGGCTTTGCTATCTATAAAAATAAAATGATTCCATAAATAATATTTTTCTTTTAATATAGTAAAAATATAACCTAAAAAAAATATAATAAAAATAGCCCATAGGATATTCATTAGATACATCCACATAATCCTTCTCCTTAAATTTCAATATATTCATTTTACTGTATCTATTTTACTTGTATACTATTTTTTAGTCAACATCAACAAAGCCGATCTATTCTACTATTTTAACAATAGTGTAATAAATCGGCTGTCAAAAAAGTAAATACTTTCATACCTACTTTCCTATTTGGTCTGAGTGGGGAGACTTGAACTCCCGGCCTCTAGAACCCCATTCTAGCGCGCTACCAAACTGCGCCACACCCAGATAGCTCATAAGCAACTGATTTTTCATTTAAATATTATTATAAAATATATATCCATAAATTTCAAGTCATTTCTAATATGAATTCAATAAAAGAGTTAGATTTTTGCTAACTCTTTTATTGAATATTTATTTTATAAAATGATACAAATCAATCCACCACTACCATCATTAACAATTTTTTGCAATGTTCTTTGCATTTTCACTCTTGTATCCTCTGGCATAGTAAACAATTTATTTTGCATTTGCTCTTTCACCATATCATGAAGAGACTTTCCAAACATATTCGTCTGCCATATTTTTTTAGGATCTGATTGAAATTCATCTAAAAGATATTTTAATAATTCTTCACTTTCTTTTTCTGTTCCTACAATAGGAGATACTTCTGTCTTTATATCTGTTCTAATTAAATGTAGGGATGGAGCATTGGCTCTTAATTTTACACCAAATCTATTTCCATGTTTGAAGATTTCAGGTTCTTGAAGCTCTAATTCTTCAAGAGTAGGAGCTACTAGTCCATACCCTGTTTCTTTTACATTATTTAATGCTTCTTCTACTCTATCATATTCCTTTTTCGCTCTAGAAAATTCTTTAATGAGTCCTAGTATTTGATGATCTCCTTCTATTTTATATCCTGTAATTTCTTGCAATATATTATAAAAAAGTCCATCTTTCATTTTCATTTGAATATGGGCAATTCCTTCTCCTAATGAAATATCACTTAAACTTACTTCAGATACAACTTCCATATCTATAAATTTTTCTACATAACTTCTAATATGATTAATTTTTTTAACTTCTTGACTCCATTCTTTTACTGCATAAATGATTTTATCCTTTAACCAATGGGTCATATCTAATCCTTCTACCCATCCAGGAAGATGAATATTAATTTCTTTAATTGGAAACTCAAATAATACATTCTCTAATATTTGATTAATATCTTCTATCTCCATTTTTGCACAATCTGTAACCACTACTGGTACATTATATTTTTTTTCTAATTCTTCTTTTAATACTAAAGTTTCTTCTGCATAGGGTTGAATTGAATTTAAAACTAAAACAAAAGGCTTTTCAATCTCTTTTAGCTCTTTTATGACTCTCTCTTCTGCTTGTATATAGCTTGCCCTTTCAAGATCTGTCACGCTTCCATCTGTTGTAATTACCAGTCCTATCGTAGAATGATCCTTAATAACTTTTCTTGTGCCTATTTCTGCAGCTTCTTCAAAAGGAATTTCCTTTTCATACCAAGGAGTAGTTACCATTCTAGGCTTTCCATTCTCTTCATGGCCAATGGCTCCCTTTACTAAATATCCTACACAATCTACTAACCTGACTTTAAATTTTGCATGATCTTTTAATGTTAGCTCAATAGCTTCATTAGGTACAAATTTAGGTTCTGTAGTCATAATTGTTTTTCCTGCTCCGCTTTGTGGCAATTCATCTGTGGCTCTTTCTTTTCTATATGCATTTTCAATATTGGGTAATACTAGTAATTCCATAAATCTTTTGATGAAAGTAGATTTTCCTGTTCGAACTGGACCTACAACTCCTATATAAATATCTCCTTGTGTTCTTTCAGCAATGTCATTATATATATCGAATTTCTCCATTCCGTTCACTCCTTTATTTAAAAATATTTATAAAAAACCTTTCTTTACAAACATCATAAGTAAGCTTTTTTAATACATAAAAAATTACAATTTGATCTACTGATCATTATTATAGTTTTATTTAATAATTGTACTAACAGTATATATATATGACCTCTTTATAAACATTATGACTAAAAAAAAGATAGCCTAAGGCTATCTTTACCAATTAAATTTTTCATTTGCAACTACTTCTTCAATTTCATGAGTCCTACTTCTCATCATAAGATTGACTACAGCTTCTTTTACATTATGGTTATGATATAAAATATTATAAATTTCAGAAGTAATAGGCATATCTATATTATATTTTTTAGAAAGTTCATAAGCCACCTTTGTAGTTACCACTCCCTCTACAACCATACCTATAGATTCAATGGCTTCTTCTAGCTTTTTTCCTTCTCCAATTTTAATTCCACATCTTCTATTTCTACTATGCATACTCGTACAAGTTACAATCAAATCTCCAATACCTGTAAGTCCTGCAAAGGTACTCATATCTGCTCCCATAGCTGACCCAAGTCTTGCTATTTCTGTAATTCCTCTTGTCATAAGTGCAGCTTTTGCATTATCTCCAAACCCTAAGCCATCTGACACCCCAGCCCCTAATGCAATGACATTTTTAAGAGCTCCTCCTAGTTCTACTCCTACCACATCTGGATTTGTATATATTCTAAGCTTTGGAGAAATAAATATATCTTGTATATACTCAGCAACTTTTTTTGACTTGGATGCAACTACTAACGTAGTGGGCATATCCCTACATACCTCTTCTGCATGAGAAGGTCCTGATAAAACAGCAAATGAATTTTTGGGTAATTCCTGTTCTACTACTTGAGAAATTCTAAGTAATGTATTATTTTCAAGACCCTTTGCTGCGTTGACAATAATTTGATCACTAGAAATAATTTCTTTGCATTGACCAATTACTTTTCTAACAGCTTGAGATGATACAGTAAGTAAAATGACTTGGGTATCTTTTACTGCTTCATGAATATCAGAAAATAGATGTATATTTTCTGGTAAAAGTACTCCTGATAAATACTTTATATTCTCTCTCGTTTTTTGCATTTGTTCAAATTGTTCTTTATTTCTCATCCATAAATTTACATCATGTCCCTTTTTAGAAAGAGAAATAGCTAAAGCTGTTCCCCAACTTCCAGCTCCAAGTACACAAATATTATGTTTCATAACAAGGCCCCCTATATGATGAAAAGTTACCTTATTTTAGATTCAATCCCCTTCATCAGTCTTTCTATATTTTGTCTATGTCTATACAATGCCATAATAGCGATTACTAAACCAAAAATAAAATAATTTATACCTTTATCAAATAACAGCAAAAAAGGAAATATACTAATAGCTGTAATAGACGCTAAAGATACGTATTTACTTTTTATTAAAATCATAATTCCTATAAATATACAAATCATTGCAGCAAGAGAATGGACAGAAAGTCCTACTCCTATGGCTGTAGCAATTCCTTTTCCACCTTTAAATCCAAATAGTACTGGCCAATTGTGACCTATAATCACTAAAACGCCACAAATCAACGCAGTATTTTCTCCCCCTAATGCTCTTCCCAAAGCTACTGCAACCACACCTTTTAAGGCATCTCCTAAAAGTGTTATAATAGCAGCCTTCGCCCCTAAAGTCCTATATACATTGGTAGCTCCAGCATTTCCACTACCATAGTTTCTAATATCTATATTTGCCAACACCTTTGATACAATAACAGAAGTTGAAAAATTTCCCAATAGGTAACTGATAACCATAGCAAGTATTTTAAACATTAAATTTCTTCACCCTTTTCTCTATATAAAATACTTATTGGTGTTCCTTCAAATCCAAATGCTTCTCTAATTTTATTTTCAAGGTATCTAGAATATGAAAAATGTGTAAGTTCCTTATCATTTACAAAGATCACAAACATAGGAGGTCTAACAGATGCTTGAGTGACATAAAATATTTTGAGTCTTTTTCCTTTATCTGATGGTGGCTGATTGAGAAGGATTGCTTCTCCTATTACATCATTTAATCTACCTGTTTGCACTCTCAAAGCATGTTGATTAGAGACAAACTTAATCGTCTCTAGAATTTGCCCAACCCTCTGCTTAGTAACTGCTGAAACAAATAAAATAGGCGCATACGACATAAATGCAAGTTCATTTCTAATATCTTTTGTAAATTGATTCATAGTATTGGTTTCTTTTTCTAAAAGGTCCCACTTATTTACTACAATTACAGTTGCTTTTCCTGCTTCATGCGCATATCCCGCAATTTTTTTATCTTGTTCTGTAACTCCTTCTGTAGCATCAATCATAAGCATACATACATGAGCTCGATCAATAGCATTTAAAGAACGGATCACACTATATTTTTCTATATTCTCATTTACTTTACTTTTTCTTCGAATTCCTGCTGTATCTATAAATACATATTCATCTTCTCCATGCATAAAAGGAGTATCAATAGCATCTCTTGTTGTTCCTGCAATATCACTTACAATGACTCTTTCTTCTCCCAAAATAGTATTGATAATAGAAGATTTTCCTACATTTGGTTTTCCAATTACAGCTACTGTTATTCTTTCTTGATTCTCTTCTTCTCCATGTTCATCAGGAAATCTAGCTACAATTTCATCTAATAAATCTCCAAGTCCTAATTGATTGGTTGAAGAAATACATATAGGATCTCCAAGTCCTAATTGATAAAATTCATAAAATGAATCTGGCAATTTACTAGTATCTACTTTATTGACCACTACTAAAACAGGTTTTCCAGTTCTTCTAAGTAAAGTAGCAATGGCTTCATCATCTGCTACTAGTCCTGTTCTTCCATCTACCATAAATACTATTACATCTGCAGTTTCTATAGCCATCTGGGCTTGATTTTTCATTTGAGATAAAATAATATCTTTTGTATCTGGTTCCATTCCTCCTGTATCAATTAATGTAAATGAATGATTTAACCACTCTACATCTGTATATATTCTATCTCTTGTAACTCCTGGATGATCTTCTACAATAGATATTCTTTTTCCTGCAAGTTTATTAAAAAAAGTAGATTTTCCTACATTGGGTCTTCCTACAACTGCAACTACTGGTTTAGACATATACGCACCTCCCATATTTATTGAATAATTTTATTTACAAAATCTTTTCCTTCTACCTCAGAAACTACAACTTTAATATTTAATTCTTTTTCTACATCTTGTAGTGTTACATCATCTAAAAAAATTTCTTCTCCTGTCTTTAACATACTTGTAGGTATAAGCAGCTTCTCCCCTAAAGATTTTTCTCTTAACTGATAGATTAAATCTGTACCTGTAATTAATCCTGCTACCGTGATTGTTTCTCCAAAGAAAAAGTTTTTAATTTCAAACACATTGATTTCTACAGATGAGAATTTTTTTTCAACTTGTCGTGCTATTTTTTCTATAAATTCTTTCGCAGATTTTCCTGTAGCAATAGATACTTTTTTATGTACTTTAGGATCTGATTCTAATTCTTTAAGATAATGGATAACTTCATGTTGAAATTTAGCCATAAGTCCTACTCCATTTTCTATCTGCAAAAATTGTTCATATTTTTCATAGGATGGAAGCGGCTCCTTTGCCACTACATAAAATTCATCTGAAAGATAAACAAATCGAGTTCCTATCTCCTTTAACAAAATATTTTGTAACTTTTCTACTTGCTTAATCACTTCTTTAGATGAATTTTCATCATATATTTTAAGTGGATACAACCCTTCTCTAAATTTTGTAATTCCAACTGGAACTACTGCAACACTTTCCATATGAGGATATAAGCTAGATAAGTCTTTTATTGTTTTTTCTAACTCATCCTTATCATTAATATCTCTACAAAGAACAATTTGTCCATTCATTTTAATTCCTGCATGAGCTAATTTTTCAATTCTTTCATATATATTTCCTGCTTTTTTATTATGAAGCATTTTAACACGTAAAGCAGGATTTGTAGTATGAACAGAAACATTCACAGGACTAATTCTATATCTAATCATTTTTTCTATATCTTGATCTGCCATATTGGTTAAGGTAATAAAATTTCCTTGAAGAAATGAAAGCCTTGAATCGTCATCTTTAAAATAAAGAGTTTCTCTCATGTCGGGTGGTAATTGATCTATAAAACAAAATACACATTTATTTTGACAACTCTTTGCTTTATCAATAATAGGATTTTCAAATTCCATTCCTAAATCTTCATCAAAATCTTTATAAAGAGAATATTTTTGAATAGATTCATCTTTCTTTTTAATTTCTATCTCTATATATTCATCTGCCATCAAAAACATATATTCAATAATGTCTTCAATCTCTTCTCCATTTATTTTTAGAAGTTGATCTCCTTCTTCAATTCCTAATTTTTTTGCTCTACTTTGATCATATACTTTTGAAATGATGTTTTTATGCATTATATCCACCCACTTAAAATCTAGTTTTAATACCTGCTACTAATATTATATCATAATTTTTGCTAACCTTCACCACAATTAGTAATCATATCACGGTAGTTTATTACACGTCAAGAATCTTTAATGCTTCACAATGACATAAGAACCATTTTCTAAATCATGAACCATACCCATTGTAACTTTTGCAACCAAAAGAGCAGTTTTTTCTTGTTGTTCTTGTGAATTGGCATAAAAAACAGGTACAGTTGTAGTAGAAATCATATTTTTATCTGTAGTGACAATTGCAACAATATTATCTTTAATTCCAAAATCCATTAAAGTTCTCCTTTCAATTGATTATTTTCTGCTGTTCCTTTTTTAGATTCTAAAGGTTTTCTTTTTGCAGTTTCTAAAACTGGTGTTCTTTTGACTGCTTCTACTAAAAGATCTATATCAGGTTCCATAGGAATAAGAGAGAATACAATATTTCCATTATTAGGATTTCTTCTAAGCATAGGAGTAAAATCAGGCTCATCTACATCTTTTCTTATTCCAAGCTGAACAGCCGTATTATGTGCAATAGCTTGTCTTTGTCCTAGATTTGCTAAAGTCTCTCTTCCATTGGCATCATGAGGAATAATTTCTACAGCTATTCCTACCTCTTCATATATTTTTCTAGAACCTTTTAGTCCTATATTCATAATCACTACATCATTTACCATAAGAAGGGGTCCTTCAAAATGTATTTTGGCAGGTTTAACTTCTGCAATTTCTTCGACCAACTGTCTTTTTAATACTCTTTTTAATATAGCTGCCATAATCATTCCTGTCAAAACTCCTAAAAAAATTTGCCCGTAAATAGGAAATTTCATTTTTTGGCCTATATAAAAAAATATGCTCGTAGTAAGAGATGTAATGATTACCATATAATTTCTTGCTTCAAAGGCTTTTGCAATTTCTTCAATGTATGCTGTTCCTCTAGGTACTAACTCTGTGCCTTCAATATTGTCAAGACTCTGTCTTTCCATATTTCTAACATCTCTAAATTGTTGAGCAGCTAATGCTAAAAAAGTAACTGCACTATATTCTTTTTGAAGTAAAGATGGTAATGCCACTGCTCCTAAAGATGATGCAATCACTCCTAATGTTAAATGAGAAATCAATCCTTGTGGATAGCTTGGATATTGTCTTTGATCAATTCTAATCATATATATTCTAGCCAAAAGTCCCATAAATAGAGCTACCATAATTTGAACACTAAATTTTCCCATAAAAGTCCTCCTATTTTTATATGATAACTCTATTATTTGTTATTTTTAAGGTTTTATGAAAAAAACAGCCTCACTGGGCTGTTTTTAATCCATCTTCATATTATAATTACCCGTCTGAATATACACTACCTTTTCACACACATTTTTTGCATAGTCCGCAATTCTTTCTATATGAGAACAAATAAATAAAAAATAGGTAGATTGAGTGATTTTTTTAGGATCTTCTAACATATAAGTTAATAGTTCTCTATACACTTGCTTATAAATTTCATCTACTGTTTCATCCAAAGCCCAAGTTTCTTTAGCCAAAGCAATATCTTTTTTTACAAAAGCATCTAATGATCTTTTTACCATATGAGTAGCTAAATCTGCCATCCTAGGGATATCTATAAGAGACTTCATATATTTTTCTCCTGATAATTTAATAGTTATTTTGGCAATATCTTCAGCATGGTCTGCCATTCTCTCTAAATCTGCAATGAGTCTTAATATAGAACAGATCTCTCTTAAATCAATAGCCATAGGTTGTTGAGTTGCAATTAATTTTATACATTTGTCTTCTATAGCTTCTTCTAATATATTAATATTTTTATCAAAATCAATTACCTTTTGAGCAAGAATATTGTCTTGATCTTTTAACGATTTAATGCTGTCTAATATAGCTTCTTCTGTCATACTCCCTAACTTTAATAAATCATTATGAAGTTTTTGTAGTTCATGAGATAATTGTAATCTTGGCATACTCTACTCTCCTCGTATAATATATTTAAATTTAAAAATTTTCATCTATCGACTTGGATATTGAGTCCTATTCCTAGATAATAGAAGTATGGAATAAGGATCTATCTGGATTAAGGCTGTTCTCTCCTGCAGCAAGACTGCATTTAAAGACTGTCTCCCAGCCAACAGGTGTACTGCAAACTCACAAGCTGTATCTCTTGCCTATCATACCGAATGTTAGTAGCTTCGGGCAGCTTATGGTGGACAAGTATTGAATACTCATACGCGAGGTTGTTGCCATCCGGTTGGTAACTAGGGATAGGTTTCAGTATCCAAGCCGTTCCAAATTCATAGAAAGGAGGTCCTATCCATGAAATTATTTGTTGGTATTGATGTTAGTTCTGAAAAACTTGATACTTGTTTTCTCACCAGTGAAGATCAAATTTTACTAGAAGTTTCTCTACCCAATAATGTTGTTGGTGCTAGTAAAATCAAAGAACATATTAGCCATTTCACTGATCTAATTCAGTATGATCGTATTATAATCGGTATGGAAGCAACTTCTATTTACAGCTTTCACCCTTCAACTTTTCTAGCAGAAGACTGTGAGCTTAAGTCTTTAGGAGTCGAAGTTGTTGTTATGAATCCTAAGGCTATACATCGGTTTAAAGGCCTATTTGAAGAAGATAAAACCGATAAAATAGATGCTTATCGTATTGCTGACTTTCTTCGCTTTGATCGTTTCAATACTTCCTTGATTAAAGAAGAACAATATATGGCTTTACAAAGATTAACTAGATCACGTTACCAGCTCATTGGCCAATTGACTGAAATGAAGCAACATTTTTTAGAAAATATTTATTACAAGTGTAATACCCTCACTAAAGAAATTGATACATCTGTCTTTGGTACAACCATGATGGACTTAGTAACCGACTCTATGACTCTTGAAGACATCGCCAATATGTCTTTAGAGGATTTGGCTGCTATTTTACAAGAAAAAGGCCGTGGTCGATTTAGCAATCCTGAAAAGCTTGCGAAATCACTTTCAAAAGCCATTAGAGACTCTTATCGACTAGGAAAAGTCATGCAAAATTCAGTCGATGTTATTTTGGCTTCATATGCTATGATGATTAAAACCATAAAAAAACAGATCAAAGAACTTGATAAAGCAATTCAGCAATTATTTGAAATTTTACCTGAATCCAAATCATTGCTTAGTGTTCCAGGCATTGGACCAGTTTATGCTGCTGGCATAATAGCCGAAATTGGTCAAATTCAACGCTTCGAAAATGAAGCCAAAATTGCCAAGTATGCAGGTCTTTACTGGAAGCGAAAACAATCTGGTAATTTTGAATCTGAAAGAACTACAATGACTAAAACAGGGAATCATTACCTTCGCTATTACTTGATTGAAGCTGCCAATTCACTTATGCGTAATGAACCTGTTTATAGAGAATACTATCTCAAGAAATATCATGAAGTTCCTAAGCATCAACATAAAAGAGCTCTCGTCCTTACTGCAAGAAAATTTGTGCGCATGGTGGATGTGCTGCTACGCAATCACCAACTTTATGCACCAGAAAGGAGTGTATAATATCGAATAATCTTCGATGCGCAATCTTTTCGTTTTAATCCTAATTTACCTTAGGTTTATTAAGTGCTGACTTTTTTAGAAAATATTATTGTAAGTTTAATCAAAACCTATCTTTTTCTATCTTGACTTATTACCACAAGTCTTTTTAACCAAATCTTCCAGTAATATAATCTTCAGTTCTTTTATCTCTTGGTTTTGAAAATATATTATCTGTAAGGTCAGTCTCTATAATTTCTCCATTTAAGAAAAAAGATGTATAATCTGATACCCTTCCTGCTTGCTGCATATTATGAGTAACAATAACAATGGTATAATCTTTTTTCAATTCCTCTAATAAATTTTCAACCTTTAAAGTAGAAATAGGATCTAATGCGGAAGTTGGCTCATCCATTAAAATAACATCTGGTTCTACTGCTAAGCATCTAGCAATACAAAGTCTTTGCTGTTGCCCTCCTGATAATCCTAAAGCAGGCTTGTTTAATCTATCCTTTACTTCCTCCCAAAGTGCAGCCTTCTTTAAACTTTTTTCTACAATTTCATCTAATACTGATTTTTCCTTTATTCCATGAATCTTAGGTCCATATGCAATATTCTCATAAATTGTTTTCGGAAAAGGATTTGGTTTTTGAAAAACCATTCCTACTCTTTTTCTTAAATGTATTAAATCACATGAAGAATCATAAATATCCATTTCATCTATAAATACATTTCCTTTAATTTTCACATGATCTATCAAGTCATTCATCCTATTTAAAGTTCTTAAAAAAGTTGATTTTCCACAACCTGAAGGTCCTATTAAAGCTGTAACCTTATTTTCCATAACATCCATATTAATATCCATAAGTGCATGAAATTCTCCATAGTACAGTTGGAGATCTTTGACACGAATCTTTACATTGCTCATAATTTATCTCCCTTCTATGAAACTTTTGTATTCTTTATAAATTTATTGACAACTACATTAGATAAAAAATTGATACATAAAACCAATATAATGAGTACTGATGCTGTAGCAAAAGTCTTTTCTTTAGATAGTCCTTCAGATGCCAATAAATATAAGTGCACCGACATAGTTCTCGTAGGATCTAGTATAGAAGTAGGAACTCCTAATGAGCTTCCTGCTGTAAGCATCACTGCTGCCGTTTCTCCTACAGCCCTTCCAATTCCTAAAATAAGTCCTGTTAAAATTCCTGATATACTACTTGGAAGAACTACTTTTACTATAGTTTGCCATTTTGTAGCACCTAGTGCTAAACTTCCTTCCCTAAATGATCTCGGCACAGTTTTGATGGATTCCTCCGTTGTTCGAATGAGAGTTGGCAAAATCATCATAGCTAGAGTGAGTCCACCTGATAAAATAGACCACCTAAATCCTAAAAAAATAACAAAGAATACAAATCCAAACAATCCAAATATAATAGATGGAATTCCTGCTAAAGTTTCTGTTCCAAACCGAATCAATTTTACAAACTTATTTTCTTTTGCATATTCTGTTGAATAAATAGCTGCACAAACTCCTATAGGTGTTGCAATTCCAATAGATACTACTGTTAAATAAATTGTTCCTACAATAACTGAAAAAATTCCACCTTCTCTTCCCATGCTTTTTGGCTCTTGAATAAAAAACTCAAGATTTAAATGTTTGATTCCATTTATGAGTATATAACCAATAATAGATAATAACGCTAAAATTGTAAGAAAAGCTATCGCATAAATCCATATAGATACAATTTTTTCTTTTATATTTAATTTATTTTTTTTAAACAATACATTTGGTGTATGAACTTTTGTATGAACTACCATATTTTATTTCGCCCCCATTCTCTTCATGGTAAAAGTTGCTGTCATATTTAAAAGCATAATAAATACAAAGAGGAGGATTCCTGTAGCAAATAAAGCCTTTTGATGAGTAGGGGTTGCATAACCCATTTCCATGGCAATGGTTCCTGTTAGTGTAGAAACTGAATCTAATATTCCGCCTGGAACTTTTGGCATATTCCCAGTGATTAATATAACTGCCATAGTCTCTCCTACCGCTCTACCCATTCCTAAAACTACAGATGCTATGATTCCTGATTTAGCTGCTGGAAGAATAACTTTTGTAATAGTTTCAAAATGAGTTGCCCCTAGAGCTAGTGATCCTGCTTTATACTCATCTGGTACTGATCTTATAGCATTTTCTGAAATACTTACGATAGTTGGTAGAATCATAATAGCTAGTACGATTGATCCTGCCAAAATACTATATCCAGATGTATAAGCATCAGCATTAAATTTTTGTACAATAGGTAATATATATACTCTAATAAAAGGTACCAATATAGAAAGTCCAAATAATCCATATACAACAGATGGAATACCTGCTAACAACTCAATAGCGGGTTTGAAAATCCTTACAATCGATTTCGGTGCAATTTCTGCTAAAAATACTGCACAAGTAATTCCCGCTGGAATTCCAATCACTAATGCTCCTAGTGTAACGGATATAGAGCCTACAATCATAGGAAATGCTCCATATTGTCCATTTGTAGGGCTCCAATCTTTCCCAAATACAAAGGAAAATAATCCATAACTTTTAATCATAGGCATTCCTTCTTTGAAAATAAAAAAAGTAATTAAAAAAACTGATAAGGTTGCTATGGTGGCACAAACAAATAAAAAGATTTCGATCCATTTTTCATATATTTTCATTTTTATTTCCTCCCACTATGAAATCTCTCATTTTCATTTTATCTAGAATTTTCATTTACTTGTTTATGGAACCATTAACTTTTTGTTAATTTCATGTTAATTCATAACCAAAATACAAAAGATGGATTTCTCCATCTTTTGTATTTTATTCCATATCTATTTAATTGAGATAAATTCCTCTTTTACAATCTCTTGTCCTTCATTCATTACAAAATCTATATATTGTTTTACTGCTTCTGATTTCTCTCCCTTTATTAGATAATTAAAAGGTCTAGAGATCTTATAGATTCCTGCTTTTGCATTTTCCTCTGTAGCGTCTACTCCTTCAACTTTTATACTCTTTATTGTATCATCTTTTGCTCCCATAGATATATATCCAATTGCATTTGGTGTATTTGCAACTGTCTGTTTTACTGCTCCTGTAGATGGTTGTACTAATGCTTTTTTAGTAGTTTGATCTATTTTTTCTCCATTTGCATCTTTAGCCTCTACTCCTGTAATTTCTACAAAAGCTCCTCTTGTTCCAGATCCTTCTTCTCTACTTACGACTATAATTTCTTGATCGTCTCCTCCAACTTCTTTCCAGTTTTTAATTTCACCTGTAAAAATCTTTTTAATTTGCTCTAATGTCAAATCTTCTACTTCATTAGATGGATTCACCGAAACAGCAATACCATCTTTAGCTATAGTATATACTTCTAGCCCCAAATCTTTTTCATCTTCTTTTAATTCTCTTGAGCTAGCTCCAATATCTGCAATCCCATCATTTGCAGATTTCACTCCTACACTTGATCCTCCACCTTGTACTTCAATAGATACGTCAGGATATTTTTGATTAAATGCATTGACCAATTCCTCAGATAATGGTTGTACCGATGTAGATCCTGCAATAATAATTTTACCCGATACTTTTGATTCTGATTGTTGATCTTTTGGTTCTTCCTTTTGTCCACAAGCTGCTAAAACTCCCAAACTTAAAATAAGTACCATCATTAAAGATAATATTTTCTTCATCTCACTTTCCCCCATTTTTATAAAATTTAAAGTTTGCTATTTCATTTTTCTTTCAAACTTTACATTCTTAGTATATTGTTCTCTTGTTAAAAACAAATAAACAGATTGTTAAATATGTGTAAAAAAAATTCGCATATTCCTCTCGAAATTGCTCATATCGCCAACGAAATTCTTTCATTTCATTCAGAATTTCCGTTGCTTAAAATTTGATGAAAATCTAACTTTCTAAAATGATCTACAATTTATTCATTTATATAGTTTCCTAATGAATAAAAAAAGAGAAAACTAGTTTGTTTTCTCTTCAATAGGAATTCTTACAGTAAACTCTGAACCTTTCCCTACTTTACTATTTACTTTTATATCACCACCAAAAGATAGAACAATATGCTTTACAATAGCAAGTCCTAATCCAGTTCCCCCTACCTTTCGAGATCTTGCTTTGTCTACTCTATAAAATCTTTCGAATAATCTTGGAATATGTTCTTTAGGTATTCCAATTCCTGTGTCCTTTATCATGATAAAGATATTATTGTATCTTTCATATACAAAAACCTTCACCTTTCCTTTTTCCCCTGTATATTTAATTGCATTTTCTATTAAGTTTAAAATCATTTGTTTAAACCAATCTCGATCTCCATAAATTCTAGGTAAATCCACCTCTATTTCTGTAGTATAATCAATCTCTTTGTGATCTGCTAATGATTTCATCATGACATGAATTTCTTGAAATACTTCATGGATACAGAGAGGGTCTTTTTTTACTGCAATCTTATGATTTTCAATAGAAGATAAGGTAAGCAAATCATCAATTAATCTTTTGAGTCTCTCTGTTTCTATATCGATAATGTCTAAAAAACGATTTCGTACCTTCTCATTATCCATCGCGCCTTCTTTTAGTGTTTCTATAAATCCGCTAATAGAAGTAAGAGGGGTTTTTAATTCATGAGATACATTTGCAACAAATTCAGAACGCATATTCTCGAGCTTTCTCATATCTGTTACATCTTGAATGAGTGCCATTACACCAATAATTCTTGTAGGGTCCATATCTAATCGAATAAAATTGGTATGAATTTTAAGTATCTTAGTATCCGGATAATCTATACTAATTTCCTTGCTTCCAATCCAATTATTATCTAAAATATTTTTTAATATATCATGAATTTTATTATTTCTGATGACTTCTAATATGTGCTTTCCATCCACATCTTTATCTTCAATATGAAAAAGCTTCATTGCAATAGAGTTCATAAGCATAATATTATAATTTTTATCAATTGCAAACAATCCCTCATTCATACTTTCTAATGTAGATTGCAATTTTGTATTTTTATCTCTTATCTCCGATATAGTATGATTAAGCTTTCGTGCCATCAGATTAAATGTATCTGCTAAAATACCTATTTCATCATTACTTTTTGTATAAACTTTATGATGAAAGTGTCCATTTGCTATTTTTTTTGCACTCTTTGTAATTTCTTCAATAGGTTTTGTAACTTTATTTACAAATCTATATCCTAATATAATCGTTACCAAAAAACCACACAAAGCAGCAATCAATATACTTTGCAAAAGCCTACTATTTAACTCTCTTAGTTCTATAAATGGAAAAGCCAGCCTTGTTACTCCATATACCTCATTATCTACTATAATAGGAACAGCAATATACAAATAATCTATATTTGTAGTAGTACTTCTTCTTTCATTTTTTCCTATCTCTCCTTTTAATGCACTTTTAACCTCTGGTCTAGATAAATGATTTTCCATATAACTTATATCTTTTTCTAGTACTTGGGAATCACCTATGACATTTCCATTTTTATCAATAAACGTTACTCTTGCATTGATTTCTTTTGAATATTTATGTGCAAAATCATAAAATTTTATGGGATTAGATGTTTTATTTTCAATTTTTTCTTCTATAAAACAATTCATTAAGTTGGCATTTGTTATCAATTTGTTTTCTATATGCTCTATATACCCTGTTTTGATAAAATTAAGAGTCAATGCTCCTGTTAAAATAATTCCTAAACAAATTAATACCATATAAGTTGCAAAAATTTTTTTTTGCATTTTCTTCACCTATTTCATTTTGTATCCTATTCCTCTGATGGTTTCTATGTAGATAGGATATTTATCATTATCTTCTATTTTCTTTCTGAGATGTCTAATATGAACATCTACAGTTCTAGTTTCTCCAAAATAGTCATATCCCCATACCTCATCTAATAAGAAATTTCGTGATAAAACTTTTCCTCTATTTTTAGCTAATATCTTTAACAATTCAAATTCTTTTAAAGTTAATTCTAATTGCTTTCCATCTTTGATGACCTCATGTTTTTGTGTATCAATTACAATATCATTAAATTTAATGACTTGAAGAGTTTCTTTTGAAGGCTCTTCAAATCTTCTCAAAACAGCTTTCATTCTAGCAATTAATTCACGAACACTAAAAGGTTTTGTAAGATAATCATCTGCACCTAATTCTAACCCTAAAACTTTATCTGTTTCTTCTCCTTTTGCTGTAAGCATAATAATAGGAATTTTACTAGTAGCTTCATGATTTCTAATTTGTTTACAAGCTTCAAATCCATCTATTCCAGGAAGCATCAAATCTAATAAAATCAAATCTGGAATTTCCTTTTGTGCAATCTTGATAGCATCTTCTCCATTTTCACTAGTGATTACAAAAAATCCATTTTTTTCTAGATTGAATTGAATAAGCTCTATGATATGCTGTTCATCATCTACCACTAAAACTTTTCTTTTAGGCATTTGATCTCTCCTTTCACCCATCATTTTAATTCTATGATGGCAGCCATCCTTCCAGTTATACCCTGATCTCTTCTATAAGAGAAAAATTTTTCACTATGACACATGGTACACATATTACTTATGCTTATGTTTCTTTCTAAAAGTCCTATTTCCTTTAAAGTAATTTGATTTGCTTTCCATAAATCTAGCATATACTTTCCATTCCCCTTGGAAAATACAAACTTATTGAGATTTGTAAAATCTTTGTTAAATTCTTTTATAACATTTTCATCTACTTCATAGCAACACTTTCCAATTGATGGTCCTATAGCTGCTAAACAATCCTTTGGATTTGTTTCATAGACGTTTATCATTTTTTCAACAGTTTTTTTTCCAATTTTAAGAACAGTACCTCTCCATCCTGCATGAGCTAAAGCAATAACCTTCTTTACAGGATCTAATAAAAAAATAGGTACACAATCTGCATAAACAGTTGCTAAAGCTACATTTGTTTCATTGGTAATGAGTGCATCAATCTCTTTTATATCACTTTCTTTTATGATTCCCTTTCCACAATCTTTTTTTGTAACAATTTTGATATGATCTTTATGAACTTGATCAGAAAAAACTAGATTTTCTATAGAAATATCTAAAGCCTTAGCTATTTTTTTATAATTATTTTCTACCTTTTCGTTTGAATCTTCTGTTTTAAATCCTAAATTTAAGCTTGCATATTTTCCTTGACTCACGCCTCCTATTTTGCTACTAAATCCATGTTTTACAAGATTCGTTTGTTCAAAACTAGGAATGGTAAAAAAAACTACTTCATCTGTACTTTTATTTTCTATAAAAGGATACATATTTTTCCTCCTTCTTTTATTCTATACAAAAAATTCGCATGTTCCTATGGTCACTGCTCATATGGCCAACGAAATTCTTTCATTTCATTTAGAATTTCCGTTGCTTAAAATTTGATGAAAATCTAACTTTCTAAAGTTATCCACAATTTATTCATTTATATAATTTCCTAAAGGGCAAAATAATAGCAAGTTATTTCATAACTTGCTATCTACACTATTTTTCATTAAGCATTTTTCTTAATTCTTCCATAAATGTATTAATATCTTTAAATTGTCTATACACAGAAGCAAATCTTACATAAGCTACTTCATCTAAGTCCTTCAAATGATTCATAACTTGTTCTCCTATATAAGTACTCCTTATTTCCTTCTCCATAGTATTATGAAGATTCTTTTCTATATCGTCTAGCATCATTTCAATCTCTTTCATAGGTACAGGTCTTTTTTCACAAGCTCGTATAATTCCATTTAAAACTTTATTTCTATTATAAGCTTCTCTATTGCCATCTTTTTTTATAACGATTAACGGAATCTCTTCTATTTTTTCATAGGTCGTAAATCTCTTTTTACACTTTCCACATTCTCTTCTTCTGCGAATTGCTTGTCCTTCCTCTGTAGGTCTTGAATCTACTACTTTTGTATCAAAATATTCGCAAAATGGACAATTCATCTCTCTCCCCCCCCTATACAACTGGAAACTTGATTATCTGCTGTTATCCCAATTATAATATGCTTAATAGGGGATGTCTACTCATTTTTTCCATTTTCCTCATCTTTTACGATGATTTCATCTCTTAATGCAACCAATATTACATCTACTCCAATTTTTTTTATTTCACTCCATGTAATTAAATAATCATTCTCTTTTCCAAAAAAATTTAATATTTTTCCTGGACCTGGTAATACAAGTGCTTCTATTCTTCCCTTTTCTAAGTTTACCTCTATATCTGATACATATCCTAATCTTCTTCCATCTGTTATATTGATAATTTCTTTTTCTCTTAAATCATAGGTACTAATCATTTTCTCACCCACTTTTACTTATATTGTCTTTTATACCATTATATAATCTGTCCATAAAATATATGCATTAAAAAACAAAAGCATCGAAATGCTTTTGTTCATACTATTTAAAAAATTATATTTTAGAAAAGCTATAAAATACGAAACATTTATTAAAAATTTGCGAAAATATAGAATAAGTGAGAAAATGATTAACATTACACTGTTTGAGCATAAGCCAGTTTGTAATGCTATTTTCGATCGTTTCTTTATATTTTCCAAATTTGAAAATTAGTGAAGTTTTTTATGGCTTTTTCTATAAGCTAAACAAAAGCATAAAAATGCTTTTGTTTTAAACATATTTGCGCATATGTTTTAGTGCTGTTTTTTCAAGTCTAGACACTTGTGCTTGAGATATTCCAATTTCATCTGCCACCTCCATTTGAGTTCTTCCTTCGAAAAATCTTAAGGTTAATATATGTTTTTCCCTTCCAGTTAATTTTCTTAAAGCATCTTTTAGAGCAATACTCTCTAACCACGTTTCATCTTCACTTTTTTCATCACTCACTTGATCCATTACAAATATCGCATCTCCACTATCATGATATATTGGTTCAAACAAAGATATAGGATCTTGTATGGCATCTAGTGCAAATACTACTTCCTCTCTTGGAATATCTAATTCTTTTGCAATATCTGATACAGTAGGTTCTTTTGAATTTTTACTAATTAATTGATCTCTTACTTGAAGTGCCTTATAAGCTGTATCTCTTAGAGACCTACTTACACGTATAGAATTATTATCTCTTAAATATCTTCTGATTTCTCCTATGATCATAGGAACAGCATATGTAGAAAACTTTACATTGTGACTTAAATCAAAGTTATCTATAGCTTTAATCAAACCAATACATCCTACTTGAAACAAATCATCTACATGCTCTCCTCTATTGTTAAATCTTTGAATTACACTTAAAACCAATCTCAAATTTCCTCTTATAAACTCCTCTCTTGCTGTTAAATCTCCCTGATAGATTCTTTCAAATAGTTTTTTCATTTGTGCATTTGTTAAAACTGGTAACTTTGCTGTATTTACTCCGCAAATTTCTACTTTATTAATATGCATGACAATGCCTCCATTTCTATGGATTATTGCCCCCTTACAATAGAAATTATTGCCTCATTGCTTTTTCTTTATACTTTCCGTTTTATACCATAAAAAAAAGAAGTCGTATGACTTCTTTATGTTAATCTCTTAATTTCCTTTCTTAACCTTGTAATAATCCTCTTTTCTAACCTTGATATGTAAGATTGAGAAATTCCTAATAAATCTGCAACTTCCTTTTGAGTTTTCTCTTCTCCATTATTTAGACCAAATCTAAGTTCCATAATTTTCTTTTCTCTTTTAGACAACTTCTTTAATGCAATTCCTAATAATTCTTTATCTACCTCTTCTTCAAGAAACTTATAAATCAAATCGTTTTCTGTTCCTAATATATCTGAGAGCAATAATTCATTTCCATCCCAATCAATATTAAGTGGCTCATCAAATGATACTTCTGATTTTGCCTTACTATTTCTTCTTAAATACATTAAAATTTCATTTTCAATACATCTAGATGCATACGTAGCTAATTTAATTTTTTTCTTAGGATCAAAGGTATTCACAGCTTTAATAAGTCCTATCGTTCCAATAGAAATAAGATCTTCTACTCCAATTCCAGTATTTTCAAACTTTCTTGCAATATACACTACTAATCTTAAGTTTCTTTCTATTAATATACTTCTTATTTCACCATTATCTTGCTCCAATCGATCCATTAAAATTAATTCTTCATCAGGAGTCAATGGAGGAGGCAATGCCTCACTGCCTCCTATATAAAATACACTTTCTTCATCTATCCATTTTAATTTTTTAAATAATTTTACAATCAATGCTCTGAAGAATCGCTTTGTTTTTTGGATAACCCTAATCACTGTAACTCCTCCCCTTTAATCCATCAGCTTATTTTAATAGATCTGGATGTAATAAGGCTTCATAGTCTCCATCCTGAGATAACTTTTTTGTATATACGCCTATAATAATATTTTGGATACATTTTAAATTCTTTTCATCTTGCATTTTGACTTGATCCGGTTTAAATCCCATGAGCATTCCATTTTCTTGCCCTAAAGACTTAAATGGAATCATTCTAAATCGATGAATCCATTTAGAACCGTCAATAATCTGAGTAATCAAGTCTAAATTCCCACTCTCTCCCTTAGAAAATACATCTTGTATATCTGTAGGAAACAAATCCTTAATGGCTGTATATTCTACAATAATCACAGGAGATTTAGATAATGGATCAAATAAAGAATTTCCTGTATCTAATAAAGCATTTAATTTACTACTATGATTTTCTACCTCGATACAAATGGGAATATATAGCTCATCTCTTGAAATCCTTACTTGAATATATTCTAGACAAAACTTTATCAATATGTATGCAACAATTCCAGAATAGATTAAAAGCTTCATTGTAAAATTTCCCATATAAAAAATACCATTACTAACCATTCCATGAAAATCTGTAAGATAAAACAATGCAAATGCTGCCCCTCCAAACATGAAGGAAATCAAATAAAAAATACCTAAAAGCTTTGCAAAATCTTTAAATTTATAAGGTGTAAATGTAACAATAATAATAAATATAGAAACAATAAATTTCATTAAAAAAGAATATAAAAAACTTAATGATGGGAAAAAAATTACAAAAGCATAGCATGCCCCAATAGAAGCTCCAACCCAGATTTTCCATTTCTTCATATCATATTTGCTAAAATATCCAGTCAGATGAAGGATCAGCCAATTCATTAATAAATTTTCAATAAACAAATATTCTCCATATACTTCAAACATATACACGCCTCCAACAAGGAGATACTCTACTTGTTATAGAAATATTCAATTGTCCTTTTACTTATAACTATTATATATAATTTTTGATTCAAACTTTGTCATTCTCTGAAGTCGAAAAAGACTATTTTATGATAAAAAAATCTATATTCCTAAGAGAATTGTTCTTGAAATCAATAAAATTCTTTATTTCATTGAAAATTTTCTTTACTTAAAATTTTATGAAAATCTAATTTTCTAAAATTATCCACAATTTGTCCTTTTATATAAATTCTTTTTAAAAAATACATTCAATTTAACTACCATATTTAAAAGGGAAAAAAGGGATGATTAAAGGGGATTAAAAGGGTAGATTTCCCTTTTAAAGAGAAAATCATAGTACAAGTTTATTGTATAATGATTACTATACTTCAAAATAATCAATTGCAAAACGCAGAATATTCTGGCATATTTATTGCATATTAATGAAATCAGATGTATTTATAAATAACTATATTAAGGAGGATTTCTGATGGAGAAAAGTATGGGAGAGAAAAATGGATTATCGAAAGAAGAAAAATCAAAAAACAAAAAAAGGTTTGTCATGCCAGATACTTACATAATTGTAGCATTTATTGTTATGTTAATGGCACTACTAACTTGGATTGTTCCTCCTGGAACATACGATTATCAGGAAGTGGATATTAACGGAAAAATGAGAACCATCGCCATCGATGGTACATTCCATTATTTGGCCAGATCTGAAGCAAATCCAACAGGATTCCTTGAGTACTTCAAATCCCTTTATGCAGGATGTGTAGATGCTGCTGATATCATCTTTGTAATTTTTACTTGCGCAGGGACTTTTGGTATTTTAGTTAAGACAGGGGCATTTCATGCAGGTATTGGATCAGTTCTTCGGAAGATGGGTAATAAAGATATCATACTTGTACCAATTTTGATGTCTATATTTGCGCTGGGTGGATCCATGTTTGGAATGTTGAGTGAATTTTATGGCTTTATTCCCCTTATGGTAGGACTCGGTGTTGCCATGGGCTATGATGCCATGTTTGGATTTGCAATAATCGTGCTGGGAGAGTATGTTGGATTCATGGGAGCTACTTTGAATCCGTATACTGTAGGAGTATCCCAGGCCATCGCAGGTGTCCCCATTTATTCTTCTACAGGTTTTCGAGCATTTTGTTTAATATGCTTTATCCTTGCATGCTCTGTTTATGTTATTCTTTATGGTAAAAAGATAAAGAATAATCCAAAGTTATCTGTTGTATATGGAGAAAGGTCTGTTCATGAATTTAAAAAGAAAGATTTGGATCAATACCAAATGAACAAAAAATCAATACTGATCATGATTGACGTAGTGATTACCCTTACTTTTTTAATGTATGGTATGATGAAGCTGGGATGGGGTTATGGTGAGCTTTGTGGTCTATTCCTTATCATGTCCATGGTGGCTGCTGGTATTGACGGATGGTCTCCAAATAAATATGTAGATGAATTTATGACAGGAGTAAAAACTGTTGTATGGGGTGGTCTTTTAACAGGGGTTGCAAAGGCAATCGTAATTGTAATGAAAGATGCTTCTATTATGGATACAATTATTTATACATTGTCCAATTTATTAAAAGGATTTCCAAGCATGCTGTCTGCTCAAGCAATGCTAGTTTTCCAGACAATATTAAACTTTTTCATCCCATCAGGAAGTGGGCAGGCTGCTGCAACCATGCCAATCATGGCTCCCCTTGCTGATATGTTAGGCGTAAGCAGACAAATAGCTTGTCTTACCTTTCAATTTGGCGATGGACTTTCAAATCTAGTGTGGCCCACATGTGGATGTGTCATTGTTTGTGGGATAGGTGGTATTTCACTACAAAAATGGTGGAAATGGTTTTTACCTCTTGCAGGTATACTATTCGCAATGCAAGTAGTCTTTATAGGTGTGGCTATGATGTTAGGTTTATAGTTTAGCTATTAGAAATAACCATATCTAGATATAGATGAGATCATAAAACCGAAGGTCTTCTTGAAGATGCCCCTTCGGTTTTATTGTATTATTGTCTGGACTTTAGGTAGTCAATGCCAGCAGCTGTTATTTTTGCACCAGCCCTACCAATACGGATCTCTATCCATTGATTGGATGCTAATTCTCTCATAATTTTCCTGATTTCTGATTCCGAAAGATTTACAGAATGTAGTTTAGATTCCTTTAGAATACTTCTTCTTCCTATAGATTTTTTCTGACAATTATAGTAATAAATTGTATCCAGAACAAATAATAATAGGTCAGGTTGTTCAAGGTTGTAGATGATTTCTTTTGGTAGCTCCAGCAATTTAGACAGAGCTCCCCGTTGTTGTCTTAAATTTTCCTTGTGAAAGGATTTAGGTAGATCTTTCTTTGTAATAATTTCTTTATCTAGACAATAAAAATATTCAATGCAGTTTTCTAGCTCTCTAATGTTGCCGTTCCAAGGATGATTACGAAATGCATCCAAAACATCTTCTCTTAGGATAAAGTGAAAGTTGTTCTTATGGATAAAATGATTTGCAAGGAGTGGAATATCTTCTATGCGCTCACGTAGAGGTGGAAGCTCTAGCTGCAATGTATTTAATCTATAATACAAGTCTTTTCTGATAGCGCCATTTTTCACCATTTGGTCTATCTCTACATTGGTTGCTGCAATAATTCGAACATCCACATTGATGATTTTATGACCACCAATACGCATAACTTCTTTTTCCTGTAATACACGAAGAAGTTTTACCTGTAGAGACGGACTCATGTCTTCAATTTCATCAAGAAAAAGAGTTCCTCTATGGGCATACTCAAAGAGTCCAAGCTTTCCAGATTTTTTAGCCCCTGTGAATGCACCTCCTTCATAACCAAACAATTCACTTTCCAGAAGATTCTCAGGCATAGCTGCACAATTTATTGCTATATATGGATGGACTGCTCTGGTAGAGGCATTATGAATTGCACTTGCAAGAAGCTCCTTGCCCGTACCACTTTCTCCTGTAATGAGTATTGCAGAGGATGTTTTTGACATCTTCTGTGCCAGTTGCAAAGTAGCAGTCATTTTTGAACTAATGCTAAGAATATCTGAAAAATAGTATTTAGCCTGATGACCTTTCTTAAGGATTTGAGCTCTCGCTTTTTGCTGCTTGTTCTCCATTTCCATGAATTTTTCAAGAATGACGAAGTGACCACGAAATTTGCTGTCAATGACAATTGGATGAATAGTCACCATAATATCTGTGTGAAGATAATGGACAATTTTATTTATCATTTGAAGCTGCTTTTTGCTCGTCGATTCGAAGTCAATAAAAGGAAGTATAGATTTGTAATGCATTTCCTGCTCTTTTTTGCCATCCATTTGCAATATATTTTTCGCCTTTTGATTAATGCAAAATACGCGACCATGTTCATCAATACCAATGACACCTGTATCCATGATTTCCATCAGATTATTCAGCCATATTTCCAGCTGGGATGTTTTCTGAAATAGAACAGATGAATTATATGTATTGGAAGGAAATTGTTCAGAGTAGTCACTAAATTTTTCGTTTAGCAAGAGATTTTCAATATGTAATTTCAGAGCGATTTCCAGCAAGGTACGTGGAGTCAGATACCGATAACCGAGGTCGATCACCTCATTTACAAAGGACGGGACTAGCTGATGTTCTCCTGGTGTTAGAGCAAAGCTGATATCCTCCCAGATTTCCATTCCAGGTGCATAGGGATAAAGTGCAATGTTGTGAATGCCACGGTGGCGCAAATTTACAATACCTTCTAGAGATAAGTTTTCAGACGTATTGACGTAAAGACATTTCTTCCCTTTTTTAATGCTACGGAGCACCTTGATAGAATCTTCCTTGTAATCAACTTTGAGGTCCACCACAGGAACACCAAACGGAATAGAGCAAGTGATATCACTGGCACCTTCAATTGCGTTTTTTGAAATAAGATACAAATCAATATGTGACAATGGCGTTTCTTTTGTATAGGAAACAGGCGTGTGAACCACCACGTCAATACTATTGGGCGGAAAAAGTTCTAGTAGTGTCTCCTTATAAAAATTTCCGGCTTTTGTATTCATCGTAAGAATAAGAATGTGTTTTGTATCCATTTCAATCACCTAATTCCATTATTGTATAAAATACTTATCCGATACATTTACTTACATTATATCATAAGCGAGTGATTAAATATTATTTAATAATTGGCATAATAATTGCAAATATATCTAAGTAAATTAAGGTAAATAAAACAGTTATATATAGATTGGAGGAAACTATAAAATGAAAGAACGTATTATAGATATGGCGGATGAGATATTTGAAGAAATTGTAGAAATAAGGAGAGACTTTCATCAACATCCTGAACTTAGTGAACAGGAATTCAGAACATCCCAAAAGATCTGCGAGCATCTTGAATCTTTTGGAATAAAATACCAAAATGACATCGCACAAACAGGTGTGGTAGGAATAATTCACGGGGCAAAGCCTGGAAAAACTGTGGCTATTCGTGCAGATATAGATGCTCTACCTATTTCTGAAAACCATAATATACCCTATAAGTCAGTAAACGATGGCGTCATGCATGCTTGCGGCCATGATTTACATACCAGTATTCTCCTTGGAGCTGCAAAACTGCTAAAGTCTATGGAGAAGGATATAGAAGGAAATGTCAAGCTATTTTTCCAGCCAGCTGAAGAAACGGTAGGAGGGGCAAAACGTATGGTACAGGAGGGTTGTATGAAAGATCCAGACGTAGATTATGTAATAGGTCTTCATGTGATGCCTTATCTGCCTACTGGATGGATTGAAATACGTCATGGAAAACTAAACGCTGCATCTAACGAATTTTATATTAAGGTAAAAGGTATCTCTGGTCATGGAGCATATCCTGAAAAATCAGTAGATAGTCTTTTGGTTGGGTGCAATATAGTAAATGCTCTTCAGAGCCTTGTCAGCAGGAATGTTTCACCGCTGAATTCTGTTGTCTTATCTGTTGGGAAATTTAATGCAGGCACACGCAACAACATTATACCAGGAGAAGCCACTTTTTCAGGCATATTTAGGACGTTAGATCCTGCTACAAGACAGCAGACAAAGGATAGAATCAAAGAGATATGCGAAAACACAGCTAAGGCATACGGTGCATGGGCAGAAGTACGTATTGAAGATGGCTATGCATCTCTTATTAACGATGATGATGTTTTAGATGTTATTGTTTCTTGTGCAGAAGATTTTATAGGGAAAGAGCATATTCAATATAAGGAGTACCCAAGCCTTGGGGTAGAAGACTTCTCATTTTTTAACGAAGTGGCGAAAGGTGCTTTTTTTCACTTGGGATGCGGTTTTAAAGAAAAGGAAAATGCACCCCTTCACAATGATCAATTTCTCCCAGATGAAAATTGTATAAAATACGGAATAGTTTTGGAAGTAATGAGTGTATTAAAGCTTTTGAAAAAATAAAACAGGAGGCGTTTAGATGAACCCAATATTAAGAGATACCATTGTAGAAATCAATCTTGATCGAATTGCTCATAACGTTAGAAAAATCAAAGAAATGGCAGGAAAAAATGTAGCTATAGCAGCTGTAGTAAAAGCTAATGGGTATGGACTTGGGGCTATAGGAATAGCTCAAACCATTATGGAAAACGGAGGGGATTATCTAGCTGTTGCAGCACTCAATGAAGGATTGAACTTAAGAAAGGTATATGGAAACTATCCTATTTTAATTATGGGACATACACCAGATAGCAATCTTTTATATGTTGTAGAAAATGATCTTACTCAAACAATCTTTACGCTACATCAAGCAAAGCTGTTGAATGCATTGGGGAAAGAATATGAAAAAAAAGTAAAGGTTCATATCAAGTATGATACAGGATTTAATCGATTAGGATTTAAAGACAATAAAAAGAGCCTAGAGGATATTGAAAAAATTAGTAAGTTAGAATTTTTAGAAATAGAAGGAATATTCTCTCATCTAGCACTGAAAAATGATGAAGAAAATAAAATTCAATATGAAAAATTTACGAAAGCTTTAGATTATTTAAAAGCAAAAGGCGTTACTTTTACCTTTAAGCATATTGCTGATAGCATTGCTTCAGTAGATTATCCACAATATCGTATGAATATGATTCGTCCAGGTGCCATTCTTTATGGATTGAAAGGGTTTCACAAAGGAGAGCTAAATATTTATCAGGCTTTTACTTTCAAAACAAAGATTTCTTATATCAAGGAACTATCTAAAGGAGAGGGTGTCAGCTACGATTATCTATGGAAAGCAACAAGAGATAGTATCATTGGCACACTACCATTTGGATATGCAGATGGTTATCCCCGCAATATGAGAGATAAGGGATATGTTACAGTCAATGGCAAAAAAGCGCCCATTATTGGTGTAATTTGTATGGATCAGTGCATGGTAGATTTAACAGATATAGGTCCTGTAAAAGAAGGAGATGAGGTGATAATTTATGGAGATGGAACAGACAATACCATGAGCATCCAAGAGGCCTCTGAACTAGCCCAAACAAATAAAAATGAGATTGCAGCACGTATTACAATGAGACCCCCTAGAGTTTACGTTAAAGGGGGTAAAATAGTAAAAGTAACGAATTATCTATAAGTAAACGTTATAAAAATAAAGACGAATAGCGTAAAAGGATACCTCTAGTTTTCGTCCATACTATTAAACACCTTTTAAAAAAAGATCGTTTAGTAAACTAAACGATCTTTATCTTCTTCTTCTTAAAAAAGTTGGTATGTCTAAATCATCTGAAATTGGATTTTCAGCTACCTCTTTTTCAACTATTTGTTCATTTGGCTTAGGCTGTTCATTTTGCTTTTCTATGATTTTTTTATTAATTGTTTTTTTACTTTCAAATCCTGTAGCAATAACTGTAATAATCAATTCATCTTTTAAGTTTTCATCAATAACAGCACCAAAAATGATGTTTGCCTCTGGATCTGCTGCTTGTGCTACCAATTCAGCTGCTTCATTCACTTCAAACAATCCTAAATTTTGTCCTCCTGTAATATTTAAAAGAACTCCCTTAGCTCCCTCAATAGAAGTTTCTAGAAGCGGACTTTGTATTGCTTGTTTTGCTGCTTCTGCAGCTCTATTTTCTCCACTTACTCTTCCTACTCCCATATGAGCAAGGCCTTGTTCAAACATAATGGTCTTTACATCCGCAAAGTCTAAGTTTACAAGTCCAGGAACTGCTATTAAATCAGATATACCTTGTACACCCTGTTTTAAAACATCATCTGCAATCTTAAAAGCATCCATAATAGATGTTTTCTTTTCTGCAACCTGTAAAAGTCTATCATTTGGAATCGTTACCAAAGTATCAACTTTATCTTTTAATTGTTCAATTCCCAGTTCTGCATGCTGTAGTCTTCTCTTTCCTTCAAAAGTAAATGGCTTTGTTACAACACCTACTGTTAAAATACCCATTTCTTTTGCAATTTGTGCCACTACAGGTGCAGCTCCTGTTCCAGTTCCTCCACCCATTCCAGCAGTAACAAATACCATATCTGCTCCTTGTAATGCTTGACAAATGTCTTCTCTACTTTCCTCAGCAGCTTTTCTTCCTATTTCAGGATTTGCACCAGCTCCTAAACCTTTTGTAAGTTTGTCTCCTATTTGTATTTTATACTCAGCTTTAGATGTAAATAAAGCTTGCTTATCCGTATTAATGGCCACAAATTGTACACCCTTAAGTTGAGATTCTATCATTCTATTGACTGCATTATTCCCACCGCCTCCAACACCTATTACCTTAATTTGTGCAAATTGTTCCATATCTACGTCGAATTCTAACATAAGTTTACCTCCTCCATACAGCTATGAAAATATTCAACTAGCCTAATAAATTACTATTCTTTACTTTTATGTATTAAGGATTCTACGCTACTCTCATCCATCCTCTTACTTCTAAATTTCATAAGGGCATAATGTCTCATCCATTATAACTAAATTCAACGTAATCGTAAAATATCCTTTTTTTTTTAAATAAAAAGTTTATTTTTGTCCTATTTTTTCAATAAATAATCTTCGAATCACTGCGAAGTTTTGGAATAACCTTCCTCCAAATGTAAATATAGCAGCGTAATACAATGGAACCCCTAATCGATCTCCAGTATATGCTAAAAATCCAGCTAAAATAGCATTTCCAAAAAAACCTGATATAAATATAGCACTATTAAACTTTTCTTCCATATATGCTCTAATCCCTCCAAATACGGAATCTAGTGCAGCTAGTATTGCTACAGACATATATAGAGAATAGGATGTAGGATAGGTAACTGGAAGATACCATCCTAAAGATACTCCTATAATCAAACCTATAATTGCAATGATCAACTTTATTCACCCTCTTCTACAACTTTTAAATATTTAAAATCTACTTCTTCAGAAAACTTAGGTATTTTTATGTTGATACTTGTATTCACTTCAACATACAATTCATAAATTTCTTTTATATACTGAGCAGTACTTTCAGGTGCCAACATTGCTGCTTCTAACTTTTTAGGATCTCCAATGGCTTTGATAATAAAAGGTTGGGCAAAAACTTGGTTGTTAATTCTTATGGTATGTCCTGCACATACCATTTCACTCATAGAAAGCAATCTCTGTCCATTTATCGATATAGCCTCTGCACCTGCTACTTTTAAATCATTTACAATATTTAGAACATATATATCATGAACTATTACATCTTCAGCTTTTTCTCCTTCATATAGTTCTCTAGTACTATCATCTAAAGTTATCACAACACCAGATCCTTCTACATCTGTAAAGCCACTAATCAATTTTTGTTCTTCTAATTCTTTGATCATCGTCTCTTTAAATTTACCACCTTCTTCTTTACTTTGTTCGTATTCATGAATACTTTTTGTTCGGTCTTTTAACATTTCTTTTAATTTTTCTACTTCTTTATTTTGACTCTCAATAGATAACTTATAATCATGAATCACTTTTAATGGTACATACTGATAATGTCCTTGGACATTTTTAAGCTGCATTGCAATAACTACTCCTAATAATATACAAAACATTAAAATATTGATTCTCCACATATTGTGCTTCATGAGTTCACCTCAATCACTATTCCTTATCTTCAACAGGCTTAGCATATCTAAATTTTATCACTTCATTATATCTAGGAATTACAATCTCATCTTTCTTTTTTACAGACACAGATAGATTATATGCTTCACTTTTCATTTGCTCTACAATTCCAAATCGAATATTTAATGCCGATTCTAGTGTATCTGCATTTCCAATGGCTTTGATTTCAAAAGGAGGTGCTGTAGGTACAGAATTAATATTTACATTATTTCCTGCAAGACTAATTTCTGTTCTTGATACAATTCTTTGTCCATTAATAGAAATGGCTTCTGCCCCTGCATCATTGAGTCTATTAATTAAACTTAATAAAAGATCAAAATTATACATAATGACACTTATATCTGATGGAAATTCTGGATTAGCCGGTGGATCATCTACTACTACAACTACCCCTGGTCCTTTTACTTCTCTAAGCCCTGAAATAATCTTGTATTTCTCCAATTCTGCACTTATACTTTTTACCAAAACATCTTCTTTGGATTCTGATTCTTCAATTTCTTTTAATTTAGCTTCTAATGAATTTACTTCTCCTACTAAAGCATCTTTTTCATCTCTTGCTTTTTTTAATTCTGCAGCTAGTTCTTGAGCCTTTTGGCCAGAAGCTATTCCTCCTAAAATATTATTTTGTACAGTTCTAAATTGAAGGGTTAGAACAAGTCCTAATATAATACATATTCCTCCAATAGCCAATTGTGCTTTGACTTTTTTCATACTACTTCCTCCTACTCCACAGGCCTATAGGTTGGATAGCCTTCATGACTAATATCCACCACCCCTCTTGTAATTTGTCTTTTGCTTAAATCTTTTAATATTTCATTTAATGCTTCTAATCTATAATCTAAATCATTTCCTTTTCCTATTTTACAAATCAAATCATTTGTAATCTTAATTTTAATATCTTTTTTATTGCTAATATCTAACTCTTGAATCATAACTTTATGTCTGTTCAAACCTCTTACAATTTCAAGTGCTTGTTTAAATTGGCTCTTATCCTTTACCTTTAGTATAGATCCTGCCATAAAATTTGAAAAAGCCAAACCCTTTATTACTTTTAAATTCTCCATTTGAGAAGATGATCTTAAAACCATGCCATCTTCATCAATAATAAGGTATTCATTCATAAATTGAATGAGCGCTTCTTCTTTTCTTTCTGTAATATGAATCACAATTTTATTTGGAAACTTTCTCTCTATTTCAACCGTTTTAATATATGGATCTTTGTACAAATTTATTTTTGCATTTTCTAATTTTTCTTTTAAAATATGATTTCCTATGGTAATAGCTGATTTTGAGATAATTGCATTTTCTGAAATTTGCTTGTTTCCTATTACTTCTACATTTTTAATAGTAAATACATCCGTTTTAAAAATAACAATAAAAGCCACAATTCCTATGAGTAACAAAATTAAAGAGAATAGTTTTTTATTGCTCCTATGAACTTTTTCTTCTAGCATGAATTTTTTCATATTTTCCACCCTCACTGCAAGGTTGTCCTATGTTTTTTCTTGTTTAAGAGGCGTAAAAGCCACCTCTTAATCCATTCTATGAACATTTGCTCCTAAACTCTTAAGCATACAATCTAAATCTTCATAACCTCTATCTATGTGTTTAATATTTTCAACGGTTGTAAATCCTTCAGCAGCTAAACCTGCAATCACTAAAGCTGCTCCTCCTCTTAAATCCTTTGCATACACTCTTGCACCCGTAAGCTTTTTAACTCCTTGAATTACTGCTACCCTACCATCAATTTTGATATTTGCTCCCATTCTTATTAATTCATCTACCTGTTTATATCGGTTTTCAAAAACTGTTTCTGTAATAATACTTGTTCCTTGCGCTATAGTCATAAAAGCCATAAATTGAGCCTGCATATCTGTTGGAAATCCGGGATAAGGCAATGTTTTGGTCATCTCTATTGCTTTAGGTCTGTGTATCATTTTTATTTTTAAAGCTTTATTTTTTTGAAGTATTAGACATCCTGCTTCTTTTAACTTTGCAATAATAGGACCTAAATGATCTGCTATTACATTGTCTAAGACAGCTTCTCCTCCTGTAATCGCTACTGCTGTAGCAATGGTTCCTGCTACAATTCTATCAGAAATAATTTGATGTTCTACATTATGCAGTTTTTCTACTCCCTCAATAATAATTTCACTCGTACCTGCCCCTACTACTTTAGCACCCATTTTATTTAAATAATCCTGCAAGTCTATTATTTCTGGCTCTTTTGCCGCATTACGTATTTTTGTAGTTCCTTTTGCCATCACTGCAATAAGCATGGCGTTTTCAGTAGCTCCTACACTTGGATAATCTAGATGAATTTCTTTTCCTTCTAAGCTTATTACTTCACATTCTAAAAAGCCATGGACTTCTGTAATTTTTACTCCTAATTCCCTTAAAGCTTTTAAATGAAGATCTATAGGTCTAGGACCTATTTCACATCCCCCTGGATAACTAATTTTTATTTTACCACATCTAGCTAACATAGGCCCCATTAAAAATATGGAAGATCTCATTTCTCTTACCAAATTCTCTGGAATTTCATAAGAAGATAAAGTGCTAGAATCAACTGTAAGTGTAGATTGGTCAAAATGTACTCTACAACCTATAGATCTTAAAATTTCAATCATAGAATGGACATCTCTTAAATTAGGACAATCAAATAATATACTTTCTCCTCCATTCATGACAGTCGCAGCTAAAATTGGAAGAACTGCATTTTTAGCTCCTCCAATTCTTATTGTACCCTTTAACGGATTTCCCCCTTCTATTAAAAAACTACTCACAAACTTCACCTCCGAGATATATCCTTTAAGGCAATCATTCCTTTTATACATAAATAATCAATAATATATTAATCATTTTATGCATAATTCTCAAAGGTGTTCCCATAGAAAGGGAAAAATCCTTTAGGATTCTATGATTTGTAAAATATTGTCATAAATCAAATCTGTTGCATTTGATTTTGCCAATAATTTACTTTTATGAGCCATATCTTTTAGTTTTTTTTCATCCTTATATAAAGTATCTATTAAATTTATCATTTCATTGGATTGTAATGTTTTTTCAGAAAGCAATACAGCCGCTCCATTTTTTTCGATTGCTTTCGCGTTATGTTCTTGATGATTATTTGTTACATAGGGAGATGGAATCAAAATAGAAGGAAGTCCCATTGCTGCAATTTCTGCTAATGCAATGGCTCCTGCCCTACTAATAATTAAATCACTCGCTCCCATAAATTTTGCCATGTCGTAAACATATTCTTTAATAATAATATTATTTTCAATCTTTAACCCATTTTCTTTCAACTTATGAACTGTTTTTTCATAATGTTTACTTCCTGTTATATGAATCATTGTGATATTTTTGTTCCCGTTAAATTTTTTTAATACTTCTATCATAGTATCATTAATTTTTTCTGCTCCTCTGCTTCCTCCAAATGACATAATGACAAATTGATCTTCTTTGATATCTAAAGACTTCCGACACTGACTTTTATGAACATGGATAAAGTCTTTTCTAACTGGATTTCCGGTTATTACAATTTTTTCATTATGATTAAAATAGGGCTTAGACTCTTCAAAACTAGCAAAAATCCTACTTACAAATTTGCCTAATATTTTATTTGTCATTCCTGGAATTACATTTTGCTCATGAATTACAGTTTTAATATTGAATAAAGAAGCAATAAATACAACAGGGCCACATACATACCCACCTGTTCCAATCACTAAATTCGGTTTGAAATCTTTAACAATTTTTACAGCATCTTTTATTCCTATCAATAAATCTTTTACAGATTTTGCTGTATCTAAAGATATTTTTCTTTTAAACCCACTTACAGTAATGGTTTTTAATGAATAGCCAGCTTTAGGAACCAAATCACTTTCTAGACCTTTTTTTGTGCCTACAAATAATATTTCTACCCCTTTGATTTCTTCTTTTATTTTATTAGCAATTGCAATAGCAGGGTAAATATGTCCTCCCGTTCCTCCACCTGAAATTAATACTTTCATTGCTTCAACTCCTATCTAAATGTGAATACCTAGAAATATTTAATAATATTCCTATCGCTGCCATAAATATAGCTAATGAATTTCCTCCCCAGCTAATAAAAGGTAGTGGAATCCCTGTAACAGGCATAGAAGAGGTTGCAACTGCAATATTGATAACTACTTGTACAGCAACCATAGCTGTAATACCTGTTGCAATCAGACACCCAAATAGATCTGGTGCATTAATGGCAATTTTTACTCCCCTCCAAATAAGTATAAGAAATAAAGTAATCACTACAATGCATCCTATAAATCCTAGTTCTTCTCCTATAATGGCAAATATAAAATCATTTTGAGGTTCTGGAATATAAAGATATTTTTGTATGCTTTTTCCAAGACCTACTCCAAATAATCCTCCTGATCCTAATGCGTACAAAGACTGGATCACTTGATATCCTGTATCTTGAGGATCTGCAAAAGGATCTAAAAACCCTGTTAGCCTTCTCATACGATAAGGTTCCAAGATGATCATCACAATAATTAATCCTACTCCACCTAGTCCCATCATACTAACATGAAGCCATCTCATTCCTGTTACAAACATCATAGATGCTATAATTAAACTAATAGTTAATGCTGTACTCATATTAGGCTGCAGTATAATTAAAACAAAATATATTCCTATAATCATCAGAGTTGGAACTACCCCTGTGAAAAAATCTTTAATTTTTTCAGGTTTTCTAGAAAGATAAGATGCCGCAAATAAAATTCCACAAATTTTTGCCACTTCTCCAGGCATAATGGTAAAGCCTCCTACTCCTAACCATCTTTTGGCACCATTAAATTCCTTTCCTAGAGGTGTAAGTACTAATATCAATAACACTAAACTTACTATGTAAGCATAAGGTGCTAGTTTTTTATATTTCCAATAGTCAAAATTCATAGTAAAAAACATAGCTACAAGACCAAGTCCCGCCCATATCAATTCTTTTTTTAAAAAATGATAGGAATCATTCATCTTAGACAAAGCATAATAATGACTTGAGCTAAAAACCATTACAACTCCTACTACCACCAATACTAAAACTGTAAGCATAAGGGTAAAATCACTTGTCTTTTTCTTGGGCACTATTTATTACCCCCTTAATTTTTTCACACTTTCTTTAAAATGTCTTCCTCTTACCTCATAACTTGGATACATATCCCAGCTTGCGCAAGCAGGTGATAATAACACACAATCTCCTTCTTTTGCAATCTTTGCTGACAATGAAACTGCTTCTTCCATATCTCTTACCATACTACATTCTAAAAAATTATTTTCTACTGCTGTGTTTTTAATTTTTTCTGATGTTTCTCCAAAAAGAATCATATGTTTTACTTTGCCATTAAAGCTTTGAATAAACTCTGTAAAGTCACTTCCTTTATCCATTCCTCCAGCAATCAAAACAATAGGACTTTTCATAGCTTCTATAGCTCTCATAGCTGCATCTGGATTGGTTCCTTTCGAATCATTTACAAAGCGTACTTTATGAATTTCATCTACAAATTCTATCCTATGCTCTACTCCCATAAAACTTTTTAATGTATCTTCAATGATGTTTTGATCAATTCCTGCAAAATGGGCAATAGCTACAGCTGCCAGTGCATTTTCTAAGTTGTGTTTTCCTGGAATTTTTAAATCATCCACTTTACAGATTCTTTCACATTCCTTATTTTCTTCTTTTACAACAATATATTCATCTTTTACAAAAACTCCATTGTCTAATATTAGTTTTCTACTAAAAGGAATGACTTTTGATTTTGCTATCTCCTTTAAGTCATAAGTCGTAGAATTATCTAAATTTAGAATGAGTATATCATCTTTGTTTTGATTTTTAAATATATTGGCCTTTGCATTTATATAATTTCCCATTGTCTTATGTCTGTTTAAATGATCTGGTGTAATGTTAAGAATAGCTGCAATCTTAGGCTTAAAATCAATAATGCTTTCTAGTTGAAAACTACTTACCTCTGTGATCATAAAGGCGTATTCACTGGCCTTTTGTGCTTTAGATACAGCAGCTACACCAATATTTCCTACCACATAAGTTTCTTTTTGTGCATTTTTAAAAATTTCTCCTACTAAAGAAGTTGTGGTAGTTTTTCCATTGGTACCTGTAATGGCAATAAACTGTCCCTTACATAACCTGTAAGCTAGTTCTAATTCTCCAATAACAATCATTCCTAATTTTTTAGCTTCTTGAATAAAAGAAAGATCTGTAGGGACTCCTGGACTTAAAACAACTACATCAAACATTACCATGTTTTCTGGATGCTTTCCTAAAATAAAATCTACTTTATCTTCTTTTAAATCTTTTGTAATTTCTTTTAACTCTTCTTTTGTTTTTTGATCATTTACAGTTACCTTTGCCCCTAAATCTATGAGTGTATTCACTGTAGGAATCCCAGAAGTTCCAAGCCCTACTACTAAAACCTTTTTATCTTTAAGTTTCATGATCTACACCTGCTTTCCTATTTTAAAATTATTTAATTTAAGCCAAATAAGCCTATGATACATAATAATAAAGTTATAGACCAAAATACAGCTACCACTTTTGTCTCCTTCCATCCTATAAGCTCAAAATGATGATGAAGAGGACTCATTTTAAATATTCTCTTTCCTGTAAGTTTAAAAGACGTTACTTGTAAAATAACAGATAATGCCTCTACGAAATAAATTCCTCCTACAATTGGAATGATTAAAGTTAAATTCATTAAAATGGCTATCGTTGCAATAGCCCCACCTAATGCCATAGATCCTGTATCTCCCATAAATACTTTTGCAGGATGAGCATTAAATCTTAAAAAACCTAAACAAGCACCTGTAAGTGCTCCACTAAACACAGCAATACTAGTAAATCCTAAGTTCATAGCTACCAAGCTAAAAAAGGAAGAAACAATCAACGTAACTCCTGCCGCCAATCCATCTAAGCCATCTGTAAGATTTACACTATTGGCTGTTGCTACTACCACTGTAGCAATAAAAGGAATATATAAAATACCAAGGTCTAGATACTCGTTTATAAAAGGAACTAATATTTTTGTTCCTGATATAGATATAGAAGATTGATAAATAGCTATAATAATTGCAACAATAATTTGACCAATTAACTTTTGATAAGCTTTAAGTCCTAAATTTCTTCTTAGAACAACTTTTATAAAATCGTCTATAAAACCTATAATCCCAAATGAAATAGTAGCAAACAAAACTACATATAAATCTTTGTTTTCATTTCCTGAAGTCAATGTTGTAATTAAAATAGCAACAATCATAATTAGGCCACCCATAGTAGGAGTCCCAGATTTTTTCATATGAGATTTTGGTCCTTCATCTCTTATACTTTGTCCTACCTTTAATCTTTGTAATATAGGTATTACTAGAGGCCCTAAAATTAGTGTAATGAGGAAAGATGTGATAATTGTAATAATAAGTTGTTTATACTGCATCATTTATTTAACTCCTCTCTTGTATATAGTCTACGATCTCTTCCATATGTATTCCCCTCGAACCTTTAATAAGTATTGCATCTTCTTTTTGTAATAATTTTTTTAATACTTCTATCGCCTCTTGATTATTTTTGCATACATAGGTTTTTTCCTTCTTAAATCCATTCTCTGTGGCCCCCATAACCATATGTTCTCCTTGATTTCCTACAGCTATCAAATAATCTATATTTGCTTTTGCTACATCACTACCTACATGATAGTGCCCAATTTGAGCATATTCTCCCATCTCTAGCATAGTTCCTAAAACAGCAATCTTCCTTTTGCATTTCATTTTATCAAGGACACATAAAGCTGCTCTCATAGAGTCTGGACTTGCATTGTATGCATCATTAATCACTTTTATTTCTTCTTTAGTAGTAAAAATATGAAGACGCATATTGCTTCCTTCAAATTCTCTAATCCCTTTCTGGATCAAATTCATATCTACTTTAAATAAGATTCCAACTGCAATAGCACACAAAGCATTATATACATTATGAATTCCAGGTACTTTTAAAAAGAAAGAATATTCTTCATTGTCAAGGATCAAATCAAAAGATATTCCTTTTTCCCCCAAATCCTTTATATTGCTTACTCTATAGTCACATCTTTCTCTTCCTACAAAATATTTCTTGTAATGAGTTTTCTTTCCCTTTAATGTCTTTAAAAGATCATCATCTCCATTGACAATAAGTATATGATCATCTTGAAAGTAGTTAGTAATCTCCATCTTCGCCTTCATAATATTCTCTTGAGTTTTTAAATGTTCGATATGAGAAAGTCCTACATTTGTAATCACCCCTACATGAGGCTTTACTAAACTAGCAAGTAAATCTATTTCACCAAGTGCACTCATTCCCATCTCTAAAATAGCCATCTCATGTTCTTTCGTCAACTCAAAAATAGTCAAAGGAAGACCAATATGATTATTAAAATTCCCTTTATTTCTTAGAACTTTATACTTTTTAGATAAGACACTATAGATCATATCTTTTGTAGATGTTTTTCCAGTACTGCCTGTCACTCCTATAATAGGAATAGAAAATTTTGATGCATAATATCTTGCAAGATCCTGAAGTGCTTGTAAAGTATTTTTAACTTTAATAATAGATATGTTATCTATTTCCTCAAAATTCCCTTCACTAGTTAGTACTGCACAGGCCCCTTTTTCGATTGCATCTTTTATAAAATCATGTCCATTAAAATTTTCTCCCACTAAAGGAATAAACAATTCATCTTTTACTACCTTCCTTGAGTCTATACAGATCCCTTTTATTTCTTTTTGTATGTCTCCTTCTAAAAGGTCTCCTTTGGTAGCCTCTACAATCTCTTTTATGGTTAATTTCATATTTACATTTCCTCCCTAAGTATTTCAGAAGCTACTGCTTTATCATCAAAATCAATAATTTTATCTTTAAGAATTTGATAAGTTTCATGACCCTTTCCTGCTATTAAAATTACATCTTCAGGCTTACTCATTTTAATAGCTTCTTTGATTGCTTCTTTTCTATCTACTATCATTTTATATTTACATGAAGTCTTTTTTATTCCTACTTCTATATCTTTCATAATTGCATCTGGATCTTCTGATCTAGGATTATCACTTGTAATTACACAATAGTCAGAAATTTTCCCAGCAATTTCTCCCATCATAGGTCTCTTTGTTCTATCCCTGTCTCCTCCACATCCAAAAACAGTAATAATTTTTCCCTCTACAAACTCTTTTATAGTATCTAATGCATTTTCTAATGCATCAGGAGTGTGAGAATAGTCTACAATAATTGTATGATCTTTTGTATCAGGAACTGTTTCAAATCTTCCTGGTACTTTTACTGATTCTATCCCTAACTTTATTTCTTCAAAGCTATATCCTAACACATAACATACACCCATAGCCGCCAAAGCATTATATACAGAAAACATTCCTGGAGTCTTTATAGAAATTTTTCCATTAAATTTAGGTGTCATCAAAGTAAAGGTTGTTCCCTTTGAAGAAGTCTCTATGTCTTTTGCATAAATATCTGCTTGATTATAAACTCCATAAGTAACAATCTTTGTATCTAATTTTTTTACTTCTTGTACAATTTCATGGCCATATGGATCATCTACATTGATGACATTTGCCTTTGTAGTTTGATAAAAAAGCTTTGTCTTGGCTCTTTTATAATTTTCTATCGTCTCATGAAAATCCATATGATCTGGTGTTAAATTTGTAAATATTCCTATTTCATAAGGTATGCCTGCTACCCTATCTAAATCTAAAGAGTGAGAAGATACTTCCATCACACAAGTATTTACTTTGTTGTCTACCATTTCTTTAAAAAGCTTATGTAGATCTAAAGATTCAGGAGTTGTATTATTTGCCTTATATTTTTTATCTAAAATCTCATGAGCTATAGTTCCAATCAGTCCAGTAGCTACATGATTTTTTTCTAATATGCTTTTTATCAAATGAGTAATTGTAGTTTTTCCATTGGTTCCTGTCACCCCAATAATACGCATCTCTTTGGTAGGATTATCATAAAACTGAGATGAAATATAAGCTAATGTCTTTCTGCTATTTTCTACTTGAATGATGGTAACCCCTTCTATAGGATTTATATTTTTTTGAACAATCACTACTTTGGCTCCGTTTTTTACTGCTTGATCAATATACTCATGTCCATCTGCCTTAAACCCCATAATGGCTACAAAAGCATATCCTTTTTGTACTTGTCTTGAATCATAAGCAATTCCTTTTACTTCTACATCTTTTTTCCCTATAATTTTAGTAACATTTAATCCTTCCAGTAATTGATCTATTTTCATATGATCTCCCCTTAGTCAATAATTTGGTATCTTCATATTATAGACTTTTATTTTATTTCATAAACAAAACTCAGCAAAAGGCAACTTCATCCCAAATAATTTTACTATGAATGAAGTTGCCTTTTATATAGTATTTATTTTCATTATAGCACATAATTTTTATCTTTCTTTAAAATTATTATGGATTCACTAAATAAATTCAGTTGTTTACTGTTTTTTTAGATATAAAATAATTACAGATTGTTCTGGAATACTTGCTCCTGGTTTTGGAAATTGATCTACAATAATTGTATCTGGATTGTCTACTTCATAAGGCTCTGTTTCATATTGCAACTTATGTTCTCCTAATACTTTCGCAGCAGCAGTTAATGTCTTATTTCTCACTTCTGGAACTACTACTTGATTTTTCTTGTATTCCTTAGCCTCTACATCATTAAATTTTGGTTCTACATCTAAATATCTTAGAGTGTCTTGTAAAATATCATGAGCCGCAGGCGCTGCTGTTTGACTTCCAAAATGCACTCCTTGTGGTTCATCAATTACTACTAAAACAGCAATTTTAGGATCATCAACAGGTGCAAGTGCTATAAATGAAGAATATACTTTTCCTTTAGCATACTTTCTATTTTCTATTTTATCTGCTGTTCCAGTCTTTCCACCAATTCTATACCCAGGAATATATGCATTTTTTCCTGATCCACTAGATACTACAGATTCCATAATTAATCTTAAATCTGCTGCTGTTTTTTCAGAAACTACCTGTCTAATCATTTTAGGTTCATATCGATGCATAACATTTCCAGAATCATCTACTAATTCTTTTACAATTCTAGGTTGCATGAGTTTTCCATCATTTCCAATAGCAGATATAGCATTGATTAGTTGTAGTGGTGTCACAGAAATTCCGTGCCCATAAGACATGGTAGCTAACTCCACAGGCCCTACATATTTTTTATTTTGTAAAATCCCACCACTTTCTCCTGGCAAATCAATTCCTGTAGGCTTTTTAAATCCAAAAGCTTCTATATAATCATAGTATTTATCTACTCCTAATCGTTGAGCTACTTCTATAAAAACTGGGTTACATGAATTTTGAACCGCTTGTGTAAAAGTTTCTGCTCCATGAGGATTATAATATCTCCAACATCTTAATCTTTGCCCTGCTACCATAATATATCCCTTGCAATAAAAAGGAGAATTTGGAGTCACTACTCCTTCTTCTAACCCAGCTGCGGATGTAATCAGCTTGAAGGTAGACCCTGGTTCATAAGTATCACTAATAATTGGATTTCTCCACATATCATTCCATATTTTACTTTTCCCTTTTTGATCTGTATTTTCATATTCTCTTTTTTGATTTTCATCTAAAGGGGTTCTCGGATCATTTGGATTATAATCTGGCTTTACGGCCATAGCCAAAATATCTCCTGTTTTAGGTTCCATAACAATTCCAAATACTCTTTTAGCTTGAGTCTTCATAGCAGCATCTTCAATTGCTTTTTCTACAAAATGTTGTATTACTTCATCTATAGTTAATACAACATTTAATCCATTTTCTGCTTCATAATACTTATCTGTTCCATAATGTAGCTGTCTTCCTGCTGCATCTGTATTTTTAATCCATCTTCCTGGTAAACCACTTAAATATTTATCATATTGAAGCTCTATACCTATAAGTCCCTGGTTATCATAAGTGGTATGACCTAAAATATGAGACGCGAAATCTCCAAAGGGATAATGTCTTCTATTATCTTCTGCAATCCATATGCCCTTTAATTTTGCCTTTCTAACTTGATCTGCTTTATCTTTGTCAATCCACATTTTAAGTTTTATAAGTCCAACATTTCTTTGAGATAACTTTTCTTTTAATTCTTTCTCATCCATTTCAAGAATTTTAGCTAGTTTCTTTACTGTTGCATCCAATTCTTTAGATTCAATCACTTCTACTGGTCTTGCCCACACTGTATTGGTACTTGCGCTAATAGCTAATTCCTTTCCTTTACGATCATAAATAGTTCCTCTTTTAGCCGGAATAGGAATATCCCTTGTCTGCTGAATATGTGCAAGCTGTCTATATTTTTCTCCATTTACAATTTGAATCCATCCAACTCTAAAAATCAATAAAAACAATACAGTGCTTACTACAAATAATAAAAGAACTAATCTTTTTTTATTAGCAATAGTAGGTGTTGCCAATGATACTGCCCCCTTATAATCAAATACTAATCTAATAACCCTATTATTTTGCTTGCAGTTTTTTTGATGACTGCTACTAGACCAGTCTGATCTCTTTCTTCATATTTTTGTGCTTTTTCTTGTGTATTTAAAGCATTTTGTATGCTATTGCTATTTACATGAATAAATTCCATTTGTGATTTTTCAGGATACTGCATTCCTAGTTCTTCTGTTGCTTTTTTTTCAATCCAATCACTTCTTTTGATTTCTTCCACTTCTACTTTTAAATTTTCTATTTGTGCCTCCATTTGATGAATATCTTTATTCATTCCATTAATTTTATATTTTAATTCTGTTAGTTTCGCATATCCTAATAAAATTCCTATACATAAACTTCCTACTATTAAAAGTCCAAAAATAATTTGTAGCTTGTGACTTGCTTTGATTTTTTTCTCTGTATTTTTCTTTCTCTCATTTTTAGGTTCAGGTTGTAAATATTTCTCATTCATATGCTTATATTTCCGCTGTGCTATTATCAAACTTATTCCCCCCCCTCTTTTTTTAGAACTTTTAAATCTTCTCTGCTACTCTTAATTTCGCACTTCTAGATCTTGGATTTTCCTCCACCTCTGTATCAGATGGTAAAATAGGTTTTTTAGATATTCTTTTTAAAACAGCTACTCCTCCACATTGACATATAGGATACTCTTTAGGACATTTGCAAGCCGTACTCAAATCTTTAAAAACATTCTTAATAATACGATCTTCTAAAGAATGAAATGTAATAATACAAATTCTTCCTCCTTCATTTAATTTTTCTGAAACATCTCGTACTGTATCTTCTAAAATTCCCAATTCATTATTTACTTCTATTCTTATGGCTTGGAAAGTTCTTTTGGCAGGATGAGGCCCTTCTCTTCTTGCTGCAGCAGGAATTGCCTTTTTAATGACTTCTACTAATTCCCCTGTAGTTTCAATAGGCTTTGATGCTCTTTCTTTTACAATAAAGCTTGCAATTCTTTTAGCCCATCTATCTTCACCATATTCTTTGATAATTCTTGCTATCTCTTTTTCATCATAATCATTGACAACATCTCTTGCAGTAAAATTTCCTCTTCGATCCATTCTCATATCCAAAGGAGCATCGTGCATATAAGAAAAACCTCTACTTTCTTCATCAAGTTGATAAGAGGAAACCCCTAAATCTAATAAAATACCATCTATTTTTTCTATTTGATTGTCTTCTAATATCTTTTTAATATTAGAAAAATTATTATGTACAAAAAGTTTTTGATTATCATAGATGCTTAATCTATTTTGAGCTGCACATAAAGCTTCTTGATCTTGATCTATCCCAATAAGGAGTCCATCTTTTCCTAATTTTTCACAAATTTTTTGCGAATGACCTCCTCCCCCTAATGTTCCATCTACATAAATGCCATTAGGCTTTATATTCAAATTTTCAATACATTCTTCTAATAATACAGAAACGTGTTTAAAATCCAAAACTACACCTGCTTTCTACTTTTTAACATATTATCTACACATAGGATCTAAAATATTTAAATTCCTAGTTCAACCATTTTTTCTGCTATATCATCATAGCTTAGATCTGCCATATCATTATAAGTTTCCCATTCTTCTTTACTCCAGATTTCTACTCTTGTAGATACTCCAATAATAATTACTTCTTTTTCCACCTTTGCATGAGATCTTAGATTCGGTGCAATGGTAATTCTCCCTTGCTTATCTAATTCGCATTCAGTAGCTCCGGAGAAAAAAAATCTTACAAAAGCTCTCGCCTCTTTATTAGTGAATGGCAAACTTTTTAATTTTTCCTCAATTTCTCTCCATTCCTTAAGAGCATATACAAATAAGCAATGATCTAAACCTTTTGTCATAATGAATTTTTCCCCTAATTCATCTCTGAATTTTGAAGGAATAATCACTCTTCCCTTAGTATCAATTGTATGAAAATATTCTCCAATAAACAAATTTTTTCACCCCATTTTAGGAAAGAGTCCCCACTTCTCACCACTTCTCACCACTACTATTTCTATAGGAATAGAAAAAATCCTTCTAATAAAATATATTTTTTTATAGGTAGATGCTCCTATTTTTATAAGAGTAATGAAATTTCTTCCTAAATTAGCATTTTTTATTGTATAAAACAAAAATACCTTTTAGCTCATGCTTAAAGGTATTTTTGTTTTATACAACTACTTCTTTATTTTGATTTTTATAAAATGTAGTAATTAATTCATCTAATTGAACGCTAACTCTATAAATTTGCTCGTAATTTGACTCTACTTGTATAAGGTCATTTAATCTCTGTCTTAAAATTTCTATTTCTTTCTTCACCATCTCTACACCCCATGTTTTGTAAAATTCATACGTGTATATACTATTACAATTTCCAATTCATGTCAACAGCATTCTATGACAATATAATTACAGTTTTATGACATTTCTATGTATTCATGAAAATTCATTAAAATATATACTCTATTCGACTTTTTTAATTACTTGTCTTTTTCGACCTATATACAGTAAAATTCCACAAATCATAACAGCACCAAGGCTTACCAATTGTGCAACTCTAAAGGAACCAAGCATTAAACTATCTATGCGAAGACCCTCAATAAAAAATCTTGCTACAGAATATAACATTGCATAAAGTAGGAATATTTCTCCATTAAATTTTTTCTTTTTATCATACCAAAGAAGAAATATAAATACACATAAATTCCATGTAGATTCATATAAAAAAGTAGGATGTACTCGTACACCATCTACTGTAATAGCCCATGGAAGATTTGTAGGCCTTCCATATGCTTCTTGATTCACAAAATTCCCCCATCTTCCAATGGCTTGCCCTAAAATAATACTTGGTGCAAATAAATCTGCCATCTTTCTAAAGGAAAGTTTATGTTTCTTGCAATAAAAGTATCCTACTAAAACTCCTCCTATAACACCTCCATGAATGGCCAATCCTCCTTCTCTAATATTGACCATATGATAAATATTTCCTGCATAATCACTAAAGTTAAAAAGAACATAGTACGTTCTTGCTCCTATAATAGCTACAGGAATAGCAAAAAGAAGAAGATCAAAGATATGATCCTCTTTAATATTTTCTTTTTTTGCTCTTTTTAATACTAAAAGAGTTCCTAATACCATTCCTATAGAAATCAAAATTCCATACCATCTTATTTCTAATCCAAATAATTGAAAGGCAATGGGATCCAATAAAATCAACTCCTTTTCCAAATCGTATACATATTAAAATTCATATTTTTTATTCAAAGTCTTTTGGAGAAATAATAGATAATACGCAACGATCTTGATTAAAATGTTCTTTAAATCTTTTTTGAATATAGTCAAATTCCATTTCTTTAAGAGTCGTAATATAATCAAAAATATTAATCCCCTTAAAATGATAAGCGACAAAAGTAGTAGCAATAAATTCTACAGAATTGTAATAACTTACATGCTCTCCAATATGTTTTCTTTTGATTCTTTCAAAATCTTCTTGATTAAGACCTGACATTTTAAGATTTTCAATGTGATCTAAAACTTTTTTAAATACTTCCTTTGGATTTTTAGATTCTCCTCCAATCATAGAATGTCCATAGCCCATTTCTCCTGTATATTCATTTTCAAATGTATCATTGATAAGCCCTTCTTCATAAAGCTTTGTATAGAAGGAGGAACTTCTTCCAAATACCATATCCAATATTATTTTTGTAGCAATATCTTTTTTTAACAACTCTTTTCCATCTAAAGAATTTTCTATATCTTTAAATGCAATATTAAAAAGAGGAATAGAAACATCTAAATGTTCTTCTATGGTATTTTGTACAATAGTATTTGGCTCATCAGGATAAATTCTTTCGATCTTTTCTTTTATCTTCTCTTTCTTTTTTTGATTTTTTTCAATAATAGAAAATACCTTATCACAATCTAGATCGCCTACCACAAATAAAATCATATTCGAAGGATCATAAAAAGTATTATAGCACTTATATAAGTCTTCCTTTGTTATTTTAGAAATACTTTCTATCGTACCTGCAATATCTATTTTTACAGGATGATTGTGATACATTGCCTTTAGAGAATTAAAAAACACCTTCCAATTTGGGTTATCATCATACATTTTTATTTCTTGCCCAATAATCCCCTTTTCTTTTTCTACATTTTCATCTGTAAAATAAGGAGATTGCACAAAATGAACCAAAAGCTCAAGATTTTCATAAAATTTGTCAGTTGAAGAAAAAAGATAGCAAGTAGAATTAAAATTTGTATATGCATTTACATTAGAACCTAATTCAGAAAATTTATCAAATATACTTCCCTCTGGTTCTTCAAATAATTTATGCTCTAAAAAATGGGCAATGCCATCTGGAACTTGTGTTACTTCACTTTCTCCTGGAATGATAAACTTACTATCATTTGATCCATAGTTGGTAGCAAAGATCGCATATTGTTTCGTATATCCTTCTTTGGGCATAAAGAAAATCTTAAGTCCATTGGATAATTCTTTTACAAACATTTTTTCTTTTAATACTTTACTGTTTATTTCATTTCCACTCATTTATTTAACCTCCTCTTTCCCTGTAAGGAAGTATATAGTATCTAGCTTTATATTTTGTCCTACTTTTATAATATCTTCTTTTGTGACACTCCTAATTTTTTCTATCATCTCTTCTATCGTATCTTCGTTATGAGAAATAGCTTGGGTATAATAAAAATCAGAAAGCATATAAGGACTGTCTGTCATAGAGCGAATAGAAGTAATAATAGAATTTTTTGCACTTTCTATATCTTCTTGTGAAAACTCTCCTTTATTCATAGATGATACTTGTTCTTTTACTAAAGATAAAGTTTTCTCATAATTTTCAAATTCTATTCCAGAGCTTATAAGCATAAGTGACTTAAACTTGTCCACTCTAGAATAAATATAATAGCAGAGGCTTTCTTTTTCACGTATATTTCTAAATAATTTGGAATTGGCTCCTCCTCCTAAAATATTAGAATAAACAATTAAAGGCTGATAAAGCTCACTTTCAAAAGGAATATTTGTTCTATATCCTAAAGAAAGCTTTCCTTGGTTTACATCCATAGGTTCTTTTATAAGTTTTACTTCATATAGGTCTTTCTCTATTTTTTCTCTTTCTACCAAAACAACTTCCTTTTGATCAATTTTAATATTTTCTTTGATCATTTTCTCCATATTGTCTGGATTAAAATCTCCCACTACACAAATGTCCACAACAGATGTATGAAGAATTTCTTGATAATGTCTATAAAGTTCTTCTTCAGATAATTTTTCTAATTCTTCTACACTTCCATAAACATATAAAGCATAATTTTCATCTTTGCACATTTCTTCTACGCAACGGTCATATGCATACTTCATTTTATCATTTTTTCTGCCTTCAATTTTTTCTTTTAAATTTTCTTTTTCTTGATTTACATAATCTTTTTTAAACAAACCATTTGTGATATAAGGATCATTGATAAATTCATTTAAAATATTCATTCCCTTTTGAAAAATTTCTGGGTCCTCTATATAATTTCCATTAGGAAGCTTCATAAAAAATTGTAAAATATTTCTTTCTCCTTTTTTAGCTACATCACAACCTATATATGAGCCATACAAATACTCTAATACTTTTGCGATCTCTTTAGAAGTAGGATATGTTTTGGTTCCTCTTGGTAGAATCATAGAGAGTAGTGCATTTTGGGTAACTTCTTCTTTTTTAAGAGGTCTTTGAAAATATACACTAATCAAATTGGTTTTAAATTTGTCTGTTTGAATCATATGTAGATTTATATGCTCTCCTATTTGAATAGGTTTTAATTTTTTTAACAAATAAACTCCCTCCTTAAATTTATATTTCCTTATATATTTATATCTTAAAACCTGCATATTGTCACTACTTATTATGGTTAATTTTTTCCAATCTATTCATTTAAATCATCTATGCTCCAATCATCTACATTCATCAAACGTATCCTAAATTCTAATTCTTCAGTGACTTGATTTGTTTTTCCCCAACCCTTCATATATTCAAATTCTATACTTTCTGTCTTTTTTTCCTTTATAAAATCTTTAAGATAATGTTGATCTTCTATTTTATCTACAATGTCATCTACTCCAATCAAAAATATTTTACCCACTCCATATTGTTGCAATTGTTGTATACTGTCTTCTATCTCTTCTTTTTTTGATCTCATTTGAACAAATTTTATTTTTCTTTCCTCATATCCAATACTTATTAGTTCCTCTTTGATTTTATCCATAAAAACTCTTTCCTGCTGAAGAGCTTTAGGATTGATGGAACGATCCATCTTTTCAAAAACACTTCCCATAAGTATGATCCCTGTTTCTACTTTTTTATATTCTGTATCTACTATTTTGTTTGCAATAGACTTAGGAATTTTTTCACTATCCCATAGTGAAGGCATAAATTTAATTTGATCATTTGCTTTATAAAGATTCTCTACCTCTAAAGTATGTACAATATATTCATAATCTTTTGTTTCTGTCAAAAAAACAGGAGCTACCACTATTTTTTCATAATTTCCCTTTATAATCATCTGAATCACCTGAGAATAATAAGGCGTATTATTCAAATAAGATACATACACATCATATCCATGATCCAATTTATTTTTAAGTTCTGTATGAATCTTTTGGGCAGTATCTATATATCTACTCATCCCTGCTTCTTCATATATTCTTTTATAAGAATAAAGTTCATAGGGCATAAGGATCTTATCCTTTATATTGGGTTTTCTATTCATATTATATAATAATATAGGGATATTATATTGCATAGGTTCTCCATCAAAAATTAACAATACAGCTGTATTATGATTCTTCTCTATAGAGATACCCTCACTTTGCACATTGGATTCATATTCAAAAAAATGCAAATTATATCCGCCTATACACATACCTATTATTATTCCTAAAATAGCTACCCATAAAGAATATACATTTTTTATTTTTATATTCTTTATAAATGTATATAAAAATATAGTAATACATACTATACTTACTCTCTCTATATGACAATCCCCTACAAGATACACAATAATGAGTATTCCAAATAAAATAGATAAAGACAAATCCTTCATACTTTTACTAGATATCATAGTCTCACCCCTTATTGTATTGTATTGAAGCTTTTTATAAAATATGTGAAGAATATAGAGGATTGCCTTCTCTACATTTATCCGTTATAATTGAATTTGTATAAAAACACAGATCGTTTGAAAGGAAGAATTATAGATGAAATTAGGTATCGTAGGTCTACCCAACGTAGGAAAAAGTACATTATTCAACGCTATTACAAAAGCTGGTGCTGAATCTGCAAATTATCCATTTTGTACGATAGAACCAAATGTAGGTGTAGTTTCTGTTCCAGATCACAGATTAGATGTATTACAAAAAATGTATGATTCTCAAAAAATTGTTCCAACTGCTATAGAATTTTATGATATTGCAGGCCTTGTAAGAGGAGCAAGTAAAGGCGAAGGTTTAGGAAATAAATTTCTATCTCATATTCGTGAAGTTGCAGCAATTGTTCATGTAGTAAGATGTTTTGAAGATGAAAATATTGTACACGTAGAAGGATCTGTAGGTCCCCTACGAGACATTGAAACTATCAATCTTGAACTTATTTTTTCAGATATTGAGGTAATTGATCGTCGTATTCAAAAGACTAGAAAATTACTTAAAGGAGATAAATCTCTTCAAAAAGAATTAGAACTTCTAGAACGTATTAAAGAAACACTAGAAGAAGGAAAATCTGCTAGAACTCTAGATTTAACAGATGATGAAAGAGAAGTAGTAAAAGGATATAGCCTTCTTTCTTATAAACCTATTATCTATGTTGCTAACGTTTCTGAAGAAGACCTTTTAGAAGGTGCAGAAAATGATATGGTAAAAGAAGTAAGAGGTCATGCTCAAGAAGAAAATGCAGAAGTAGTAGTAGTTTGTGCAAAAATAGAAGCTGAAATATCAGAGCTTGATGATGAAGAAAAACAACAATTCTTAGAAGAATTAGGACTTGAAGAATCTGGACTTGATAAATTAATCAAAGCTGGATATAGATTATTAGGTCTTATGAGCTTTTTAACTGCTGGTCCTCAAGAAGTACGTGCATGGACTATTAAAATAGGTACCAAGGCACCACAAGCTGCTGGAAAAATCCATACAGATATTGAAAGAGGATTCATTCGAGCTGAAACTATTTCCTTTGATGATTTAGTACAAGCAGGAAATATGACTACTGCAAAAGAAAAAGGCGTTGTAAGACTTGAGGGAAAAGAATATGTTGTACAAGATGGAGATGTAATATTATTTAGATTTAATGTGTAAATAATATTGAAGTTAAAAACAAATGAATATCATCTATAAATAGCTTGATATCAACCATATAACACATTATTTTGTTGGTTTATAAAACAGTAATTTAATAATTTACTGCAATTTTACTACAACCGGTTAAAAAACACCTCTAAATTCAACTTTAGAGGTGTTTTCCTATTTGAAAATCGTATTAAGTTTTTCAGCAGCTTCTTCTTTCATATCTAATGAAACATGAGAATAAATATCTAAGGTTGTTGTGATACTACTATGTCCTAATAACTCTTGAACTACTTTCGGATGTTCATTCATTCTCAATAATTCTCTAACTTAGGCAGATGTCTAGATGCTATTTCGAAAATTTCGGATTTTGTCCAAATCTCGTAATCACCAATAATATAAAATCGATACTTTGCTCTTGTTGCTGCTACATTCAGTATGTTTCTATTCACCCACTTAACAGCGCCCATTGCATTTTTATCACAACCTAGTGCAAAAATCACTTCATTTGCTTCTTTGCCTTGAAACTTATGAACAGTACCCAGACTCTCATCAAGCCAGTCCTCAAAGTAATCAAATTTAGATAAACTTTTGTCTTTACTTAGTAAATCTCTCAATGCGTTAATTACCGTAGTAAATGGTGAAATTATATATAGACTAGGCTTGCTAGAATCTCCAGCCGTACTACTATATGTATTAAAACTCTTCTTAACCAACTCCAATATTGCCTTCCCTTGCTCTCTGACATAATGATTCTTATGCCCTACTTCTGTACCTTTAATATCTATCCAACACGAGTTTAAGATCAGGAATTTATTACATGATGATTCATCAGGCTGATTCGTCTGATACTTCATAGTTTTTCCATAGGAAAGTTCATTCGAAATATCAAACATAGGATTAATACATCTTCTATGTACAACCAGTGGACAACCCACCCAATCCCCTTTACTTTCTATCAATGATTGATCTTTTATAAAAGATCCAATTGGATTAATCGCATCCGCAAAGCCTTGTACAGAAAGCGTCTTATTCTGATAGGAAGATAAAATATCATCGGAGAATGCCTTCATAATGATTTCCGTATCTGATGTAACAACAGGTTCAACTTGTTTAGGATCACCAACTATGATTGCTTTCCTAGATCTCCAAAGAGCACCTAACGCAATTTGTGGGGTTGCCTGACCTGCCTCATCAACAATAAGCAACCCTATACTATTTCCTTGTTTTACATTTTTTAAGAATCTTCCTACTGATGCAAATGTCGTTGAAAAAACTGGTGTAAGCAAAAACAATGTATTTAACAAATGAGGAAATGCCTGGTCTTTATGTTCAGGATAAAAAACCTTAATTTCATTATTTTCATCACCTACATATCCCCATAACATTCCAAGTAAGTTGAAATTACATCTACACGATTTTGATGATAAAATAAAATTTTTATGCAGCTGTAGAGCATAGTAAAATAACTTCTCTCGTTCTCTATTAAAATCACTAGTAATCCAAGGGTTAGTAAGTTGAGCCTTGGTAGACGCTTTCTCATCTTTTGAGTTCAAATTTTCCCAAAATTCATTGTCAATAATAGCTCTAGTTGCTTTTATATAATCAAGCTTTTCATTCAGAACTTTCATTGCTTGCTCAATTTTTTGATGTAATTCTAATTTTGAACTGTCAATTTCATTTAACTTCTTTCTGTACTCTTCTAAAACATTCAAATTATCATCAATACTATTATCAATTTTTTTAATTTTCTTTTGAAGATCACGTTGTTGTCTCAAGAGTTTTTTTATCTCACCTTTATGTTCCTTTAGCTTTTTTCTTACTTTCATTAGATCATTGTGAATCTCAGTGCGCTTTACTTTTTCTCTATCTACTTCATTCATCTTTTCTGTTTTATAGAATTTGTAGATAAGCTTATCGATAAGTCCAATGTTTTCTTCCATTTTTTTAATCGTGTCACTAATATTTTTTAGGTTCTCTTCATTTTGAAATACATCGGCTTCTAACAATTCAACTTCGACATATTCATCCTGCCTCTTCTCTTCAATCTTAGAAACCTCAATCTCTTTAATTTTTTTACTCCTTGATAAGTTATTATTCTCATCTATAACTTTATTGATCTGTTTCTTTAACTTATTCTCAGAGTCTTCAAGATCGCGAAGTTTCTTCTCAATTTTCTTTTTCCTAATTTCAAAATCTTTTTCTGCTTTTAAATCTAATATTAGCTCTTTCTTTAGCTTCTCTACCAGTTTTAATTGACTAAGAAACTTCTTTCTAGAAACTTCATACTGAATTAACCGTTCACTACAGGTTTTTGTATATTTCATTGCGGTTTTAACAAAGTGACTTAAAACATTATAGTAATAAGTATTTAAATTAGATTTTTTTCCAAGAGGAGCTGAAATTAATCCCCATGTATTGATCTCTTTTGGATCTGTTCCGTTCTCCCCATTAGTGAGCCTTTTGTGGGCTAACCAGGAAAAGTATATATCTTCTTTAAACTCTTTAACTTCAATTTTTTTCTTAGCATTCTTATCTTTTTCAGCTTCAGGATTATCTCTATATTCACTGTACAATTCTTTGGTCTTGCATTTCGAAATATCAAACAAATCATGATTTTGTCTTAATTTCATTGTGTCTTTAGTATTATCAGATAGACTTGGACTTAACCCTTTTAGCAGGCTGTTTGAGTTCGGAAGTTCAACAGTAATATTTTCGACTGCAGCATTATTGTTAGATGCAACCAACATACTATGATGATTAATAGACTCATCTTTAAATACATAATAGTTAGGAAAAAATTGATGATATACTTTTTTCTTCCCTTGATCATCATAAAATGAAATGGGAAAAAATGCGTCATCTGGATTATCATATTCAGATAACTTTATTGCTCGCTCAACAATATTGTGTGCAATTATTTCTTTTAACAGTGTTGTTTTACCTGTTCCGGGAGGTCCATTTACCGAAAATATATTCTGCAATTCATTTTCAAACATTCCATAATTAATTGCTACTTGTTGCATCAACGCAGGATTAAACTTCGAAGGCCATTTACCCAGTGAAATATTTTCAATAGAAAGCACAGATTCCAGCTCATGCTTGTCAGTACGTATATTTATTTTATTTTCTTCAATATGTTTTGGTTTCTTATCTGAATAATATCGATTTATTATATATTCAATAACATCATTTTGCATATCATTAAACGAATCTAGTTGACTTAGCTCGCTACTTATCATTGATAAATCATCTGAGTAAAAGCTCTTGACTAGTTCACTGACATCTTCTAGTTTCTCCTCTTCCTTTTCTTTTATCTCCTCATTTTTAAATCTTGAATAAATGAATACGCCCACTTTTTTCGTGTATGATTCTAGTTCCAGTGGCACAATATATTTGTCAAACAGTAACTTGTAAATCTTATCGATGAACTCATTATTAACCTTTAAGTCATCACCAAATTCTCGCTCAATCAATTCAACTTCATCTTGATAATCATCATGAGAAATCCCTTTATGCTTCTTATCCTTATTTGCATAACATTTGTAGACGCCCCAAATGAGTGGGGACACTTGCAAGCTTTTTTCCTCATATTCCCCGGTGAAAGAACTTTTAAATGTGAATAAACAAATATCATCAATTTCCTTCTCCTGTCTTTTGTCCTCAACCTTTAACACCTCATAGAGTTTTCGGACTATACCCTCACGCTGCACTTTGCCGTAGCATATATGACCTATGCTACTAACCTCTTGATGAAACTTATAATTCTCATCATCTTTTTTTACCTTATCACTGATTTCACATTGACCTTTCAATTCAGTATAGATCGTGAATTTGTTATACTTAATACCTTTAGGATCAGTATTTTTCGTATTAATTGAATATTCTCTGACCCTATCTGTGATTTTCCGGCTTATATAATCTTGTTTAGGAAACTTCTCTTGAGTCAAAATCTCAATTATATACCAAAAATTTACTATTTTTTTTGTTACTTTCTTTTTTTCCAACAGTATTCTCCTCATCATCTATAGTAATCAATCCAATTAACCGCCATTATCCCCATTACCCACTTCCATAACTCAAATAGAAGCGATTCCTCAAAACCCGAACTTACTTGTGATACGGTTCTCCATTTCATATCTTAAACAACTACATACCTTCGCTTCTCATTATGGACATACTAAGTATATGTGATATTAAAGAACAATCATTTATAACAAAATAATACAATACTCTTTGTCATTATTAATACTGCCATGATTTCAATTTAATCTACATCTAATATATTAATTAGATGAATTTTGTAGAATTCCTTTGACTATTATTGTCGTTTTTTCCCTTGTTTCGTCAATTCAAAAACGAGAATCACTTCACACATCAACTCCCAATTCTTGTTAAATACTGAATATTTTTCGTTTGTTATATAAGCTAAATTATCATTCTTTAATGCATATTATCATAATCTCATTCAGACAAATATCACTGTAAAGTATGAACTTATAAAATAAACTTATAACTCCAATTTTATAATCTTTAATCGTCTCTCATAACATTTCTAAAAAAATAGTAGAAATTAGCGTTATTTGAAACTATGCTGACTCCTAAATAAGCTCAAATCTTTATTGATTGAAATATAATTTTTCTCGCCTAACACATCATCTATCAAACCAGCCTTAATTAAAATATTAATGTATACTGCATTTACTGCAATTTTACCACAAATACGATACTCTATAATAGATTTATTGATATATAATAGATACGTCATGGACATAAAAATACTTATTATCATCCTTTTTCATCTAAAAAATTCTATAAATCAGGTTCAATGTATAATAATTTCAAAATATATTAAAAACTCGATTCAGAACGAATCGAGTTTTTCTCTTAAATAAAAAAATTTTATTCCACTTTTTTAATAATCAACTTTACCTTAAGACATTCTTGAAAATCGAATAGGTTTATCATATCTACAATGCATTCAATCATATATTTTTTTTCTATAGCCATAGATACAGTTTTACTGAAATATCTAGGAATATACCCTAATTTTATTTTTTGATCATTACATACTATTACTGCAAATTGATCAAACTCATTGTTATTTTCTTGAAATAATTTAAGTTCAAAGCCCTCTTTAATATTTAAATCTTGAAAGTTTGTTTTAGATTCTTTTAGATAATATCTCGTACCTGCTACATAAAATTTTCTCTCAATTTTTTCAAAATCATAGCTTAAAAAAATAGGCTCAACAAACTCTAATGTATCAATTGGTAACTTACCTCCATTTTTCTTTAAGAATTCAAAAGCATCATATCTCTCTAGTCCATATTTCTTCAAAATTTCATCAATATTTCTTCTTCTCTTATCTGGAAGTCTAGTAGAAAATACTGGAAACATTTTGTCATTTTCATATGTGCTGTTTAATTGTGAAAAAGATGGTAATAATTCGAAGTTGTATTTTTTTGCTTCCTTTACTCCTTCTAAATCATATCTAAAATAATACATTTCATTTTCTTTATACAATTCTCCAATTTTATAACGTTGTCTCTTTACTGGATCTTGCCAAATTAACCAAAGAATTTCTCTACTTTTATTCATTTTTAACACCTACCATCAAATCTCTTCTATCTAATAAAAATTTGCATATTAGTCTTTTTCTATTCAAATAGACTCCAATTAAATATAATATGCAAGCCCAAGATCATCTATTTCTTAGGCTTTACTTATATAATTAAGAGCTATTTAATTTTTTCTTTAAGTACTTCCTTAAGTAATTCAAGAGCACTTTCTTCTGTAGGATCGTTTGTTCCTAATTCTCCTCTAAAGACTTTTAATAAGATTGATTTTTTTATAAGTTCTATTTGGTCTTCTAGTTGGGTTAGTTCGTCAAGTAAATTTTCCTTATCGAGTAAATTTTCTATTATATCCACTATTTCATCTTGTTCTTCTCTAGATGGTATTGCTATAAAAATACTCCTGACTGATTTCTTATCAATTGATTTGGTTGTTACACCTCTAACATACTGCATGATATCTTTTTTGGAACTTATTGTCTTTAGATGATAATAAATATATTTTGAATTTATATGTGATGAAATTCTTAAGGCAAATAAATTCATTGCCAAAGAAGCTGGGTGGTTTAAATTTGGCATATAATACACCGTACCTGCATTTCCAATTTTACTAATAAGTATCTCTCCACCAAACAATTTACTTTTGCTAAGGAATTCATAGGCTTGCTTCGATATATATTTCATTAATGTAGTAAAATTATTTTGTTCAAAATTTGTTGCACGAATCATAAATGCGTAGTCTTTCTCATCTAACAGTTCAACATTTTCTTTTAATACTTTATAACTTCCATTAGCATGATAATCGGTTAAGTCCTCAATAATATCTGCTATTCTGCACCACTTCCAATTATTTGGAATCTTAACATCAGGATATTCATTTTCTATATATGAAGTATCTAATCTTTTGGGCCTTTTTCTACCTACTTCGTTTGCTTCTAAACAAGCCTTATTATAATTTTCTTCTTGTTCATAGCAAATTTTGTAAATAAGTTTCTCACCAGTTCCTACAATTTTATGTTCTTCCCGCCATTCTTTTGTCAATTCACCTCTAAATGCCTTTGTAAGAATAGCAGCTTTTCTATTTTCAAACCCTTCCCTTGCTTCCTCTATCAGTTCTTTTGCTTTGTTTATTTTAGAGAAAAGGCATTCTATTTTGTTTACGATGCGTTGTTGTTCTGCCAAAGTTGGGATGGGTATAGGAATCTCTTTCATCTTACTCTGCGTAAGTTTTAATCTAGTAGTACCATTTACATAGCCATGATAATTAAACTGATTTAAATAATGCATCAAATATAAATTACCATAATTCCCAAAATACGATTTTAGAATATGTGCATGATTATTTACCCAAGCTTTACCCTCAATAATGTATGCTTTATTTTTAAGCAGTTCATAAAATGGCGCTCCGTCTTCTCCTACTAATACTAACTCTTCGTCTGTCAAATAATCATCTATCCACCCTACCTGCCCAGTAGCACCATAGTAAGGAACATCTCCTTTTCTATTCTCTCTTTCTGTTGCATTAACAGGTTTCCTAAATCTATCTAGACACTCAGCTCCACCGTCTAAAAGCTTAACCCACACCCAATTACTTGGCACTTCATAAGGCTGGTCATCTTCTGGCACTATAGCTTCTTCTAGTAGTTCTTCTAAAGTTTTTTTCTTCTTTGCCATTACTTACCCTCCTCCAAGTGTTTAAGCTCTTTTATAACACTCATAAGAAGGTCTGTAGCTTCTTCAAGCTTTACTACTGCGTCTTCAGCACTTTCAATAGGATCTGGCAACTCATCATAATCTGTTAAGGATTCATCCTTAATAAGTCCTAAATCTAATGAATATCCCTTAGCTTTTATTTCATCTCTAGTGAATACATTCCATCTTTCATCTTTGATATTACTTCTATCCTCTGCTGTATAAGCTTTTATAAAATTCTCAAAATGCTCTTCTTTTAACATATTTCTTTTTCCAAAGGACTCCATATTGGTTCTTAAATCATAAAACCATACTTCCTTTGTGTTATCTTTATCTGTAGTTCCTCTCGTAAAGAAAAGTACATTAGTCTTTACTCCTTGAGCATAGAAAATACCTGTAGGTAACCTCAATATTGTATGAAGGTTACATTTATCCATCAAGTCTTCTCTAATTTTTTGTCCATCGCCATCTTGAAACAAGACATTATCAGGTAACACTACAGCTGCCCTTGCTTTACCATCCTTCTTTAATGATCGATAAATATGTTGAAGAAAGTTTAATTGTTTATTAGATGATAAATAAGTTAAATCATCTCTACTTGGTCTTTCTCCACCTTTTTTTGTTCCAAAAGGTGGATTTGTCATAACTACATCAAAATCCTTCATCTTTTTCCCAAGGTTAGATAAGCTATCTCCTAAATAAAGCTCTCCTTCTATCTCATGAAGCATTGCATTCATTAAAGCTAACCTATGGGTTTCATGTACTAGTTCACAACCTGTAAAAGCATCCTTTTTTTGAAACTCTTGCAGTTTTTCGTCCAAATCAAATAATTCATCTGTCTTATCTTTTATATATTGATCCGCAGCAATCATGAATCCAAAGGTTCCAGCAGCAGGGTCATTACATTTTTCCCCTGGTTGTGGATCTATTAACTGAACAATTACATTAATTAATGGTCTAGGAGTAAAATATTGTCCTGCCCCTGATTTTTTTTCATTGGCATTTTTCTCTAATAATCCTTCATAAAGATTTCCTAGTCCTTCTTCTTTTGCACTATACCAATCTAAGGCATCAATAGATTTTATGATTTTTTCTAAGTTTTTAGGCTCGTCTATATTAGAATTGGCATTGGTATAAATTTCTTTAATTTTTCCTTCTCCCTTTGTACCTAACTCTAATAATAATTTTCTATAAAAATTTTTAAGCTCAATCCCTTCTTTTTCAATCAATTTATCCCATCTATATTCTTCAAGGATATTCTTTTCTCTATTTGTTTCCTTTGCCATTTTTAAAAATAAGATATAGGTTAACTCTGTAACATATTGATGATATGTAATCCCATCATCCCTTAATACATTGCATAAATTCCAAAGTTTATTTACGATCTCTTGATTGTTCATATTTTATGCTGTTCCCCTTTCAGTGTATAAGTTTTGTTTAATTGATTGAATGATTTCTTCTAATTGGCCACCAAAATACTTATTAATTCTATCATATCCCCCGTTACTTTTAAATGCACCTGTTTCAAAGGATTCTCTATCAATAATATACTCCTTTAGTAGCTGCTTTTCTATCCTATTTAGCCATTGAAATTGTACTTTTGTCCAGTTTTGTAGCTTTTTAACTTTTTTCATAGCCATTTTAATTCTTTCTTCATGATCCATAAGTGCACTACCTATTGCTTGTTGTCTTATAAAACTAATAATATCAGCAGTTATATCTGCATTTGTCATTTGATTATACGCACTATTTAAATTCATCTCTGTAAATCCATTTTTATTTAACTCTAAAATTAACGATTTTAATGTAGCTCTTGTAAGCTCCTGTGGTCTTTGACATACAATTTCAAGGGCAGGGATTTTATTAATATTATCATTAATAAATGCTTTAAATTCTTCTAAATAATCCTCTGGCCTTGTAGCATTACCATATCCTATAGAATGCTCCATAAGCCTATCTTCATGATTAGATATAATTATTTTTCTAGGAGTATAGCTAGAATCATCTAACGAGCTAAACAACTCTTTATTTCTTTCAATTGTTTCAACGATTTCATCTATATCTTTAGTCTTTAAATCCTTTATAAACTCTTCTGGAGTTTTTCCATTTGTATACGACTTAAACTCCTCTAGCTTTGCATCCTTTATCTTATTTTTCCTTCTTTGTAGTTTAGCAATAATTTCATCAATATGATTTTTCTTTTTCTCTTGTGTATCTAGCTGTAATAATTCATCCACAAGTGCACTAAATTTCACACTACTCTTTGCTACTACTGGCTTCATATTAGTTACTTTTTCTAACCCCTCATAAAGTCTTACAGCATCAAATATATTAAAATGGTTTTTTTCTATATCATCACATAATCTTGTAGCACGTCCTAGCATTTGCTCATATAATATTCTGGATTTTACTCTTCTTAAAAATACCAAATTACAAATACTTGGAACATCTACCCCAGTAGAAAGTAAATCTACGGTAACTGCTATAGATGGATACTGTTCATTTTTATATTTTTTAATGGCAAGTAGTGGATCTTTAATAGACCCTGTAATCTTCATTACAGCATCATCGTCCATATCTATTCCCTTTTTTTCATAGATCTCTTTAATTAATCTTACAATTATATCTGCATGATTGTCTGTTGCTGCAAAAATTAATGTCTTTTCAGGTCCTTCTGGAGAAATATAGTCTAATATTTCTTCTAAAGCAACTCTATTGAAATTTTCATTTAAAACCTTTTTATTAAAATGATCTATCTCTATATTTAAATCATCAGGTAATTCTGCACTATTTATGATTTGATTTGTAACAGGATCATATACAGGCACTACCTCTCCTGCTTTATAAGAAATTCCTTCTTTGCTTAATTCCGTTACAATTTGATGAGGTGGTTCATGGTCAACTAGGTAGCCATCCACTACTGCTTCTCTATAAGAATATTCAAATACTGGCTTTCCAAAAATAGCTGTAGTATGTAGAGCTGGTGTAGCTGTAAGAGCTACTTTCACAGCATCAAAATACTCTAGCACATTTCTATATTTACTAACATAATCATCTTGATTTCTAAATTCTAGTTCTACTTCTCCCATTTCTTTGTCTAGTAAATATCCCCTATGGGCTTCATCCACTATAATACAATCATAATCATCAATAGCGGGCACCCTATCATCTGAATACATAATTCGCTTTACCATTCCTTGTACAGTTGCAATATGTAGTTTTGTAGTAAACTCTGGTATTTTTTCTTCAAGCCCTTTTATATCATACATTTCATTGAAGGTCTGCAAATCTTCAATAATGGTTTCTTTAAAGGTATCCTCTGTTTGATTTCCTAAAGCAGATCTATCTACTAAAAATAATATTCTCTTAAATCTTTTTGTTTTAATCATTCTATAGACTAATCCTAAAATTGTTCTTGTCTTTCCTGTACCAGTTGCCATGGATAATAATATGTTTTCTTTTCCATTAGCAATAGCTTTCTCTGTAGCTTTTATAGCATTAATTTGATACTGACGGAGACTTAACCCCTTTGGATTTTTTAAATAATCAAAAGATTCCTCTTCAAGGCTTTTCGTAGCTTTTTCTATATCCTTATCTAATAAATCCTTAAGTCCCTTGGGAGTATACCATGACTGTAAAGCCTTTGGATGATTTGTAGGCTTTCTACCATCTAAAAACCATATTCCTGACTTTTCCTCTAGTTGCTTTAAATATTTTCTCCCATTAGTAGCAAATAGAAATGGTGCCTTATAATCTCCCCATCTATTGATTACATATTCATTATGTTCTTCTTTAATTTTTTTTGCATAATCCTTACAATCATCTATATCAGAAGGAATATCTTTGCTCCCTCTTTTGGCTTCTACTAATCCTACTAACTTAAGTCCTACAAACAATGCATAGTCAGCTCTGCCACTTTTTCTAGAGCCAACAGCATCAGTAGGCCACTCAGCGATTGCCATATTCTTATTTTTGTGTGGTCTTGTTCCATTAGAATATCTAAGATTTTTAGTATCTGCTTCCCATCCACAGCTTCTTAGTTGCTCATCTATAAGCTTTCTTGTTTCTTCTTCATTTAATTTGATTAAAGAAGCTGCCTTTGCAGATTTTTGTTGTCTTTCCTTAATATCCTCATCAGTATTTTGACTTCTTAGTTGATTAAGCTCCTCTTGTAGTTGATTTAATTTATTCTCATAATCTTTAGTTAAATCTTCACTTTCCTTCTTTAACTGATCTATGTACACCTTCTCATTACTTTCTATTGGCATAACAAACTTTTCTGGCTCAAAGCTCCACTCTCCATAGGTCTGCATAAACCAAACTCCTAATTTAAAAGCAAAGCTTGTATTGATTTTAGCATCCTCAACACTACTATAATTTTCATGTGCTGCTTTATTTCTTGATACTCTCAATGTATAAAGTATCTGGTCTATCTCATAAGGTAACAAATCATTTTGTTTCAAAATTTTTATTTTATTTACTTGAGTATTGCTATAAGGATCTTCTAGGTTATCATATGCAAACATATAATCAACCATTAACTCTGCAAACATACCTAGTTTTATTAAAGTTGTATTTGAATCTTGATAAATATTCTTTTCAGCTAACTTTCCTAAGTCACTAAGCATAGGCCATCTTTGTTCTAAAAATTTAAAATTACTAGCAACCATATTCTCACCGCCTTATGTTACTGTATTAATATTTAAACCCCTGCTAAAATATTCAGTTTGTTCCATACTGATTCATAAATTAAATCTTCCATTTTTTATGATATAGATTTATTTTACCTCTATTTTACTTAATTTTCAAATTTAAAGAAATCTATATAACCATGATCTATACCTACCATACTTTTCCTAGGATTTATTCAAATTCATATCCTTCATCATGCCAAAAGGAACCTTTCTATGGTGCTTGGATGATTGAAAAACTTAGTTCATACCCTTTCCTTTACACTATAGAACCTACATGACTTCTAGAGAAAGAATAGAAAGCTGTAGATGGTAAGATTAGAAAATACTACAAAATTACTACACTAGGAAATGCAAACTTAAGATAATCTCAAAAAAGCCTATGAATTATTTAAAGAAATTAAAAATGAATAAAAGGGAGAGATTTTGTATGTTTTTATTCAAACAAGTGAAGTAGAGTGTTAAAATTCAGTGGATCGTGGACAATGCAGTTAATATGATTTCATTTGTGTATAAATAAAAAAGCTCTTTTCTGATAAAAATCAAAATAAGATTTTAACCAGAAAAGAGCTTTGATACGAGTGTTATTATTTTCATTCTTTATTATCAATGATTTTATACTAATAATATGAAACAACTTCTTATAATTTATACAGTAGCATAGATAATAAATACTCAATGATCTCAAAATCAATATCTTTTCTTTATATCATTTAACTATCTCTCCCCTTCAGATCATTCCATTATTTTAAAAAGAGAAATTCTTTACATGATATTTTTATTTCCAATCTTTAAACTTGTTTCTTATTTCTTTTATATTTAATTTTAGTTTAGATATCTTGTTATTTTTTTGCATTTCATGAATACTTGCTGTTGTAATGAGCACTATACCTGTAATTAATAAATAACCCCACCAAGGAATATTTGCCCATAATTTTTGATTTTTAATGATAACATTTATTATCAAACTTCCTATTCCTACAAAAAAATAAGATTTTTTCCTAAATTGCATACCTCCTATTACAGAAATAAGAGACAGTACTCCAAATATTAAAGCATCTTTCGTATCACCATACACCACAATATCTGCTAATAAAATTGTAGATATTACAATCAATATGCCCCACTCTACTTTTCTCATTAAAGATTCATATTTTGTCCATATTTTACGAGAAGACATCACCTGTATTCCTATCCATGGTAAAATATCCAATTCCCTTTGAATCACTTTTGGTATGGATATATTATTTAATAATCTATAGTATGGAATCATTAACACTATTAAAGTTATTGTTTTCATTATTTTTTTAGCCATTTCCTCTTCCACTCTCTTAATTTGTGAATAGAAGAAATATACCATAAGTACAGGTACTATTAATTTTCCTGCTATACCCCAATTATCTACTGTATCATAAAATACTGAAATAAGCATATATAATGAAAATACTGAATACCAATCTATGTGAACAATCTTTACTTTCATTCCATCTTTGTTGACTGTATACAATTTATTAAATAATAATTTTCCTGCTATTTTAAGAACCATAAACACTACAATAGATATTATAAATATTTTGCTTTGATCAGCATCAAGTCCCTCTTCATAAAAAACATATAAAGATGCGGTAAATAAACTAAGGGGTAAGATATTGAATAATTGTAGTTTCTCATAATGTAAAATAGTAAGCATCAATATCGTGTACCCTAAAATAAAAGAGAAATCTATAATTGGATGTTTAAAATAATAGTTTATATAACAAATACTCACAATATTAAATGGAATTAAAAACATTGTAATTCTTTTTTTCCAAAGATCACTACATTTAAACCAAAGTGCAACTACTAAAATTCCTACTATGAAAGGAATGTAGTAATCTAAATTTTTCATCACATGAAAATATACTGACATATCTGAAATGAATTTTCCAAAATAAATGAATGATGCATATAAAAACATTCTAATGAAAAACTCTTCTTTGTATTTAAATATGCTATATATATATGCTCCTATTGCAACTATAGATATGAAAGAAAAAATATTTGTGCTTGTTGGACAAATAGCATTTGTAACTAGTATAAATATTTGGGAAACCATAAAAAATGATTTTTCTAAAGGATTATTTTTCTTTTCAAAAAATATACTGAGTCCAAATAAAAGTACTAAACTCAAAGCAAAATGCTGCTCAAAATAATATATTTTATTATACAATCGCAAAGATTCATATATTGTAACTGTTCCAAATAATACTACAAAAGGCATGATCCACTGAATTATTTTTTTACCTATTAAACTTATACTATTTTTATGCAGTATATATAATACACATGCATATACATAAGACAATAAAGAAATCATCATATATTGTTCTTGGGATAATATTTCCATCATACAAAAAGGAAAATATATAGAAGTTACAACAGCAGCCCCTTCTTTTAATACCCTAGTATATTTCCAATTGTTTTTATAATAAAAAATAATAAATATAGTAAGGGTTGCTATAAACATAAATAGTCCATAATAGTGCTTGGTTTCTGGCCAGAAAATAAAATATTTTTCACGTCCTGCTATGAGTAAAAATATACTCGTTAGATATGAAAATATCTTGTTTTCAGTTTTATAAGACAAATACATATAATTAAAAGCAATCAATATATAAGAAATCCATCTTACTATTGAACCTTCTTCTATATTTCCTGCTAGTCCCTTAAAATGTATGTATACAAATACCAAAATCTGTACGATTGCACTTGTATATTTAAAATTCTTTTTAAGCATTTCATTCTTTATTAAATACTTATCTAATCCTAAAAATACAAATCCCACCGTTGCAAAAATAACTATATCCCATTCTTTCAATTCTAAATGACCAACAAATTGATAGATTCCATAAATTAATAATATACTAAAGACATAATGATATTCTTTTTTGTTATAGATCAGCATAATACCAAAATATAAGATTGAAGCAAGAATAATATTAAGTCCATAAAAAACTGTATTCTCAAATAAAATCAACATCCCTAATGCACTAAGTCCTAAATTAAATTGTATAAATAAAAAAAGCTCATTGATAAATAAAGATATATTTTTTCTTTCTTTTAATTTCCTATATCCTAATAGTAGTAGACTATTATAAATAATAATTCCTAAGTAAAATAGATCTCTTGGAGGATATAACGAAGCCAAAATAAAATTCACATTGAAACTTAGAGTAATAAAACTAAACCAAACATAAAGCCTATTCTTATATTTAAAAGAACTATATACATATACTCCTAAGCAAATAAACGATCCTATGATTCCAAGTACATATTTACCTTCTCCAAAAATAGAAAGCCATGAACCAAATAGTTTAAAAAAACCTGCTGATAATATGGAGATAGGAATCATCAAGCTCCCCAATGCCCAAAATGCAATGGAAGTTTTCTTGATTTTTAATTTTTTTTCTGCAAACACACTTATTCCAAAAAATATTACTGAAACCATAGTAAGAATGATGGTTTTCGTCATATTATTCATTATACTCCAATTTGTAGTAGCCAAAATAAGGCCAGCCATTAAAATAAAAAACACACCTAAAAATAATACTAAGCTAATGTTTTTTTCTCTTATTTCTTGAGAAGATAATACTTTTTTAGGTTTTGGCTGAACTGTCGATATTCGTTCTTTATCAGATTTCTTTTGTTTTTGCTTCTCTTGTATTTGCATGTTTCTTACATGACAATAATTTGAATAAGCATTTTTAACTTTCTCATATTCTTCTGTAGAAATAAAATCTCCTTGTTTCATATTCCATAATTCTTCGTGAAAAATTTGATTTCTCATAGAGTTCATACATTCCTCCATCTTCTAAATTTATGCAATGCATTATTTTTTTCTTCGATATTTTATAGAATGGTTCTGCATACATTTTACCTTGAATTACTAAATTTTTCAAATTAATAATGCTTATGAAATGTGATATTCAAAAAAATGCTTATAGACTAAAATAGTTCAGTCTATAAGCATTTCAATTTAAAAACCTTTCTATAGAAGGCTTTTTTATATTTATATATCAATGTCCTTTATGTTTTTCTTTTTTCTTTTGTTGTTTCATCTCAAATCTTCTTCTTTGATCTTCTTCTTTCTTTTCTTTGGATCTCTTTTTTCCTTCTACTTTATTTTCTTGGTATTGAAGTTTTATAGCCAGTTGAGCCTTTGTTTCTATTCCATTGTTTTCTACCTGTTTTTTTATTTTCCTCTGCAATCTTTTAGGATTTATTTTTTTATCTATTTTTTTATCCATAAAAATAGGTTTCGTAAATTTTATATTGTAAAATTCTTTTAATATAAAATCATATACATCATAATCTTTAGGCTCTGAACCAAATACGATTCTTGAAACTTCATATTTTTCATCATAATTTCTTTCAAATACTCCTATCCAAAAAGGATCTTCAAATAAAACAGTCAACCCAATACTAATTTTCATTTTTAAATACCTCCTGATTCAATCATCATCAATGAAGAATGGACAACCCCAGGAGGGAAGGTTACTGCTATCTATTTATGATAGATAGGTTCGGACTACCAACCGAAACTGTGTTTTTATCTCCACCACTTACTATATGTTTTTACTGAGCATCATAAGCCTTCAGTGCTATTGGAAGGAATGAAATGTTCTGGTGCTTCATTCATAAAAGTCTCAAATGCATTACTAACTAAAGATTTTTCCATACTATACATCTCCTCTTTCAAAATTTTCTTTAATAAAGTTTTCAATCCAATTCATTTCAGCATCTATGCATACAATAGGTCTTTCAAATAAAGCCTTTATATGTGGTCTTGTTTGAGCTGTAGGATGCTGGTGATATTTTTTCAAAATAAAATCCTTCCTTTTTATCAAATTCTCTTTACGTTTTACAATAGATTTGTAAAATTCTTCATTTGAAATCAAATAAGAAAATGCCATGCCTACATCAAATTCACTTGGGTCACGACTATACTCACTTAGTTTTTTTATAATATTTTTCTTAAGAATTTCCTTTGTTTCCTCTTTTATAAAATATACTTTTCTTTTAGGAGAACCATATTCTTTTTCATATCTCGAATCTATTAAATCTTTTTTTTGAAGTTTATTTAAAGAATTGTAAATAGAAGAAAATCCTATATCTGTCCACTCTCTCATATTTCTTTGTTCTATAATCAATTCCATTTCATACCCATAATAATCTTTATCATATAAAAGGGATAACAGTACAACTTCAATTTGAGTCATAAGCTTCCTCCTATTCTATATATAGAATAGCATTTTATAATATATTTGTAAATCATATATTTATCATTTACAAAATAAGTTCTATGCCATGAACCTTTAACCACTCTCTTCTTTTTTTATAATCAGGGATGATACTTTCTACCAATCCCCAAAAGTTTTTTGAATGATCCATATGTATAAGATGGCACATTTCATGAACTACTAAATAATCTATGATTTCAATAGGTGCTATGATAATTCTAAAGTTAAAATTTAGATTTCTCTTTGAACTACAGCTTCCCCAACGGGTTTTTTGATTTTTTATTGTAATTTTATTAGGTTTTACTTCAAAATACTTTTGAAAATCATTTACTCTCTCGACTATTTTTTCTAAAGCTTTTTGTGCATACCAATTTATAACTATATCTTTTAAAGCTTGTTGATCATTTTCTTTCATTGTTACCACCAGATTTTGATCTATTCCTTCTACTGTAGAATTTTTGACAGTAGAATTTATGATTATTTTCAATAAATAGTTTTTTCCTAAATATAAAAAATTTTCTCCATTTATGTATTGCTTTTGTAGACAATTTATTTTCTTTAAAAGCTGTAATTTATTTCGGATCCACTTCTCTTTTCTTTTTAAAATTTTTATAATATCTTCTTCTTTAGCTTTTTTAGGTGCTTTTAAAATAACTAAATCTGGTGGTTCTATTCTTATTTCAAAAGTTTTTCTATCACTTTTCTTTACTATATGTGAAAATTCAAATTCTTTATATATCATTTTTATATCTAATCTCCTTTTTTCTATTTATTATATCTTATCTTATTATATTTTCGAATCATTTTATCTCTACGATCATCTATTCTTTTAAAAATTTTAAGTATGTTCACTTATGTAAAAATAATATTTTTTAGAATTAATTTATAATTTTTTTATATTACGCTTGAATTTTTATTCATTAATAAGTATAATTATAAAAAATGAAATATTTAGGAGGAATTAAAGATGTTTAAAAATGTTATTGTAAGAAAACCAGGTAAATCTATAGTAGATGGAATAGGATCTGAATGTTTGGGCAAACCAAATTATGAAAAAGCATTAAAACAACATAACTTTTATGTTGAAGCTTTAAAGAAAACAGGAGTAGAAGTAACTATCCTAGAATCTCTAGAAGAGTATCCCGATTCTTGTTTTGTAGAAGATACAGCTGTATTAACTAAAAAATGTGCAATCATATGTAATCCAGGAGCTGATTCAAGAAATGGTGAAAAAATATTTATGCATGAAACTCTAAAAAGTTTTTATGAAAATATAGAAGAAGTAAAAGCTCCAGGAACTATTGATGGCGGAGATGTTATGATGGTTGGAGATTTTTTCTATATAGGATTATCCAACAGAACTAATAAAGAAGGGGCTATACAATTTATAGAATTCCTTAGAAAGTATGGTTATAGCGGAACTATAGTACCTCTAAAAGAAGTACTTCATTTAAAAACAGGTTTAGCCTACTTAGAAAACAATAACCTATTAATAGCTGGTGAATTCATAGAAGATCCAAGATTTAAAGATTTTAATAAAATAATCATTCCCGAAGATGAAAGTTATGGAGCTAATTGTATTTGGATGAATGGTTATGTATTAGTCCCACAAGGATATCCAAAGACTAAGAAAGCTATAGAAGATTTAGGGTATGGTGTGATTGAAGTAGACACATCAGAATACAAAAAATTAGACGGAGGCCTTAGTTGTTTATCTCTTAGATTTTAATAAGGAGGCATATGATGTTCTTAAAATTTTTAGAAGTTCTCGTTTGGGAATATATGTGGGGTGTACCTCTTATTGTGATAATATTAGGAGCTGGTCTTTATTTTACAATATCTACAAATTTTTTTCAATGTAGATATCTATCTCATGCCTTTAGAAAAACAAAGGAGGAGGTATTTAAAAAAAATCCTGATAAAACAAGCGATGGTGTAGTTTCACCTTTACAAGCTATGAATATTGCAATAGGAACAACAGTTGGAGTAGGAAATATAGGAGGAGTAGCTACTGCTATTGCATTTGGAGGTCCAGGAGCTATATTTTGGATGTGGGTTGCTGGTCTTGTTGGACAAATCATAAAAATGACAGAAATCACTTTGGCAGTTCATTATCGCTCTAAGAATACCTATGGTTATGCATATGGTGGTCCAAATTACTATATGCAAAAAGGTATTGGCGCAGAAAAGAAAATGAAATCACTATACCATTTCTTGAGTTTTCTTTTTGCTTTTGGATTTCTTGTAGCTTTCTTTATCAATATACAAACCTATACTGTTGCTGAAGCCATTGCAGATACCTTTAATATTAATATGATCACCTCAGGGATCATATATACCGTATTACTATATATCATGATAGCAGGTGGGCTTACATCTCTTGGTAAAATTGCTTCCATTCTAGTTCCTTTTATGGTTTTATTTTATTTAAGTAGTGGACTTTTTATTATATTTAAAAATATAGTTCAATTGCCTTATGCCTTTGAATTAATATTCAAAAGTGCCTTTACTGGTACAGCTGCAACAGGAGGATTTGCAGGAGCAGCTTTTTCTCAAGCTATAAAAGTTGGGATGTCACGTTCTGTATTCAGTAATGAAGCAGGTTGGGGTTCTGCCCCTATGATACATGCCTCTGCAAAGACAAATCATCCTATAAATCAAGGTATACTGGGAGTATTTGAAGTTTTTATTGATACTTTTGTAATATGTTCTATTACAGCTTTAACTATAATTATGACAGGTCAATGGTCTTCTGGTTTAGATGGAGCTACTCTTACTCTTTCTGCCTTTGAAGTAGGAATAGGAACACCAGCTAAAATTATCATAGCTATAGGAGTATTTTTATTTGGTCTTACCACATCCTCTGGTATATATGCTCAAATGGAAGTTGTTGTAAGATATCTTGTAGGAGAAAATAAAAAGAAAGATTTATTATTAAATTTGTATAAATGGCTTTACCCAATACCAAGTTTAGCTTTAGTATTTATTGCAGTTTATTATGAGTTTCCAGGTACTATAGTTTGGCTATTTTCAGATGCATCATCAGCTTTGCCCATTTTTGCTAATGTTATAGCTTTAGTATTATTGTTCCCTAGATTTATGGAATTACTAAAAGACTATAAAGCTAAATATTTAGGAATTGGTAAGGTTGATCCTGATTTCAAAGTATTTTATGAAGATAGGAATAAACTAAATACACAAAAATTCAAATAATTACATTGCATAAAAAAACCATCTCTATTCTAGAGATGGTTTTACTTTATGACAATATGGCACTAATCACATCTTTGAATGAATTGATTAGAATGATAAAAACTGCTGGTGGAACAATAAATTTTATTAAAAATTTCCATATAGGCGCTAAAGAAAATTTTACGCCTCCTCTTCTGATCTCCTTTATTGCATTGTCTGCTCCCCATATCCATCCTACAAATATAGAAAGAAATAATCCTCCTGAAGTAAGAAGTATATTAGAAGTTAGTTTATCATAAAAATCAAAGAAATTTAAACTTCCAAGAATACGAAGATCACTCCAAGGTCCCATAGATAAAGATGCTGGCAATCCTACAAAGTATATGATAATTGAAATAATAATAGAAGATTTTATTCGGTCTGCACCTTTTTCATCCACAAAATAGGATACACATACTTCTAACATAGATATAGAAGAAGTAAGAGCTGCAAAAAGTACAAGTATGAAAAATAATATACAAAATATATTTCCCAAAGGCATACTAGCAAATACTGCTGGCAATGTAACAAACATCAGCCCTGGTCCCTCAGAAGCTTCAAATCCTAGCGCAAATACTGCTGGCAATGTTGCAAATCCTGCTACCATAGCTACAGCAGTATCTAATAGTGGAATAGAATTAGAAGGTCCTAAAAGATTCGTATTTCTGTCTAAATAACTTCCATAAGTGACCATAACACCCATTCCTATACTTAAAGAAAAGAATACCTGCCCTAATGCGTTCATAATTACATTCATATCTATTTTTGAAAAATCAGGTACTAAGAAAAATTCTATTCCTTTCATAGCTCCAGGAAGTGTTACAGATCTTATAGCTATCATAATTAATAAAATAAGAAGTGCTGGCATCATTATTTTACTGGCTTTTTCTATTCCTCCACTAATTCCTCTTATCACAATGAGTAATGTGATCAAAAGAAATATTCCTTGATAAGCAATACTAGCAGTTGGAGAAGATATAAATCCTCCAAATATTTCTCCTAAAAGTTTTGGATCCTTAATAGCTAAACCTCCACTTAGTGCTTTTACCAAATAATAAATTACCCATCCTCCTACAGTACTATAAAACGCTAATATAAAGAATCCACATACAACACCTAATCCTCCTACAAAAGCCCAATTCTTTTTAATACTTCTATATGCACCTACAGCAGAAAGCTGAGTTTTTCTCCCTATTGTAATAGCAGCAAGCATAAGAGGAAAGCCTATCAAAACTAAAAATATAAAATAAAGCATAACAAACGCTCCACCACCATTTGTTCCCACACTATAAGGAAACTTCCAAAGGTTGCCTAGACCTACTGCTGAACCTGCTGCAGCAAGGATAAACCCTATCTTAGATGTCCATTGATCTCTTTGCTTTCCTTGACCTTTTTCTATGATATCCATTTTAACCCTCCTCTTTTTTAAACAAATATATTTTTTCACATTTGACCAGTCACATTTCGTTTATATTTTCTAATACAAAGCGCTTTTTGAGAAAATAAAAAAGCCTCGCCCCTATATAGAGGCGAAGCTTGGATTCACGGTACCACTCTACTTGATCTATATGATAAAACCATCTAGATCATCTCTTTTCCAGTCTGCCCTTAAAATATATTGATCAAGTATATTTAAAAGCTAAACTGTAGTCTTGATAAGGGAGACAACCCTTTGCTCCTACTTGGAAACCTTTTGGAACAAAAACTCTAGAGTGAATATTCACATCGTCTTATAACATCAGGCTCTCATCTACCCTGACTCTCTGTAGTTACAGTTTCAATGCTTTTCTCTCTGTCATAATCTTTTTCTATATTATTTTTATATATTTTATCATATTCTAAATCTATAGTCAATTATTTTGAAATATTTTTTATTCAATTTTAAATTTGTCAATCATATCATTTAAATGACCTGATAAATTAGATACTTCATTTACCTGACTTAATATATTTTGCATATGACTATTTTGCTCTTCTATGGAAGCTGTAGTTTCCTCTACACTTGCTGAACTTTCTTCTGTGATAGACGCAATATCTGAAATAGATGTATTGATCTTTTGACTATCGTTAGTAATTTCTATTAAACGATTAGATATTTCCTTAATCCTATCTCCCATATAAGAAACCTTTTGATTAATTTCCTCAAAAGTTTTTCCTGTATTTTTCACAAGAGCAGTTCCTTCTTCTACTTGCAAATATCCTTTTTTCAAAGATTCTCCCATTGATTTAGATTCATATTGTATTCCTACTACTATCTTTGTAATTTCTTCAAGGGATTGCTCTACTTGTTCAGCTAACTTTCTAATTTCTTCTGCAACAACTGCAAAGCCTCTTCCTGCTTCTCCTGCCCTTGCTGCTTCTATAGCAGCATTTAATGCCAATAAATTAGTTTGTCCAGCAATTTCATTGACTACTTGCACTAATGTAGAAATTTCTTCTGATTTTTTTTCCAATTCTTCTACCTTTACAACAGAATTTTTAACTGTATTATTTACAGAATTCATTTGTTCTACCGATTCTATCATCTGATCATTTCCCTTTTGAGACATATTTAAAACAACCATAGATAAATCATTCAATTCTTGCCCATCTTTATTTGCTTGTTCAATTAATCGATTAAAGCCTTCTACTGCATAAGAAACTTCACTAGCTGAATGCGCTTGTTGCTCTATTCCGGCTGCCATCTCTTGCATGGTAGCAGATATTTGTTCATTTCCTGTTTGTACTTCTTGTGAGGATTGGTTTAATATATTGGTATTGTTGCTTACATTTTGTGACACTTGAGAGATGGATTGAATCATCCCCCTTAAATCTTGTAAAAATCTATTGATTGCATAAGCCAATTCTCCCATTTCATCTTTACTATTTATATTGATTTCTTGGGTTAGATCTCCCCCATTTTCTACTAGTGCATTTAATTCTTGTTTTAATATGTTAATAGGACGAATAATACTTTTAATAATTAAAACCGCCATGATCACTGCTAATATGAAAAATGTGATAATTCCCCCCGACATTTTTTTCATAGAACTTTTATAAAGATGATCTCCATATTCACTAGATCTTTTAGCACTATCTTCATTATATTGTAAAAGCTCTACCAATTTACTTGATATGTCATAAAATAATTTTCTAGATTCATTAGACATTATATATACTGCTTGTTCTTTATTAAATTCTCTACTTACATTTATAATTTGATTATGAATATCTATGTATTGATTCCATTTAACTTTTACATCTTCAAATATTTTTCTTTCTTCTTCTTGTTTAATATATTTTTTATAATCCTCTAATTCTTTTTGAATCTTTCTATTATTTTCATTCATCTCTTTTTCTAAATCTTCTTTTTCTTCAATCGTTGCAGAGGCAATATGATCAAATTCTTTGATTCTAAAATCAAAAGCCATAGTATTAATAGAATGTAATAGACGAATACAGGGTATTTCTTCACTAGCAATGATAGAAGATTGATCGTTCACATCATTCATAATGCTTTGCATATATACTAAAAACCCTATAAAGATGATGAATAGTATTATAAAGCTTAAAGATAATTTTGATTTAATATTTAGTTTCATACTTTTTCTTTCCTTTCCTTAAACCCTTTATTATATATTTTAATGAAATTGCGAATCTTGTTATATTTTATCATATTTTGTATAATTGTATATTTCTATTAAGCTTTGTAGCATCCTTTATTTTTATAAAAATTTTGTGTATTTTTTATATATAAAATAAAGCTTCCTCTAAAGAAGATGTTGAATTTATATAAATGCAAAGTCATTTAACTGCTCTTTATAGTATATAATATAACCTATTATTTCATATTGTGTGTTGTACCAATAGCCAAGCTTCTTGATTAAACACTTAAAAAAGGAATTCCTTTAAAAGGAATTCCTTTTTTACATTTTATAAACAGCCGAAATATTGTTTTTTTTATTATTTAATTACTTCAACCATTTGTCCATTTTTCATTGCTCCTGCATTTCCTTCATCCATATCTACATGTAATTCAAGAGCATGTGTATCTCCTACTCTTGCCAAGACATTTTCAAAAATCATTCCTCTTTCTCCATCTACTTTGATTTTTACAATGTCTTTATCTTTGATTCCAAATTTTTCTCCATCAGAAGTATGCATGTGAAGATGTCTTGCAGCTACAATAACTCCTTCTTCTAAATCTACTTCTCCTTTTGGTCCTACAATTTTTGCACCAGGAGTTCCTGCTAAATCTCCAGAAGCTTTGATTGGAGCCTTAGTTCCTAATACAAATCCATCAGCAAGTGAAATCTCAATTTGAGTTTTTTCTCTTGCAGGACCTAATACTCTCACACCTTTTAATGTTCCTTTTGGACCTACAATATCAACTTTTTCATCACAGGCAAATTGAGCAGGTTGTCCTAAGTCTTTAATTGGTGTTAATTCATGACCTTCTCCAAATAAAATATTAATATGTTCTTTGCTTAAGTGGATATGTTTATTGGATAATCCAACAGGTACTAAAATTTTTGACATAAAAAACACCCCTAATCTATAAATAGTATCGCATTACTTATATATAAAATGCTCACATTACTATGATATATGTATCAGTTCAAAAAATCAATGAAAAAATATTTTTTTGTCTTATTTTGAAATTTCAGCCAATTTTTTTCCTATTTCAAAAGCTTCTTGCAATAATTTAGGTCTATCCCCTGTAAATACTTGATCTGTGTCTTGTGCCAAAAGATTATACATATACTTTGTATTGATAGCTTTGAAAAATAAGTCCATTACAAGAGTTGCTCCTAAAAATTCTTGCCCTTTTTGTATACTTCCACAAGTAGCAATAAATACACCTCTTCTTTTTTTATTTTGATTGATAGATGGTTGATTTAGAACATATTTGCTAGACCAAAACATCTGACATCGATCTACCATAATTTTTGTTAAACTACTGATAGAATTAAAATAAATAGGAGAAGCTATGATCACAATATCTGCTTCATCAAATTTTTTATAAAGCTTACTCATATCATCCTTTATGATACAAAATCCTGTTTTTTCACAAGCCCCACATGCAGTACAAGGATGAATTTGTAAATCTACAAGTGCTACTTTTTCTACTTCTATATCATTCTCTTTCATTCCTTCTATTGCTTTATTTAAAAGCGTATCTGTATTCATGTTTTTTCTAGGACTTCCTAAAATCACTAATGCTTTCAATTTTTTCACTCCTCTATTTTATATATTTTTTATTATATATAAACTTTCTATTCAAAACAATCTTTGTTATTTTTGAATTTTATTCTAAATTTTTATAATTTTTATAATATTCGGTAATAATAGTAATAGTTCAATAGAGGAGGTTTCATTGTGCAAACGTTAAATTTACCAGATCACACCAAAGTTGAATTACAAAATCATATCAAAAAAAATATTAGAAGATATTATAAAGGATTAAAAAATGGTTCTTTAAAATATGATTTTTTTGTAGAAACCATTTTAACAAAAAAACCAAAGCCTTCTTGGCTACAAGATTATCCGAAACTTGAAAAGGATCAAAAATTTAAGAATCATCTTATTGAATACATAAATAGAGAAATCACAAGATATATAGAATTAGAAGAAGAAAACAAATACAAACATGCATACAAAACTGCTGTATTATGTAAAGATCGAGAAATAGAAAAAGTGATCCCACTCTACATCAAAGAAAAGCATGAACTAAAAAAAATACTATCTCAAAATGGATATACTTTATGTATTCCAATAAAATTTTTAAGCCATACTGAATCCAACTATTTAAAGGAATATATCCTTTATGGACAACCCATTCCTTTAGAATGGTCTAAGATATTGAATTATAAAAAAAAAGTATAGTCAAAATGCAAATCAACCCGTACTTTATGAACCATAAAGTATGGGTTGATTTGCACTCTTATAAAGACTACGCCATGGCTCTTTCTAATTTGTCTAAATACTGAAGAGGAAACATCTTTAAAAGTTCTTTAAATTGTTCTACTGTTAATCCTTCAGTAGTTGTATATATTCTTATCTTTTCATCTACATCTGCATTTTTAAATTTTTGTTTTACCTCTTCAAAATTAGTGTTCATATTATCACTCCTATAGAATATAAATAGTTTCTATATTATTATGAGGAGTAATTTTTTTTTTATTCTTGTCATATTTTATTTTTCATATACTTCTCTTTTAAGTATAGCCACATAAGGAAGATTTCTATATTTTTCAGCATAATCAATTCCATAACCAATAATAAATTCATCTGGTATGTCAAATCCCTTATAATCTACCTTTAAATCTATTTTTCTTCTTTCCGGCTTATCTAATAGTGTACATATTTTTAAGCTCTTAGGCTTTCTTGAAAGAAGGTTTTTACATAAATAATGAAGGGTAAGTCCTGTATCAATAATGTCTTCTACAATCAAAACATTTTTTCCTTCTATACTATCATCTAAATCTTTTATAATTTTTACTACACCTGAACTAGTAGTAGAAAATCCATAACTAGAGACAGCCATAAAGTCAATAGATACTGGAAGATCTATTTTTCTTATCAAATCACTCATAAATACATTTGCACCTTTTAAAACCCCTACAACTAAAAGATCTTTATCTTTATAATCCTTTGCAATTTGTTTCCCTAACTCTTCTACTTTTTCATTCAATACTTCTTCACTAAATAATATTTGTGCTATATCCTCTTTCACAACTTTCACCTCTTTTATTTTTTCATACTGATATTATAGCATAGTTTCTTATAAAGTGTACATTGATTTTTAAATCTTCTATATCGTTCGTCTTTTTCACTTAAAATAAAAGCTATCTATTTAAAATAGTAGACATTTTATAGATCATATATAGAAAAACCATCTATTTTGATGGTTTCTCAAATTTTACATATGCTAGATCTGTTTCCAAAAACCTTCCTAACGCATAAATCAAATCAGACAGTCTATTTACATATTTAATCAAAATAGGACTTACTTCCTCTTGTCTACTCAATGTAAGTATTCTTCTTTCTGCTCTTCTACAAACGGTTCTTGCTACATGCAAATAAGCGCTTTCTATATTACTTCCTGGAATAATAAACTGATTTACAGAATCCATTTTTCCTACATAAACATCAATTATTTTTTCCAATTGATTGATATGTTCTTCCTTTATTTTTTCTGGAAATTTTTCACGATTCTTTGTAGCAAGCTCTCCTGCTACATCAAATAATTGCCTTTGAACATCATATATAATATCTCTTATTTCTTGATCTTTTATATAACTTCTTGCTACTCCTAATATAGAGGTTAATTCATCAATCGTTCCATAGCTTTCAACTCTTATACTATCTTTATCTACTCTTGTGTTATCATATAGACTAGTTTGTCCTTTATCTCCTGTCTTTGTATAAATCTTCATAATCATTACCTCCTATACCTTTTTTTATTATATACCCAACCTATTCCATATAATCACTCACTACTTCATGCATTATTATTTCTCATCATCTATTCTATAATCTACATCCTCAATAATTTTCCCTTTTTTAAACGATACCGAATCCTTTTCTATATATTTATCTAATTCATTAGAAATTCTAGAAATTATATAACCTATGACTATACCATCATCTATCCATCCTAAACCAAATACAGGATCTGGTATTAAATCAATTGGACTGATTACATATACAATAGCTCCAAATATCATTATTTTTTTCCATTTGGAAACCTCAGGATCTTTAATGAATTTATAAATTCCTTTTGTTTTTTTGAATACTTTTATAGATTTCTTGAATAATTTCATAAGAATAAATCCTCTCTTTATTTTTACTCTTTTATAATATATTTATTATTTCCTTTATTTAAAATTAAGTGTATAAAGGAATAATCCTTTTTATTCCTTCATATATAATAACAGAGACAAGCTTTTAAAACAGGAGGTTTTCTCTATATGAAAAAACAAAAGAATCCTATTCCCATCTACGAAAAATTTTTTCCTATGAAATGGATGCAACTTACAAAAACATTTGAAAAAATGACAAATCAAAAGTTTTCTTGCCAAGTACTTACTCATTCTTTACAAGATCATTGGGAATTTATTTATCATTCTAAAGATGGTATAAAAATTGTTCTTGCTTTTTCTTATGAAAAAATTTATTCTTATGTACATATTAAAGATTTTTGTATTCCTAAAATATATGTACAAAGAAATTTAGATCAAAAAATTCTAACTACTCTTATTCAAAATATACTTCCGCTAGATTTTCATATGATTTTTTTTCATATAAAAAATTCACATCATCTAGAACTTTGTATCAAAAATAAATTTCAAAAGAAAGATTTATGTACTATGATTCTTTCCATAAAACCTATATTTATAAAAAAAAGATAAAAGTTTTCCTTTTATCTTTTTGTTGCCCATTTTATTCCAGGCATGACTACTTTGAAAATATTTCTTTTTTCTAAATTTAAGAATTTCACTTTTCCTATCGTTTCAAAAATTTTATTTATTTTTTCTAATCCAATCCCTGTCCTTAGAAATTGATTGTGATCATCTAATAATAAAAGTCTATCATAAAGCCAATGGTTTCTTTTAGATGGATTTGCATCTCTCATAATCGTATGGATATTACTTCCCTTAGGAAGAGTTCCAGGATTGCTTATTTCTATCTTTTCATCTCCTATTAAAACTACAATATCTCTTAATATGTCTGTATAGTCTCTATGAACTACAGCATTTGCAATACATTCATAAATAGCTTCCTTAGGATAATTTATATCTTTTAGATAATTGCATATAAATTGTTTACTTTTATTAAGCATATCAATGATATTACCATTTATCATATGAATGACTTTTTTTCCTTTATCAAATGTAATAATCTTAATCCCACAATAACTTAAATATATCTGAGGATTATCACAAAAAAGCAAGAGTCCTCCAATAGTAGGATGCATTTGGTTTGTTTCATTATCTAAATAAATAATACCCAGACTGCTCCAAATCTGTTTTTCAAGATCCTTATAGGCTTTCATCCCCATTTTATTCATATATTGGCCAATAGATACTCTATTTAAAACATCTATATCTAAATTGTATAAAGGTGTAAGTTCATTATGGATCAATCCTACTTCTTGAAATATACTTGCAATCTCATCTCTTCTTGCTATATCTGTAGTAGATCCTCTTCTTATATAAAAAGCTCCAGTTTGTCTCATTTGATGTGGTCTTTGAAAACTTTTAAAAATAGTAATAACTCCTATATATTTTTCATCGTATAAGACATTTTCTACTCTAATATTAACAGGTGGATCACATCGTTGACTAATAATTTGTTGCAATCTTTCTTCCATCAGATGATTTGGATGAATTCCTATAATCTTCTTTTCTTTATCTTTTATTCCTATAATTAAATATCCTCTTCCCCCAATACTATTAGCAATGGCAATAACATCCTTTGCAAATTCTTTTTTTTGAGATTCTGTCTCAAGATGAAGACTTTCCTTAAAATCTAGTTTCATTCCTTCTCTTTGTTTAAGCAAAATTTTAAGTTTTTGCAGATTCATAAAATCATTCCCTTCAAAGATGGTAAAATGATTGTTATACTATCATATGCTTCATTTTATGTATTCAGTATACCTTATTTTTTCTAAAAAAAACAAATATTTGATAATTATTCTAGTAAATGATACTATTAACATAGACTATAAACTTAGGGGGTGACCTAATGGACTTTAGACAACTGGAAACTTTTATAACTATTGCTAGGTTAAAAAGTTTTTCCAAAGCAGCGGATGCCCTTTTTTTAACCCAACCTACTATCAGCAATCATATCCAAAATTTAGAAAATGAATTAAGTACAGTACTTATCAATAGATCTAATAAAAAGGTAACCTTAACAAAAGCTGGTGAAATATTATTTACACATGCTATAGAAATTTTAAACAAAAGAGAACAAGCCTTGTTTTCTTTAGAATCTTTTAAAGATAGAATAGAAGGTACCCTAGAAATTGCTTGCAGTACAATTCCTGAACAATATATATTGCCTCCACTACTTCAATCCTTTCATAAAAAATATCCTGAAGTACAATACAATCTTTTACATTATGATTCTGAGCAAGTAGTACAATCCATTTTAAATGGTAAAATAGATTTTGGCTTTGTAGGTGCAAAAATCGATCACAAGCATCTAGAATATATTGAGGTATTCCAAGATAATCTAGTACTTATTGCCCCTAATAAAGATCTTTACAAAAATATAGATCATGTATCTATTGATTTTTTATTAACAGAAAATATTATATTGAGAGAAAAAGGATCTGGTACTCGAAAAATATTTGAACAAATCCTTCATGATCATGATTTATCCTTAGATCAATTACATATAGTAGCTTACATAGAAAATACAGGGGCTCTAAAACAATGTGTAAGAAATGGATTGGGTATAAGTATCATTTCTAATTTAGCTATACAAGATGAAATGAAATTTAATCTTCTTAAAAAAATTGAACTCATTCATATAGATACTTTGCGTAAATTTTATTTCGTATATTATAAACCTAGAACTTTATCTCCTTTAGCAGAAACTTTCAAAACCTTTATGCTCACATCTCAAAATGAAAGCATATTATAAAAATCGGGTATATACCCGATTTTTTTGTTCTACCTTTATTATAATTTATCTATCCAAAAAAGCATGATAAGCCTTATAGGTCATGTAAATATCAAATTTACTAGCAAGCTCCATAGGAGCATGCATACTTAAAAGAGGGGTTCCACAATCTATGACTTCTGCTCCATATCCAGCAAGAATATAAGCAATTGTTCCTCCTCCTCCTTGATCTACTTTCCCTAATTCTCCAATCTGCCATAAAACATTACGATCATTAAAGATATTTCTTATTTCTCCTAGGAATTCTGCATTGGCATCATTTGAGCCTGATTTTCCTCTAGCACCTGTATATTTAGACACTAAAACTCCTTTACCTAAAAAAGCTGCATTTCTTTTATCTAAAACATCAGGAAAATTAGGATCAAAAGCAGCTCCTACATCTGCAGATAAAACTTTAGAATTGGATAATGCTCTTCTTAATTTTAGATCTACTAACTCTATTTCTTGTAAACTGATGAGTTCTGCAATGGCATTTTCAAAAAATCTTGATTGCATACCAGTATTTCCTACACTTCCTATTTCTTCCTTATCCGCAAATAATGCAACTGCTGTTTGAATAGGATGATCTACATCAAGTATAGCTTCAAAAGCAGTATAAGCACATACTCTATCATCTTGACCATAAGCTCCTACAAGACTTCTATCGATACCTACATCTCTTGCTTTTCCAGAAGGAACAATTTCAATTTCAGCAGTTAGAAAATCTTCCTCTTTCATATTATATTTTTCATATAATAAATGAAGCACATTATATTTTATTTTTTCTTTTATATCTTTATCTTCATAAGGAATACTGCCTATAACAACATTCAATCCTTCCCCTGTAATTGCATCACCTAATTTTTTTTCATTTTGATCTTTTGCAAGATGTGGAAGTAAATCTGTAATATAAAATACAGGGTCTGTTTCTTCTTCTCCAATACACATATGTATCTTTTCTCCATCTTTATTAATAAAAACTCCATGAATCGCTAGAGGAATAGTTGTCCATTGATATTTTTTAATTCCTCCATAGTAATGAGTTTTTAAAAGAGCTAATTCTCCATCTTCATATAGAGGAAAAGGTTTTAAATCAAGTCTTGGAGAATCAATATGAGCTGCAATAATATTCATTCCTGATTGTATGCTTTCTTTTCCTATTACAAATAGTGCTAGAGCTTTTCCTTTTTGATTGACATAAATTTTTTCTCCTATTTGAATTTTCTCTTTTCCGCTTATGTATTCTTCTATATTTTTATATCCATGCTCTTTTGCTTTTTGAATCATTTCTTCAACACATTTTCTTTCTGTTTTTCCTTTATCAAGGAATTTTTTATAGTTTTCACAAAAACCAAATACTGTTTCTTTCCTTTTCTCATCAACTGTTTCCCACCCCTTTTGAAAAGAAAAAGAAAGAACATCTCTTGTACTCATAATACTCCCTCCTATATTTTTTTAATATTATGCTTATAAGCATAAATGGCAGCTTGTGTTCGATCACTTACTTCAATTTTTCTAAATATATTGGATACATGATTTTTTACTGTTTTTTCACTTATAAACAAATTATCTGCAATCTCTCTATTATTTTTTCCCTCTGCAATCAAACTTAATACCTCATATTCTCTTCTTGTCAACTTATCTTTTTTATACCCATCGTCTGATTTATCGTGTTTGTTGTATTCTTTCACCAAGTTGGAAGCAAGCGAAGGATGAATATAAGAATGGCCTGTATAAACATCTCTTATAGCTTTCACCAAGCTAGAAGATTCTGCATCCTTTAATACATACCCTGATGCACCTATATTGATGGTTTCAAATAAGTATTCTTGATCCTCATGAATGGTTAACATAATGATTCTAGAATCTGTCCCCATATCTTTTAACCTTCTTAAGGCTTGAATTCCATTCATATTCGGCATATTGATATCTAGTAAAATTACATCTGGCTTGAATTTTTGAGATTTCTTAATAGTATCCTCTCCATCTACTGCTAATGCTACTACTTGAATATCATCTTCTAGCTCTATAATTTGTTTTAACCCTTGTCTCATCAATTCATGATCATCTGCTATTAAGACCCTTATTACATCATACACTTATTTTCCCCCCTCGTCATTTAAGGGAATGGTTACTTTTATTCTTGTTCCCATTCCAACACTACTTTGAATGTCTATTTTTCCTTTCAACAGTTCTACTCTCTCTTTCATAATAAATAAACCAAATCCACTTTCTTGTTTATTTGTAGGTGACATTTTTTCCATATCAAAACCTACTCCATCATCCATAATCAAAAGATTAATTTTGTGATCAATAGATTCTAGCTTGACAATCACAGTAGATGATTTGGCATATTTTCTTATATTATTTAAAGCTTCTTGAATAATTCTAAATAGAGAAAGTTGTACTACTGTTCGTTCTACCTCTTGAATACAATTAGCAGAAAAATTTACAGGTATTTTTGTTTCTTCTTTAAAATTTATAATCAATCTTTCAATAGTAGGAACCAATCCTAGGTCATCTAACGACATAGGTCTTAAATCATATATAATCTTTCTTACATCCTTTAGACATCCTCTTACAATACTTTTTAACTGTCCTAATTCATATTTTGTTTGATCTATATCCTTTTGGAGAAGTTTTTCGCAAATCTCTGCTTTAATCACTACATTTGCCATAGATTGTGCAGGTCCATCATGTATTTCTCTAGCTACTCTTTGTCTTTCTTCTTCTTGTCCTTTGATGATTCGAATGCCTATTTCTTCTTTTTGTTGAATTCCTTCTAAATGTTCCATTACATCTTTTAAATTTCCACTTAGATATCCTAATGCAACTCCTACTTGGGCAACTAACTTCTCTGCACTTTTTACTACTTCATATGCACTTTTTAATCTTTTTTCTAAATCTGATCTTTGTCTAAGTAACTCTTTTTCTTCATTTCTTTTTAGTTTTATATTTACCTGCAATTCACTTGCTTCCTCATAAGCTGTTTTAATATCTTTTTCAGAGTATTTGCTAAAATTTTTACTCACCATAGCCAATCTATATCTACTCTTTCTTTCTAGCACTTCTAATGTATCTACTTCATTAATGATATGAAGTGTCTTTTTTTTAATAAGCTGAAGTTCTTCTTCTAATGCTTGACATTCTTTTCTAGCCCTTTCAGCAATTTCAAATATTTCGTTTTTGCCTTTTTCAATGGCTTCAATAGTATGCCCTAATATTTCATTCATTTTTTTTGCACTTAATGCAGGTTTATACATAGTACACCTCTATTATATACTTTTTAAAAAATAAGATGTAATTAAATCTCTATTCCACATCTTTCTATAAAAATCATTCTTCATAGTTTATATTATATACACACAAATAATAAACTGTCTATATAGACAGTTTTATTCATTTACATTATAATCAGAAATCTTCCAACGTCCGTCTTCTTTATTTAGAAGAACAGTATACGTGATTTCCTCTTTGTATTTTTGATCCAAACTTTCCATTTTCCATAATATATTCACTTTAGCTTTGATCTCATTTTTTTTACATACTACATCTCCTATATTTAAAATCTTTACATCTAATACTTTATCCATATCTGTGGGGTATTCATATACTTGCCTAAATGCTTCTTCATCAAAAGATAATAAAGGATCTGTCACAATTTTTTGTAATTCTTCGATCCAAGTTTTTTGATCCATATCTTCTTTATAAATTTCATTCCACAAACGAACTCTTTCTTCAAACAGTTGTTCAATTAAATTTTTTTCTCGTTCAAAGTTATTTTGTGTAGGGACTTTTGCATTTGCATCTACAAAACCTATTTTCCCATAAATCATAATCGTCACTAATATTAAAAAAAACAGCAAAGTCTTTTTCATGGTAAAGCTCCTCCTATATCTTGTGTATTTGCATTTATTATACACTAGCTATAGTTTGAAATTTGACCTTTGCTGTTGTCAAATACTTTTTTTTTATCTACACAAAAATCTATTTTTTTAAATTTTCATCATAAATCCATGATAAATTATAGAATTATTATAATTTTTCTCATTCTCGTCAATAAATATTAGTTTTCAGAAATTTCTTGTATTTTTTCCTTTTCTTCATCTGTCAAAACATATTCTAAATCTAGAAGTAAAACAATCTTATCTTCTAGTTTTCCAACTCCAGTAATATATTTTTTATCTACTCCTGTAATCATATCTGGTGCAGGTTCAATATTTTCTTCTGTAATTCTTAATACCTGTGAAGCTTCATCTACAACAAATCCTACTTGTTTCTCCTTTAGATGAATTACAATTACTCTTGTATCTGAATGAACTCCTGTATCCTCTAAATGAAATCTTTGTTTCAAATTAATGATAGGAATAATCTCTCCTCTAAGATTAATAATGCCATCTACAAAATCAGGTGTATTTGGAACTTTTACAGTTTGTTTATATTCTGTAATTTCCTTTACATTCATAATATCTACTCCATAAGATTCTCCCGAAAGTTTAAATATTACATATTGACATTCTGCCAATTTTAAGTCCCCCTCTCTATGTATAAAACATTTATGAACTAGCTACCATGGTAGCATGGAAGTTTTTAATATACTCTTTTCATAATATATATTCTATACAACTAAACATTTTCCTTTTTCTTTTACAAAAAAAGAATAAATTTACATTTATTCTTTTTTAGTCTACCAACTCAATATTGTCTAATTGTTTTCTAAAATTCTCACGAAAACCTTTTAAATAGGCTTCTCTTAATTTTTTCTGTTCGATTTTCTCTTCCTCTGTCAATCCCTCTTGTTTGGACTTTTTGGCTAAAAAATTAATACGATCTATTAATTCTTTTGTAATCACAATTTTCCACCTCTCTTTGTTCTCTTAATATTTTATAAGAAATAAAATTTTTCGTCAAATTACTTTCTTTTTCTTCTATGTCTTTTTCCTTTAAAATCTTTTGTTTTAGAATCTTTTCCTTTAAAATCTTTTGTTCTTATCTTTTGTTTATCTTCTCCTTTAGGTTGAATCAAAGCTTTAGGACCATATCCTATCAAATCTTTTCTTCCTGCTAAAAGAAGTGCTTTTTTTACTAATTCATAATTTTTAGGATTTCTATATTGAAGCAATGCCCTTTGCATAGCTTTCTCTTCTCTACTTCTTGGAACATATACTTCCTTCATAGTTCTTGGATCTACTCCCGTATAAAACATACAAGTAGATAAAGTTCCAGGGGTAGGATAAAAATCTTGTACTTGTTCAGGATGATAGTGAATATCTCTTAGATATTCTGCCATCTCAATAGCAGCTTCTAAATCACTTCCTGGATGACTCGACATTAAATAAGGAACTAAAAATTGTTTTTTTCCTATCTTTTCATTAATTTTATAATATTTATCTACAAATTTATCATATATTTCTCTTCTTGGTTTTCCCATTAAGTCTAGTACCTTAGGGGATACATGTTCCGGAGCTACTTTTAATTGTCCACTGACATGATGTTTACATAGCTCTTCTAAAAATTCATCTTTTTTATCTGCCATAATATAATCATAACGAAGTCCTGATCGAACAAAAACTTTTTTTATACCTTCTATGTTTCTTATTTTTTTCAAAAGATCTAAATATTCTTCATGATCTACATCTAAATTTTTACAAGGCTTAGGATATAAACATTGTTTATCTTTACATGTTCCATGTTTTTTTTGTTTTTCGCAAGCTACATGTCTAAAATTTGCAGTAGGACCTCCTACGTCATGAATATAACCTTTAAAGTCTTTATCTTCTACGATTTTGTGTGCTTCTTCTAAAATAGATTCTTGACTTCTACTTTGAATGACTCTTCCTTGATGAAAAGTAAGTGCACAAAAAGAGCAACCTCCAAAGCATCCTCTTTCACTAATAATACTATGCTTCACCTCTTGAATAGAAGGAACTCCACCCATTTTTTCATAAACAGTATGATAATTTCTCATATATGGAAGATCATATACTCTATCTAGTTCCACTTGACTCAAAGGAAGTACTGGAGGATTTTGTACAATATAAACATCTTTATGCTTTTGAATCAATACCTTTCCTCTGATGCTATCTTGCTCCTCATATTGGATTTTAAAAGCTTTTGCATAAGCCTTTTTATCTGTAGACACTTTCTCATAAGAAGGGACCTCTATATAATCATAGACTTCTTCTAAACTTTCTACCGTATAACATGTACCTTGAATATGTCTAATGTATTTTATATCTAATCCATTATTTAAAAGATCGGCAATTTCAATAACTTGTCGCTCTCCCATTCCAAATATTAAAAGATCAGCTTCACTGTCAAATAAAACAGATCTCCTTACCTTATCACTCCAATAATCATAATGAGCAAATCTTCTTAAACTTGCTTCTATTCCTCCTAAAATAATAGGTACTTTTTTGTATGCTTGTTTGACCATATTGGTATAAACAATAGTTGCCCGATCAGGTCTAAGTCCCATTTTTCCTCCTGGGGAGTATAGATCTTTATCTCTTCTTCTTTTACTCACTGTATAATGATTGACCATAGAGTCTAGATTTCCAGCATTGATTAAAAAAGCGAGTCTTGGCCTTCCTAACTTTTTAAAATCAGAAGTACTTCTCCAATCTGGCTGAGCAATAATTCCTACTTTATATCCTGCATCTTCTAATACTCTTGAAATAACAGCCGTTCCAAAGCTGGGATGATCTACATATGCATCTCCTGTAATAATAATAAAATCTAATTGTTCCCAACCTCTTTTTTTCATATCCTCTTTGCAAATAGGTAAAAACTCACTTTTTATCATCTTTTCTCTCTCTCCTATCATGACAATACCTATATTATAATATGTTTTATACAAAATGACTACAAAAAAAGACCTCCAATGAGGTCTTTAGCTGAAACGATTATTTAACTGATTCGCCACATCTTCTGGAGTCATACCTGCTGCATTGATTACAGATGCTTTTGTATTGGTATCATGCATTCCTAGTAAATTGCTATTTTGTCCTGATACAATAATAGCATCAAAATTTTTTAGATTTCTTCTACTACTTTCTAAATCTCTTACTTCATATCCTTGTATACTTAAATAACTTTTTATATTTTTTAATGATTTTTCGACAGCTACTTTTTTCAAAGCTTATACACCTCCTAATGTAGGACTTTGCAATTTTATTATTCCTACTTAGAAGAAAAAATATACTTTATATTTTTTTACTGCTTTCTCTCTCAATAAGCTCATGAGGAAGAGTCACTGCTTTACGATCCACTTCTTCTCCATTAATTTGTTTTACAATCATTCTCATAGCTACTGCACCAATATCATAAATAGGTTGATGAATAGTTGTAAGCTTTGGTCTATATATAGATGCTAGTTTAATATCATTAAAGCCTACTACTGAAATATCATCCGGAACTTTATATCCATGATCGAATAAACAGTTTATGGCTCCTACAGCCATTACATCACTAGTGGCAAAAATTGCACTAGGAAGATTTCCTTTTTCTATAAATTCTTTTACAATTTCATAGCTATGATCTAGCTTTAGATTTCCATATTGGATCAAATCTTCTTCTAATGGCAGATTATATTCTTCTAATGCTTTTTTGTATCCTCTATATTGATCATATCCAAAAGCATCTTGATCCAAAGTATTTCGAATGAGTGCAATTCTTTTATGTCCATTTTCAATTAAATATTTTGTCATTTCATAAGCAGCCTCAAAATTATCAATAGATACAGAAGGAATTTCCAATTCACGAGTATTTCTATTTATTGTAACCATTGGAATATCTATATGCTCTAAATCATCTACAATATTTTGAAATTTCCATGTCATAAATATAATTCCTTCTACTTGCTTTGATTTTAAAAAGTTTAGATACCTTTTTTCCTGCTCTACATCTGCATATGTATTACATAAAATCATATCATACCCATACATTTTTCCTACTTCTTCTATTCCATTTAATATTTCTCCAATAAAAAAGTTCGATATATCTGGAACAACTACTCCAATTAATTGACTTTTTTTCATCACTAGGCTTCTTGCTACAGGATTGGGGCGATATCCTGTTTCTTCAATGACTTGTAATACCTTTTGTCTAATTTCACTGCTTACAGGTTTAGATCCATTAATCACACGAGAAACGGTAGATATAGACACACCTGCCTTTTTTGCTACATCTTTAATTGTTATACTCAAAGTATCCACTCCCATTCCCATATATTTTCATTTATATTTTATATTTTTCTACAACTCATATACAATTTCCTTCTTAGTATATAACTATTTTTTAAGGTACAAAAACTTCTAAAGCTTTTGGAATCACTTCAATAGTTGCAGGAAGAGACCCTCCTTCTTCTCCATCTATATCTAAATTTACTTTTGTATAGTCTTTACATTCTAATTTTATTTTAGGAGATTGTAAATAAACTACTTTAGGATGATAAATATGTTCTCCTTTCATAGCTTGAAAAAACAATCCAATAAATTCAGGTATATCAGATTTTTTTATAATACATATATCAAGCATTCCATCATCAATCTTAGCCTTTGGAGCTAATCTTTTAAATCCTCCTACCATAGGAGTATTGCTAATAATAAACATAAAAGTATCTTCTTCTTTAAGCCATTTTTCTGTCTCCATAGAAAGTTTAATACTTTTAAACATTTGCTTAGGAATTTCTCTCATTCCTTCTACATAATAAGCATATTTTCCTAGCCATGTTTTTACATTAGAGGAAACCTTGTATCCTACGTCTGTTAAAATTCCACCCGCTAAAACATTTATAAAGTATTGGTCTCCTATTTTCCCTACATCTACTTTTTTCTTTTTATTTTCTTTTAACATATTGGAAAATCCTCTTACATCTGTAGGAATTTCTAGATAATTTGCAAAATCATTTACAGTTCCTGCTGGCAAAATAGCAAGGGGAATTTGATTGTTTCCTACCATAAGCCCATTGATTACTTCGTTGACTGTTCCATCTCCTCCTACAGCCACTACATAATCATATTCATCCTTTTTTAATTCTTTGACCCCTTCATAAGCATCCCCTTTTTTCTTTAATGTAAGTACATCTATGTGATTAAGAATCCCTTCTAATATTAAATTCCCAATAATTCTATCTAAATTTTTTTGAACCATCTGCTTTCCTGACGAAGGATTAATAATAAACTTTGCCTTCAATTTTATCACCTCATGTTTTTGTTCATGATTTCTTTATTATAAAAGTGGTGTATATCCATCTGATGCTTTTATTTGTGAAGAATCTTTTTGAATAAACATATCTAGTACTTGAGCTAATTTTTTCATTCCTACTTCAATGTCTTTAGGATATACAGAAGCAATACTCAGTCTAAAAAATCTACTTTCTGCTTTCGTAGGAAAAAATATAGATCCAGGTAAAATGAGTATGTTGTATTTTGCAGCTTCTAAATAAAGCTGATCTGCATCATATCCTTGTGGAAGGGCAAACCAAAAATTTAACCCTCCTGATGGAAGAATATATTCAATATCTAAGGATTTAAAATATTTTTCTATACAAATTTTCATTTGATCAAATCGTTCTTTATATATTTTTTCCATATACTCAATATGCTTTTTCCATATTCCTTGTCTTAAATACAAATCAAATACTCTTTGGTTAAGCCCCGAAGTTGAAATATCTGATGTATGTTTGGCTGCTAAAATCTTATGATGTATTTTTTTAGGAAGAACCAAAAATCCTAATCTCAATCCAGGCATAAAAATTTTTGAAAAACTTTTAATATAAATTACACAATCCTCTGTATCAAGACTCTTTAAGGTCGTATTATCTTTACTATAAAAACTCAAATCACTTAAATAATCATCTTCTACAATAAACACTCCATATTTTTTAGCTAATTCAATAATCTTTAATTTTTTCTCTTTACTATAAGAGTATCCTGTGGGATTTTGAAAATTAGGCATCAAATAAATTAATTTTGGATGATGTATTTTAATACTTTCTTCTAAAAGTTCTATATTGATTCCATCTCCTTCAATAGGAACACTTAAAATTTTTGCTCCTCTTGACTTAAAGGTTCCAATAGCACCTGTATAAGTAGGATTTTCTGCAATAATAGTATCTTTATAATCTACAAAAGCTTTTGAAATCACATCAATCCCTTGTTGGGCTCCAGAAATAATTTGAATATTTTCAAACTTCGTATGGATACCAATCTCTTTTAAGTAATCTACTAACGCTTCTCTCAATGGATAATATCCTTGACTTTCTTGATAACTAAATGCATCTCCTTTATCTCGATCCAACACTTCGTTTAAAAGCCTTTTGAAATCTTCTACTGGAAATAAATCTGACGTAGGCGTAGCACTAGCAAAACTAATCATATTCTCCTTAATTTGAATTTGTCCCCGATCCATTAATTTAAAATCTTCATCTAAAGGATATTTTTCAAATAACTCTCCTGAAAAGCTTTCTTCTTTGATAGGCGCTACAAAAGTACCGCTACCAATTTTTTTATGTACAAACCCCTCTTTTTCTAAAAGATCATATGCATTTACAATTGTGCTTGTATTCACTCCTAAAGTATGAGCAAGTTGTCTAATGGGTGGAAGCTTTTCATTGGCGCTTACTTTTTTATCTAAAATGAGTTGGCGTACCTTTTGAAATAACTGTATATAAAGATGCTGAGAAGCTTCCTTATCTAAAGAAATATTTTTATAAACGTCCATTGTAACCTCCTGTATCTAAACATTTTATTAGATTTTACTTTGTTATGGTACATTTTATCTGCTTACATACATTATACAAGACTTTATCATATTTTGCTACAAATTAATAAAGTGCGGTATTCCGCACTTTATTAATGTTTATCATATTTATCTATTAATTGTTGTAATCTTCTTGCTTGCATTCCTGACTCTTCTGCAAATTTTTTAAAAGTACTTGCAACTTCTTCGTTTTCTACTTTCTTTGAAAACATTTCATAATCACGAACATTTTCCTGAGCATCTAGTAATTTTTTCATAATTGTATCTCTTGTATTCATTTCCATCCTGAGCACCTCCTTACCTTTTCACTATATTTTTTTCTTTTTCCATATTTATTATGTACATTTTCACAAAATATATTTTTATTTTAAAATCAAAACCCCTAAAAATTATTAGTATTTTTACATTTCTACATAATGAATAGGAACTCTTTTGTCATAGTGACAACCTTCACAATAAAATAAATGCATACAATGATTTTTATCTGCACCATCACTTAATTGTGTAATTTCTATAGGTAAGTATGGACTATAATCATCTAAAAAATCAGTCAATGGTCCTTTATTTTCCATTTGTTTCCCACATATAGGACATTTTAATAAATACACTGCCATACCATTACAAATAGGACAAACCAGCTCCATTATTTTGCCTCCATTTCTTTATCCTTTCTTATATTGTTTGCCCAATTTCTAATCTTTTTATTAATCTTTTTTTAGGGTCTAGATCTGGATACCATAGTTCTAAATGGTCAATCAGAGATGATTCATTCAATTTAAAATCTCTTACTTTTTCCCAAGCCTGTTTCATCTCTTCTTCACTCCATTCTCTTCCATGTATCCCCGCAAGGCTAATATGAAAAACCATTTCCTCTGGACTAAATTCCCTTACTTTAAAACCTTTCTGCTGCATATTTTTATGAATAAAGCCATAAGTCTTTTTTAATTCTTCAGTTTTTACAATATGTAGAGTAATGCATTTATGTGGACTGGGAATATACCCAAACCCATTTGATCTTATTTCAAAAGGATCAATTTTTGAAATAAGCTTTTCTAAATTTTTTTGTATTTCATCTAGTTCTTTCTCATCATCATAATAAAATCCATCTATTGTCAGATGAATCTGTGGTAATAAATCATTTCCTAGATCATACTCTTTCCAAAGAAATTTTTGTATTTTCATACAACAATTATAAAGAGGTCCCTTTGGAACTGCAACTAAAAAAACTATATTATCCATATTCGTTCTCCTATTTTTAAAAATTATATATTCATCATATTATATATCTATACCCTCTTATAGACATTTGTAACACTTATCATCTCATTAAAATGCTATAATTTTGTAATATAACCCCTCTTATTAGAATATGTATAAACAGTAAATTGCTATACAAAGAGGGGTTTTCTATGCGAAAAAATTCATTTATCTATGCTACTTTTGTTTTAGTAATTGTAAATTTCATTGTAAGATTTTTAGGATTTGCCTATAAAATTTTTCTCTCTCGTATGATTGGAGCAGAAGGAATAGGGATTTTTCATTTAGTTTTCCCTATATTAATGATCCTGATTACTTTTACTACGGCTGGAATTCCTGTGGCCGTATCTAAACTTACAGCTCATTATTCTTCTTTACATGATGAAAAAACATGTAGAAAAATTTTAAAAACAGCTTTGGTCTTAGGTCTTTTCATAAGCACCATTCTTTGTATATTCCTAATTTTATATGCAAAACATATAAGTTTTTATTTTATTAAAAACAAAGATACTTATGAAAGTCTTATAGTACTCCCTCCTGCTATTATTTTTATTACATTATCATCTATCTTTAGAGGATATTATTATGGTATAAAAAATGTAGAACCACCTGGCGTATCTCAAATTTTAGAACAAATTATGAGAATTGCTTTTGTATTAGGGAGTTTATACTTACTTTCTCCTTTAGAAATGAAATACGCCTCCATGATCGCAGTCATAGGAATAGCTATTGGAGAATTGGCAGGTTTATTGTGGCTTATTTTTAAATTTCAATCTAATAAAAATATTCATATTCCAAGTCTGCAAATAAAAAATACAAATAAAAAACTATTGGGAAAAATTATATATATCTCTCTTCCTATTACCCTTACACGACTGATCGCTGTTGTTATGCAATCTATAAATGCAGTACTTATTCCACAAAGATTACAACTAGCAGGCTATAGTTTACAATCAGCTATCACTACCTTTGGCAAAATCACGGGAATGGCTATGCCTCTTTTATTTCTCCCTTTCATTGTGACTTCTGCATTGGTAGTCAATATTATTCCATCTGTATCTGAAGAAATGGCTTTGAAAAATTTTAGGGACATACGTTTGAAATCTCATATTGCCATTCGGATTACTTTACTTATTGCGCTTCCTATCATGGGTGTATTTTTATTTTTTTCAAAACCCATATGTAGCTTTTTATATGATGTAGATTATGTAGATCAGTATCTATCTTACCTTTCTTATGGAACCGTGTTTTTGTGTCTGCATCATACTGTATCAGGAATCCTTCATGGAATGGGAAAACAAGTAGTAACAACAATCCATCATCTCATTGGAACAATGATTCAATTATTTTGTACCTATTATCTAGTCGCAAATCCTTCTTTTGCAGAAAATGGATTTATCTTAGGTTTCATTCTTTCTACAGCTATTATTTGTATATTAAATATAAAAAGTCTAAATCACTTTATGCGACTAGACTTTCATTTTCTCAATCATATTCTAAAACCTATATTGGCAACGATTATAATGATTTTTTCCATAAAATTTACTTATGCTCAATGTATCCGTATGGATTGCATTCCTTTTATCAACATTTCCTTAAGTATGGGAATAGGATTTATTGTTTATATAAGTATCATTATATTATCTAAAAGCATTAACTTTGAAACCTTAAAATGGATTATTACAAAAAAATAGAAGAGGGCTATATAGCCCTCCCCAGAATGCCGTTTACCTGAAAATTCACACCCGCCACTCACCTAAGTGGGTGATCTATCCTTTACTTTTGAAGTCCTCTCCTTGGAGGCATTTCATCCGCAAAGGAACACGAGCTCCCGTATGTCCTTTGTAGGTTGAATTTTAAGGTTTTAACGCACACTCCAGGATTCATTAAATATATTATACACTATTTTGTGACATTTTAAAAGAGTAGATATGCATGAATCTTTATATTTTCCTTAAGCAACTCTTTTAATAATCTCTTCGATATTTTCTTCATTTAAAGTTTCTTTGCATAGAAGTTCTTGTGCCAATTGATCTAAAACTTCTTGATGAAACTTTAATAATTCTTTTGTTTCTTGATACAAAGTCTCCATAGTCTTTGTACATTCTTCTAATAAGTTTTGATCTATACTTCCCTTGTTTCCATAAAGCACATCATAATTAATCATACCTATTTTTTTGTTCATACCAAATTTCTTCATCATAGCTACAATGATTTCTGTAGCTTTTTGTATGTCATTGCTTGCACCTGTAGTAATATTTTCTTCTCCAAAGATCATTTCTTCTGCACATCTTCCTGCTAAAGCAATTTTTATATGGCTAAGCATTTCTTTTTTCGTTTGATACATTCTATCTGGAGGAATATTCATACTAAAACCTCCAGCTCCTTTTGTGCTTGGAATAATAGTCACTTTTGTCACCTTATTTTCAGGCGCAACAAGCTTTGTAACAAGTGCATGTCCAGCTTCATGATAAGCAGTAATTTTTCTGTCTATGTGAGAGATTGTGCTTCTATCTTTTTTCTCTTCTCCTGCAATTACTGTATAAAAAGCTTTATCTATATGGTTTGCATCAATTTGTTTTGCATCTTCTTTAGCCGCTAAAATAGCAGCTTCGTTTAAAAGAGCTTCTAATTGAGCGCCACTAAAATAAACTGTTTCATGGGCTAAATTCTTTAAATTAATATTTTTTGAAATAGGCTTTGTTTTACTATATAGTTTTAAAATTTCATACCTAGCATTTACATCCGGAAGTGAAACTTCAATTTGTCTATCAAATCTACCTGGACGAAGAAGTGCTTCATCTAAAGTATCTAGTCTATTTGTTGCTGCCATTACAATAATTCCTTCATTGTCATGAAATCCTGACATTTCTGTTAATAAGGCATTTAAAGTTCGATCTGTTTCATCATTTCCACCTAGTCCATCTCTTTTTTTGCCTAGAGCATCAATTTCGTCAATAAATATTACACATTTCTCTTTTTCTCTTGCTTTCTTGAATAAACTTCTTATTCTTCCTGCTCCTAATCCCGCATAAATTTGTACAAAATCTGATCCAGAAACTGCATAAAAAGGAACATTCGCTTCTCCTGCTAAAGCTTTTGCAAGTAAAGTTTTTCCTGTCCCTGGAGGTCCATAAAGAATCACTCCCCTTGGAATTCTGGCTCCATATTTTGCATATTTGTCTGGATTCTGTAAAAAATCTCCTAAATCTTTTATGCTTTCTTTTGCTTCTTCATTTCCAGCTACACTTGCAAAAGTAACTTTTATACTTCCTTGATCAATAGCTTCCATACTAGACATTTTGGAAAACTCTCTAGAAGTTTGTCTTGACGATTGTCTAGATAAAAAAATCCCCATAGCACCAAAAGCTATAATAAATCCTATAAAGCTAATAATATTTGTCACCATAAGGCTTCCCTTATTTTCATCTACTAAAACATTATTAGTTAGAAGAATTTCTTTGAAATTTTCCGTTCTTGGATTATCTGTTATAAACTCTTCCCCATCCTTTAACGTTCCCTTAATTTTGGGCTCATCTAACAAATATACTTGTTTCACCTTATTATTTTCAATCAAATTCATAAATTGATTATAAGATAGCTTTTGGGGTTCTTTTTGATTCCATAATGTAAAATAAGCTGTAATAGCCACTAAACCTATTATAATACTAGTCACTATTAAAAATAATTTTTTCTTATTCTTTAAAATAATAATACCCCCTTTAATAATCATTTCGAGCCGGGCGGTTTACATAATGTATTATAGCATAATTTTATGTGATTTCAAAGAATTGATTTTTTCCTATATATGGAGCTTATTTGAGATTCTTTCCAAGTATAAGGTTTTTTTTTCTACAAAAACTATTACTGAAAGGATTGATGCATTATGAAAAAAAAGACATTTAAAAAAAATGGAAAAGCTTTTACTACCTATGATGCCGAGATTTCTAGTGAACTAGTAACTCAAAAGGTAACAGACGAAAATGATCTTACCTATCGTCAAAATAGTGGAGATTATGTAGGTGGAAAGTCTATGGAAGATTTAATACAATTTGCTGAGGATCAAGTTATAAAAAAATAGTTTATCTAGACATTATAAATATTCAAAATCAAAAGTCGAGTTTCTCCTTTCGAACCTCGACTTTTGTATTTTTTAAATCAATATTTATAAATATATTTACATTTTAATTGTAAACCTTATTTTTGTTTTTAGTTTACAATTAAAATTGTATATGTTATACTTTTTTAAAAATAGGAGGTAGAATATATGTCACTCAAAACCAATGAACTTATTTTATGTGCATTGTTTTCAGCACTCATAAGTATAGGAGCATTTATTAAAATTCCAGTTCCTATGGTTCCCTTCACACTGCAATTTTTATTTACAAATCTTTCTGGCCTTCTTCTTGGAAAAAAACTTGGATCTCTTTCAGTAGGTATATACATAGTAATAGGACTTTTAGGACTTCCTATATTCACAAGTGGCGGAGGAATCGGATATATTTTTGAGCCCACATTTGGATATATTATTGGAATGGCTTACTACTATTTTATTGCAAATTACTATATACACTCACCTATAGGGATTAATGCTTTACTGTGGTATTGTTTTGTCTTGGCAGTACCAGGTGATATAATCATTTGTTTTATCAGCGCTATTTTAAGTAAACGTTTATTGCCAGTTATTTTAAAAGGAGGTATATATAGATGATACAAAAGTTAAAGAAAAAAGTATTAAATGAGCATGAAATAAATAGACAAGATGCAATGAAACTAATCCATACAGATTTAGACGAGTTATGCTTTTCCGCTGATGAAATAAGAAAATATTTTTGTGGGAATGGATTTGATATTTGTACCATCATCAATGGAAAAAGCGGCAAATGCTCAGAAAACTGTAAATATTGTGCACAATCTTCTCATTATACAGCTTGTGTTGAAGAATATTCACTACTTGATCATGATCGTCTTCTTAAAGAAGCTGTTTATAATCATAGCAGAGGAATTCTAAGATACTCTGTTGTAACATCTGGTAGAAAATTAACAGATGAAGAAATAGTTCATATATGCAAAAGTTATAAACATATAAAATCAAACTGTAATATTGCTTTGTGTGCTTCTCACGGATTATCATCCTATAAACAATTTGTCCAATTAAAGGAATCAGGCGTAAAAAGATATCACAATAACCTTGAAACTTCACGAAGAAATTTTATCAATATCTGCACAACTCATACCTATGATGATAAAATCACTGCCATAAAAAATGCTCAAAAAGCAGGACTTGAAGTATGTAGTGGAGGTATTATGGGACTTGGAGAAACTATGAAAGATAGAATTGACATGGCCCTTGATTTAAGAAGGCTTTTTATAAAATCTATTCCTATTAATATCTTAAATCCTATTCAAGGAACTCCATATGAAAAATCTCCAATACTTACAATGGATGAAGTACGAAGAATCATTGCAATTTTTCGCTTTATCCTTCCAAAAGCTACTCTACGTCTCGCTGGAGGAAGGGGACTTTTAGAAGATAAAGGTAAAAGTGTTTTTAAATCTGGAGCAAACGCTGCTATATCAGGTGATATGCTCACAACAAAAGGTATTTCCATTGATGAAGATATGAATATGATTTCAGAACTTGGATTTGAGGTGAAAATCATATGAGCAAAGGAATATTTATAACAGCTACAGGAACAGACAGGTAGATATATGCCCATGGCCCTTGCAGTTACTACAGATCATATCTATAATGCCTTTTATGCAGATTATAATGAACAAAAAGCATTTATGCATAGTCATACTTATTGTGGAAATCCCCTTGCCTGTTCAGCAGCTTTGGAGGTTTTGAATATTCTTGATGAAGAAAATATTTTAGCAAAGGCAAAAGAAAATGGAAAATATTTTCATGAATTAATTCAAGAAACATTCTCGAATCATCCATATGTAGGAGACATACGAAGTATTGGATTGATTAATGCTATTGAACTTGTAGAAGATACCTCAAAGAAAAAATCCTTTGACAGTAAAAAACGTATAGGGTATGAAATTTATAAGAAAGCTCTTAAAATGGGTATTCTCTTACGCCCCCTTGGAGATGTCATTTATTTTAACCCTCCTCTTATTATAGAAAAAAAGGATATGGATATTGTAACTCAAATTTGTAAAAAAGCTATTGACAACATATTAAAATAAATAGAACAAAGTCTTTCTTTGAAAAATTTATTAATAGACCATAATTTCGTATGTATTATAAAAAAGGATACACAATATAAACATATTATGTATCCTTTTGTTATCTGAAAAAACATATTGATAAAATTTCTTATTCTTTTTCTGATTCCATCATCTCTGTATAAATAAATCGATCAATAATAATTTCTTCTATCCCAGGATTATTTTTTTGAATCACTCCATATACAAATTCAAATAAATCCTCTGATAAATTTTTATACGTATGATGAATATTAATAATTACATGAATGATAGGTTCACAAATATTTTCAAAAAATTTTTCTTTTGTAGACTCATCTCTTAATTCTTCATCAATATAACTTTTCCATAAGGGTTGTTCCATCATCATCTGTTTATTATTTTCTGGAGATATGTAGTGAATATATACTTCACAAATCCCCTCTTCTTTTTTTGTATTACTAAAAATCCAAGATTGCGAAGTATCTGTAATAAAATGAGCATTCATACGAATAGACATTTTATTTAAAACTGTTATATTTTGTTTTTTTATATCTAGAAAATTCAACATTTTTTCTCCTCCTTATCTTTCTTGAAAACTTCTTACATTTTTAATAATGATACTTACAGTACCATCACCATTTCTTCTGATTTCAAATTTCATTTTGTCTTCTATATCTTCATATTCCCCTTTGATTTCTAAGCCTGTATCTGTTTTGATGGTTCTTTTTTTCATTTTTTTTTCTACCCATTTTTTATCAATATCAAAATTTTCTAAAGGAAGTCCTTCTTGATCTAGATGTTGAATAAAATTTTCCTGCATTTTTTGATCATTTCCAAATATATTTTGGGTAAATTTTTCTACATCTATTTCTGCACCATTCTTCAAAGAATTTATAGCTTCTTCACGTACTTCTTGAGCTTTATCTATATCTTCCTTTAAATTTCTTCTTGTCCATTTTTCAGTGGCTTTCTTAAATAGCTTTGTTTTATCTCTATTATCTACTAGTATACTGCAATTTAAGAAATTTTGAATAAAAAATTGAGCAATTTCTCCATCTTCCTCATTTCCATAACTTTGTTTATCTAAAACAATCAAATCATAGTCATCGTCTTCATTGATTTCTTTTATAAAAGCACATTTTTGAAGTCTCTGACTCATTCCAGGTAAACTAATGGTTTGAGGTATAATAGAAACTTTAAGCTTATCTTCTACAAATTCCACTTGATGAATAAAAGACTTCTTATAATCAAGCTTTAAAATTCCTATGTAATTTTTTTCAAAGGATTCATACAAACAAATCACTAAATCAGAAGAAGAAATATTATTATTGCTTTTCATAGCTTTAAATAAGTGAGCTGCTATTTCTTTTGAACATTCTATAAAATCTTGTTCATCTGTAAAAATTTTCATACATGCGTCTTTCACAACTGTCACTCCACCACGAAATTTTCCTTTTCTATTTTCTTCATCCTGTAAAGATTTAACAATATGCTTTTCTAAAAATTCATGCACATCCTCTTGTATCTCTTGTTCAAAATCCGTAAAAATGGGTTCATCACTATTTCGATCTAGTACATGAACAATTGCTTTTTTAATGATTACTGCATCCGTATTTCTCATACATTTCTCTCCTCTAAAACAACTTTCAAGCTATTTTTATTATACTATAGTTATCTATAGAATAAAAGAATTCCTCTATTTTTTAAAAATAGAGGAAGAGATTAAACTTTTTTAAATTCCCCAGAAGGTCTGAATCACTTCTTTTGATGGTTTTTCTGTACTCAAACTCACGATAACAAATGCAAATAAAGACAATACCAAAGGAAGTACGATGGTATGCATTCCTAATGGTCTTTCCCATATTTTGCTAAATAAAATATAGCTTCCTACTCCTGTGATAATAGATGCAAATGCTCCTTTTGTATTGGCACCCTTCCAATAAAGACCTAGTAAAATAGGCCATAAAAAAGTAGATATCAATCCTGCATTAGCATAAAGATTGAGCCATACCATAATAGGTGGAGGATTAAAAGCAGTAATAAACACTAAAATTCCTACTACAATGGTACTTACAAAGCTGATCTTTGCCATCTTCTTACTATCTTTCTTTGCAGCAGGATTGATATAATTAGAATAAACATCATTTACAATAGCTCCTACTACAATCAATAGTTGTGAATCTACAGTAGACATAACAGCCGCTAATGGTCCTGCTAAAATAACCCCTGCAATCCATGCTGGAAATAGCTTTGTAGTAATAGTTGGAATAACCAAATCTCCTGAATCAATTCCTGGTACTACTGCAATTCCAAACGCTCCAATTAAATGCATTCCAAGCACTAATACAATAGAAACTACCGTTCCATAAATAATCCCTCTTTTTAAGCTTTTACTATCTTTATAACTCATAGCACGCATTCCCACACTAGGAAGACCTACAACAGCAAATCCTACTAAAATCCAAAAAGATGTAACCCACGCCTTTGTTGCAAAACCTTCTTTTATGCTATATGGAGTAATGAGTCCTGGATTGATTTGATACATTTTTTGAATAACAGAAGAAATTCCTCCTCCTGCATGAATGGTAGCAACAAATAATGCTATAGTTCCTATGGTCATAATAATACCTTGTAATGTATCTGTTAAAGCTACTGCACGAAACCCTCCAATAGTTGTATACATTAAAACGGTTATAGCAAAGAAAATCAGTGCACTTTTATATGAAATTCCAACAGATCCTTCAATCAGTCTTGCTGCTCCAATCCATTGAGCGCCCATAGCTGCAATAAAAAAGGCAACAATAGATAAGGAACAAACCATAACCAAAGCATCACTTTTATAACGAGCTCTAATAAAATCTGTAATCGTCACTGCATTAATTTTTCTAGCTACAATTGCAAATTTTTTCCCTAAGATAGCTAAAGTAAAATATCCTGTTGGCATTTGACTCATAGCAAGAAACACCCATGCCATTCCAAATGTATAAGCTGCTCCTGGTCCTCCAATAAAGCTTCCTGCACTTAAATAGGTAGTTACTAGAGTCATTGCAAGTACAAACCCTCCTAGATCTCTACCTCCTGCTAGATACTCCGATAAGAATCCATTTTCTTCTCCTTCAGATTGACTTGCTTTAGAAACAAATTTCATACTATAAAATCCGATTGCAAAAACTCCTATAAAATATAGTATCAAAGGAATCAATACATTAAAATTAATATGATTCATCTAATTTATCTCCTCTTTATTATATTTCATCTTCATCCATTTTATCTAAATGCATATCCTTAAAAAACTTTGTTACCATAACAATAGTAAGAATTGAAAAAAGAACAGCTCCTACTATACAACTCATAAAAAACCACATAGGTAATCCAAATACATAAGTATACTTTTCAGGAGATTGTGATCCTAATCCATATCCCCATGCATACCACCAAATTAAATTTAAAATCCCAAGACCTATCCCCATTAATGCTTCTTTATTACATTGTTTATAACGTGGATCTTCTACAAAATCTTCTTTTTTATATTCTTTCATCTTCTGTCCTCCTTCCATTAAAAAAACCTTTTTATGACCAAATGGCATAAAAAGGTTTTCATCAAAATATGACTTCATACATAAGATTTCACAAATATATGATCTTATGCAAAAAATTCAAAAATACTTTGACACAATTTTCCCCTTCGCCGCTTCAGTCCCTGTCTTATAGATCAGAGCAGAAATTTGCTATAGGTATATGCAATTAAATGGATAAAATGAGTGGGTTTGACTGTCTCCATGTCAACCGAATTTATATTACCATATTTTTTTTTGAAATACAATATTCATTTTACTTTTTTTATATAATTTTACATTAGACTTTCATATCTGTAACTACCTTTATATATTATTCTCTTTATTAGATGCTAAAATGCAAATCATGTTGTAAAAATACATCCACTTCATAAGTGAATGTATTTTGTATTAATTGATATTTTTTACTTATTTTAAGTCAATTCGGATATATCCCATGTTGCAAATTTACAATAAAAAATATTTTTACATTTATAGCAAATGAACTAAACTCCTTATAATACCAATATTTATAAACAAAGTAATATATTGGCATGATTTTTGCACTGTAAATTGCTAAAATCTAATAGAAAGGAGCTATACATTTATGAACAATCAAAAACTTCCTGTTGGAAAATTTCCAATCTACAAAAGATCATATGGAGAAGAACAGCCATATATTTCTATAGGTCCATTTAAAGTTAGACTACCCCTTATTCATTATGAATGGGAATGGACAGAATGTTTTGCAGCTATGTTTTTAGGAGTAGCTTGTCTAGGCTCAGGAGTAGCTGTAACAATGGATGTTTTAGGAATTAATAGTTTTGAGATTGCTCTTACATTTGGTGTATTAAACGCTATTTGTTATGCACTTCCCGCTCATTTAGGAGATCCTGTTGTACCTGGATGGATCACACCTGCTTTACCTTTAACAATAGGATATCTAAGTAAATATGCTATTGGTGTTGAACGAATTGAAGCTATGATTGCATTACAAATATTAGTAGCTTTATTATTCTTTTTAATGGGTGTTACAGGTATTGGGAAAAAATTAATAAGCTTAGTTCCTGTATCTATTAGAGGAGGAATTATACTAGGTGCAGGTCTTTCAGCTGCCATCAATGTTATGAATACAAAATTAAAGCTAGCACCTCTTACAATCATTTTATCTACTATTCTTGCTTACTTTTTCTTATTTTCAAAAAATTTTGAAAGAATGGCAAGTCACAACAAATGGATTCGAATTTTAAGAAATCAAGGAATTGTCCCTGCTCAGGTTTTTGCAATCATTGTAGGTCCTTACATATTAAAAGAATTACCCAAGCCAGAGATTCTATGGGGCTTCACACCTATAAATTTTGGAGTCGTCTTTAAAAATTATACCCTATTTGGATTAGGATTCCCGGAATTAAAATTATTTTTAGCAGCAATTCCTATGGCAATTACAGCTTATATTATTGCCTTTGGAGATTTTATTCTAGCCAAAGAAATTGTTACAGATGCAACAGCTACTCGTGATGATGAAAAAGTAGAATTTGATGCTTCTCGTTCTAATTTAGTTTCTGCTTTAAGAAATATGATTATGGCTTTATTTGCTCCTTGGGTTCCTATGAATGGACCTTTATGGGCATCTGGACTTTTAACGATTACAGAAAGATACAAAATGGGATATAAAACCTTACCTTCTTATTGGGGAGGCGTAGGTACCTTTAGAGCAGCTACTGTACTTGCTGTTATGTTCATGCCTTTAGTTACATTAATCAAGCCTGCTTTTGGTATTTTCTTTGCACTCACTATGGTAGTTCAAGCCTTTGCTTGTGGATATATTGGTATGAAAATGCTAGAAGACAATCAACAAAGAGGAATAGCTATGGTCATTGCTTGCGTATTAGCTGTAGAAGGTGCTACTTACGGACTTTTGACAGGAGTTATTTTATTTTTCTTAATTGAATATAAATTATCTAAACAAGTAAGTAAACATACAAATTAATAATTATTTTTAAAAAAATACACCTTTTCTAGTTTTAAATAAACTATAAGAGGTGTATTTTCTATTTTGACTATTTTAAAAATAATTGTGCCTCATTTAACAACAATTCTTTTTGGTTTAATTTAGGATTGTCTAGTACCTTTTCTAATAATTTATTTAGTATTCTTCCTATTTCTTTCCCTGGTGGAACACCTAAATTGATTAAATCTTTTCCATTAATCTCTAAATCCTTTACATTTAATGGTTGCTTTTCAGTTAATATCTTTTCACATGCAAATTTTAACCTGTAAATTTCTTCAAAATCATAAGGTGGCTTACTGCTTACTCTATCTGCAACAAACAATTTAAATAAATCATCTAATTTATCTACTCCAACTTTGTTAATAAATTTTTTCACTGAAGATGATCTTAATTTTCTATACCTTGCCATATGATGATAGACTAGTTCAGAAACATACTCTATCTCCTTGTTTGAATATTTTAAATCCACCATAATTTTTCTACATATTCTTGAAGATTCTTTATGATGAGAATAAAAATGACCTATTCCATTTTCATCCATAGTAAATACATTTGGTTTTCCTATATCATGAAATAAAGCAGCTAATCTTAACATAAGCTTTGGTTCTATATGATCTATAACAGATAGTATATGTTCAAAAACATCTTTATTATGATTAGGATTATGTTGGTTAAAATCATAGCATTTAGAAATATCAGGTATGATTTGTTCTAATAATCCAAATTCCCTCATCTTTATTAGCCATACACTAGGTTTTTCACTTACTATAATTTTGTTTAATTCTTCTCTAAGGCGTTCTTTACTTAAATGAGAAATATCATTATCTATCAAAATAGCATGAGTTATTTCATCACTTATAGTAAAATTATATCTACTTGCAAATCTAAAAGCTCTCAGAATTCTCAATTTGTCTTCTTTAAACCTCTTTGTTGCATCTCCAACACATTTTATTTGCCTATGATATAAATCATCTTTTCCACCAAAATGATCTATGATATTTCCTTCTATATCCATTGCCATAGAATTAATAGTAAAATCTCTTCTTGACAAATCCTCTTTTAATTCATTAGAAAATTGAACAACTTTAGGTCTTCTACCATCATAATCACATTCAAGTCTATATGTAGTTACTTCATATCCTTCATTCTCAATCATTACAGTAATAGTTCCATAGTCTTTTCCAGTAGGTATGGTCTTGTCAAATATGGTCTCTACTTGTTCAGGAGTTGCATTGGTACATAAATCATAATCTTTTGGAACTAAGCCTAATAACATATCTCGAACACATCCACCCACTAAAAAACATTCATATCCATTCTCAATTAATTTTTCCATTATTATTTTTGCATTACTTGAGATTTTATTTTTATTGATCAATTGCAAATCACCTTCTTATTTACTTCCATTACAAATTCTTCTACCTTTTTCATATCTGGAGATTTTTGCAATACAGTATTTTTTTTGGCATATTGTAACTTTTCATCTAAATCATTAACCATTTCAAAAAATTCTTGTCTATAACTTCCATCTTCTTTCATGTACGTTCCACGTCTTATAGATAGAAGTAATTCTCTATCATTTTCTCTATAAGTATGTATTCCTTTTCCTTCTAATATTTCAATTGCCATTAAATACAATCTAATTAAATGTTGAGCATGTTTATTTAAATGTAACTCATCTTTTTTCCTATTTCTATGATTTAATTTTCCATATTCTTTTACTATATTATTCATTTCTGCATAAATGCCTTTAAAATCTCTTAATGGATAATGTTTTGTGTTGATATCCATAAAAATTTCATTTTCATAATCTTCCTTATCCGATTGATCTATATATAATATTATTCCATGTTCTTGCGCATAAGTTCTTTCAAAATGAGCCATCTGATTATTTATACTATTTAATATATGTTGTTCTTTTTCAGCTTGTGGATAATGATCTCTTGCTAATGCATTTTGTAATCTTCTTAATTGTCGGGTAGGTCAGAAGTATCACTACTTCCTTCCCCCCTAAGAACCGTACTTGTGAGTTTCCCCACATACGGCTCAAGCCCACTTTTTATCTAAAAGACATTACATTCTATCGTCCAGTTATAACTCTCAATTTCTTTCTATTTCTTAGAACATCTTTTATAGTTGGTATTGCTCCCTTTATTGGATATATCCTATGGAACTCTGTGTGGCATGATATGTGCACTAATGCTAAGTTCTTTATGTCATCTTTACCACCTCTGGATTTTGGCACTTTATGATGAATTTCTGTCCCCTCTTTTCCGTCAACTAATTGGCAACCACACAGGTAGCATTTATAGTCTTGGAATTTAACCATTTTCTGTCTTGATTTAATATTGTTTTTGTTGAACTCTTTAATATCTCTTTTAAAGAAATATTCTTCAAGTTCTTTATTAAATGGCGAATTATTCATCTTAATTAAAGTGTGTCGCTCAATGTTAGTCCATCCCATTTGTTGTAATTGTCTATGTTTATTGTTTGGATCAGTTAAAATCCATTTATTTTTACTTTGCCCTGTTACATCTGAATAGAAGTATCTTTTAACTTTCCACTTCCATGATTTTGTAGGGTGAAGTCTTTTTAGGAATTTAACTATTTTTCCAAATATATAACTATCCATAGACGAGAATATTTCACTTGAGCAAGTTGTTTTCCAGTAGTTTGCAGTTCCTCTGATTATAGGGTTTAATTTATTGATTAGATGGTCTACGTTTTTACCATGACTTTCTTTAAAAGTATCTTTAACTTTTGCTTTAAATTTCTTGATACTTTCTTTAGATGGTTTAATTAGTAGCTTTGTTTTGTTATCAGTATCTTTATAACTTCTAACATTAAATCCTAAGAAATCGAAGCCTTCTGAAATATGAACTATTTTAGTTTTTTCACTTGCAAGTTCTAAACCTCTATCCTTTAAATAAGGTTTAAGTTTATCATACATTCCTTCTGCTTCTTCTTTCTTTTCACATATTATAACAAAGTCATCTGCATATCTAATAACACTTACGCTACCTCTATTTTCAATTTCTTCAACACCTTTTCTCTTATACTTATAATATTTAACACCTACTGCTTCTTCTAAGCCATGTAAGGCTATGTTAGCTAATAATGGTGATATTATACCTCCTTGTGGAGTTCCATTTTCTGTTGTGTTGAATACTTTATGATCAACAAATCCTGCTTTTAACCATTGTTTGATTATATCTTTTCCGGGGAAGTCCCCTAATTGTTCAAGAATATAATCATGGTTAAGATTATCAAAACATCCTTTGAAATCTCCTTCAAAAATCCATTGTTTCTTTTTAGGAGCTAACTTATTAAATATTGCTTCTATTGAGTCATGAGCACTTCTTTTTGGTCTAAAACCATATGAAGTAGGTTCAAATTTAAATTCCCATTGTGGCTCTAAAGCTAATTTAATTATGTTTTGATATACCCTATCTTTGATTGTAGGAATACCCAAAGGTCTTAATTTACCATTTTTCTTTTCTATATAAACCCTTTTTGCAGGTTTAGGTTTATGGTATACAATTGTTTCTTTCACCATTTTGTTATAAAGATTAGTTCTTTCTTTTGGTGTAAGGGCTTTGTATCCGTCCACCCCAGAAGTTCTTTTTCCTTTATTATTTTGAGTTACCTGTTTTATAGATAAAAGTAACGCAGATTTACTTCTAATGAGTAATCTTTGTAAATCTCTTACCTTTCTATGATTTCCTTGTCTTTCAGCATTAAATATCCGTTGTTGAAGTTTCCTTACATATCTTTCAACCTTATCCCATTCAACCTGCGATAAGTCAGATATATGAGAAGTCGTGGACTTGCTGTAGACATATTTAATTGTTCTTTCCGAAGTATTCATCACTAACTCCTCCTTTTAAAATTAACTTCTTTCCGTTTTAATAATGTTGTGAACCAATCTAAAGTCAGCACTCTTTCAAGTTGTACCATAGGGTACTATCCAGTAGGTTATTTCCATTCCCTTTGTCTTTCGACTTACTGGCATTAGCTTATTTAGAAATCCTCTACCCTCTAAAGAATTGTATCTCCCTTACGGTTGACCTACATAGTTTCCTATGACTTTATAGGGCTTACCTTGTTTAACTACTGTCAGATACAAGTAGGTTAGGTTTATCCAATACACCGATGAGTATTTAGGTTATCACACAAGAGTCCCAACATTCTCTTTTTCTTGACTCATGCTAAAGGTATCAATTCCATTTCCTTTATCTATGCTTACGATGATTATAGATATTCACTTAACGTTAACCATACTACTTTTTCCCTCGCCCGTATTTCATTGGAATTACTCAATACTTAGACTTTCTCTCATGCAACCCACATACCAATTACTTAGTATGCAGTTTCGAGTAGGAATATCACGATAACTGTGACACCTTATATCTCTATAAGGACTGACGACTGTTGGAAGTAGTTACTTACAAGTCGCACATTGGATTGTTTATCGAAAAAAGCTAGTGTAACTGCTAATACTACACTCTTATCATCTAGAAAATTAGGATATTCTGTTCTGGTCAAGTAAAATTGTAACATTATGTGCTAGTTTTGATTTCCATACCTAGCTTCGAAGGGTGTCCTTCCTTGATTATGCGAATGTGGTCTTGAAAAATTATACCATTCATAAACATAGTCATTAACAGCTTCATTGAGAAGCTGATCAGTATCAAAACGATATTGTTTAATAAGTTCATTTTTAAATGTATTATAAAATCGTTCCATAACTGCATTATCATAAGGACAACCAGCTTTGCTCATGCTTTGTGTGACACCCTTAGATTCACAGAATTTTACGAATTCTTTTGAAGCAAACTGCGCTCCTTGATCACTATGCAAAATTAAATTATTTTTGATTAGGTTATTTTTTAATGCTATTTTCAACGTATCTATAGCTAAATTTGAATCAATCCATTTACTGTTCAACGTTGCAACTACACTTCTGTCATACAGATCTATGATGCTACAATTATAACGCTTCTGACCATTGCTTAATGTAAGATAGGTAAAATCAGTACACCACTTTTCATTTCGCTTGGAAGCAGTAAAATCTTGATTTAAGAGATTTTTAAAAGTTTTATGAATACTTCCTTTTATATATTTTTGTTTCTTTTTCATAATTATAGCTTTTAAATTTAGCTCTTTCATATACTTATAAATCGTGGGATAACTGCATGATACATTACTTAATTTAAGTAAATCTGCTATCATGCGATAACCTACAGTACCATTTTTACTATGATAAATTGTCTCAATTAATTCTTTTAATTGAGCTTTGTGTTTAAAATATTTTTGTGTTCTCTTTTTAAGATAATTGTAATAGGCATTAGGGGATAATTTAAATTTGGATAATAGCCATCGTAAACCGAATTCATTGCAGTATTTTTTTATGAATTCATAAATTTTTAATCGATTTCTTTCGCGAAGAATGCAGCCGCCTTTTTTAGAAAACGATTCTCCTTTTCAAGTTCTTCCAGCTGTTTACGCAGCTTTTGAATTTCAATATAAGAATCTGTTTCTTCTTTTAAATCAGTATTTGTCTTGCATTCTTCACGGTGCTTGTTTAACCAATATCTCAATGTACCATTCCCTAAATTATATTCTTCAGTTAAGCTTTTTACAGTCCGACCTTCTTCAAGATAAAGACGTAATACTTTCTTTTGTAATTCTGGGTCATATTTTTTATTCGCCATTTTGCAACTCCTTTTCTATGTTTGAATTATAACATCAAACTAGCGTTAGGTGTTACAACTTTAGTATAGCAGGACATATGTATATATATTCTCTTTTGTATACAAATCTATATACTTACTATCATCAAAGAAATTTTTACTATATATATAGAAGAAATATTCAATCTCATCAAAATCATTCTTTATAATAAATGAGTTTAAGGGATTGTATATTTTAGATTTTAAAATATATTTTTCCCCTGCAACACTCGAAGGAACATAATATAGTAGTTTATATGCTTCTCCAAAAATTCCAACATGTCTTAATAAATTAAGATAACAATTCTTGCTAAATCCTTTAATATATCTATATAAAGTATCTATATGTAAATTGTCTTTAGTTGTACTTGTAAAGCATATAGGATTACTAGCTACATATGAGGATTCTTCATCTACGAATTTTTGAATATAATTACTTATTATGATTTCATTACTTCTCTTACTACCTTTCAAAATATTATAATCTCTAACAATATCATGCTCACCATTATAATATTTCATTTTTTTACCATATTGATAATCTTTTGCTGTCTGCAATTTATTAAAAGTATCAAACATCATGTTTAACATATCATTTGTTATTATGTTATCCGACATTTATTACACCTTCCTTTCTAAAGTATAAATGAAGTATCTATTTTTATATATTGAGTTGTTTTAATCTCGTCAATATTATTGATTAACATTTCTAAACTATCTATTGCATCATCATTTTCACTAAAGTTCTGACCTCTGAAACTTTTTACTTGTTTCCAATAATCTTCATCCTCTTCGCAAAATATAATTTGTGCATTATTTATTTTTGGACAAATAGTGCTAATTCTTTCATCTTTATTCTTTGTATTAAAAATCAAATGAACTTTTATTCTTCTTCTTTTTAAATCTTTATCTTTTTCTATAGCTTGTTCAAGTCTTGTAGCATCAACACCTTTAAACACATTCTTTTCTAAAAACACATCAGTTATAGGATATTTTCGCAATAAATCAACCAACGTATCTATATAAAGATCAAATTCGGTTACACTATCAAATTTTTCTAATAATCCTTTTCTAATATAATAAAAATCATTATATTTTGAACCTATCGTTATAGCAGTAAAGTCACTTGATTTTTTATTACCTGTTGATTGGTCTACACTCATAGCAGTTTTAGAAAATTTCAACTCTTCTATTTTATTTCTTTTCTTAGTAACTAATGTAGTTACCCATTCTTCACATATAGAATCAAGGTCTGATTGTACTTCTTGTTTAAATTTACTTGGATTATCATAATAATCCTTAGCTAATTCTACCTTATCCCAAAATGATTCCCATAGGACTGGATAATTCATTTCTTCTTTATTATCATAGAAAAATTGTCTTGCTTTATATAATCTTTCTTCATCACTTTGTAATGTTTCATCAGATAATATAGATTTAAATTCTAGCCACTTAGGACTGTTAAATAATTTATCTACATCATCCACCAACACACCTTTTTCAACTCTAAAACTCCATGAAATACTATTATATAATCTCATATAGAAATCAGATTTATGCTGAACTGTTCCAAATGCAAGGATTACTGTGCCTTTCTTAACCACTTCACCATTTGCATTATATAATGTTCTTTGTTTAGCATATTTTAAATCAGAACAATATCTATCCCATTTATTTTCTCTTCCTTGCTCTGTTTTAACATCAATTTTTGAATCCTGATAATCGTCTAATATTATTAAATCTGGTCTTAAATTTAACTTTTCATTTTTGACACCACGTAAACTAGACTCAGAACCATAAGCTTCAATTTGAACACCATTCAGTAATTGAATTACCTCATCATTACATTTATAGTCTCTACTTTTTAAATCTATTAATTTACCAAAACTTCCTTCTATTTTTTTGTTTCCTTTAATGCATTCTTTTATTTGACTTAAAAACTTCTTGGCTAATTTTGCTGTAGATGAACATATAACTATCATTTTTTTAAATCCATAACAAGCACTCCAAACACTAGCACTTAAAGTCCCGAAGGTTGATTTCCCCGTACCTCTTGGCAAAATATATCCTTTTTGGTCTATATTTTGACCTAATATAATATCATTAACATCTTTCCATATTTCTTTATGTATTGGTGCTATTTCTGCATTTCCTTTAGCACAAAATATCTCACTCAAAAAATACAAACAGAAATATTCTAAACTCTTTTTACCTACACTCCATGCTAACCCATGATATCCAAATACATTATCTGTTTCCTCTACCGTTATAATAGCTTCTTTTACTGCTTGTTCTTGTGTTAATCCTATTGTCATATACTCTATAGCTAAATATTTTATTAATAGTTCCAGATCATCTAATTCACTTACTTTTTTATTGAATATATCCATTTTTAAATCACATCCTTTTATTAAAATTTTTTATATTTATATTTTTAGAACTAGGTAATAACAGGGTACCGTTATACTACTCCGTATAACAACTTCTTGCCTTAAAAATTATTGTACATTTACCATTATTATGATATTGTGTATAATAATAAATGGAATTATGGATCATTTTGACAAAGGAGTGAGATTTATGAAAAAAATATTAGGACTATTTGTTATAATAGCAGTTATTAGCACATTTTTTATTCAATTTGAAACAACCAGCAATAAAAAAATCAACTTGGAAAAAGAAGGTATTGGCGATTTAATTGAACTGTCAATGATAGAAACTGACTTTGACGTAATAGCCTATCTTGTAGGAAACCAAGATAATAAATATCATGAAAATAATAATCTATCATTTATAGATGGACTAAAGAATGGATTTCTTGTTGTAGCAAGTTATTTTAGAGATGCAATAGTAGGAACTATTTGTGGTTATTTATCAGGTTTTTATGGCAAAGGTGTTATAATGAAGATTGTATGGGCAATTTTTGGAGTACCTATAGAACTTATCAAAAATGTTATAACCTCTTTTATTGGAACAATTATACTTATGTTTCAATTATTAACGCAAAAAGGATCATTTATGTATTATATAGGGTATGTATTATCCTTAATTATAGCAGCAGCAATAACTAAAAGAGCATCTGTCGAAGATTAATCTAATGATGATAGCTACCGTCATACTACCCCATATAGTGGAAATTTTTATATTTTTAAAACAATAAGATTAAAAATAAGTAGGCTATTTGAATATATCAGGTAGCCTACTTATAAAGAGAGGGATTATGTAAAAAGAGTTTGAGTAAGTACTCTTACTCTTTTAAAAATATAAAATTACTTGGTTTTATTTTTTGTTATGAAAATGTTCTGAGGTTACTCTAGCCTATATTTTATTTTCTCAAATAGAAGTACCCCTATTGTTGCAATAAAAAAAGATACTAAACAAATTAGTACCTAATTATTTCCTATTATTTTAATGTATTTATTTAAACTCGGTCTGCTTATATCACACATTCTAGCACATTCAGATTTATTTATCTTTCCACTTTTTAATAATTCATATGCTTTTAATACATTTGCTGGTATATCCTCAATAGTTGTTTGTGGTCTACCTATTACCTTCCCCTTAGCTCTAGCATTATTCATGCCACTTTTAACCCTTTGACTTATCATATTACGTTCTAATTCACTAAATACACCCATCATTTTAAGCATACCTTCAGTCATTGCATCTAGTTCCTTTGTACAATCTACTACAAAATTACCTAATATAAGTTTAATTTTATTTTCCTTAGCAAATTCTATAATCTCACAAAGCTGTTTTGTACTTCTTGTTATTCTGCTTACTTCTGTTGCAACTATTGTATCACCTTCAGTAACTTTATCCATTAACCTTTTTAACTCTATTCTATCTGTTTTAGTACCACTTTCATATTCAAAGTATATATTATCTTCACTTACCCCTAATTGCTTTAATTCTCTTGTTTGTCTTGTTATATCTTGCTTAATATTATCAGTAGAACATCTTGCATAACCGTAAACCATATTATCACCATACCTTTTCGTTTACATTTTATATTATTATCATAACATATAACAATATGTTTGTAAACAAAAAGGTGATAACAATTTCTTTTACATTTTTAAGTATAAAATATACTTATAACTATTGATTTACAGTTAATACATGATGTCAATGATATAGATATTAGTTGTAAACAAAATCATTTGTTTTCTTTTACTAACATACGTTCGTTAAACTATTTAAAATTACAATAAATATTATTCTTCTTCATCTTCTACATCATTATCGGATATACTATTATTAGATAGATTATATTTCTTCTTCAATTCATTTAGTCTATCTGAATCAATATTATCATTGTTTATATCCTCTACTGTTACATGTGATTCTGATCTCGGAGAACCTAACAAATATGCAAGTAATGTTTCTGTTGCTTTTAAAGAACTTCTTACATCTGTTGATTTTGAAGCTATCTCCTTTAATTTATCAATGTAGGTCATTCCATCCTTTACCAGCTCGTTTTTGACTTGGTTTTTTACATAACAGCGTAAACTTTCCAGTTCTTTAATACAATAATCACTTTTCAATAAATTATATATTGTTCTTCTTTTCATTCCGGTTTTCTTTTCAATTTCAGAAACTTCGTAACCTTTCATATACAATCCTAACATCTCATCTATATCTTCTTTTGGAGTTGGCACACCTCTAGCCATATGTATCACTTCCTTTCTGCATAATAAAAGACACCCTCTCGGATGCCTTAATATTTACACTCTAAATATATATAATCTATTTGTTTATTTAAATCATCTTCTTCCAACTCGATTTGTTGTTCTTCATAGTTACAAACTTTAACTTCATTACCAAAATATAAATCTATTCTTACACCATTATTATAGTCAATACCATGTTTAAATTTTCTCATAACTTCACTATTTTTTAATTGCTCAATGTATTCTCCAAGAGTAGGATAATTTAACTTGTTTTTTATTTTCTTCACAACTTCTATATTCTTAACTTCATATTTTTCTTCATTACTAAATATAACTTGATTATCATCTTCATCCATAAATATTATATTGTCTCCATCATAAGAACAAGAATATTTTTGTTGTTTCTTAATTTCTAAATTTTTAAGTATAATATATAAAGTTAAAGATTCTGATACTAGTTCCTTTAAATAATCTATAAACTTGGGATCACTCACTACCTCTTTAAAATTTCTCCTACAAAAATCTTTACCTTTTAAACCTCCCATTTCTTGAATTGTTATATATTCGTCACCTGATTTATACATATTATTTTGTTTGCTTTGTTGCTCATAATTCCTTAAATATTTATTTACTGCATAAGTACATTTGACATCTAACTTTTTACCCTCTTCAATAATTTCACTCATTCTCTACCACTCCCTATACAGAATATTTTTACACATTTTACAATATTCTACATATACCCTATATATCCTGCTATTTATTCATAAATAACTCCTTATAGAATTAATTCATCACTAAATATTTAAAATCAATATCTTCTCCTTCATCAATAAAAAAAGGAATAGTCATTGTCTTGATGCTATCCCTCTCAATACATACTGTATTTTTAGTTTTATAATCATCAAAAAAGTAGAACTGATTATCAAACATTTCCTTTTCAGCCCTACTCATCTTTTTAAATTTATTCTTATTTAGCCAATTGACAAAATTACAGGCTTCAGTTGCTATCGTATGTACTGTAAACATTTGTCTATTACCCTTCAGTACAAATTTCAGTTCTACTAATGTAGTATCTAAATCAAGCATATTCTTTTTTATTTTAGCCATAATATCCTCCTTTACAATCTCATCAATTCCTCTTTTGTAATTTCTTGTATCATACCATTTTGTTTTCTATGATATATATGTTCAATAGCATCTGCATCTATATTATCGAATACAAAATACTCGTAAAAAGGAATAAATGTATATGTATTATATTTAAATAAATTTAATGCAAATATAATTCCTTCTTCATTATTATCTGTTTTACAGAAAGTATCTTTATACATAGGATTAAATAATTTAGCCCCCGTATCTCCTAATTTAGCATACCAACATGCAGTAAAAAAATATGCAGTAACAAATATTTTTTTATAGTCAAAATCCTCTACATTATCACGACTAGATATTATTTTTCCTTCTTCCATTATATTTTTAGCATTATTTACACTCGTGCCATGAAAAAGAAGAGTAGGGATTCTAATTTCTTTATTTTGTTCTCTTCTCTTTTGTTCATCCTTACTCAAACTAACTTTTTGTATAATATATTTAATTGCCTTTCTTAACTTGTTTGGAAAAAAGCAAAACTTATTAAAATATCCATCCGAAAAATACTTATCTTCCATATCCTTTAGACAATCTACAATACTATTTAATCTATACATTTTTTCATTTTCATTCAATTCCTCATCCATCAAAACTTCTTCTACTTCTTGTATAATCCCATATACAAAACTTTCAATCGAATCAATTGAATCTTTAAAATGTATATCTTCTTTCATTAACCTTATATAATCATGTATATCTTTACATTTTTCTTTAAACTCTTGTAAGTAGTCCATAACCTACCCTACCTTTTTTCTTATTCTTATAATCATTTCTTTTCTTATCTTCTCTACACTTCAATTGTTTTAATTTTTCATTAGATTCTTGTTTGAACTGCCTCAACATTTTTTCAAACTCCATATATATCAACCTTTCAAGTATTATTTTCAAAAGAAATAGTAGCAGTCATTTTAACTGCTACTTTGACTATATATCCTCGTATAGCCTCAGCATCTAAGCACTTTAATTAGGCGGAGTAGGCAGGGTTCGAACCTGCAAGTAGATGCACTTTTCCATGGTAATTTTGAAATTTACATATATAATAAAAAAGAACACATACTAATGTATCCCTTCTATTATCGAATTTAATTAAAATAAGTTCATATTTTTATATTACTACTCAGAAATAAAAATATATAAAAGGAGATACTAAACTAATAGTATCCCTAATTGATCGCAAATTCTCCGAAATATTCCTTTTCGGCTTCCATTCTAGCTATTCTTGCATCTTCAATATCGTCAAAGTAGCCAAGATTGATATATCTATAATTTACACATATTCTTGATATGTATTTTTGATATGTATTATCCCAACTTACTCCGTTAACTCCAGTACTGTTTCTTGCAGAAATTCTTCGATTCCTTGCGTTGTCTTGGCTTGTTACTATCCTTAAATTTTCATCTCTGTTATCTAAAGTATTTCTATTGATATGATCTACAACATCTTCATCATTCTCTACACCCATAACAATTCTGTGTAAATAAGCACGTTCCCCTGTAAAAGAGTTATATCCATGCACATACCCTTCTCCAAGATTTTTATTATAGTACCATTTATTATATTTTTTTACCTTATTCAAATGTTTTGTATTAAATTTTGTTATAATATGTTCACCTTTAAGATTAATTATTTCAAGCTGTGTTACACCGTTTTCTAAATTCTTGTATATATTTTCTACACTCATTTTGTCTTCTTGATTCTCCTATCATCATCTTATTTTTCTNACTTGATAAAGCAATTCAGCAATTATTTGAAATTTTACCTGAATCCAAATCATTGCTTAGCATTCCAGGCATTGGACCTGTTTATGCTGCTGGCATAATAGCCGAAATTGGTCAAATTCAACGCTTCGAAAATGAAGCCAAAATTGCCAAATATGCAGGTCTTTACTGGAAGCGAAAACAATCTGGTAATTTTGAATCTGAAAGAACTACAATGACTAAAACGGGAAATCATTACCTTCGCTATTACTTGATTGAAGCTGCCAATTCACTTATGCGAAATGAACCCGTTTATAGAGAATACTATCTCAAGAAATATCATGAAGTTCCTAAGCATCAACATAAAAGAGCTCTCGTCCTTACTGCAAGAAAATTTGTGCGCATGGTGGATGTGCTGCTACGCAATCACCAACTTTATACACCAGAAAGGAGTGTATAATATCGAATAATATTCGATGCGCAATCCTTTCGTTTTAATCCTAATTTACCTTAGGTTTATTAAGTGCTGACTTTTTTAGAAAATATTATTGTAAGTTTAATCAAAACCTATCTTTTTCTATCTTGACTTATTACCACAAGTCTTTTTATTGTTGAATTTTTAAATTAACTATCATTTTAAAATTAATCTAATTCTTCAATAATTTCTTTTAATCTTTGTTTACGTTTTTCATTAAAGTCATTATTAATTTCTTCTAAATCTTTGTAGAAATCTCCAGCAACCTCAAATACAAATACACTAGATTTTGGATATTTTCTATGTTGTCTTACATCCACAATCGTATAACCTTTTCGCAATAACTTTCTAGCAATCATGCCCTTTTTTACTACCTTAACTTCTTTTTCTTCCATCTTTTTCACCTCTCTTTTATTGTTTTTAGATACTAAAATAGCATCTATTTTACACACCTTTTCGATGTGCAAAATACATACATCCTCCCTCAATTTTTTAATTTTTATAGTAACCTAAGAAAAGCTACTATAAAGAAGAGACTATAATTGTTCTAATCTCTTCTCCTATTAAAGTGGAGGGGGATGGATTAGAATAGATATAATCTACTCTTTATAATAGCTTTATATAAATATGAATAGGATAGCCGACCTATCCTACTCACCTAAAAATTTTTCTATCTTATCTAAATTATCTTTTGTCAAATTTCTTTTATTTGCTAAGAACATGCTTATCGAAGTTTGCGAAATGCCAACATTTTTACTTACAAAACCTTGCTTAATTCCATTTTTAAATAGATGTTCTTTTAGCCGTTCCCTCAAACTATCATTCATTTCATCAAGATTCATTTTTTCACACCCTTTTTTAGTTATTTTTTAAAATTTATTTTTATGTATTGACTTTATTTTGTATTAGTTATATAATAAAATTGGAAAAATATTTTCAAAATTCCAAGTTATACCCTTCCACTATGTAAAACATGATTTTTTAAAAATAATGTCAATTTTTTCTTGTTTTTATTATACTTTTTGACGTTTCAATCTATTAAATTGTAAAATATTTTTTCTTAAATATGCCCCTCAAACCATTGGTGTTACTATATTTGAAGTCAATTTTTAAAAATTTTCTATTTACGACATCACGACTCAAATAAAAAAGAGATAGTCTATTTCAACTATCTCTCAAAATTAATCTTGACATAATCTTCTTAAATTTATTTCCTTAATTTTATCTTCATATTTACATATGTTATCAATTAATTTTTCCAACTCAGTATCTGAATATTTAAAACCCAATATATCATAACATTGAAGAATTTTATGTACTGCGATTTCATATTTTCCTAATGCCTTTTCCATTTCAATAATATCATCTCTATGAAGTGGATATATTTCGTTATAATAATTTATTGAGTATTCTACACCTCTTATAATATTATCTATATCTTCCGTTGTAGTAATTTTTGCAAATAAATTGTTATCTTTTAAAAAATACTTGTTTGAATATTTTTTTATTGATTGATCGTACATATATTTATCAATTATTTCCTTTATCTTATTCATCTAATCTATCCCCTTTTATTTATTTTTTCAATATCTCTTGTCCTTTAATATAAGCTTTTGCCATATTAATTTTAATTTTCAAATGTTTTATTGCGTCTTCTTCATCTTCCCCATGAGAACTTTCTCTAAAATTTCCATTACGACCTTCAGCTAAATATCCATTTCCATATTTTTTAGTAATTATTAGATAACCCTCATATTCCATAGAAACACCTCCTAAATTTTATTGTATTATATTATATAATTCTATTAATTACTTATATGAAAAGGAGGATTATACTAAATCTCCCCCTATATAAACTTATAAATTTGCAGCTCTCTTCTTAGCAACTCTTTCCCTATCCTTTATTCTTTTAGCTTCTTTTTTACATTCATCTGAACAATATTTTTGTTTGTTTGACGAAGGATCAATAATCTCTTTCTTACAATAAGAACAATATTTTTTCTTAGTTTCTTTCATTTTCTTTTTACAACTATTACAATATTTTTGATTATTAGAATTACTTTTAACTCTTTTACCACATTCAGAACAAGTTATATATCCATCATCTAAATCTTTATTGATATTTTTTCTAAGATTCTTAACTATCTCTTCACCAAATACTGTAAATAACAATGTTTTTCTTCGATTCCTTAGTTTCTTATCTATATAGATATGTTTAATAATCATATCTACAGCATCTTCATATTTAATATAATTATCTGTAATGACTTGTATAAATTCATTTTTAATGCTTGTATAAATCGAATTGCTTACATCTTGTTTTTCATGTTTTGTAGATTTAAATAACATATTCTTTTTACCATCTAATACCTCATAAGCTTTAATAATATTTTTATTTATTTCAATTTTAGGATTATTCATTAATATTTTGTATGAAAATCTACCAACTTTACTAAAATCAAAGTTTTGTTTGTTAAGTGTTTCAATCTCTTTAGCAATTCTATCAACTACACTACTTCCACATTCGTTTGTTTGACGTTCTTCCTTATCTTTAGCAAACAAAAAGAAATATGGCAATTTTTCCTTTTCAAGTTGTTTAATTTCTTTATCAACTTTATCAACTGCTTCAGCTGATATCAAAGTTTTTGCACTATCAATTTGGAAATTATTTTGTGCTGTAATTATTTTATGTACTGTTAAATCGTCACCTTTTTTCGTTTTTGCCCATAATTTTGTTAATTGATTACTAAACTTACCTATATTACTACTTGTAAAAGCACTCTTAAGCGATTTATAAAAATTATCTGCATTTAATTCCTGACCTTTAGCAATCGACATCTCATAATAAAGTGGAACTATTTTCTCCATATTCCAATTACCTTCACTATCTTTATATGGTAAATCCTGCCCCATATTTCTTTTAGCTATTTGAATGAGTTTTGGTTCATCTATACAAAGTGCCAAATCGCCGTCCTCATCATACATTAAGAGCAAACTCAAAAGATCATGGCAACTTACATATATAGCATTTGTATCTAACCATTTCTTAGTATCTTCATTATTAATATTCTTTCTGATTCCCCACTCTCTGTAAAGATGAGGTGATCTATTAACAATTAATTCATCTGACTTAAATAAGCTACAACTAACTTCTCCATCTCGCAGCAATCCTATTTTCCCTTTTTTTGATAACCTGTCAAATTTTTCTTTACTATAAAAAGTATATTGCATCCAACTAAATAAATCTGGAACAATGAATGTATTATATGCTGATTTCATTTCAAATTTACCTGATTTATATTTTTTCATCTTACTAGATATTTTATTTTGTAACTCACTTTTACAATGAGCATCTTTTAGCAATTCTGGATATATATTTAAAGCTTGTTGAAAATAATTCTTCTTTTTATTTTCCTTATCTGCTTTTAGCTCATGAATCATGGTATCTTTATCAATATAGATACTTTTTAAATATTCCTTTGCAGGATTAGTAAATTGTTTTATTTCTTCATTTGTAATATCAGTAAGAGTTTGCCACATCTGATAATTCAGTTTGGCTTGTTTAAAATCTTTTTTTCTTGTTGGCTCTACATTACACATATTAGCTTTACAATTGTATGTTTTAAATGCTTCTTTATATTTATCCCAACCATATTTAATTAAATTTCCATTTTTATCATATTCATTTTTATAAAATTTCCATAATTTAAATTGAGATTTTGAAAATACATATTCAATTTTATCAGCTTTTAAATCCCATTCCTTACCATATATATCTATTATTTTATAGCTGCCATCATTGTATTCATCACACCATTCAAACACCTTATTATTTTTAGCCATCAACCCTTTAATCCAGGGTAATCTGATCATGTGATTAGTTTTTCCTTTCAGAGTCCATCCACAGCCATCAGAATGTTCTATATTAATAGTCATTTCTTTTCGTTCAATATTATCTTGTAATTCTAATACTTTTTTAGTAACTTTCTTTTTTTTCTTCTTACCATTTTCATCTCTATAATCTTCATATTTATTTCTTTCAACTTCTTTTTTATCTATATAATCTACAACTCCTGTAACTCCCCCCTCAAAATCAGCTATAACAATACATTTATCTATATCAAATCCTTTAATTTCCTGTAAATCTTTATCTTTTAATCTTTCTTCATCTTCTTCAATATCTTCTATTTCATCTTCTAATATTTCTTTAACTGCTATAATCATTTCTTCTGTTCCACTTGAATTAAGTGCAACATAACTTAAAAATTTATTTGTATTAATCATTCCCATATTATTAATATCTTCTCTTGTAAGTCCACATAAGAAGGTTTTTTCAAACTTATTGTATACAGATTCTTTCATCATAACAATTTTCTTTTCTCTTATTTGTCCTGCTGAAGCTGTAAAGAAAATATATTTTTCATTGTTATATGTAAATCCATTTTTAATTAAACTATTCATAATATCATAGTGAAATATGCTAACAACCATAATATCTAAACTCAATTCATTTGTTTCTATTCCAAGTGTCCTTGTTAGAGCTGATTCAAATATGCTTATTTGCTTATTTTCTTTCAACTCAGCTTCATTTAATTTCCTTGTTATATCTCCTTTTAAATTTTTATATATCATATTTCCTAATTTTTTCTTATAAACAGTATATTCTTTTGATAAATCTTTACATATTTCATTTGAGTTTCTAAACTTACTATACTCACTACTTTTCAGCTTGTAATATTCTTTCCCTTCTGCATCTTCCTTTTCTTTATTCCGATTCTTGCGAGGTTTATCTTTATTTATTAGTTTTCTCATTTTTCTTTGTTCATCTGCAAATTCATAAAATAGTTTATTCATTTCGTAGATTTCATCTAAACTATATGCTCCATGTAAATATTTTAAATGTTTCATTCTTTTGCAATTGTAAATATAATCTTCTATATCTTTTTTAATAACTTCTTTTTCATTAGATAAATAACAATATTTTAAATATTCATCTGCAACCTTCATATCTATTTTAGCTTCTACCATCTTTTTATTTAATTCTTGTTCTTCCTCTGTATAGAAAGCTTTTGTATCTAAAGAATAAATTTTCACTTGATTTTTTAGCATTAACATTCCTCCACCTATCATATTTTTAAAAAATGTATATAAACGATCCTAATTGACAATAATTACAATAAGATATATAATATAAGAAATTAAATTGTATATTTTACATAAAGCTGAGTATAATAATAGTAACCAAAATTACATAATACTTATCTTCACAATCAAACTATTGACGACCACCTTTGCTAAAGCAAAGATTTCTTGAAGTGTGGATTTCCTTCCACATCAGTAAATTTTTTACTTTTTAAAACAGCTGAAACCATTGGAATTTCAACGATTATTTTTTAAAACTGCTTAAATGTTGAAATATCAATGTTTATTAGTGTTTTTTGGTGTGAAAATAGTCCATTTTTAAAACTACTTTTTTATATCCAAAGTAGCATAAACGTTGAAAATTACACATTTTACAATGAATTTTCGAGGTGTCTTCATTGATTCTTATATAAAGAACTACAAATGACGATACCTTTTTTTATTATGTTATAGTATTCTATACTATACTACATTAAATGTTTTAAGCGATAGCGAAAAACATACAAAGTTAATAGTATGATTATGACGATACTAACTAGCTTTAATAAATATATACGGTCTATCTATTACTTCTCCACTTGTATAGAAATCATCATTGAACCATTTCCATTTTTTTATTTCTCTTGATAAATTCTTTTTATTTAATTCTATCCGATCACATAATTCATCTTTTAAAACTTTATTTTTGCCATCTTCTTTTTCTTGATACAACCATTCTTTAGCAACTTTTTCCCTCTTCATCCCTTTGGTCTTTTTCTTACCATTATTTTTTCGTTTGTCTTGTTTTAATTCTAATTGAAATGGCAACTCCTGTTTTTCTATTTTCTCTACATTCTTGAATTGTTTTGCAACTAATCTAAATATACTTACATTATCTATTGCAACATGCATAGTACACTTTGTAATTGTATCTATCCTTGCAATTCTTTTTAAAGCCTGATATATCTCCCCTGCAACAATCGAATTTTTAAGCCGATCAAATTTTTTATTATCAAATATCGAATATTTATTTTTAAATCCATCTGTTCTTTCCATTCTCTCAATCTTACAGTTTTCATTACCACTGAAATAATCAGTCGGAGAATAATACATATACATTATCAGATAACTATGCCATGCATAATACGATGTAGATAAAATCCATACATCATTACAATGCTTCCAATCATTTTTTCCTATAATAAAACCAAAATGAGTATAATAGATACCATTAAATAATCTTTCCTTCTCAAGTTGTATATCAGTAAGATTCATTTTACCTTCTACTTTTTTTGAGCATACCAATAGTGTATCTATTTTTTTCTCAAATCCCACTTTCTTTTTTTCTAATAAATATTTTCTAGTATCTTCAATAATATTCTTTGTCCCATTCAATGCCCTTTTTGTAGTTGCAACTTGATATAGTGTTATACTACTGTTTGTATAATCAAATACTTTTGATTGCTTATCTAGCTTAAATAAAGGACTTAATTGATACCTTTCATCAAAACCACCATTTGCATCGAGCATTATATTTGCTTTTTTTGCTAATAGATACTTATATCTATTGTCATATGTGTAGAATGATTTTTTAATCTCCTTTTTCTTTTTATCTTCTTCTCCAGCATACAAACATGTTCTTGTTAGTATTTGTCTACACACATACAGCACTTCTTTTATATCTTCGAGAGTATTGTCCTTCTTAGCCATTTCTTCTAACTTTTCTAATATCTCCATAATCTTTTTTGAAGGTCTTAGATTGACAAAACTCATATCATTAGTACCATAGATTTTATATTTCTTATCTATTTCTTGCTTAACATAATCATGCAGCTGTAATATTTCTTTTCTATAATCTTTAAAAATACTCGTTGCTGAAGATAATATTTTCAATTCCTCATCGCTTATTTTCAATTCTTTGCATAAATCTATAAATTCATCGCATATCAATATATCTGCATTTGTGATAAAATTGCTCTTTCCTTTGCAAGATTCTATATATTTTCTATGTGTAATGCAGATAATAGGATACTCTCTAGTAATTTTATTGTGATCTCTTTTATTATCCGATGCCAAATAATTTACCATTTTTTCCTTACCTTTAGTCCATTTGCTTATTTGTTTTACGGTTTCTTTTATTTTCTCTGCATCCTGCTTATCTGTATCCTCATTTGCAAATTTTTGAACATATACTACTTTGTATCCTTTCAATGCTATATCTGCAATTGCTTCATAACTTGTATAACTTTTTCCAAATCCTGCTTCATTATTTAATACACGAAACTTATCATTATACCAATATTTTTCATTTGTAATAATATCTTTAATATGTTGTATTTGTTTTTGTTTTGTTTTTTCATTGATTATTTTCAATTCGTTGATCACCACCAAACAATTAAGCTAACAATGCTTTGAACTCATTATATTTTTCCATGCATTGTCTTAATTCTGGTGTATCATTAAATATATATATTTTCTTACCATTATTCTTCCAATCATTTTTTTCATCTACTTTTCCAAATCTATTAAACATAAGCCATCCAGCCATAGTGCTTGATAATATTACAATTGTATTTTTCTTCATAGAAATTAAATCCTCACCTTTCATTACATTTTAGGGTATGCCCCTATAAAGGGACACACCTTTATAGAAATCGCTTTAATGTTTTTAGTTTCTTTTTCTTTAATTCGTCTTTACTGTCATTATCTACTTTCACTTCTACTACTTCATCAGAAAATTGAGATAAATCTATTGTAAAATCATCCGTATTCTTTTGTACCTCATTATCCCATTTTGTATCAATTTCTACCTTTTTATCATCAATTGCCTTTTCTACCTTTTGGGTGTTATCTGCACCCTTTTGTACCTTATTATTACTTAACTTTTTAGTATTATTTTTCATCTTATTATCACCTTTAGATACTATTTGCACCTTTTCGATACTATTAGTATCATTTTGCAACGATTGGGTATTATTAGTTGCTAATCGGTATATAGCTTCTTTTATAGCATCTTTTTCTGAATATGATTGAGAAAGATAGGTTTCTATTATCCTATCCTTCTCTTTATTATCATTTAATGTTATATAGATTCTTCTACTTGCCATCTATGCCACATCCCATGCAAGTTTACTTGCTTCATATGCTCCATATACATTTGAATTTAAGGCATCTTCATGAATTTTGTAACTAATAATTGAAGAAGGAAGTTTATTGATACACTCATCTAACATCAATGAAGTTCCACCAGTAAATATATTATGATATGTCTTAATGTTCACATAAGGCTTGATATAGTTTAGAATATCATTAAAAAACTCACCATACTGTTTCTGTGTTACTTTAATTGTTCCGTTCTTTATTAGTCTTGGAATATCTTCCTCTTTGTAATCTTCACCTTTTGCTTGTTCTAAAACTCTTAACTTATTATAGAAGTCAAAAGCTCCAAATTTTACGGTTTGTAATAGTTGAATCTCTTGATCTACCATACAACAAATATTGATAGTCCTAGAACCTAAATCTAATATACATACATCTTTTTCTTGTTCTTCCTCATTTAAACTATAGAATGAAGCAAATCCTTCTGGTAACACCATCATTTCATTAATTTTAACGATCTTATCTATCCCATTGAATTTAAATGAAAACTCATTTCCTTTTAAATTGTCAATCATTTTTTGTTTATTGTCCATTTGTAAAGAAGGCAAAAGTAAAGTCAGATTTGTTTCAATAACATCTTCTCCTTCATTAGCTTTACATATTGCATATATCAATTGAGCCATATAGTCCCTTTCACATTTGTTAAATTCTCTACTCAGCTCTCCTATACCGATATATGTAATTCTTCCATCAATTTCTACTCTTTGCAAACCCTCTTGATAAGCCTGATAATCTGTGCTGATTCTACTACTGAAGTTCTCTTTATTTTCTCCATGTTGTCCAATATATTTGATATTCATATTTCCTAAATCTACAACTGTGATTTTCATTTCATTTTTAATATTTTCCATCTATAAATTCCCCCATTATCTTTTTATTTTTTCTTATCAATTTATTGAATCTGTTGTATTTTCCGTTCTTGTTGTATATACTATTTATAAATACATATTTCAAACCGTACTAGGGGAGGTGAGAGTCCCCATAGTACAAGTACACTACATATTTAGAGAAAAGGCTTATTTAATAAGTCCTTTTTTCATTAAAAATCCACTTTTGAAACACATGGTGGTATTTTACTTAAATCAATTTTTTCTTCAACTTCCAAATTGATAATTTCACTTCTCCTTAAAACAATTCTGTCATTAATTTCTTCGGTTAAATCTCCAGTCTCCCAATCAGAATCAAAAAGTATAAATGTGAATGTTTCTGTGCCTTCTTCATGATTTACTTTATGAAAGGTAAAACTTCTATTCTTTTTTTGCTGTCCTTGCCTATAAATAACTCTATAATCATATTTTTCATTATTGCATTCTAAATTTTTTAATTGGTCAATTGTTTCAACCCAATCTTTATCATTCATTAAAGCTAATATCTTTTCTCCTTCTTTGTAATCCATATTTACATTTCCTCCTTTAATTCTGTAACTTCTTGCATTCCCTTTTCTGTTAATCTTCCTTCTATTGTTATAGCAGAAATAGTATCATGACCTTCAAAACGTGGATCTTCATGTAATATTATTTCTTCTCTAGATATTAAATTGTTTAATTTATCAAATATTCCTTGTACTTCATATTCATTATCAACTTTAAACTTGTATTTAAATGTACTACCCACACTTGATGCTCTCTTTAGTGATTTCAACAATCCTGCTTCTTGTACTAAATATCTATACAATTTCCCATAAAATTCTTCTGCTTCTATACTTCTATTACCGAAACCATCTATTGGTATTTGTAGTTCATGTATTTTTTCACTCACTGCTTCTATCATCTGACCTAAAGATAATCCATCTTCTTTCATTTCTTCAATCTCTTGATCTATTTCTCTTTGATCTTCTTTAGTTACATACATACTTCTTTCATAGTCTGCATGAGCATGTATTATCTTATTTGCACTACTAACAACATCTTTTAACAGTTCTGTAATTGCATCTATGCTCCCTGCATACTCTAGAAATTCATCATCCGTTTCTCCTTTATAGATATAATCAATAATACCCTCTGCTGTAATATTTGCATTACTATATCTGCGTAAATTTTCTACAAACTCTTTAGTTTCATCCATAGTCTCATTTTCATTTTCTTCATAAAAGTTGAAAATCTTCTCGTATATCTCACAAGCAATATCATCATCTTTTATATATTCTTTACAATCATCTGCTGTTTTGCATCCAAATTCATTCATTGCCCACAATCCACCTGCATCCCACGCAACATCTATTGCTTTGTTATTTACAACTCTATCAGTATTAATAGCTGAAATATTAACTTGATCATCTGTACAATTTAGCATAAGAACTGCATCAACTATCGATCCTTGGATACCTTCAATCAACTCTCTGACTTCCTTTGCATTATCTGAATTATATGTTTTAATTACTCTTTCAATTTTTTCCTTAATCCAATCAATCTCTTTGTCTGTAAATTTTAAAATTCTTGTATTTTCCATAACATATTCCTCCTTATTTTTTCTCTCTAATAAAATTTCGATTTTACTTTCATATTCCAATTCTGTAAAATATTTCTGTAGCATGGTAAAAAAATTTAAGTACCTTGTGATTTTATTACTCTCTTCATCAAATTCACCTCCTTTCTAAGCAACCATATTATTCAAATAGTTTATAACCTTCATCTGTAAATTCTCCAAATAATTCTTCCATTTCCTTTCTTTGTTTTTCTATCCTTTCTTTTTCTAATTTCAATACTTTTATTAAATCTAGTGTCAACTTATTAGAATCAAAACCTTTAGTAATTCCAAATGTCAGTTCAATTGCTCTTAGTGCTGACTTTAATACATTAATACCGACTTTATCGCTATTAATAATTTTCAATAATTGTCCATAAACTTTCAATGTTTCGTCTGGAAATTCTAGGTATCCAAATTCTTTATTTTCTGTTGGTTGAAGAGTTCCTTTTATTTGCTCCAATATTTCAGATTTATTAATATCAAATTGATTTATTTGACTATGCAATATTAAACCTTCATCTAAATATGGTCTATTTATGGTTATTTCTTCTCCAGTCGCTGGATCAATAACTGTATCTTCAAACTCTACATAACTTTCTTGAAGCAATTCATCAATTTCTTTTCTTTCAATCTTCAATTTCTTTCTATCAATATAACTTTTATCTTTTTCACTTAATTTTTTATCAAAATATTCTGGTGGGATATCAAATATTTCAGATAAAGTTTTTAAATGTTTTTTAGGAATACTTCTAGTTCCTTTTATCCATATACTTACGTTTTGCCTTGAAATCCCTAAATCCTTAGCAATATCACTGTATTTTTTATCAAATACTTCGCAGATATATTCAAGCCCTTTCATAGAACCACCTCTTTGTTTAACTTTCTATTCATATATTATAATATTTTTTAAATTTTGTCAACATATTGTTTTACATTTTTTTATTTTGTTAAACAAAGTTTATTTTTATCCATATTCTTATGATGCAATTTGCACCCTATTCTTACACTCATTTCTAATTACACACTCATCACAACTCAAACTCTGAATTTCCTTCGGAGTAGCTTGTCTAAATTCACAATCTACTAAATCATAGGTATTATCTGAATCATCAAACTCATATACCTCCTGAAATCTAACTATCATAGGTGATTCAGTTTCCTCGTTCCATGCTTGAAATAATCCTTCATACATTTCATCTACATCATAGACACCGCTTGAATTGTTCAAATCTTCCATAGTAGCGACTCTAAATGTTGTACCTTGTTTAGCTTCCTTAGCACTAAATGTGAAATGTGGATGATAGTATTCTTCACCGTTTCTGACTTCGTGTCCATCCTCGTAATAAAACAATGTTCTAACCATTATCAAATCCCCCTTTTCATTCGTTGAAAATCATCATCATGCTCGGAAACCATTTACATATATTTGATTTTTTCTAAGTCTCTTAGTGCTTTTAAATAGACTCTCAGTTCCTTTACACTTCCACTAAATGATAAAAACATATTTTCACCTCCTGTTTAATATTAGTATATAGTTCAATAACCTATTCGTCAATACCCTATTGAAAAATATTTTAAGCTCTTTTATACTAGGTATAGGAGGGGAACTAATATGAAAATATTGCGTGTGAAAACGGAAAATATACGGAAAATAATGGGTAATAAAAACATATCTCTATATAAATTAGAAAAAGAAACTGGTACATCTGCAAATAATATAAAAAATTGGATGTATAATAAAACAAAAAATTGTAACTATGAAGTTGTTGGTAGAATATGCACTGTATTAGAAATAGATGATATGAATGATATACTAGAAATCACACCTAAGGAGTAGATATTAAGTCTACTCTTTATTCAATTTGTTAGCTTGTCCACCTGTTCAACTAAAACTGTCCCTTCACTAACTAATTTTGCCCCCCCTTATAACTATTTTTGTCCACTTTAATATTAATTTTCTTAAAAACAAAAAAGACGATAAAACAAGAATACACACATAAAAAATTTCATCTAAAGTAGACCTCAAAATAACGCTTTGACATTAATGCTCAAAACATTATTCTTAGTTCCATATTCCCTTTACTCAGATGTAATTTAATTTTTTATGTATTCTTGTTTTACCGCCTTTGCGATAGAACGAAATAATAAAATAACTATTTATTATATATTTTAAATATTATGCTAATAATGTATTTATCTTCCAACAAGTTAAATATTACCACTCTCTAATATAAAAGTCAACCATTTTTTCTAAATTTTTATTTGTAATATCTTTCATGGTAGCTTCTTTTTTAAGAAAGCTTGTAGTATCAATGACTAAATTATATAATTTGATCTTAAAACTATACGATAATAACAAATTATATTGATATCTAGTCCCAAAATATTGATATTGAAGTCAAAATTTTATTATTTTTATTGATATCTAATCCCATTTTTTAATTATCTAGTCCGAAATATCTATTAATCTAGTCTAAAATCCAATATTTTCGCTTATATTTTCTAGATATTCAGTTCCAAATGTATATTGATATTCAGTCCCAAAATTTATAATAGTCGCTATTAACGACAAAATCACACCCAAAAAGAGACAAAAACAATTGTTAAAGTGGCATACGTTAATAGAAATGCCACCGTTAGGATAGGTTTTGTCTTAATCAAAGCTGAATTTTATAATATATCCATATAAAGGTGTAAATTTGTCCTTAATAATTATTTTTGTCCACCGTTGGAATGAATTTATACAAGTAAAATATTACAAAATGAAAAACTGCCTTGATTGGCAGTTCTGTAATTTTTATCTTATTTAATATAGGTAATACTATTGACCAATTTATTCACTTACATTTTCTTCAAGTATTTCAACTTTTATTTTTTTAATCATATTATATTTTTCGTCGCTAAAACAATAGTAATCCCCTCCTTTATCAGATAATATTGAATAGTGTAGTTCTTTATATATAGGTGCTATTAATACATCTTTCATTTCATTCATTACCCCATACTTATTATTGAATTTTATTTTTATAAGACCACTATCATAAGTTTCAATTATCTCTACTTGTTCTAATATTTCTTCTTCACTCATAGTTTCTATTTGCTTTAATGCTTTCTTTTCACTTATATTATTAATAATTGATTCATAAGGAATAAAAGTACCTATTAATAAGGTAATGCCTATTAATGAAGCAATACCCAAACCTATTTTAGTTAATTTATTTTTTCTTTTTGCTTGTTCTTCGTTTTTTTTATTTGCTTTAGCTAATTCAGCTAATTCAGCTAATTCAATTAACTTATTTGTATTTGCATAATTTTGAAATACATATTCTTTTTTTCTGTCACAACCGATGCACTTCATATAATTTTTTCTGTTAACTATACCACAAACACAAACCCAAAATTTTTCATTTTCTTTTGGATAGCATTTTGAATCATTTCCTGCAACAAGTTTTAAATTTTCTAATTCTTCTTCTGATAATGTTTTTATATTAATCATATCTTCTTTTTCATAATATTGTTTTTCCCAAATAGAATTGTCTTTAAATAGAATCTTATCTATCGTTACTTTTATTTGTCGTGTGTCTGTGTAATTTGGGAGAGGTATTTTTTTATTTTCTCCAAAATATGTTTTAGGATATCCTAATTCATCTTGTATAGTAAAGTTTTTTTTATTATTTTCTAATCCATTTACAGGTTCTCCAAAGGAATTGAAACATTCAAAAGTACCTTTTATAGAACTGATTATTTTTGCTGATAAATTAAAAAACTTGATTGAACAATATAATATATTTGTATTTTCATTAATTTCAATTTTTAAACTATCAGCTTCAACAGGACAAGTAATATCATTATCTCTTATTTTTGTTTTCAATTTTCTCCAATTCATGACAGTTTTCATCGATTTTTCTTTAGATTCAGGCAATATTATTGCATGTATCATAGCAAAGAAAAATAAAAAAGCTCCGTATAAATACCATATTTTAAAATCTCTACCTTTTGATTGAGCTATAAATGCAGGTATAATTCCTAAAATTAAACAAGTAATGCATATAACTAACCCATACTCTGTTAAATAAAAATTCATGTAATTTTTCCTCCTATTTATAATGATTTTATTTTTCAAAAAATAATATTATGAAATTTATAAACCCTATCTATTATAAAATATATCATAATTTCATGGATGAATGTACCAAATTTTGATCTTTTATACTTTTGTTGCAATGAAACTATATTTAGAAAGAAAGGATAGCAAGAGATTAATCCTACTATCCTTCATTAACACTTTGTAAATAATTTAATAATTCTTTCTTTTCTTCGTGCAATAAATCTAAAAGATCAATCATATTGTCAATTTGTACATCTAATATTTCACATTTATTTATAAATAAATACTGATTTGCATTTTGCTCTCGTTGCATAATTTCATTTAATTCATTTAGAATAACAGCTTTTTCATATGTCCTGAAATACATCCTTTTTTAGTGTAATTATTGACGAAAAGGATATACTTTTTACATATTTTAAATAGATAGTTTTTTACGACCTTTAAATAGTTGAGTATCATTTTTTTCAACAAAGTGTGCTATTGTCGTTAACTATCAATTAAATTACCCTACGAGGATTTTAAGACGTTTAATTTTGGAATAGGATAAATAGTATCTCTCAACTATTTTAAATTAAATTTGAGCCTGTTTTGTGGATTTTGCTATCTTATCTCAGCTATTTCCGCTGATACAGATTTCCAACCTTCACGCTTAGTCATTTTCGTTAACACTTGACTAGCACCTGGTTTTATATCCGAGTTATCATTTGTCCATTCACTTTTGACAACTTCTTCATTTTCATTTTTATAATATAAATTTATTTTTATATAGCTTACCGATGTCTCTCCTCCATTGTTTACAGTAACATTGATATCCACATAATCACTCGAATAATCCTTTGAAACAATATCTACATTTGTTATTTTTACATTTTCATAATCTGATATACTCCTGCCATATTCATTTTCAAAATCTTGATTAATTTTTTCTATACATAAGGACAAAACCTTCCCCTTATTCTCTATATTTTTTTCTGTAAATAAACCTAAGAATCCACCGTCTTCAGGATAAACTTCATCCAAATAAGCCATTATATCATCATTTTCATAATTTTTTATTTTCTGAAATACGTCTTCTGCTACTGGAGGTTTAACTATTGCATATCCAATAATAAAAATCAATACTAAAATACCACCTATTGCAAGTATTTTATTTTCTTTAAACTTTGCCTTTATATTCACTTTAATCCTCCTTTAATTCTTCTATTTCAGATTCAGATGTTTTATTTTTATTTAATTTATTAAGGCTTTCTATTATTAACGCTGTAGATCCCAAAATAGTAAATGATAACGCCAGTACAAAATATCCAGTCGCATAATTGCTGTTGATAATATAATTGTAGGCATCTCCACCCACATATGCATTTACAGGGTCTTTAGTATAGCTCTCACCACTATCGTAACAAAACATCTTATAAAATCCAGTACATATAAAAATTGCACTTATCGAATAGAAAATACCTGCTAATTTTTTACCATTACTGAAGATGTAGTCAAAAAATATATTCATAAATAACCCCTCCCCAAATACAAATTATACCTTATTTATATAGAATATTTTGTAAAACACTGTCGTTTATGTAAAATAAAGCAGGAGTTATCTCCTGCATATAATATCTATGTTACTAAAGTTCTCATGTATTTGTATTACTCTAAATTCTTCTACTTTTGGTACTTTCTTATCTGTAACCAATATTAAAGTTGGCATAGTATTAAAATACTTTTTATACTGTCCTGTCTTATAGAATTTTCTATAGGCATCTATTTTCTTTGATATTGGATTGTTGGATATCTCTATTTCAATACACCCTATATATTTATTACCTTTATATTCATATGCCATTATTGCATCTGGAATAATTGAGCCTACAGCTTTCTCGACTACAAAATGTTTTATATCTACCATTTGATTTAATCGGTTATAAAAATCACTTAATAGTAACTTATGTTGAAATTGCTTAGGCTTTTTTAGATAATAAATATACTCCTTTATTACATATTCACGGGATCTCTTGATAACTTTATTGTCATGTAGCCATTTTAACCTTATTTGTGCTGTTCTAAGATTACTAAAGAATAATCGTTTTATAGTAGATGTATTTGCAACCTTAAAAGCAGTTATAAAGTTGGTTATTTCTTTGTCCCTTTTAGTCAGCATAATAAATCATCCTTAAATATTTCTAAATTTAAATCATCTTCTTCAACTTTTACATTTTGTTTAGGAATAAATACAGCTTTTTTATCCTTACTTTTCTTGAATTTATCCTTTAAAATGTTTCTTGCTTGATCTGCATCTAAAAACATAAATTGTAATTCTGTATCCTTTCCTTCAAACTGAAGTATTGAATGACCATTACCTCGTAATTTTTCTAATCCTTCAATACCTATAATTCTGCTATTTACATTATCTCTAGTTTTTAAGCCAATCACAGTTGGACAGTTTGCCTTAATACGTGGACTTAATATCTTAGCATCTGGTCTTTGAGTACATAATATTAAATGTATTCCTGAAGCTCTTGCCAAAGCTCCCAAATCTTCAATTACTTTGATTAAATCTTTTGTATCTTTATCATTTCCTAATACAGAAAACTCATCTATTATTAAAAATTCCCTTGATAATTGATTCTCCTTATGTTTACGGTTATACTCATCTATATCTACACAATTTGATTTGAATAATAAATCATATCTTCTCTCAACTTCTTCTTTGATCTTGTATATAAGCATTTCAGCATTCTCTATATCCTTTACAAAAGTTTTAACATATTGCTGAAATAGTCTACCCTCAACCCCTCCTTTAAGGTCTATTAAATGTACCTTTGCATTAGTTTTTTTGACCAAATAAGTAAGTAATAATCTTAATACAGAAGATTTCCCTCCACCTGTTTCAGATGCAATTAAAATATGAATCGCTTTCCTTAAGTCTAAGGTAATCAATTTTTCTCCAAATCCATACCCCAAAGGTACTATATATGGTTTAGTTTCAATATTTTCATAAGGATACATCTTCTTTAATTCATTCTCAAATACTTTAATAACTGCATTTTTTCCGTTATCATATCCAATCTTTACCCTATGTTTTAAAAATGATTCTATTGCTTTTTGATGCTTTTCAAAATCATCTAATGATAATCCTATAGGTATACTAAATCTTAATTCATGCCCATATGAAGTATCTTTTTTACTTAGCTTGATTGGATATGACCCATCTTTATTACACAAACCTAAATTCTCAAACAGATTAGTATATTCACTTTTTCTATTGCTAATAAAATTACATACAATACTCCCAATCCCTGCTGAATATAAAGCATCTGCATATAATGGATTTGCTACAAAAGCACTACACATAGCACCTACAATAATACTTCCTGTTCCTGCAACTAGCAATGAATTTTCTGGATTCATTTCTTTATTCATTATTTTTCACCTCTAAAAAATCTGACATATGCCTTTAGGTGATCTGTTTCTTTTTGAATATCTTCTAATTTCCTTTCAACTTTATCGCTTAAAATCTGATTCTTTCGTGTAAAATTAATATCTTTGTTTTGTTGCTTGTATGCTGTTTGTTCATCATCTAATTTTTCTATAATGTTATTTGCCAGATTAGGACATTTTTTATTGATAAATTTAGCCGATCTATTAATAATTTTATCTGCTTCATGAAATACATCTATATGTTTTGCAGGAGTAATCATCCACTCTGGTAACTTTCCTGAAAGATAATTTTCAATATTTTGTTCACTATCTTTTGTATATTGCAAAATTGTAAGTATAGTAATAGGTTCTTTCGCTTCGTAAGCATATACACAATGCGTTGTAATACTAAAAGCAATAATACTAGCAATAAACATTCTTTTCATTTCAAATCCCCCTTTTGGCATATAAGACAATCGCCAAGACTATACTCTTTTTTGTCTCCTTCTTTCCCTCTCTCCCCCTACATTTTCTGCCGCCTACCTTCTTATATCGTTGTTTTTAGCATCTCAAAACATTGGAAAATCCACATTTATCCTTTCGTTAGGAGTTCATGTAAAAGTGATCGTTTAAAAGAGTTACAATGTGATTGTCTTTTATACTATTAATATATGCTGAATATGATAAAAATTGCTTGTACAATATATTGTTTTATCATTTTGTGATAAATAAAAGCAAAAAAATATGATACTCACTTTTCTAAGTACCATATATCATTTACAGTTTTATTTAATTTTTCCGATACTTTTAATGCTCGTTCTATGGGTGGTACTGTATCACCATTTTCCCATTTTGTATAGGTTTGAATATTAACTCCGATCATTTTAGCAAATTCGCTTTTATTATCCATTAAATGTTCTTTTAGTCTGATCTCCTTTAATTTATTCTTTACTCCCATAATTAATTATCCCCCTGTTTTGTCTTTTGTAATAATTTTAATACATTTTACATCAAATAGTGTAATACTTGTAATAATATTAATAATTTTACATTTATGAGGATAATCCTTTTTAAATTAAAAAATACTTGCTAAATCAAATGCTTTTATAGCATATAAAATCAATCCAACTATTCCTACTACAGTTATAATATCCATTTTCCTTCTAAATTTCTTTTGACTTAATTTCTGCAATTCAGCTTCTTTGCTTTTAGCCTGATCTTGTTTTATTTTTTCTTCTATCTTCTTTTGTATCCTACTATCCTTTTCATCTAAATAAATGTTTATCACTTCTTTTGCTATATTTTTAACTTCTTTTTCATCCATATCATCACCTCATTGAAATATATGAGGACAAAATATCAAGTATACATAATAAACAAAAAGAAAAAAAAAGGATAGCAGGAGATTTTCCCACTATCCTTTTATACTTTGCAAATAGTTTAATAATTTTTTCTTTTCTTCGTGCAATAAATCTAAAAGATCAATCATATTGTCTATGGATATTTTTTTACGACCAATGGATAGAAATAAAGTGGCTTAAAATCCTCATAGAGTCATTTTAGATGAATAAATAAGACACTATCATCATTGATTTAATTTTTTATTAACGACAAGTTCACACCTTATCCAAGACAAAAACACACCCTATTACTTAATTTTGAGTACACTAAATACACCTTTTCAATATACTTTTTGAAAAAGTTTTTAAATACCCTTGAAAAATTCACTAACTTTGATAAAATTATTTTAACAACATCTTTTCTAGTTCCTCTTTGGAATATAAAGATGTACGTTGGAAAAAGTTATGAAATTTGTTATTTTTAGAGAATCTACTGTTTGCGGCAGTAGATTTTTTCTTTTGTTGAGATTGAGGTGGGTAGTGACCACCTTGGACATTACTATTGTCGTTTGCTACACTAGCAATTAACTGTAATTGTGCTTTTATATTGATACATAACGTGTTTAAATATGATTTAAGGTTATTTACTATAGTCCCATGTTTTACGGCTTTCTTTAAGCATTGTACGGCTTTTTTAACTATATCTATAGAATACTTTTCTTCTAGTTGTTTCTTAATAGATTCTACGTCTATAGTTTTCTCTACAATCACACTCTTATCAGTATTAGATAGTTTCGGCTCACCTGCTTGACTAGATTCATTATTTTTTTGAACTAGGTGTGTAAAAAAATATTGGTTTATATCGAATGCTTTTTTAATTGGATTATAATTAGTACGTTTTATAATAACTTTTTTCTCTACTAACTTATTTATATATTTGAGGGCAGTATTTTTAGATACTCCCATTTCTTCTGAAATACGTCTAACTCCTACTTTTGCAATTTGAGTTCTAAAATTAACAAATTTCTTGATTGCTATGTAGCAGGTTATTTCTAGACCTGCTAGTTTATCGAGTACAGTATTATCTATTGAGGTGTACATTATTTTCTGCCCCCTTTCTTGTTTAAAGTAACAAGGGGACTATTTATACCACCATCTTTTATTATTTCGTCTTGTGATAAACTTTGTAAGTAAATTTGCGTCACTTTTAAATCTGAGTGTCCGAGAAGTTTAGAAATTGTCATAATATTATTAAATTTAAGCATTTGACATGCCCAAAAATGTCTGGCTGTGTGAGGTGAACATCTTATTTGTTTTCTTACATTAGCTTTTTTTCCTGCTATTGTAAAAATCCTTTCCATAGCCTCTACAGTTAAAGGTCTTCCTGTTCTACTTAGAAAATAATTATTATATTCTAATTCTTTTCCCATGAAATATATTTTTTTCCACTTATCATATTTTTTCATTTCTTTTTTAAGTTTTATTGACATTGATGCAAAACGTTCTTTTTTTCCTTTACCATAGATGTAAATTCTATCATCTTGAATATGATCATTTTGTATATTGCAACATTCAGTATTTCTTATACCTGTATCGAAAAAGGTAGCCAAAATACATCTATTACGAGAGTTTAAATAATTATCATGTTTGTATACTTCTAACATTTTTTTTACTTCTTCTTCATTAAAAGTTTCTATTACTTTTTTTGTATCTTTTACATTAGATACTTTGTCAATTATGTTATTTACTACATATTCCTCTTCTTCACAAAATTTAAAAAAGGATCTTAATGTCTTGATGATTGTATTGACATATCTTGTGCTTTGTTCATTCTCTAATTTTTCAGATATAAATTTTTTTACATGCACAGATTTAATTCTGCTTACTTTCTCAATTCCAAATTCTTCGTTGCAGTAATTAAGAAAAAACAAAGTATTATTTCTATAACTTTTTAATGTCTTTTTAGTTAATCCTTTCGCTTCACAATCTAGTAAAAAATCTTCAATTTCTATTAACATAAAAAACACACCTTCCTTAGTTTTTTAGTTAACTAAATAAAAGGTGTGTTCATCATTAATCACATGACATGAAGTATGCTATATGTCCAAAACGTCTATAACCGTTCAAATATCAACGTTTATTCCATATCCCAGTTGTGGTAAACGTTTTGTACGTCATCATCTTCTTCAAGCATATCAATAATTTTATTCATAGCTTTGATTTGTGCTTCATCAGTAAGCTCTACCATAGTTTGTGGAATCATATTTACATCTGATTCTAATAATTCATATCCCTTTTGCATTAAAGCTTCTTTGACTTCATAAAAATCTTCTGGTGCTGTAAGAATTTCATAAATTTCTTCATCATCTGAAATAAAATCCTCAGCTCCTGCTTCTAATGCTGCTTCCATGATTTCATCTTCATTGTACTCATCTTTTTTCTCTATAAGTATTTGACCTTTTCTATCAAACATATATCCTACACATCCAGGGGTTCCTAGATTTCCACCATTTTTATCAAAATAGTATCTAATGTTGCTTCCTGCTCTATTTCTATTGTCCGTAAGAACTTCAACAATTACTGCAATTCCATTGATTCCATATCCTTCATAAGTAATTCTTTCAAAGTCCTCTCCAGCTCCTGCGCCTGCACCTTTTTTGATAGCTCTTGTGATATTATCATTGGGCATATTAATGGATTTTGCTTTATCTATTGCATTTTTAAGATTTGCATTATATTCTGGATCTGCTCCTCCTTCTTTTGCTGCAACAGTAATTAGACGTGCATACTTTGTAAAGATTTGTGCTCTTTTTGCATCTTGCTTGCTTTTTCTATTGGCAATCGTTCCGTGTCTTCCCATGTTTTATTCATCTCCTTAGTCATACATGACGAAATTCCAATGTTTATTTTATCATATTAAAAAAAAATAGTAAATAATCCAACAAAAATGAATACAAAAAGCACCTATATTTATATACAGGTACTTCTTATAAAATATTAATATATTTTAAGTAAATCAATCCATGATTTCTTCATTATCTATTATAATTTGAGACTCAAGTACATATGCATTATTCATAGGAATTACTTTTTTAAAAAAGCTTAGAGGAACATAGGTTCTTCCCTTTACTATTGTTGGTGCTGTTCCTAACTCTATAGGTGCTGTTTTCATGTAGTTATATTGATCTTTTCCTATTGTTAAAGAAATGCCTTTTCCTATCATAACGCTTTGTGACTCTTCATTCCACACTAAATCATATCCTAATGCTTTAGAAATTGCAGCTACTGGAACCATCACCATACCTTGCTCATCGGTATAAGGTATAGGCGCCTCTATTTTTTCATTGTTCACAATAATGTCCATAGTAGAAATATCCTCTGGAAGAGTAACTGCTTTTTCAAACAATACAATTATTTTTGTTGGCGTTGTTTGTGCTGGGATACTTCTTGTAGATATATCATAAAATACTATAAGTTTTCTGTTTTGTAGATCTCCTGTAAACTCTTTCTCATCTTGTGTAATGATTTTAGTATCCTTAGAAATATTTAATTTCAATGAATAGTCTGCACTTATTAAATCTTTATCAAATTCATCTACCTTTAAGTTTTGTTCTTGATCATTCACAACAATCACTTCTGCATTGTATTGTGGGGGATAAATCATAATCATTGGTGCATTAGCTTTATAAAATCCAGTGATCGTAGCTCCTACTTCAATTTTCTTATCATCTACAATATACGTATCCTCAGATACAATCATATTGCCTAATGATCCATCTTTATTTTCTATCATAATAGCTTTACGATTTTCTAAATCTCTTATTTCTTTTACAACTCCAGTAAAAGAATTAAAATACGATTGTGCTTTTGCATTTAAATCAGCATGTATAGGCATAATGTTCTTAATTTGTCCTACATCATTAATTGGTTTTATATTTTCTATATTAGCAGCAAACCCCGTAACAGATGCAAGGGACAAAATACCAACTGATAAACATCCTGCAAGTAATTTTTTTGATTTCATAACGTCATCTCTCCTTTTTGTTTTGTGTTACACATGATTAGACGCTCATTATAAAAAAAAGTTCCACGTTATACTAAAAATTTAAAAGCTGCTTTTTTCAAAGCAGCTTTTAATTATACATCATAAAAATATTTCTTTACCTCTATCATTTTTTCTGGAGACATAGCATCAATATGATCAAGCTTATAAGGAATATTCATCTCTTTATATTTATTTACACCTAACTTATGATAAGGCAAAAGCTCTATCTTTTCTACATTAGGAATTTCTTTCACAAAACTTTTAAGCTCATCTAAATATTTATAGGTATCTGTAATTTCAGGAACAATCACTTGCCTCATCCACATAGGAATATTTTTCTTACATACTATTTTAAAGAATTCTTGAAAAGCATTCATATCTTTTCCTGTAATTTTTTCATACCCATATTTTGTAACATGCTTGATATCTAATAAAATCAAGTCTGTATAAGAGAGGATTTCTTCATAGTTTCCTACTCCTACACCTGCTGTATCCAGTACTGTATGAATATTATGTTCTTTACAAAGCTTAAAAAATTCCATTAAAAAATCTGGCTGCATAAGGGGCTCCCCTCCTGAACAAGTTACCCCTCCTGTTTTTCCAAAATAAGGTTTATATCTTAATACTTTTGTGAATAAATCTTTTGGACTAATTTCTATTCCTTTTTTAAAATCCCATGTATCTGGATTATGACAATACATACATCTTAAAGTACATCCTTGAAAAAATACAACAAATCTTATACCAGGGCCATCTACTAGCCCCATACTTTCATAAGAATGAATTCTTCCCATTTATCCTACCATGCTTTCATGAAAAGTTCTTGCTATAACTTCAAGCTGTTGTTTTCTTGTTAATCTATTAAAATGAACTGCATATCCAGATACTCTTATGGTCAAAGTCGGATATTTTTCTGGATGATCCATTGCATCTAACAAAGTCTCTCTGTTTAGTACATTTACATTTAAATGGTGTGCACCTTGTGAAAAATATCCATCCATAATTTGTACCAAATTCCTCTCTCTATCTTCTTCATTTGATCCTAAAGCTTCTGGAACAATAGTAAAAGTATTAGAAACTCCATCTTGACATATTTCTTCATATGGAATCTTTGCTACAGAATTTAATGATGCCAACGCTCCCCTTTGATCTCTTCCATGCATAGGATTTGCCCCTGGTGCAAAAGCCTCTCCAGCTTTTCTTCCATCTGGAGTTGCTCCTGTTTTTTGTCCATATACTACATTTGAAGTAATGGTAAGAACAGATAAAGTATGTTCTGCATTCTTATATGTTTGATGTTTTTTAAGTTCTCCTGAAAAATATTTTAAAACTTCTATAGCTAATTCATCTACTTGATCCTCATCATTTCCATACTTAGGAAAATCCCCTTCTATTTGAAAATCTACTGCAATATGATCTTTTCGAATAGGTTTTACTTTTGCATATTTAATAGCACTTAATGAATCTGCTACTACAGAAAGTCCTGCTACTCCAAATGCCATAAATGGATGTACCTCTGTATCATGCAAACTCATTAAAGCAGCCTCATAAGCATATTTATCATGCATAAAATGAATAATATTCATAGTATTTACATATAAATTGGCTACATAAGACAATACTTTAAAATAATTTTCTTTTGTTTTTTCAAAAGATAGTATCTTATCTTCAATAGGATCAATATTAGGTACAACTAAAGTTTTCTTTTTTTCATCTACACCACCATTAATAGCATACAAAAGAGCTTTTGCTAAATTACATCTTGCCCCAAAGAATTGCATTTCTTTTCCCATTCTCATAGCAGATACACAGCATGCAATTCCATAATCATCTCCATAAATTGGTCTCATCAAATCATCATTTTCATATTGAATAGAGCCTGTTTGAATAGACATTTTTGTGCAATATTTTTTGAAGCCTTCTGGCAAATTCTCTGACCATAGTACTGTCATATTAGGTTCAGGCGCTGGATTTAGATTGGTCAAAGTATGAAGTATTCTAAAAGAAGTTTTTGTAACTAAAGTTCTTCCATCTAACCCCATACCTCCTATTGCTTCTGTGATCCAGTTTGGATCTCCTGCAAACAATTCATTGTACTCAGGAGTTCTAAGGTGTCTTACCATTCTTAATTTGATTACAAATTGGTCAATAATCTCTTGTGCCTCATTCTCTGTAAGAATCCCTTTTTCTAGATCTCTTTTGATATAAATATCTATAAATGTACTTGTCCTTCCCAAAGACATAGCCGCTCCATTGTTTTCCTTAACGCCTGCTAAATATCCAAAATATAAAAACTGTACTGCTTCTTTGGCATTTTTTGCAGGATTTGAAATATCTATTCCATAACTTAAAGCCATATTTTTTATCTTTTTAAGTGCATTGATCTGTTTTGCTACTTCTTCTCTTTTTCTAATGATCTCTTCGCTCATAGGCCCTATTAAATCATCGTAATCCTTCTTCTTATCTTCTATTAAAAAGTCAATTCCATATAAAGAAATTCTTCTATAATCTCCTATAACCCGTCCTCTTCCATAAGCATCAGGAAGACCTGTCAAAAGACCTGCACTCCTAGCATTTCTCATATCTTGTGTATATACATCAAATACTCCTTCATTATGAGTTCTCATTCCATTTTCAAAGAAGTAATCCATTTGTTCATCCATTTTATATCCGTAATCATCTAATGCACCTTTAACCATTCTGATTCCCCCAAAAGGATTAATCATTCTCTTTAGAGGCTCATCTGTTTGTAGTCCTACAATAACTTCATTTTCTTTATCTATATAACCTTTTTTAAAATTGTCTATTCCTGAAATATGATGAAGGTCTACTCCTAAAATCCCCTTTTCAAGCTCCTCTTTTAGAAGTACCTCACACTTTTCCCATACTCTTAAAGTCTTTGAAGTAGGCTTTTGTAAAAAACTTTCATCTCCTTCATAAAGCATATAATTTTTTTGTATAAAGCTTCTTACATCTACTTGTTTTGTCCAATTTCCTTCTTCAAATCCTACCCATTCTCTTTTCATCATAAAAAACCCCTCCTTGACTATTTTTGTATCAAGTCCGGGGGCTTTTCAAAAAAATATAAGACCCCCCGGACGTTTAGCCCAGGCGGTCGGCTTTTCTTCTGATCACACTCCATGTGGTTTATTCCACTTCCGCCAGTCATGTGATAGATTTCATAATTACTATATTGGATAAATTTATATTACCAACTTATATTATGCTTGTCAATAAAAAATTAGTTCTTTTCATAGACCCATATGGTAATCCTTATTGAAAATATTATCTATACTTCTTTTAATATAATAATCTTTTTTGATTTTAAACTTTCTTTTACATCTATTATTCTTTGATTTGTAGACCCTACATATTTAAAAGCATCATTTTTTAGATTTTCATTAAATTTTCCATCTATAAGAACATCTATATGTTTTAATAAGTTTAGTTTGTGTGCATCGTTACTTTGTAATATTTCTTCATATGTATATCCTGTATAACACCATAAATTTAACTCCTCATCTTTAATTTTTTTAGCAAGAGTAGCTAATGGTTGTGCTTGATCGAAAGGTTCTCCTCCTGAAAAAGTTACCCCTAAAATTAAAGGGATATTATGTTGGATTCTATGAAATATATGATCTAAAGATACCTTATCTCCATAATTACAATCTTGCATATCTTTATTATGACATCCAATGCAATTATGATTGCACCCAGATACAAATAAAACACTTCTAAGTCCTTTGCCATTTACTGTAGAATTATCTAAAAAACCTGCAACTTGAAGCATCTATAGACTCCTCCTGTCTACAACAAAAAACCCCTTTACAATCATAAATATTGTATCAGAGCTTTTGTTTGTTAAAAATTTCATATATTTAAATATGGTAAGTATTGATGTGCACTTCATTATTATGAGAAGTTCTATCTTTTCTTTCAGCAACTTTTCCGTTTCCAAATCTTTCATCTAGCGAAAGATAGCCTGTAACCCTTGATATACCTTGTATATTTTCACTTTTACATTTAGGGCATGTATGTTTAGAAGCTTCTACTCTTTCTCCACAATCTCTACAATACTTCATATGAAAATTTATACCCATATAACTAATATTCGTGTTCTTATAAGCATAATCAATAATCCTTTTCACATCTTCAGGTTCTGGATATCCATCCATTTCGATGTAAGTTATATGTCCACCATTACATAATTTATGAAACGGTGCTTCTAAATCTATCTTATCTTTTATAGATATTTTGTATGAAACAGGGATATGATAGCTATTCGTATAATAATCTTTATCTGTAACTCCTTTGATATTTCCAAATACTTTTTTATCTTGAAGGATAAATTTTCCTGAGAGCCCTTCAGCAGGAGTTGCATAACATGACCAATTTAGTTTATCAAGTTCTTTATATTGATCACAAAATTCTCTTATATGAGTAATGATTTTTAATCCTAATTCATGAACATTTTGATCTTCCCCATGATGTTTACCTGTTAAAGCTATTAATGTTTCAGCAAGTCCAATAAACCCAATCCCCCATGTACCTTGTTTTAAAATAGGTTCTATAGAATCATCAGGAGATAAGTTTTCAGACCCCTTCATTAAGTGTTCACCTGCTACAAAAGGTAAATCTTTTACCTTCAATTTTTTAAGAACATTATATCTATGTAACAATGACTCTCTAGCAATAGATAATCTGTTATCTAAAAGAGAAAAGAATTTATCTATGTTCCTTTTAGCTAATATTCCTATACGAGGAAGATTTATTGTAGTAGGAGCAATATTTCCTCTCCCTGCAGGACCAGCCTCTCCATTTACATTAGACATTATATAAGTTCTACATCCCATAGTAGCTGCAATAGTACCTTTGTCATAGTACTCTTTATTAAAGTCAGCATCTAAATTCATAAACATAGGATTCATTCTTTTGCTTGCAACTTTACAAGCAAGTTCATATAAATAGTAGTACGGATCCTCTTGTTCCCTATTTACACCTTTTTTTACTCTAAATATTATATTTGGAAATATAGGTTGCTCTCCTTTACCTAAGCCTTTTTCATATTCTTGTAAAAATATTTCGCACACCATAGCTGCATCTTTGCTTCTAGGAAGTCCTAGGTTAATTGAACTAAAAGGAACTTGACTTCCAGCTCTAGAATGCATAGTATTCAAATTATAAACTATACCTTGCATAGATTGATGAACAACTTTTTTTAATTTTTTTTCTGCTATTTTTTCTATATCTGCTCCTAAATCTCTAAATTCCTCATTATATTCTTGTAGTATTTCTTGTCTTGTCATATTCACAAAGTCTGCCATATCATTATCAAAATCAACATGTGCTTGACCACCAAACATATCATTTTGAGTACTTTGAAGTAATATACAAGATAATTCTGCAGCAGATTCTATTCTTTTTGCAGGGAGAATTGTACCATATCCTGTATTAAAGCCTCGTTTTAATATTTTACCCGTTTCTATATTTAAACAATTGGTAGTTAGATTATAACTATCTAAATCATGATAGTATATATCTCCATTCTCATGTGCTTTAGCCAAATGTTTAGGCATAGCAGCAAGATTATACCATTTATTAGATTCACTGGCGATTCTTAAAAGCTTGGAACTGAAATTATTCCCTACATTTGCATTATCTCGATCTGTTTCAATTCCTATATTTTTAATACTTCGCATTAAATCTGATTTTATTTCTCTTAATTTTGTTCTTTCTTTTCTATAGTTTGAATATGCTAGTCCTATAGGTCTGTATCCATTTTGTAATAAAATGTCTTCCACAATATTTTGTATTTCTTCTACTTTTATTTTAGTATATCCTTTTTTTTCAATACACTCTATAACTCTTTGAGTAGCTTCTATGGCTTCGCTTTCTTTTAACGTAAAAGCTATTTCATCTGCAGAAGCTTTAATAGCATTAGTAATTTTAATCGAGTCAAAAGGTACTTCTCTATCATCTCTTTTAACAACATATAGCATTTCATCCACATCCAATCACAACATATTGTACAGTGGATATTATACCTTACAAAGAATTTTATGGCAATTTTAAAATATACTAAAAAAATTAATACAAATAGTTTTAGTCAATATACCTTCTTTTTCTGCTAATTTTTACACCTATATTCATGTTGACATGAATAATTTGTAGTACCCATTGAAATATCAATTTTTTCATGAATAAAATAAAACAGAGATTACATCATTCATTGTAATCCCTCAAAATCTACTTTCCTCAAAGATTACCAATATAATACTCTCTCTTCTTTATAGATTTTCCTACAAGTACAATTCCTATAAGTAAAATCAATGTTGCTGCCAGTCCTGCTTCTGGTCCAAACGCCCCCCCTGTGATCCACTGAATCCCAGTTAATTTCGTTTGAAAGAAACTGACAGAAGGAATAGAATTTCCACTGACTTCTAGTCCAAAAATATTTCCTTGAACCCAATTCCATGCACTATGGGCACCACAAGCGCCCCAAATATTATCTGTTTTTAAAGCATAAAGTCCAAAAAATAGCCCGACTAAAATAATATTTAAAATAGCTAAGAAACTTACATGATTATTCAATAAATGTAAAACGCCAAACAACGATGAGGATACGAAAAGGCCTGCAGCCATGTTATATCTTGCACTAAGAACATTCATCAGCCATCCACGGGTAACTACTTCCTCTGATCCACCTTGAATCATCCACCCTGGCAAAACAATCAAAATACCTGAAATAGTAGAAATTCCAAATGAAATAGTGGTATCTAGATTTATTTTTGCCTGTCCTGAAACAAAGAGCAAAATCATAACTGCAAAAAACATGAGTGCACCTACTCCAAATCCAATCAAATATTGAGAAATTACATTTTCTTTAAAAAATCCAATAGATGAAAATGATCGTTTTTCAACCAATTTTACCCATGCAAACACACACATAAAAACAAAACCACATGATAAAATCATAAAGATCGTAAAATTCAACTCCTCATGTAGTATGTATGGTACAAGCATTTTATATGAAATGACTCCAATAATTTGACCTACAATAATAAAAATAATGGTTAAAATAGGGGCTACAAAGAAATTTGGTAAAAATCTTGAATCTAACGCACTTGATATGAGTTTGAATTGATTTTTTTTCATAAGATTCTCCTTATTTTTTAGTGTATAGTATACATTTTTTATTTCTTCTATTATATTCCATACGTTTTATTATATCTATATATATAACATTTTACAAATCCTCCCAAAAGTAACTTTCATAAAATTCATCCTATAATTCTAGTAAAAAGAAGTATAATAAACTAAAGCAAAATAAAATAGGAGGATTCTATTTTGAAAAAATCTATAAAATTTTTTATGATTCGTATAATCCTTTTTATTCTCAATTTAAGTATTCGTTACACAGCATCATTTTATCCCTTCTGGATAGAAAATTGGTATTCTAATGGTTTATATAGAATGATTAGCATGATTTTAAACTTTTTTAATCGTATTTTTGATTTTTCTATAGGAGAATATCTTTTTATATTTTTGATTTTATTTATTCTATATAAAGTTATCATTTTTATAAAAAAAATAATTACTTACAAAAAAAATAGAAAATCTATTCTTTTGTCTTTTTTCATTTCAATTTTTATTTCTATTAATATCATTTATTTTTTATTTATGCTTCTTTGGGGACTAAATTATTATAGACTTCCCCTTTCAGAAATCACTCATCTTTCGATAGCTCCTTATTCTGTTGAAGACCTTGAAAATTTATGTGTTATTCTTACAAACAAAGCTAATATTCTCAGAACAAAGGTAGATGAAAATCATCAAGGTATTATGACTTTGAAAAAAGAAGGTAACAATTTATTAGAAAAAGCGAATACGGGATATATTTTAGCATCCAATACTTATCCTATTCTTAAAGGTAAATATTCAACACCAAAAGAAATATATTTTTCTAATGCTCTTTCATGGATGGGTATATCAGGAATTTACTCTCCTTTTACAGGAGAAGCCAATATCAATAAAAAAGTACCTGACTGCATGATTCCTAGTACCATCTGTCATGAAATGGCACATCAAAGAGGCTTTGCAAGAGAAGATGAAGCAAACTATATAGCTTATATTACCTGTAAGATTCATCCCGATGAAAATTTTCAGTACTCTGGAGTTTTATTGGCACTCATTCATTCTATGAATGCTCTTTATACCTATGATGAAAAAAAGTATGTAAAGATTCGCAATACCTATAGCATTGGAGTAAAAAAAGACTTAGAAAACATTCATGAGTTTTGGGAACAATACAAAGGACCAATAGAAGAAACCTCTTCAAAGGTTAATGATGCCTATTTAAAATCCAATCAACAATCAGATGGTATTCATAGTTACGGAAGAATGGTCGATCTTCTTTTAGCAGAAACTCAACAAAAATAAAGGAATTTATATTTTTAACTAGAACTTAATTTTTAAATATCATTTCATTCATAGAAAGGATTGATTCTATGTACTTTGCTACTTTTATTTATCAAGAAAAAGAAACTTTTGGTGTATTAACAGAGAGTAAAACCCACGTTATTCTTATAGAAGATGTTTTTGAGTATATTCAAAAAGAGTGTCCTAAAACTTTAATGGATTTCATAGAATGGGATCATAAAAATTTGGGGGTTAAAAAAATAAAAGATATTTTAGAGGAAAATCAATTTGCTGAAATCTCTTTAGAAAATATTAAATTACATGCCCCTATTCCTTATCCTAAAAGAAATCTCTTTTGTCTAGGGAAAAATTACATAGATCATGTAAAAGAAGTATCTGGGCTATCTGGAGCTGATGACTCTATTCCTAAATTTCCTATTTATTTTTCTAAAGTTGCAAACCCTGCCATTGGCCATAAAGATTTTATTAATTCTCATTCTGATCTTACAGATAAACTAGATTATGAAGTGGAATTAGCTATCGTCATTGGCAAAGACGGAATCAATATTAAACCAGAAGATGCACAAGATTATATTTTTGGATATACCATTGTCAATGATATATCTGCTAGAAATATTCAGAGAAAGCATATGCAGTGGTTTAAAGGCAAAAGTTTAGAAACCTTTTGCCCTATGGGTCCTTACTTAGTTCATAAAAGTGAAATTCCTTTTCCTATTAAATTAGATATAAAATGTATGGTAAATGGAGAAGTAAGACAAAATTCCAATACAAAGAATATGATTTTTGACATTTCTCACATTATTAGTGATTTATCTAAAGGAATGTATCTAAAAGCAGGAGATATTATCATTACGGGCACGCCTTCAGGAGTAGGTCTTGGTTTTACTCCTTTTAAATTTTTAAAATCAGGAGATCAAATAGATTGTTTTATCGAAAAAATAGGAACACTCACTAATTTTGTAAAATAAGGAGTATTTTATGATTTTATTTAAAAAATATTATAATAAACAATTTTTAAATCAAATTCGAAAAGCCATTGATGATTTTAATATGATTCAAAAGGGTGATTCTATTGCTGTTGGATTATCAGGTGGAAAGGATAGTATTTTTCTTTTATTTTGCTTAAAGCTTATTCAACTTACTTATATAAAAGATTTTGAGCTTATAGGAATCCATATTGATTTAGGATTTGAAATGGATATGAGACCTTTAAAAGACTTTTGTGAAGAAAATAATATTCCACTTATTGTTGAAAAAACAAATATTTCTCATGTAGTATTTCATGAAAGAAAAGAAAAAAATCCATGTTCTCTTTGTTCTACCCTAAGAAGAGGCGCTCTTTCTAGAGTAGCAAAAGACCATCATATCAAAAAAATTGCACTTGGCCATAATACGGATGATGTAATTGAAACTCTTTTTATGAATGTACTCAAGGTAGGAAAGCTAGGGACCTTTCATCCTAATACATATAATCCTAAAAAAGATATGCATATTATAAGACCTTTGATTTATCTCAGAGAAGATTTGATTGAATCTTTGACCAATCAATATGATCTTCCTATCATCCAAAGCACTTGTCCTATGGATAAAAAAACTACTAGAGAAGAAATGAAGCATTTACTTTTTAGTTTAGAAAAAACTTATCCTGATGCTTCTCAAAAAATATTATCTTCTTTGTCTAATGTTGATTTAAATAAATTTTGGAATAAAGCAAATCAATAAAAAATACAGCATAGTTTTATACCATGCTGTATTTTTTAATTCATATCCATAAAATAAACCACTATAATTTTCATCTAATAAGTACTATATTTTAGTGATTGCAATCATGATGATCACATGTCATCAAGTTATCTTTAACCTTTCCTTCTAGCCAATCCTTTACAACTGTATCCACATCTCCTGAGCATCCTCTTACAACCTTAATATTTTGTGAAGCAAGAACATTTACTGCTCCTTGCCCCATATTTCCTGCTAACATCCACTCTACCCCTATCTCTGATAGAGTATATGCAATATTTGATTTACAACCACAACCTTCTGGTGATTCTAATGTTTCTTTTGAAACAACTTCTTTCTTGTCATTGATTTCAACAATAGTATAGTATTCACAATGTCCAAAATGACTATCTATCTTTCCACCTCTAGTTGGTAACGCTATTTTCATTTATATTCCTCCTTATCATATTCTTTTAAATTATATTATACACTATTTATTGCCAATAGATAATAAATTATGTTTTAAAAGAATATATTTCATTTTCTACTCTAAAGTTTCTTTTAAAATATTATAGGTATACTCTATGATTTCATTGCAAGATACACCTTTTTTCTTTAACTCCAAACAATCAAATGTACCATATTTTTCTTTTATTTTGTTCATGATTTCTTTTGTATATTTTCTTGATTCATTCTTATCTTTTGCTTCTTTTCTCCCTTTAAGTGATCCTACAGCAATAATAGCTCCTGTAATTGCTCCACAGGTACTTCCTACTGTCATACCACTTCCAAAAGGACTTGCAATAGAAACTGGAATATCTGTACCTTTTTCTTCATTTAATGCCTTTACTATAGATTCCGCACAATTATATCCTTCCTTATGATATTTTGTTGCATCTATCATTGGTATATCCTCTCCTTTTTTATATATCATATTATTTCTTTGGTACTATAACCTTCTATATCTTATTAAAAATAGACTATACTTTTGTATCCAAGCATATTCTATATAAATATTCTCATTTTGTCACCTTTATATTACTATTTTCTATAGTTATTGTAAAATGCCAATTATATGTTTAAAAAATTTATTTTTTATTATATATTTAAAAAAACAGGTGTGACTGCACCTGCTTTTTCGATACCCATTTTACTCTATTGATTAAGATCATGATACCTGTGTTTTGGGCAAAATATCAAAATCCGTATTTCTATAGCTTATCACAATATCTCCAGCCTCTTTTCCATATCTGTCGGTAAAATTCTTCAGCCCAGTTGCCATGACTTTTTCTGCTCGTTGTCCTAACTCTTCACCAACTACTTCTCCCATAGTCTTATACAAATGTCCCGAATGATATTCCCAAGACATAATGGCTTTTTTCCCTGGTTTAATCAGCTTCTTATAAATCAATTTAATTATATTTAAGGGTGTCAAATAAGCATCCTTAAAAATTAGATCACAACACTTTGCATTATTAGGCTGAGTACCCTTCACATCGATTGCTAACTCTTCATTAAATCCTTCTACTAGGGCTTTATCTACTTCCATACAAAAATAACGACCATATGTCATTAAATTATTTTCTTTCCAAGCTGTATGCCATGGGCATTTAAATACATTCACCCTAGTGTGGGGACTTCTTTGAACTAACTTTTGTTCCATTTCCCCTTTTTGAGGCATCCACTCTATATAAGCCATATAATTTGCCATTGTCAGTGGATCTCCATTAGCCTTGGCCCGCAGTGCCATTCTTTTACCTCTTTGATGTGCATATTTTATTACTGCCCTTCGAAGGATCCTCTCTCCCTCTTTTTCACCTACTGCTTGCACTACAGCTTTAGATATCCAAGCAAATAAAAGCGCATGATGAGTTGCTGTAAATCCGTCCATAATATTCATCTCCTTTTAATCCTTTCAGATCTAGTTTTCTTTCTACAAACTTGAATTTTATAATAATGAACGATATAATAAATGAAATTGAAAATCATTACCTCGCTTCATATTATAATTTATGCATTATATGAGGTAAATAAAATTTATGTATATAAGTCTCTTTGTGATATTTTTTCGTCCAATCATGCCATAGGTGGTGAATAAAATGAAAGATCTCATGAATCAAGTGTATATTCCTTATTTAATAGAAAATGGATTTTATTTAGATAATGATACTAAGCAATATAGCAGCGAAGGAAGTTGTTTTTCTCTTTCCCCTGAAAAAGGAAAAGGTTATTATTGGGTGTATACTCATGACAATCTTTTCTCTATTTCTATTATGGACTTTGTCTTTTATGAAGATTTATTTTTACAATGTCAACAACCTAAACATTTAAGTGTAAATTATTATGATTCCATTTCAGGTGAAGAATTAAAACCATACAAACGCTTATTCTGTAATTGCATTAAGGGTCATATTGGCTATAATACTCTTTATCAAGCTGTATATCATAAAAATATCCCCATTCGTTCCACAGGAATTACCATTATGCCAGAGTATTACGAAGATTATTTAAAAAAGAAATATCCTGGAGAATATAAAGATCCTCATTCTGCTTTTATTAGTATAGATGGATCAAATAATTTTTTAGAGATGGTTTTTCTTTTAAAACAGATTAAAAACTTTAGAGGATCTGGTATATCCGCAAAGCTATATTATGAAGGAAAAGTATCAGAAGCTATGTCTCTTATTATTGAAAAAACAAAGCAAGAACAAATATCTTATCCATTTAAAAACCTATATAGACAAGATTTAGATAGTTTAGCATCCGTTACCACATACATAAATGATCATTTTGCTTTCGATATCACACTTAATCACCTTGTAAAAATTGCTTGTATGGGAACGACAAAGCTGAAATCTACCTTCAAAAAGGTTTATAAATGCACCATTACAGAATATATACAAAACAGACGCATAAGTCATGCAGAGTATTTACTTACAAATACCGACTTAGCAATTCATCAAATCTCCCACATTGTAGGCTATAAAAATGCCAGTAGATTTTCTCAATTATTTCGAAAAAATACAGGACTATTGCCTAGCGAATATCGAAAACTATCTCTATCAAAATAAAATACACCCTATCTTTATGGTGTATTTTTCATTTAAATTATCTAAATTATTTTTTATATAAAATTCAAATACATCTTATGTTAACAACTTTATATTCAGCTTCTATAAATACATTCTCATTTAAATACATCTTATGTTGAGGTTTACTACAAATAATATACTAATATTGAAATTTTGTATTGAATAAATACCTTCTATTATGGTATATTATAAATAAGTAAAGAACACTTATCGAGACAATAAGGTTCAAAAACAAAATAGAAAAGCAGGTGTTGCCGCACCTGCTTTTCTATTGCTTACTTTACTGCATTTATTAGAGTGGCTATTAAAGTTGCTACTGCTGTAATAACTTTTGCTATGTACTTCTGCTTCTTCTTTTGTTATACGAGACAATAAGGTTCACCTCCTTTCACAGAGGATAAAATTATTATAGCATATATTATGAATATCTTTAAAATACAAAAATAGTCAGAATACATAAATGTATCCTGACTATTTCTTTTCTTATTTTTATTATCCTAAAAATATATCTAAATCACCATCTACAGTTCCCATGCCTGCTATCCCAAAATTCTCTACTAAAACTTTCGCTACATTTGGAGATAAGAATCCTGGTAGTGTAGGTCCTAAATGAATATTTTTAACTCCTAAATATAATAATGCTAAAAGAACAATAACAGCCTTTTGTTCATACCATGCTATATTATAAGCGATAGGAAGCTCATTGACATCATTTAACTCAAATATTTCTTTTAATTTTAAAGCAATTACTGCTAATGAATAGGAATCATTACATTGTCCTGCATCTAAAACTCTTGGAATGCCACCAATATCACCTAAATTCAATTTATTATAACGATATTTAGCACATCCTGCTGTTAATATTACTGTATCTTTTGGTAATTTTTCTGCAAACTCTGTGTAATAGTCTCTAGATTTCATTCTTCCATCACAGCCAGCCATTACAAAGAATTTTTTGATTGCTCCAGATTTTACAGCATCTACTACTTGATCTGCTAAAGCAAATACTTGAGCGTGAGCAAAACCTCCTATAATTTTTCCATTTTCAATTTCTGTTGGAGATTCTAATCTTTTTGCATGTTCTATAATTTCACTAAAGTCTTTTGTTGTTCCATCTTCTCTATCTTTGATATGTTTAAACCCTGGGTATCCCGTTGCACCTGTAGTATACACTCTGTCTACATAGCTTTCTTTTGGAGGTATAATACAATTTGTTGTAAATAAAATAGGTCCATTGAAAGATTCGAATTCCTCATTTTGTTTCCACCAAGCATTTCCATAGTTTCCTATAAAGTTTGAATATTTTTTAAAAAAAGGATAATAATGAGCAGGTAACATCTCTCCATGAGTATATACATCTACTCCAGTATCCTTTGTTTGTTCTAATAATTCCTCTAGATCTTTCAAATCATGTCCTGATATTAATATAGCTGGGTTGTTTCTAACACCAATATTTACTTCTGTTATTTCTGGGTTCCCATAAGCTCCTGTATTCGCAGCATCAAGCATTGCCATCGTATCTACACCATATTTTCCAGTTTCTAATGTAAGTTTTACTAAGTCATCTGCACCCAACGTATCATCTAATGTGGCAGCTAACGCTTTTGACATAAAATGATAAACTTCTTCATTTTCTTTTCCTAAGTTATAAGCATGCTCAGCATAAGCTGCCATACCTTTTACACCGTATATAATTAATTCTCTTAGTGAACGAATATCTTCATTTTCAGTAGCTAAAATTCCTACTTCATAAGAATTGGCTTTTTGTTGAATTTCTAAGTCAGATTTTGCCATCCATGTAGCTGCATCATGTAATGCATCCAATATGATCCCTTGATCTTTTAGTTCTCTTTTCATTTCTTCTCTTAATTCTAAACCTTCTTTTATTTTTTCAATAAACTTAGAATCATCAAAGTTTGCATTTGTGATAGTCATAAACAAACCATTCATCATAAAATGATTTGAATGTGGGAATTGAATCCCTGCCTTTAACCCTTCTTGCTCAATTAATGCAATACCTTTTAATGTATAAATCATCAAATCTTGTAAATTTGAAACTTTATCTGTCTTTCCACATACTCCTCTTACTGTACAACCTGTCCCTTTTGCTGTTTCTTGACATTGATAACAAAACATACTCATCTTAAACTGCCTCCCCCTTATAAATTTAATTTTTTTATACTTTACACGTTCAATAATATAGGATATTGATTTCGAATTCCGTATCATATATCACCAAATTAAAAATTTTTTAATTTTTCACCTTTTCTTAATTGAGATCTAAAATCTTGTATAAGCTGATCCATTTTTTCCAGTTTTTTAAGAACTTCTTTTTCTTCATGATCCGTCTCTATGATTTTATATATTCCTCCATTTTGAATGACAATTCTCTTGTCTGCCATTAAAGCCAAATTAGGATCATGGGTCGCCATTAATACTATTTTTTCTTCATTTACCAAAAGATTTAATGCTCTTTTTCTATCTATTCCTGCATTTTCTATCTCATCAATTAGTACTATAGGTGAAGTACTTAATATAGCTGTATCAGCAATCATTAAAGCTCTAGATTGTCCACCACTTAAGCCTGTTATAGGTGTATCCAAATTAAATTTTTCACCTGCCAATTCATTAGCTGCATCTATGATTTTTTTCACAACCTCTTCTTCATGATCAATCATTCTACTTTTAGCATGTAACTCTAAAAATTCTTTTACCGTTAAATCCATTACAAAATTCATATTTTGAGATAATTGTGCAACTAATTTATTACTCATTGAAAATCTAAGACTTTTATCAGGTACCTCTCCATTGATTAAAATTGTTCTTTCTGTAGGAGTATCCTTATTAGCAGCCCATTCTATATCTGCTAATAATCTACTTTTACCAGAGCCTGTAGGACCTACAATTGAAATAATTTGACTCTTATAAATGGTAAGTTCTTCAAAGTTTTCTTTATTTCCATATTTATCTTTACCCGCAATGATCGTTAAATAATCTACTTTATCATTTTCCAGTCCCAAAAATTCAATCATTTGGTTGATATATATTTTAAGATCTATTTTCATTTTTTCTATATCTATTGCCCATTCTTCTACATCTTCTTGTGTAAAATGATTTAAATAATCTTCAAAGGTACAATCTTCATATCCAGTAGTATTTAATTTGTTGTTTTCAAAGAAAGATAATATAAAAGGATATTTTTTCTCTAATTCTTTTATTGTAAGAAAGTCTAGCTCATTTTTTCTAATCATTTTCATCACCTAATTTCATTTTTCTAACATTTCCCATTTGATAATCTTCTCCAATTCTTGTTTCTCCTAAGCAATAAGAGCAAAGAGCAGATGGCATTGAAAATCTTAGTTGTTTTCCTTTTACTGTTTCAATATGATTTTTCTCATCATATAATAGTGTGCTCAATTCAAATGCTCCTTGACCTGTTAGTCCATTCACATGTATGGTTATAGCTTTAGGATTTACCAAGTGAACCTTTGAAGCAAATACTTCTCTTTCTGCTTGAGATACAATATCACCTTTTGTGATCACTACAATATCTGCAGATTTTAACATGGGCCCTATTTTTTTAGGAGTATTGATACCACTTAAATTATCTATAACACATATGGACTTTATATCTTTAATATAAGGTGAACATCTATTACAAAGACCTGCACTTTCAGTAATTAACAAATCTAAGTTTTGTTTTTTACCCCATTTTACAACTTCTTCAATATTACTTACAAAATAATGATCTGGGCATAAAGATCCGGATAATCCTTTTTTCACAGGAACTCCTGCTTTTTCATATAAAATATCATCGTCTGTATATAAACAATCAAACTTTACAACTCCTACTTTTAAACTCCTTTTTTGTATAGCATCAATAATTTTTAATATAACTGAAGTTTTTCCTGATGAAGGAGGTCCTGATATAGTTACTAAATTCATTTTTGATCATCTCCATTCACAACTTTATTAAATATTTCTTCACACTTATGAATTAAAAGTGATATATCATTACTTTTGATATAATCCCAACCTAGCCACATATATTTATTATTCTTTGAAATTCTATTGTCTACCTCTGGATGAATACTAGGAAATTTTCCATTATGAGATAAAATTTCTCCTACTTGTTTAGAGCCAAAGAAATCTACAATTGGTTTTAATTGTTCTTTTTTATTTTTTTTAGTAAGCATAAAGATAGGACTTATAATTGCTCCATCCTCTGGCCACACAAAAGACATAGGTCCTCCTTCTTTTACCATCCATGTGAAAAAATAAGGCATAATTGTTACCACAGGTTTTTCTGATTTTTTCATATGTGATTTTACCATTTCTGATGGATGCATACTTTTTTGAAGGATTTGACCTAATTTTTTGACTCCTTTCTCCCCAAATGTTTTAAATATATTTAATAATATAGAATTAAATAAATCTAAATCCCCTACTGGAAGACTTACACTGTTTTCAAATTCATCACTTAATAAATCCCCCCAGCTCTTTGGCATATTTCTTTCACCTAATTCTTCTGTATTTACTAAAAATACAGCAGGAACGACACCTAACATGGAGTATTGATGTTGCGGATCTTTTAATGTGATATATTCATTGTCAAAATCCTTGTTATAATGTTCAAAACCAGTAAAATCTTCAAAAACATTTTGAGATTTAAATTTTCCAAATAATTTTTCATCAAAAAACATATCAAATCCAGCAGATATAAATAAATCTGGTATTCCTTCTTCCCTATGATCTGTTATAGATTCTTTTAACCAATCTAATCCCATTGAAGCTGCTTTTAATTCATAATCTATATCTAAATTGAATTTTTCTTTATTTTCATATAGCCAATGATCAAATGCTTCTGTTAATGGGACTCTTACCGGACAAGGGAGTACCCCTGCTATTTTTAAAGAACCCTCTTTATTTGAATCTTTCTCGTAAAACACTTCACCTGAATTGTTTTGATTGCTTTCAATTCTTTCTATTAATTGCTGTTCAAAATGATCAACATTAATTTTTTTTATTTTTAAAGCATTTTCTAGTGAAATAGCTTTTCCAAATGTTTTTCTTTGATTTTCATCTTTTATATTTTCAAATCCAATAGATATTAACAAATCAATGGCTTCATTATATCTTTGAGTAATTTCGTATAAACTATCTTTTCTATCAAAATATTTGTTATTCATTTCTAGTCCCAACTCCTTTACATGCATTTTTATTTCTTGATCCTTAGTTTATCATCATATATCCTATAAATTCGGTATCTTATGTTACAAAATAAATAAAAAAGCAACATAAGTATTCAAATCAACTTATGTTGCTTCAGCTGCTTATACAATATATTGTATCCAAGTTATAAAAGTCGGAACAATTATTGAGAATTTGTGAAAATATAGAATAAGTAAGAAAATGACTAGCATTACACTGTTTGAGCATAGCGAGTTTGTAATGCTATTTTCGATCGTTTCTTTATATTTCCCAAATTTGAAAATTTAGTGACGTTTTTTATAACTTCGCCTACAAACTAAAGCAACATAAGTATTTCAATCAAACTTATGTTGCCCACTATGATTCTATTTCATCTATAAACATTCCTTAAGTCCATCAAGATTTAGTATTTTAAATGAATTTCTATGAAAGTCTAAAATCCCTTCTCCTTTCATTTTTATAAGCTCCCTCGATAATGAAGGTCTTGATACAAGCAAGTATTCTGCTAATTCATTTCTTTTTAGTGGAATTTCAAATAAAAGACTTCCCTTCATAGAATATTGTTTTAATAAATAAGTACTTATTTTTTTTCGTATGCTTTTTAAAGATAACATTTCAATTTTTTGATTCAACATCAATGCTTTTTGTGAAACAATCTGTAACATGTTTTGTATCAAAACTCTATGTGCCAAACAAGCTTTAGGACATACCCCTATAATTTTGTCAGAAGGAAAAAAAAGTATCACACAATCCGTATCAGCAACAACTGTTGCTGGCCATTTATGATTTGCAAAAGCTGCTACTTCACCAAACATATTTCCTTTATTGATTTTCGCCATAATCACTCGGTCACCTGCCATGGTTTCTTTTGTAATCACAGCCTCTCCTTTTAAAATAATTCCTATTGCAGTAATTTCACTTTGTTCTAGTGTGATCAGCTCCTTTTTTTTATAAGAGGAGATTGTAGGCATCACACAAGATAACACAGTATACAACTCATCTTCTGGAATGTTTTTAAACAATTCAACCTTCATCAATATGTGTATCCATTTTCTATACATTTCATCTCCCCTTATGATCTATTATTTACTTGGAAAAGTATTTTCCCATTTCTCTACATAGCTTGCTGTAGCCCATTCTGCCATTACAACTTTTTCTCCTTCTTGTAATTTTATTTTTTCAGTAGGCTTTAAAGCAAGCGTTTTGTTCTCAATCATATAAACATATATTTCTTCATTAGTTATAATCACTGCAAAATCTTTATTCGGAGAAGTATAGGCATCTATTGCCTCTGGTACTCTTCCCTTTATTTCATTCCATGATACATGAAGTTCATCATAATGAACCATTTTATAAGGCGGAAACATATTGATATTAAATTCTAAAGATTCATCTTTTTTTGTATTTATTTTTCCCTTTAAAATCCAATGCCCGTTTCTTCTAGCCAAACTAAAATTTTCTTCATTCATTTCATAATGCTCTTTTGGTTTCCAAGAAAAATTTAAATAACTTTGAGCCGATTGTGTATATACTTCTTTTCCATGTTCTCCTACCACATCAGATAATTTGATTCCTTTACTTCCCTGTATATGATCAATCAAAAGTACTTGGAATTTTTTTGTATCGTTTTGATATTCTAATGCTACATAATCATTTCCTACAAACTTTATTTTTCTATATATATCTTGATTTATATCTTCTTCTTCATCATAAGGTGGCTCTTCTGTCTTCTCAAGAGGAATAGAAAATAATTGATCTCTCACTTTATCATCATAGAATTTTCTATTTTCACCTATCATCCAAAATCCACTTTTTCTAGGCACAATTAAATGGGGCATTTCTAAGATAGAATGCATTTTTCTATTTTGAGCTGCAATCCATAAGGTTCTGTAAACTTCATTTTCTTTTGTAGGATCTAATACATCCTTCCTTAGTCCTATAAGTACTCCTGAAGAAAGGATATCTGGTTCCTTTGTTTGCAAATCTATATTATCTCGGTTGATTTTATTTTTATCTTTAACAAATATTTGATTGGTTGTATCAGAAACTTTCTCCAAATAATAAAATACATGATCTATATAAACAATTAATCTATGCTCATCTATTTTAATAAAATCATAGAAATGTTTTTCTTTTGAACTAATAGAGATAATTTCTATTCTCTTATTTTGGACATTTAATTCTTTCTCACTTATTTTATGAGTATATAAAAAATATTCTTTTGCATCCACATTTTTCATTTTGTATTCTGGTGCTTCACTGATCTCATCTGCGAAAACAGCATAATGCTCATGAAAAATAGCAGTTTTTCCTATCCACTCATTGACTTGTGCTTGTTGTACTTTTTCATCTACTATTTTATATTTCTCTACTTTCCAAGTTCCTCCAACAGGAATCCTCTTATTTTTAGGAGGAACAATACTTTGTCCTACATCTAATTTTACATCTATACATCCTTGTAAAAATATACTCATGATCATCATCAAAATTAAAAAAGTTTTTTTCATATCTTTTGTCTCCAGATCTATTCAATTGGTAATAAAATTTGTATTCTCGTACCTTTATTAAGCTCACTTTCTATATTGAATTCTCCTTTATGAAGCTTTATGATCTCATCACAAATAGATAATCCAATACCATTTTGAGATTTGCTGTTTTTACCCTTATAAAATTTTTCTTTTACCTTAGGAAGATCTTCTTTACTAATACCACATCCATTATCTTCTATATTCATACATATATATCTGTCTTGATAAAAAGTATAAAAATTTACTTTTCCACCTTTTGGTGTAAATTTAAAAGCATTGTCTAATATATTAATTAAAACCTGCTTCATTCTATTTTCATCTAAATTCATAGAAGGCATATTATCTTCACAATCTACTACAAACTCTATTTCATCTCTTTGTGCTCTTGGTCTTATATACTTTTCAATATATCTAACTAAAGTTTTTATATTTACATTTTCTTTATTTAGTGTAATCCTCCCTGAAACAAACTTTGAAAAATCTAAAAGTTCTTCTACCATAAAGGTTAGTCTTTCACTTTCTTTTTCTATAATGTTTAAACCTTCTTTCATAGTTTCTTTGTCTTCAAAATTATCTTGATTTAAAACAATAGCCCATCCCTTAATGGCCGTAAGAGGAGTTCTTATTTCATGAGAAATGGAAGATATAAAATCATTTTTGAGTTGATCTTTTTTAATAATCTCTTCTGCCATAAAATTTAAGGTGTCTGAAAGCTTTCCCATCTCATCATCAAATTTTTTGTGGCTTTTTATTTTAAAATTTCCTAAAGCCATTTTTTCTGCTACCTTTGTAACTTCTTTGATGGGTCCTGTAATGGTATTGGCTAAGAAAATACTAACCATACCACAAATAATGGTTACAAAAGCCCCTATGCTTAAAAAGATCAATGAAATTCTCTTTATCCCCTCATTCACTTCTTTTAAAGATGTAGTAAATCTTAATACTCCAACAATTTTTTTGTCAGATTGTAAAGGATAAGAAACAGACATTACATTGTAATCATCATAATTTACAGATCCAGTCCATGTGCCTTTTTGTCCTCCTAGAGCTATCTTTACATCTTCTGTTTCTATTTTTTTATTATAATCTACACCAATAGAATCCATTAAAACTTCTCCTGAAAGATTGATAATTTGAACTTGAGCAGGAGTCTGTCTCCAAAATACATCTACATTATCTAATACATTATCCTCTAAATTAGAATTTGAAAAATATCTAGAATAAAATTCAGAAGAAATCATGATCTGGTTGGTAAGCACATCTTCTACATTTTTATAATAATATTGTCGTACAAAACTAATTAACAATATTTCTAAAAATAAAACACTAATAAAAATTACCAACATAAAATTAATCACTAATCTTTTTTTTATACTTTTCATAATTTCTCCCTAAATTAATTCTTCATCTATTTTTTTCCATCTATATCCTACTCCCCAAACGGTTTCAATATAAAAAGGTTTAGAAGAATCTTCTTCTATTTTTGTTCTGAGTCTTCGAATATTTACATCTACAATCTTTGTATCTCCTACAAATTGCCATCCCCATACACAATCTAATAATTCATCTCTTGTAAAAGCTTTTCCTTCATTTTCTAAAAACAATTTCATAAGTAAATATTCTTTGGGTGTCATGTCAATAACTTTTTCATTTTTATATACAAGATGGGCATGTGTATCAATATGAAAAGGTCCACTTTTCAAGATACTCGTATCATTCTTTTGTTCATGGCCAATACGTCGAATCAATGCTTGTACCCTTAAAACTAGTTCTGTAGGATTAAAAGGTTTAATCATATAATCGTCTGCTCCTAATTGAAGCCCTGATATTTTATCCATGTCTTGTCCTCGGGCTGTAAGCATGATAATTCCTATATTTTGAAATTCTTTTCTTAATTTTTCACATACTTCAAATCCATCAATCCCTGGTAACATAACATCTAAAAGTGCTAAGATAGGTTTTTCTTCTCTTGCCTTTTTAAGACCTTCCTCTCCACTTTGTGCTTCTATCACATCATAGCCATTTGTCCTAAATGTAACTTTTAATAAGCTTCTTATACTACTCTCATCTTCTACAATCAATATCTTTTGTTTCATTTTAAAACTCCTTATCTATAACCTTATTGTATTTCATTTTATCATAAAATATATTATCCTAAAAATATAAAAATATTGTACAAATATCATTTTATTAATATCTATTATAAGATATTCAGATTATTGACAAATTTTATGACTTGATCTACAAACTCACTATCTATTATAAGATATACATCACTTGTAAATAATAAAATTAACTTTATTTCATGATTTTTTTAAAACTCTATTCACAATATTCTCTTTTTCCGATAGGATTATAACATATACATGATTATCCAATTATAGAAATGGAGGGATACATATGAATCTTGCATCCATGATTGATCATACTTTATTAAAACCAGATGCAACCAAAGAAAATATTCACAAAATATGTGAAGAAGCAAAAGAATATCATTTTGCATCTGTATGTGTAAATAGTTGCTTTACAGAATATGTAGCACATGAGCTTAAAGGTACTTCTATTGGGGTAACTACTGTAATAGGATTTCCATTAGGAGCAGTAGCTCCAAAAGGAAAAGCTTTTGAAGCTTCTTTAGCTATAGAACTTGGCGCTACTGAAATTGATATGGTTATTAATATAGGAGCTTTGAAAGAAAAAAAATACGATTTTGTATATAATGACATTAAAGGAGTGGTAGATGCAGTAAATCATAAAGCCTTAGTAAAAGTTATTTTGGAAAACTGTCTTCTCACCAAAGAAGAAATTGTAACAGCTTGTGAGATCTCAAAAAAAGCAGGTGCTCATTTTGTAAAAACTTCTACAGGTTTTAGTACAGGAGGAGCAACTATAGAAGATGTGGCTTTAATGAAAAAAACTGTAGGAGACTCAATGGGTGTCAAAGCATCTGGAGGAATTCGCACACAAGAAGATGTATTAAAAATGATCGAAGCTGGTGCTACTAGAATTGGTGCGAGTGCATCTGTTGCCATTTTAAAAAATGAAATGACAAATACTAACTATTAAGGAGGAAAATTTATGCAATTATATGAAAGAATCCAAGAATCAGCTAAGTATATATTGAATCAAACAAAAATAAAACCTGAAATAGGTTTAATATTAGGATCAGGACTTGGATCCTTAGCAGATCAGATCGAAGAAAAAGAAATATATCCTTATAGTAAAATTCCACATTTCCCTATATCTACTGTAGAAGGTCATGCAGGACAATTGGTAATAGGAACTTTGGAAGGAAAAAGAGTCATTGCTATGCAAGGGCGTTTTCATTTTTATGAAGGTTATAAAATGGAAGAAGTTACTTTTCCTGTACGAGTTATGAAGCTTTTAGGTGTAGAAACTTTGATCGTTACAAATGCTGCTGGTGCCGTAAACACTTCTTATGAACCTGGCGACTTGATGGTTATTTCTGATCATATAAATCTTTCTGGAGATCATCCTTTAATTGGAAAAAACCTAGCACAATTCGGTACAAGATTTCCTGATATGTCTAATGCTTATGATAGAGATTTAAGAGAAAGAGTAAAAGGAATTGCAAAATCTTTAAGTATTCCTATCAAAGAAGGAGTATATGCTTGTATGAGTGGTCCTACCTACGAAACTCCTGCAGAGGTAAAAATGGTTCGAATACTGGGAGCAGATGCTGTAGGTATGTCTACTGTTCCAGAGGTAATTATTGCTATACATAGTGGAATCAAAGTTGTAGGTATTTCTTGTATGACCAATATGGCGTCAGGAATACTTGATCAGCCTTTAAATCATGATGAAGTAATGGAAACTTCACAAAGAGTACGAGAACAGTTTCTCATTCTCATGAAAAATGTAATCAAAAATATATAGAGGTGAAGAAAATGAGAATGTATGACATTATTATAAAAAAAAGAGATGGAAAAGAATTAACTACAGAGGAAATAAACTTTTTCATAGAAGAATATACAAAAGGAACTATTCCAGATTATCAAGTATCAGCTCTTATGATGGCTATTTATTTTCAAAAGATGAACAAAAGAGAAACCGTAGATCTAACAAAGGCTATGGTCAATAGTGGAGATACCATAGATCTTTCAAAAATAGAAGGTATAAAGGTAGATAAACATAGTACAGGTGGTGTAGGAGATACTACTACTCTTATATTAGCTCCTTTAGTAGCAGCAGCAGGTGTTCCTGTTGCTAAAATGTCTGGAAGAGGTTTAGGTCATACTGGAGGAACAATAGATAAATTAGAATCCTTTGAAGGCTTTTGTACAAACTTACCTATTGAACAATTTATCGAAAATGTAAATAATATAAAAATATCTTTAGGAGGACAAACTGGAAATTTAACTCCTGCTGATAAAAAACTCTATGCCCTTAGAGATGTAACAGCTACTGTTGATAATTTATCATTGATTGCAAGCAGTATTATGAGTAAAAAAATTTCATCTGGTGCAGAGGCTATTGTATTAGATGTAAAAACTGGTAGCGGTGCATTCATGAAAGATTTAGATAGTTCTTTTAATCTTGCAAGAGAAATGGTAGATATAGGAATAGGTATGAATAAAGATACTATTGCTGTGATTACAGATATGGATCAACCTCTTGGCTTTGCTGTGGGAAATATATTAGAAGTCAAAGAAGCCATTGATACATTAAATGGAAATGGTCCAGATGATTTAACAGAGCTTTGCTTAACTTTGGGCTCTCATATGCTTGTATTAGGAAAAAAAGCAAAAGATACGCAAGAAGGAAGAAATATCCTTCAAAATATTATTTCTTCTAAAAAAGGAATTGATAAATTAAAAGAATGGATTCATATGCAAGGTGGAGATGAGAAACTTGTAGATAATCCTGATCTTTTTCCTACACCAAAATTTGTTACTGCTATTTCTTCTTCTTGTGAAGGATATGTCAATCGTATTCATGCAGATTCAATAGGAATGGCATCTCTTGTATTAGGAGCAGGTAGAGAAACAAAGGAGAGTCCTATTGATTTGTCTGTTGGAATTGTTCTTCATAAAAAAATAGGAGATTTTGTAAAAAAAGGAGAAAAGATTGCTACCATTTATGCAAATGATTCTTACAAACAAACACAAGCTACAGCTATGATTATAAATGCCTATGATATGATTAAAGAAAAGGTATATAAAAAACCACTAATTAAGGGAATCGTAACAAAAAATGATTCTATTCGGTATTAAACACACAAGGAGCGTAATTTTATGAAAATATTAATTCAAAATGGATCTTTACTATTGTTTGAAAATGAAGAAGTATCCATACAAAAAAAAGATATTGGTATAGAAAATGGAATCATCTCAAATATTGGAAATGTACATGAAATTTCCTATTATGATAAAGTCATAGATGGATCGGATAAAATTATTATGCCAGGACTTATCAATACTCATACCCACCTACCTATGTCTTTAGTAAGAAATTATGCAGATGACCTCCCCCTTTGGGAATGGCTTACAGAAAAGGTGTGGCCTGTAGAAAAGAATTTGACACATGAAATGGTATACTGGGGAAGTCTACTAAGTATTGCAGAACTTATCTTATCAGGAGTTACTTGTTTTAATGATATGTATAATTTTGCAGATGCTGTAGGATGTGCCGCAAAAGATTCAAAGATGAGAGGATTTATTTGTGAAACATTATTTGACCATTCAAAGGATAATACCTTTAAAGAAAGTAAGTCTTTATATAAAAAATGGCATGGATCTAATCATAATAGAATCAAAACTTTTATTGCACCTCATGCTCCTTATACTTGTTCTTCTGATTATTTGAAGAAAATGATTCCTATTGCCAAAGAATTAAAAACAGGAATTCACATTCATCTTAGTGAAAGTAAAAAAGAAGTAGAAGATAGTTTTAAGGCATACGGTAAATCTCCTGTAAAACACCTTTACGATCTTGGGTTGTTTGATGTTAGAACCTTAGCTGCTCATTGTGTTCATTTGTCTGAGGAAGATATACAGATTTTAAAAGAAAAAAATGTTCATGTACTTAATAATCCTGTAAGTAATTTAAAGCTTGCAAATGGCTTTGCTCCTATACCTAAGCTTTTAGATACAGGTGTAAATGTAGCTTTAGGAACAGACAGTTCTTGTAGTAATAATAATTTAAATATGTTTGAAGAAGTAAAATTGGCATGTATTCTTAATAAAGCAGTTACAAATAATAGTACTGTTCTCCCTGCTCATACCGCCCTTAAGATGGCTACCCTAAATGGGGCACGCGCTTTAGGAATAGAGGATCAAGTGGGATCTCTTCAGGTAGGAAAATGTGCTGATTTAATTTTAATTGATTTAAATCAACCTCATTTATTTCCTAAGCACAATTTAATTTCCGCTCTTGCTTATTCTGTTTATCCATCTGATGTAGACACCGTTATAGTAGATGGGAATATATTATTAGAAAATAGAAAACTCACAACCATTGATTTAAATTTAGTTTATGAGAATGTAGAAAAATGCTGTAAAAAACTAATCCCATAAAATCCAAAATTGGAGGCAAGATCATGAAGCTTGTTCTTATGGCTTTATTAACAGGAGCAGTAACCGGAAGTATTTTTCCATGGTTTAAACTTCCATTACCTGCTCCTCCTACTTTGGCAGGAATAGCTGGAATTGTTGGTCTTTTTCTTGGATTTAAAGGTACTGAATACCTTATGAAACTTTTCATCAAATAAACTCAAATAGCCAAGATAAATTTTTATCTCGGCTATTTGAGTTTATTACATATTTTCAGTTACATTTCTAATCCATTTATTGGATAACAATCTTGGAAGACCCAAACTAAATTTGACTATTTCTTCTACCGTCACTAATGCTGCTACATAATGAACAGGTAATTTAAAATAAAAAGCTCCTAAAAATGCTAGTGGCACACCAATACACCACATACTAAAACCTTCTATTAAAAGGGCAGTCTTTGCATCTCCCCCAGCTCTTAAAATTCCTACGATCAAAATACAATTAAATACCCGTATAATTAAAACCCCAGAATTAATATATAAAATCATAAGAGCACTATGATATACCTCATAGGATATCTTAAAAAAAGATAATATAAAAGGAGCGCTAATTGCCAAAATGGATGCCAAACCAATTCCCGCTAAACATGCTAATAAAGAAAATCTCTTTGCATAGATCTTAGCTTGTTCTTCATGTCCTGCTCCTATTTGATTTCCAATCATAACAACTGATCCATTTGACATACCAAATATAAACACCATAAATATATTGATTATAGTATTACAAATTTGAACAGAAGCCATAGCCTGCATACCTATTCTTCCATATGCTACAGAATATATAACAAATCCTAAGGCCCAGCACCCTTCATTTAAAACTACAGGAATGACTGTATCAAAAACTTTCTTAATAAAATCTTTAGTTAAAGAAAACATTTCCCTAGCTTTAGCTGCCAACACTCCCTTTGTAAAATAAATATATCCTACCAAAAGACCTGCTTCAATGATTCTTGCAAGCAGTGTTGCCAAAGCTGCTCCTTCGACACCCATAGCCTTTGATCCAAAATTTCCAAATATAAATACGTAGTTGAAAAACGTATTAAAAAGAAGGGCAAAACTACTAACGACCATTGGTAAAATCGTATTTTCTATACATCTTGATGCAAAACCAAAATTAAAAGTAATAGCAGTAAATATATAACTTATACAAACAATTTTTAAGTACTTAGCACCTTCTAATATAACTTGTGGGTCTGTATTAAAAATATGAATGATCTGATTTGGCATACAAGAAGCTATGACTGTAAAAATAGTAGATAAAGCTGCTCCTGCAATCATACCAATTCCTAATACTTTCTTTATATTTATAGTATCTCTTTTTCCCCAAAATTGAGAAATAAAAATACCACAACCACTACATATCCCTATGAGCAATAGATTAAATAAAAAAAAGTATTGATTTGCAATACCTACCGCTGCAATTTGAATTTCTCCTACTCTCCCAATCATCATGGTATCTACCATATTTAGGGAAGAAGCAATAAAGTTTTGTATAATAATGGGTAAAGCAATTTTATATAAGTTTTCATAAAATTTTTTATCTTGAAATAAATACTTGTATAAATTCTGAATCATTCTTATTTACTCCTTTCTTCCTAATTTTCAAAAATAAAACCACCTTGAAGTTTTTTCAAAGTGGTTAGCTTCTTCACTTGTCTATCGTTAATCAAAACTTTTTTAAATATCAATTTACATTTTACTAATAATTGATAAATTTGTCAATGAGTTGTCTTAAAAATTATAGATACAAAAAGAACCCCAAAGGGTTCTTTACTATATACACACTTAGATTACATCTGAGTATACATCATTTTCAATCTTATTCACAAACCAATCTGGTACATCTGAACAGCTAGAACAATAAAAATAAGGTTTGATTAAATGGATCCTAGCTTTTTCTCCATCCCACTTCTCCGGGTGACTTTTTAAAAATGTTATAAAATGATCAGGTTTAATTTGAAATACTTTCTTTTTCCCAAATCTTCTTCCTTTCATAAATCCTTCTCTAATCCATCTATAAATCAAACTAGGATTTTTATTTAAAAGATATCCGATATCTCCTGTAGTCAGAAACTCTCCATTTGCAATAATTTCTGGTCCTAATTTTAATTCAATAGCTTTTTTTCTAATAGAAACAAGACTTCGATCTAACTCATTGGCAATAAACTCTGCAGTCTTTTTTCCCCATTTGTCTAATAAAAATTCTACCTCTTCCTCTGACCAATATCTTAATTCTGTTGTAAGGCCTATTCTTTTTGCTTTTTTAAACACTGAGTCTTTTGTTCGATCTAAGTCATTTGCAATATTCATAATACTTTTTTTACTATAATTACAAACTAAATATTCTATTTCTTCTTGCATCCATTTTTTATATGCCATATTTTTTTCCCCCTTAAATCCCATAATCATATTCTGTATTAATTCAATATGACCCTTAATTCTTTAAAAAAGTTTTTATATTTTCATCTCCGGAGATTATTTTTATCTACATACTTTCTAAAAAAACAAAAATGGCCCACAATAAAAGATCTAAAAATCTTTTATTATGGACCATTTAAATTGCAAATATATTATTTGATTCAAATAGTTGTTCCATAATTGAATTTATTTTATTTTTATACTATGTATGATATTCTTAAGATAAAAACAGCTTATATATACATATATCTATTTTTATTCATTAAGATATATTGTTCTTATGTGTGTCTTCCTTGTAAATATAATATCATATATTATGATATTTTGTCAAATGTTTCTTGTATATTAGTATATATTTAATAAAAGTCTTTCATATTTTTCCCTTGGGCATATTTCTATTTTTTTTACATTTACTTTTCGATTGATTAAATCTCCTATTTCTTTTTCAACTTCTTTGATTGTATGTTCGTAAATGGTTGTTCGAATCACTTCTATACTTTTAAAATGATCTCCTGTCCTTAAAAGATTTTCTTCTAATGTAGTTAAATTTTCTTTTAAAAGGATTTCAATCTCTTTACCTTTTATAAATACTTGAATCAATTTTGCTCCTTTTCCTGTAACCTTTTTTAAGTATTTTGAATATAAATTTCTAATTTCAAGCTCTAATTCAATTTTTTTATCATCTGTTAAAATAAATTCATGATTGACTACTAATAAGTCTTCTTGCTCCTCTAATTCTTCAATGGCAATTTCTATTAAATTTTTCATCAATATATTTATATCTATAGGTTTAATTAAATACTTTTCTATTTTTAAATCTACTGTTTCCAAAATAGTATTAGAATCTGATAAGGCAGAAGTAATAATTACAGGACAACGATGACCATCCCCTCTTATTTTTTTCATCATCTCAATCCCACTCATATCTGGCATCACTAAATCTGTAATGATTACATCAGGTTGATGTTCTATAAACTTTCTAATACCATCTTCTCCGTTTTCTGCTGTAATTACTTTTCCAATCCTCTTTTTTAAGAATCTAAAAACTTGACTTCTTGTGATGGGTTCATCCTCTACATATAAAACTTTTATATTTTTTAGTGCATTTATTCCTTCCATATCCCATTCCCCCTTATATCTAAAGGAAACCGTATCATGACCTTTTTATGATCCTCATCGTTTTTTAATTCAATAGCACCATTCATATTTTTCCTTATAATATTATCAAGCATAGATAAATGATTTAGATTCAGTAAAATATCTTTGTATTTTTCTTGATCATATTCATTTTCAATCATAATATATATATGTTCTTCATTTTCTTCAATTTGAATATTTAAATTTCTATCATAAATATCAAAAACTTCTTTACAATATTCTAGAATATCAAAAAATATATAATACATAAGTTGTACAAATTCATTGGGCGAACCATACATTTTTATATCTTCTTCTGTTAATATATTTATTTTTATATTTTCTTTTTTGATCTTTTCTTCCATGATTTCAAAAACTAAATCCAGATATTTTTTTATATCAAAAAATTCCTTTTTATAATTCATTTCAAAAAATGATTTGAATTTTTCTATTTTTCTAGATAAATTCTTTATAATCTGCCATATTTCTTGGTAATATTCATCTAAAATTTCACAATCTTCTGGCTCATTTCCTATTTCATCTATAAGATTAATAATAGAAAAGTTTAGACTATTTAAAGGTTGTCTCCATGCATGAGACAAATTAGAAATCATATCTGACATACTCATAATTTTATCATTATAAATTTCTATATCCTGTATCGTTCTTTTTTCCTTCATGCTGTTAAAATCGTTACTCATATCCTTTATTACGATAAATAATTTGATTAGATCCGTTTCTCTTCTAAAAGGATATGCCATGACCTGCCAGAAATCACAATCCTCTTGCATAATTTCTTTAAAATCTACAATTTCTGGAGTTTCGTTCTTTTTCTTCACATATATGCTAATACTTTCTTTCATAGGATTTTGAAATAAGTAATTTCCTACTTCATAATAGATATTGGCAAAGCCATCATATATATGAGAAATGTTTTTTCCTATAATATCACTTCTTTTTACCTTTAAGTGATTAATATAAGGACTATTCATATTATTTACATAAAATTGTAATTGACGATTTTCTATTTTACCTTCTATTTCTATGGTAAAATCTAAAGATTGATTCATAGAACTCATTGGATCTTCTATCAAAATACTTCCTCCTTTTATCTCCTAAAATAACTTATCTTTCCTTTATTGTATTCAAGAAACACCCATTCGTCAATAAAGTAAATGGGTGTTTCGCTCTTTAATACTTTTTCCCTTTTGTATTTTTATTTCTTTTAGAAGCACTTTCTTTTCTCCATTTATTATTTCTTTCTGTTTTAATTTTCTTTCCTTTTGCTGAATTTTTCTTCTTAAAATCATCACTTTTCTTATTTTGTCTATCTCTTGTTGTGTTATGATTTATATCTTTTTTAGGAACATTCTTCTTTCTATTTAAATTCATTTTTATTCCTTTTTCAATGATATGCAAAGCTTCTTTATCCTTTGGAGTTACAAAAGTAATAGCAATACCAGCTTGTCCTGCTCTTCCTGTACGACCAATTCTATGAATATAGCTTTCTGCATCCTGTGGGATATCATAATTAAACACATGAGTAATTCCTTCAATATCTAATCCTCTAGCTGCTACATCTGTTGCTACTAAATATTGTATTTCAAATTTTCTAAAAGCTTTCATGACCTTTTCTCTTTTTGCTTGACTAAGATCTCCATGAAGTTCATCTGACTGATATCCTTTACTTTGTAGTGCTTCATTTAATGATTTTGCTCTTCTTTTCGTACGGCAAAAAATCATTGCCATGAAAGGCTTATATTCATCTATAGCAGTGCAAAGAGCATCCTGCTTACCTCTATCAGTAGTTTCAATAACAATTTGCTTAATTTCATCTAATGTAATTTTTTCTCCTTCTACCTTTATTACTTTAGGTTCTTTCATATATCTTTTAGCAAGAGATTGTACTTTAGAAGGCATAGTAGCAGAAAAAAGCATAGTTTGTCTTGCCTTTGGTGTATGATAAATGATATCCTCAACTTCTTTTAAAAACCCCATATGTAACATTTGATCTGCTTCATCTAATATAAGAATCTTTAGTTTACCAAAATCAATAGTTTTTCGTCTTAAATGATCTAATAATCTTCCAGGTGTACCTATTACCATATGAATACCACTTTTTAATTTTTTTATTTGTCTCTCTACATCTTGTCCACCATATGCAGCCAGTAAGTTAATGTTTTTTGCATGAATCAATTTTTTTGCTTCATCTGTAACTTGAATCGCCAGTTCTCTAGTAGGAGTTACAATCAATGCTTGTATATAAGGTTTACTTGTATCTATCTTTTCCATAGTGGGTAGTATAAAAGCAAGGGTTTTTCCTGTTCCTGTTTGAGCTTGGCCAATGATATCGTGTCCTCTTAAAAGCTCTGGAATAGATTTTTGTTGTATAGGAGTTGGTTTTGTAATTCCATTTTGTTTTAATACATTTACTAATTCATCTTGTATTCCAAGTCCTTTAAAATCAGTTGTCATATTCTTGTCTTCCTCTCTTCTTTCATATAAAATATCCTCTTTTCTAATAATATTCCCAATAATTGAATTCTTACCATTATATCATTAACTTCATAGATTGGATAACAAAAAATCCTCCTTAAAGTATTTTCTTAAGAAGGATTTTAGAGTTATACATTTTTGAGTTCTGCCAAAATGAGTCCCCCTATAATAAAACAGCATCCTATAATGCTTGAAATGGTAAGGATCTCATGTAAAAAAATAAAAGCTAGAATAGCCGCTGACACAGGCTCTAATAAAACGATCATTCCGATTTTAGTAGGAGTAGTATATTTTTGACAAATCATTTGTGCTGGAATTACTAATGCTGTTGAAAATATCCCAACAAAAGCAAGAATATACCAAGAATCAATAATTGGAGCTAGAGCAATTTTTTCTGTAAAGAGAGCAATGATAAGACTTAATACTGCTGCCGTCAACAATTGAATAATAGATAAATTAATACCATTTAAATGTTTTCCTTTTCGATCAATTAATAATGTATAAAAAGAATAAGAAATAGCACACAACAAGCATAAAAAATCTCCAAAATTAAAACTACCACTCCATCCTGTAAGTAAATATAATCCTATGACGCACAAAAATACACTTATAAAAAGGGTTCTATGGGGTAATTTTTTCTTTAAAATAGATTCAATAACAGGAATAATGATTACACTTAAAGCTGAGATGAAAGTTGCATTGGTTACAGTTGTATACAAAAGACTGACTACTTGAAAAGAATATGTAGCACATATAGCAATACCTGAAAGAACACCTATACTCCATTCATTTTTACTTACTTTTATAAAACTCTTATAGAAAATAACAGCTAATATGAAAAATGCAATTGAAAATCTTAAAGTTTGAAATGTAAAGGGTGATAAATTTACTAATGCTACTTTTGTTATTACTGTACTGGTTCCCCAAATAATAGCTGCTACAACCATTCCCAAATCAGCGTACATTTGACTTTTGGTAGTTGAAGTCTTTAAAACATTTGTTTTGTCCATAAACTTTCCACTTCCCCTTCATAATAAATGGCATCATTCAAATTCATTTTTTAGATTATTCTTAATTTTTATTATATCAATAATTTCTTCATATGTCCTCTAAATCCTATTTTCTTTATACATTTCATATAACCTTTTCATTTGGTTATACTAATAAAAATACTTCATAAGCAAGGTGGTTATATTATGGATTTACAGACAGGAAAATTTTATTGGGATACAACACTGAAAAACCCTCCTACTTATCCTCCCCTGCAAAATGATATTACATGCGATGTATTGATTATAGGAGGAGGAAGCTCTGGAGCTCAATGTGCTCATTATTTGAGTGAATATGATTTGAATGTAGTTGTTGTAGAAAAAAATAAAGTAGGATATGGAAGTACTCGATCTAATACATCCCTAATTCAATATGCAGGAGAAAAAACATTTTTGCAATTGATCAATAGTTTCGGAGAAGATTATGCTTTAAGACATATATTATTATGTAAAGATGCAATCAATGAAATTGAAAAAGCATCTTCATCTTTAGAAATAAATCCAGATTTTATTCGAAGAAATAGTCTTTATTATGCAAGTTATAAAGAAGATGTTTCAAAACTAGAAGAAGAATACAATCTATTAAAAAAACATAATTTTTCTGTTGAATTTTGGACTGAAGAGCAAATCATAAAAAAATTTCCTTTTAGAAAATATGCAGGCTTATATTACATAAACGATGCAGAATTAAATCCTTATAAATTTACTATTGGTCTATTGGAAAAAGCAAGAAAGAAGGGTGTTCGTATTTTTGAACAAACAGAAATACAAGGAAAAAATTTCAAAAAAAATCACAATATTTTTCACACAAAGAATGGAAATGTTATTCATGCTAATTATGTCATTATAGCTGCCGGATATGAATGTTTAGATTTTAAAAATGAAAAAAATGCAGTTATGGTAAGTTCTTATGCCGTCATTACCAATCCAGTAAATGACTTTTCCACTTGGTATAAAAGGTCTCTTATTTGGGAAAGCGCTCGTCCTTATGTTTATATGAGAACTACACCCGATAATCGAATTATTATTGGAGGTCTAGATGAAAATACACTGTTTCCTCAAAAAAGAGACTCAAAACTTATCCATAAAAAAGACGAGTTAATTGCAGAGTTTCAAAAACTTTTCCCAAATATAGAGGTCTCTTCTGAGTTTTATATAGCAGCCCTTTATGGAGGCACTCATGATGGATTACCTATCATAGGAAAATATGAAGAATTTCCTAATTGCTATTTTTTAATGGCTTATGGAGACAATGGTACAGTTTACAGTATGTCTTTGGCAAAAATAATTTCTCAAACTATTACAAAGGGACATCATAAAGATTTAGATCTATATCTTCAAACTCGTCCATTTTTAAACTCATAAAAAACCACAAATTTAATATTTGTGGTTTTTTACATGTAAGTTTTTTCAATCTATCTCATAAGCATAAAACAATCTAGTGCATCCTTTGTAATAATCTCTTCATCTGCAAATAATGATAACAATGTAAGAAGCTTTTCTTTATTGTAAGGAATGATCCAGCTCTTTTTCTTTTCATTCCAATAGCTTCCTTCAATAGATTTCATTTTTTTTACTCTTTCAAAATCATAAGGAAAACTAATAACTAAATTTTTATCCTCTTCTTTTTCAATTTGAATTGTCATGTTTATACACCTCTTCTTTACTTTAAAGAAATATTTTTTTCAAAATGTTGATAATCCTTTAAAGACTTCCACTCTCCACCCCAAGTCCATCCTCTATTTTTAAAAGCTTTATAGCAAATATCATCTTTCACAATCATTCCCTTTTGAATATGGAGTCTATTCATATATTGTTTTCCTTGTAATGGGGCCACTTTTTTTCCCTTTATGTAAGGATTTTGAATAGGATTAATATCAATAGCTATTCCATAACTGTGCTTAGACAAATTTTTATTGTTTCCTGTCACTTCTCTAAAACAAAATGCAGATGTATTATTATCTGCCATAGATAATTCATCACTCGCTCCATATTCATCAATTAGTTTAATTTTTTCTATAGGAAATTTAGATTTATATAATTCTTCGAAAATTTCTACTACTTCTTTTGCAACCTTTTTATGTACAATTAATTCCCCTTGATGATCTTGATTATCAAATCCAACATAGCAAACTCTTGCATAAGCCAAATCATCTAAAGATATATAAGGATTTTTCTTCCATGATACGCCTTGTATTTTCTGTTTGATCTCCTCAGGCAAAGGCTCATATGTAAATTGATTTATATCTTCTATAGAAGCTTGTTCATCTATAGAATTTTCTTTGTTATATTCATTCATAATTTTTATTTGCTCCTCCAACTTTCCTTTTATTTGTATATCTTCTGAATAGGTAAAACTACTTAAAATAGCAGTACTTCCTATAAGCAAAATAGATTTATGGAAAAGTGTAATCCATTTTTTATTTTTCATACCTCACCTCTATCCTTTATTCTTAATAATTCATTATAACACACAAAGAGAGTGTATAAACACTCTCCAAACTATCTAAAAATTATACTTTATGAATTTATATTTTCCAAAAAATAAAGCATCATGGTTACTGCCAAAAGATCTGCAGACCCTCCCGGACTAATATGTTTACTAATAAATTCAGAATCCATATGAAAAATTCTTTGTCTACCTTCTTTTGTAGATATTCCTCCTAGATTTAATACCTCTTTTGCCATCCTTTGAACATCCTTTAAAGTATTTACATCATGTCTTCCTAAAATATTACTATCTTCTGTTACACTCATAAGATGTAACAACACCTGAACCAAAACATCATTCATATTTTTATTTTCTCTCATAAGTTTTTTACATATAGGTAAAGAATATTTTCTAACTGTTAAAAACCCTGATTCTACTTCTCCACGTATTCCTTTTATTCCATATTTTTTAAATAGATTTTCTCCATAAGTTAACTTTTCCTTTTTTTGTACATCTCCTAATTCCTGTTGAGAAATTCCTTGGCTCATTTTTTGAATGATTCTGCAAATCTCTTCTACATTCATGGATAAGCTTTTTACTTCTTTATATTTATAAGCAGAAGCTGCACAAATAATTCCTAAAGAAAAAATGAGTCCCTTATGGGTATTCACTTTATTCGTTGCACAAAACATTTTATTTTCGCCTTTTATTCCTATTGGACGAATTTTATTTAATAGTTTTTTAAGATCATCTTCTTCAAAAGTAAAGCCTTCATAAGCACATTCATGAAAAGTATGTGCTAAAGATGCACTACTCGCCATAAAAGAGTAAAAGTCCATATCTTTATGCGCTCCTGAGTTGTTTCGATCTACAAGCCCAGGCTTTGGTGTAGCAGATACTTCAAATAACATAGCCTTCAGTGCCATTTCACTAATATACTGACAAATTTCAAAATCTTTCTGCAAACTTTCTTCCTCCATCTATTTCAGGCTTTCATGTAATTGTATATACTCCTCAATCATTTGATCTACATGATCTAGTACTTCTTTTGTACTATGACGTTTTGTTTTTATGCATACCCTAGCATCTTCATGGCAAAGCATACAATTTCTGCCTTTCATCCCTATATTTTTCCGATCTAGTGGAGCTCCATCTTGTTTATACACATCTATATCAAAAGCTCTACCTAAGAAATGATTGTCTTCTATACTTACTGCTATTTTTTTCGCTTCTTCCATATTTAAATTTACTACGATTAATATACTATTTCCATCAGATCCAGAAAGAATTTCCTTATATACAATAAAATCATTTAATTTTGAAATCAGTAATTTTTGTAATACATCAAAAGCTATATAAGCTTTTGATGTATTTTTATCATTTCCTGGATAATTTATTTTTCCACAAACTACAGATAATTTATATTGTTGTATAAGCTGTAGTATTTTGTCATATCTTTTTTCTCTATCTTCTAATACTTCTTTCATCAATGGGGAGAGTCACTCCTTTTTATTCTTTGTATGATCTCTTGTGCATCATGAGATTTTAAAAAATCATAGGTACTTTCAGGAAGAAGTTTTTTCATATCCTCCCAATTTTCTTCTTTAATCAATTGCCTCACAAAAGAAGCACTAATAGGATGATTATTCTTAAGAATTCTATCTACTTCTATTACTTCTATTCCCTCTTTTGGAAGTACTTCATGAAGTGTTTTATTGTATGCATGGGTTACATTACAATAAGGCTCTGTTCCTACATATCTTTTTTGTATATTAAAAATAGGAGCAATAAATTTGGCAAATATTCCTGCATCTAGCTTTGTATAAGCTTTTAATCTTTCATCTGCCTCTCTTATAAAATAAGATGGGAAAGTAGCAGATGAAATAATATAATTTCCTCCTGGTAATATATGAACGTTCTTCAAATCTTTTGTTCCTTCTTTTACCAAATTCATTCTTACATGAAAAGGAAACAAAGATCTATTTTCTTCCACAATAAATACTACAACCTCATCATTCTCCTGAGAAGCTTTTTCTATAATATACCTATGGCCTAATGTAAATGGATTACAATTCATCACTAAAGCTGCTTTTTTTTCACTTCCAAGGCCGCTTTTTTTTAACATATTTTGTATAGCCTTCTTTATATTCGCCATTCCACCTTCTAATAAAACAACTTCATCTGTAGCATAAACTTCATGATAATGAAGTCCTTTAAATATATTTTTATTTTTAGGTTTTGTAAAAATAAATGTTTCATAAATCCCTTCATCAAAAAGCTTATTGGTAATATGAGTAATCAATTTTGAAGCAATACCTTCTCCTTGTATTTCTTCGTTGACTGCAAAACATTTTAATATTTTTCCAAAATGAGAACAGGTTCCTACAATTTCTTCTTCCTTTTTGGCTACAATTGTATATTCTACATCTTTATCTAAAAATAGGTTAAAAGTTGAAAGAAAACTTTCAACCTTTAACCTTTGTGAACTATTTAAATTGATTTTTTCAATTCTTATATCATTCATAAAATCAATCCTTCACTCTTTTTACTGTATCAATAATGGTACCATCTCTATATTCTACTACGGCTACGATTTCATTGCCTTTTTCAATTTTTTCTGGTACCCCTGTCATATTTTCTGCCATTTCCTTTAAATCTTTTATAGATAAAATTGGCAAATTAGTTTTTTCTAATTTTTCTATTAAATCTTCTCTTTTTGGATTCACTGCAATTCCTCTTTCTGTTACTAATACATCTATAGTCTCTCCAGGGGTAGTTACAGTCGTTACCTCATCTACAACAATAGGAAGTCTTCCCTTTACAAGTTGTGTTACTACAATAGCAAGCTTTGCTCCCGCTGCTGTATCACTATGTCCTCCTGAACCTCCCATAATCATTCCATCTGATCCAGTAGTTACATTTACATTGAAATCTACATCAATCTCTGTTGCCCCTAAAATCATTACATCCAGATTATTTACAACGGCACCTTTGTTATGAGGATTTCCATACATAGAAGCTGACATTCCTTGATGTGCTTTATTATTTTTATAAGATTCGATTGCTTTTAAATCAAAACATTGTACATCAAAGATTCCATTAAATAACCCTTCTTCAAACATTTCAACCATATATCCTGTGATACCACCTGCTGCAAAACTTCCCTTTATTTCATTTTTTTCCATAAGTTCTTTTACATAAGCTGCAACAGCTAGTGATGTTCCTCCTGCTCCTGTCTGAAAAGAAAATCCATTCTTTAAAAGTCCAGAAGCTTCTATGACTTGAGATGTCATCTTAGCAATTTTTAGTCCTACAGGATCTTTTGTAATTTTTGTAGTTCCAGATACAATTCCTTTTGGATCTCCTATACTTTCTACTTCTACAATATAATCTACATATTCTTGACTAATCTCAATTGGACATGCAGGATAAGGTATAAGATGATCTGTAATCGCTACTACATTTTGGGCATATAAAGCATCTGGAATCGCATAACCTAAACTTCCACATGCAGCTTTTCCCTCTACTCCATTGATATTTCCATAAGTATCGCATGTAGGAGCTGCAATAAATGCTATATCTATAGAAAGATCTCCGGACTCAATAGCTCTTGCTCTTCCTCCATGAGTATGCATAATAGCTGGATTTTTAAGCTGTCCTTTTGAAATAGCTTCAGCTACAGGTCCTGACATATAATTTGCATATATACCTGTTACTACACCATTTTTCATATGCTCAACAAGGGGAGCATGAACCGGAAAAATAGAGCTTGCTGCAATTTTTATATCTTTAATATCCCTTTTTGAAATCTCTTCCATAACCATATTGAGTACATAATCACCATTTCTTAAATGATGGTGAAAAGAAATAGTCATACCATCTTTTATATCACATTTTTTAAGTGCTTCTTCAATAGATTGCACGATCTTTTCTTCTCCTGGCATTACGCTCTTTAGTAAAACTTCTTTCTTTTTTACCTCTCCTAAACCTACAAAAGCTCCTTGAAATGGTTTGACTACTTTATACCCTTGGATCTCTTCTGGAATATTTCTTCCAAGTATATTTTTCATATTCTTCACCCCTTTAAATCAAGCCCGCAAGCTTTGCTTTTGTGATTGTATTTTGCGCTCTTGCAATAATAGGTGCGTCAACCATTTTTCCATCTAATGAAAATACACCTTTACCTTCTCCTTTTGCTTCTTCCATAGCATAAATGACTCTTTGAGCATGAATAATTTCATCTTTAGAAGGGGCAAATACTTCATGAATGGTATCTACTTGACGGGGATTAATAGCAGCTTTTCCAGTCATTCCTAAAGATTTTGCTGTTTGAATATCTTTTTCAAAACCTTCTAAATCATCCATATCTGCAAAAGGTGTATCGATTGCATCCACTTTACAAGCTTTACAAGCAGTAGCAATTCTACTTCTTGCATAAAAAATTTCTTTTCCTTCTCTTGTTCTCTTAATAGAAAGATCTGCTGTTAAATCTTCTGCTCCTAATAAAATACCTATTACTCTACTTGATGATTGTATAATAGAATATACATTTTCAAGACCATAAGCTGTTTCAATCAAAGGAAAAAGCTTAATGCTTCCTTTTTCAAAACCTTGTTCTTCTTCAATTTTTGTAAGCATTTTACAGACTGTTTCTATATCCTCTTCTGTAGCTTTTGGTACCATAATTACATCTGGTTTTGCTCTTCCTATTACATCTACATCTTCCATTCCAAAATCAGAGGAAAGAGGATTAACTCTTATAACTACTTCTACACCATAAAAGTCTACCGTTTTTACAGCATTTCTTACTAGAATTCTTGCTGAATCCTTTTCTGTAATGCTTACTGCATCCTCAAGATCTAGTATAATACTATCCGCTCCTAGAATTCCAGAATTCTGCAACATACCAGGATTATTTCCTGGCATAAAAAGCATAGTTCTTCTTAATCTCTCCATGAAATCACCCCTACATTCCTCTTTTTACTGCTGTCTCTATTCTTGCTTGAATGGTACAATCTAGTGCACCTCTATCTTTTGCCATAACATATATATTTTCAATTCCTAAATCTTTTAAAGTACTTAAAATGATCTTCTCAATTTGTTTTCCAAATTGTTTCATTACAATACTTTCGAGATCAATGACAATACCACCTTCATCATTTGGTTTTACCATTACATATATGTCATTAGACTCCATAGTTCCTGCTTTTGCCGCAGTCTTAATATTCATAGGTCCCACCTACCTTAGTGTTTTTAAATATTCCTCTTGTCCTAATTCATAATAGTTATTTCCATCTTTATCTATTACTACAATAACAGGAAGGTCTTCCACATAAAGTTTTCTAATTGCTTCCGCTCCTAAATCTTCGTATGCAATTACTTCGGCTTTCTTTACACACTTTGCCATAAGAGCTGCTGCACCACCTATAGCTGCAAAGTAAACTGCTCCCACTTTTTTTATAGTCTCTATAACCTTTTCATCTCTTTTTCCTTTTCCGATCATACCCTTTAATCCTTTTTCTAAAAGAATTGGAGCATAAGGATCCATTCTATAGCTAGTCGTAGGTCCTGCTGATCCTATAGGATGTCCTTCTTTTGCTGGTGTAGGGCCTACATAATAAATGACTTGATCCACTATATCAAATGGTAACTCCTTCCCTTCTTCTACAAGCTCTACTAATCTTTTATGAGCTGCATCTCTTGCTGTGTAAATAGTTCCTGTAATAAGTACACTGTCTCCAACTTTTAAATCCTTTACTTTATCTATGGTTAGGGGCATAGTTATTTTTTTACTCATCCTAAAAACCTCCTATATATGAGCCTTTACATGTCTTGTTGCATGACAATTGATATTCACTGCAACAGGCAATCCTGCAATATGAGTTGCATAAGTCTCAACATTTACAGAAAGAGCTGTGGTTTTTCCTCCAAAGCCTTGCGGTCCTATTCCCAATTCATTAATCGCCCCTAATAGTTCCTTTTCTAGATTTTCATAAAAAGGATTTTTGTTTCTTTCATTTGTAGATCTTAATAGTGCTTTTTTTGCAAGAAAAGCTGCTTTATCAAAAGTACCACCAATACCCACACCTACTACAATAGGTGGGCATGGATTTGGACCAGCTTCTTTAACTACTTTTAAAACAAATTCCTTTACTCCCTCTATACCATCTGCTGGCTTTAGCATTTTTAACTGGCTCATATTTTCACTTCCAAACCCTTTTGGAGCTACTGTAATGCTAAAGTCATCTCCTTCAATGATATTATAATAAATTACCGCTGGAGTATTGTCCTTTGTGTTTATTCTTTCAATGGGATCATTTACAACAGACTTTCTTAAATAACCTTGTGTATAGCCTCGTCTAACTCCTTCATGAATCGCTTCTTCTAAGCTTCCTCCTACTACATGTACATCTTGGCCCATTTCTATAAATACCACAGTCATTCCAGTATCTTGACACATAGGTCTTTGTTCGTCTTTTGCTATATCTGCGTTTTCAATGAGTATATCTAAGATATTCTTTGCAGTAGAGAAATTTTCATTTTCCTTTGCTTCTTCTAGTCTTTCTCTCATATCATCTGTAAGATAATAATTTGCATCTATGCAAAGTTTTTTTGTCGTTTCTACAATTTTAGAAACATGTATTTCTCTCATAATTTAGCACTCCCATTTATTTTTTTCTTCTATTTGCTAAAGCTAGTACTCTGTTCATTTCATTATACACGATCATAAAACCTTCATCAACGCCCATTCCAGGTTTTGCAAGACATTGGTCTGCTCCACAAGCGATAGCTATATTTGTACAAATTTGTGCAGATCTATCTGTTTCATTACAAGTTCCTCCACTATATGCTCCAATGCCTTTTTCTTTACAATATAAAATAGATTCTACTATATTGTTAATTCCTCCAAGGTCTGGTGTTTTGATTTGAACCATATCTGCTGCTTCTTCATCTACAAATAATTTAATATCTTCCCAAGTATTACACCATTCATCTGCAACCAATTCCACTTTAATATTTTTTTCTTTTAGAGCTACTCTTAATGCTTTTAATGCTTTTACTTGTCCTTCTCTGTTTTCTACATCCATAGGTCCTTCTATTCTTAATTTAAGAGGAGATGCAGCTTCTTCAAGTTCGCCTAAGTAATTTGCCATTTTTTCTGTATCATTGTCAAAAGCAATACCAATAGTTCCATAAACATCTATATGAAGAACAAAATTGTCTTCTTCTGAAGCTTTTAATTCTTGTATTCTATTTTTTAACCAAATGACATATTCTTTTAATTTTTCTCCATTATTTCCAAGCTTTGTTTCAACATGATTAATCAAACCATGTGGAAGTACATCTGCACCTTTTATAATCATTTTATCTACATTATTATATCGATCATCACCAGATTGAGTAAAGATAGGAACTCTTTTCCATTCCTTTGGTGTATCGTATTCATTTCTAATCACTTCAGCCATAGTCATTTTATTTGCTTTTGAAGTTGCATCTAAAATAGCTTGTGTAATCCCATATCTAATAGCCGTATGAAGTCTTTTTCCATCTATAGTCATATGATCTACTTCTTCCGCTAATTCTTTAAATCTATTCACTTCTCTTCCAATTAATTTTGGTGCAATTTTTTCTTGTATAATTGGAATAAACTCATCTGCAAGAAATAATGGATCTCTTCCTCCTGCACCTGAATATTGTACTGCTGCACAATCTCCATAAGCTACTTGTCCATCTTCTAAAACAAACATTACAGAAATACATTCTCCTGCTTGTCTAATTTTTGTAAATCCTTCTGTAACAGGGTCTCCTACATAAGTGAATCCATCATGATCTGCTCCTTGTTTAATAGCTCTTTGGTCATCAAAATAAAATCCTGTTCTTCCCTTTGCACATACAATATCCATAATTTTCATTGTCATAGCCCCCAGTTTTATTTTATTATTTATTGATCACTCATCGTCTTTTAATGTTTAGATGGAGTTTTCCCTCCATCTAAACCAAATGAATATTCTATTTATTTTCTGGTCTTCCTACTAACGTTCCTTTTCCTACAGCATAGATATCATCTACAACCATTTGGAATCCAACTTTTCTACCTTCTAAATTTGCTCTTTCTTCTAATAATTGTCTATTGAAATCTTTAATGTCTTGTGACATTGGAATATTTCCAAATTCTAAGAATCTTACAGCCCCATTATTATCTCTTGCTGGAAGTATTTTTCCTGCATTATAATTACTTGGAGCAAAAGGAATGTCCATAACTCCTGTTTGGAAAGCTTTTACTGTACCTACTGCTAAATCTCCTTTGCCTAGTTCAAATACTTTATCTAATATACACTTAGTCTCTGCTTTGATTAATTTTATTTCAGCTTCTAATTCTTTAGACATTGGCAATCTTTGACCTTTTAGGAGATTTAGAGTTTGTTTTGTAGCTTTTATTCCTTGTGCATTTGCTTCCATTGTTGGAATTCCAACTGCCTCATGTGGAGTTTTTACAATTACTTTTGTAGCTCCTGCTAAAGCTGCTGTAGCTGATCCCCAAGAAATTACTCCAAATGCTTTTGATTCATCAGCTGGGAATCCTCCCATCCATTGATGGAAAACAGTTGTTAATTCTACATTATATCCATAAGCTCTAAAATACTCTCCTGCTTGCTCTACTAAAGCTCTAATAGCTGCTACGTCTTGTACTAGATTTCCACATTGTCCATATCCTAAAGTAATATTTTTTACTCCTTGCTCTGCTGCTAAAAGTCCTTCAATAATAGCTACAACATTAGAAATACTTGGAGGCACTAAAGTTCCTGTTAATGGTCCAAAAGGCTCTCTATTGATTTCTACTCCCATTTCTTCATACATTCCTGCTAACCTATCACAATATTGCCAATCTAGAATTGTTTTTTCTAAGCTCACGCTCTTTGCATAAGGAATATTATAAGATATTCCTCCTCCTTCATTAGATGTCCATCCTCCAGCGTGAATAATTTCTGATAATAATCTTGAATCCGGTGTACCATGTCTTGCTTGAAGTGGAAGATTTACAGATTCTAATACTTTTCTACAATTTTTCACTCCATGATTTACTGCAGGAAATCCATTTAACATAGAACGATTTTCTTTAATACTCTCCTCAATGCCTACTTCGCACTCATGATATCTATTTTGTCTTGTATAACTATCAATGGTACTTGGAAGAAGATCTGCTCCACCTTCTCTTTCAAGATATCTTAAAAGTTTAATATGCTCATCTACTAATGCTACTCCAGCTCTAGGTTGTGCCAAAGTAATTCCTTCTTGACTTGCTTTTCTAAGCTTTTTAGCAAAATTTTTCTCTTCAGGAAGTTGTTTTATATAGTCTGCTGCTTCTTTTAAATCCACATCTTTTCCAGTAGACCATTGCTTTAATACATCTTCTCTTATTTTTAAGAATTCTTCTTCAGTCCATTTTTTATTTTTAAGCTCCATTATTTTTCCTCCTATTATACATTCATAAGATTTTTTTTGAGTATTCGAATTGCTATATCTGGATATTTTTCTGCCATCAGTCCCATGGATGAAAGAATATAATCTTTATCGATCAATAACTTAGGATTCATAGGTTTTAAATACTTTGGATTCTCTTCATTATACAAACCTGCTCGTAATATTTTGGCTGGATTCTTACTATGAACAAGTACTCCTCCTGTACCTATAATATACTTCGTATCTAATAGATCCTTTCCTACTTGAGAATAAATTTTTCCCATAGGTGTATATACATCTTCTATAACTCCTACATGTCTTTCCATAGCTACCTCTGTTGCAACCATACTTAGCGCTTCATCAAACTCAATTTCTTCAGGAGTATTTGGAATTTCATTTACATGTTGAGTAAGATACTTGCACCTTTCCTCGATATTATATTTTATATTAGGTGCAAATTTCATAATTTTCTTATTAGATACGCTATGACAAAGAGATTCAGCACTTACACGCATTCCCAAATCTCCCTCAACAGTTCTCTTTGCATAAGGTTCTTCTAATCCTATTTTCATAACACCTGGCTTTGTAGGTTCTCCATCTGCTATAGAATGAATATCTGTAGTCGCTCCTCCAATATCTACAACAACTAAATCTCCAATCCCCTCTTCTGTATTGGTTCCATCTGCTAATATTTTAGCTGCATTTAAAACAGCTGCAGGAGTTGGCATCAATATTCCATTGATCATAGATTCTGCACTTTTCATTCCTTTTGCCTCTACAATCTTTTGCATAAAAATTTGTCGAATGGCTTCTCTTGCAGGTTCTACATTCAGTTTATTTAATTTAGGCATTACATTATCTGTAATTTCATAATATACTTTATTTTCTTGAAAAATCTCTTCGATTTCATCACTAGCTTTTATATTTCCCGCTACTACTACGGGTACATCTTTCATATTCTTTGCAATCATTTTTGCATTATGAATAATGCAATCCTTATTGCCTCCGTCTGTTCCTCCTGCTAATAAAATGATATCTGGTGTTTGCTGCATCATATTTTTCATTTCTCTTTGAGTAAGTTCGTGACTATACACTCCCAACACTCTAGATCCTGCACCTAAAGCTGCTCTTTTTGCAGCTTCTGCTGTAAGCTCTGGAACAAGACCAACAGCTACCATCCTTAATCCTCCTGCTGCACTACTACAGGCAAGTATTTCATCAAAATGCATATCCCTACATTTTTCTTTTATCTGATCATAAGCATTTTGAAAGCCTATCATAATATCCGTTTGAACAGTAGTTAAAGATTTGGCATTAGCAATAATTTCTTCATTCTTCATATCTACAGCAGTAAGCTTTGTATACGTACTTCCAAAATCAATCAATAATAGTGCATTCATATAATCACCTTTACTAACAAATTTTTAAGTCCTCTTTTAAATGTTCTATATCTACTTCTGGTGGAGTACCTGGTGCATATACTCGGTCAAATCCCATGTCTTCGAATCTTTTTTTCACCTCATCAAAGTCTTGTTTTCCTACTACAAGATTTCCACCTACATAAAGCAATATATCCTTAAGACCTGCTTCTTCACATTTTTCTCTTAATCCTCTACAATCAATCTCTCCATGTCCATAAAGAGATGATACAATGATTGCAGATGCATTTGTTTCAATTGCTGCATTAATAAAATCTTCTTGTGAACTTAATACTCCAATGTTTACCACTTCAAATCCAGCTTCTGTAAGAGCAAAATCTAAAACTTTATTTCCAACTGCATGACAATCTGCTCCTATAACACCTAGCACAATGGTTTTTTTCATAAATTTTTCCTCTCCTTATTCTCTCTTTTTTTCTATATTCTTTTTTTTATAATATTAGAGATGATGGCATTGACAGATCCTTTATCCAGAACATAATCAAATCTTATCACCTCTTTTGAAACCTCTACCATTTGTTGCATTTCTTTGCCTCTTCCAGGCGAAACAATAATCACATCTGATTGATTAATAATTCTTTGAAGCTCTTTTGGATCTTTACTAGTAGTAGCCTCAATGAAAAGGTTTTCTAACCCTGCTAACCTTAATGCATATTCAACCTTAAAATGAAATTCTTTTGAAAGACTAATTAGTGCAAATTTTGTTCCTTTAGGATACTTTGCAATCTTTACTATAGTTTCCATATTAGGATTGATGGTGACTCCAAATATTTCTTTTTGAAAATCTCCTATTAAGTCTTTCACTTCATTGATATGATTAAAAGTAGTAATAATTATTTGACTATCCTTTATTGTTGTTTCAGTTTCTTCATTTCTTTCTTGCAGTTGTGGGATCGTCATTGGTTTTACATTAGTATTTGTAATTCTACTCAATTCATCAGAGAAAATTTTGGCTTGTTCTATATTACATTCTATAAAAATGACATCTATATTTTTAACTAATTTTTCTTTTTCTTTTACTCTATCTTTTACAATAGATAAAAACTCTTTTGTATTTAGTCCTGTTTCCATAGCTTCTTCTAATGCTAAATCTATATTTTCAATTACTTTATGATTGATATGATGGCATTTACATATCTGAATATCTTGTGCAACAAAAGTACCTCTTCCTTGATAGGAGACTAGAATACCTTCTTGTTCTAGCAAGTTGTATGCTGTGGAAATAGTATTTCTACTTACTTTTAATATTTGAGACAGTTCTCTTTCTGTTGGCAATTTATCACCTATCTTAAGTACTCCATTTTTTATATCTTCTAAAATATGATTTTTGACTTGTATATAAATAGGTATGCCACTTTTTCTTTCAATCTTCATTTCCAAACAATCCCCTTTTTTGTTGCATTGGACCAATCCAATTTATACACATTTTAACATGGTTTTGAAAATTTGTTTAACTCTATATTGAGCTATTTTCATCTATTTTAAAGAATGAGCAGTGTTTAGACAAATTTTGATACATTATTGTTTCTTTATTACGCTCTTATACTTAGTTATCTCCAGTTTGAAACAATTGAAATTTCAACATTCTCATCTTGCATTTATATTTTTTTGGTTTTTTGCAAGTTTTTTATAAACTCTTCCATTATTAACAGTGCCAATTTAAAAAATTGGCACTGTTATACTTTTTTTATTTTTTGAATTTTTAGAATGAATTTTACTATATTCTTCTCGTTTACTCTCATTGATACACATCCTAAATATAAATTGTATATTTTAAGTTTAGATTGTATATATGCTTCTTATTTTTATCATGCAAGAAACACACATTCTTCCTGTCATTATTTTGTCATTTTATTTTCAAATATATTGAATACTCTCTTATAAAATTTTTTATTTTTTTATATTCTTTTTCTTTTTTACTTTATCAAAAATTAACTCCTCTGAAGATTCCATCTGCCACTTAGGAAGAACTGTATCTATTCCTTTTAAAAGATTTCTCTTCTTTGCAGCTTGTAAATTCTCACTAAGCCTTTTTATATAATATTTTTTCATAAAATAAAATCCTATATATAAAATAGTTAAACCAAGCCCTGCCATCAATCCTGATCCTTGACCTTTAACTAGTGGCATACTTAAAATAATCAAAACAATACTAATCATAGCAATCCAAGATACAAAGGGATATCCTTTTAACTGACATTTTCCATTAGGGGGACAACCATTCTTTTTTCTAAACTTATAATGAGTAGCCAATATAATAAGATAAGTAAATAAAAGAGAGAATCCTCCTGAACTGACTAAAAAGATATACACTTGCTCTGGCAAGATAAGACCCATAAACAATCCTATGAGCATTGCTCCTCCAGAAAATAAAATTCCACGATAGGGAATATCTCCTTTATCCTGTAACCAAGAGGGAGCATGTCCTTCATCTGCTAAAGACCTCATCATCCGTCCTAATCCAAACATGGCAGCTAACATAGTAGAAAGAATTGCGCTAATGAGTACAATATTCATTACATTTCCCGCCCAACCTAATCTCCATCTAGTTAAAGCAAGAACCATCGGACTTTCTTCTGAATTTAAAATATCTGTAGGAATCAAAGGAAGTAATACAACTATAGCTGTAATATATAATCCTACTAATGCCAATACAGTATAAAAAATTGCCCTTGGCACAATTACCTGAGGTTCACTAGTTTCAGAAGCTGCAAGTCCTATCACTTCAAATCCTGCATAAGTAAACATCACAATAAGCATACTTCCTGCAATCCCTCCAATTCCACCAGAAAACAATGGTTCTGTATAAAGGGCACCTGCTCCTACTGTAGGTGAATTGGGAATCATCCCAAAAATCAATCCGATTCCTAATACAATAAAACCTACAATAGCTAAAAGCTTAATAGCAGCTAATCCACTTTCTAATTTGCTTAACTTATCTGCTCCTAATAAATTCATAAGGGTCACTATAATAATTACACTAGATCCGATAATAGGTAATGAAATTTTAGGAAACCACGTTCTCAAAAAAATAGATACAGCAGTAGCTTCACTAGACATAGCTAAAATAATTCCTGTCCAATAAACCCATCCAACCACAAAGCCCACTCCTGGTCCATACATATTTTCTGCAAAGGTTCGAAAAGACCCAGGATGAGGACTTGCTACAGTCATTTCCGACAAAGCAAATAAAATAAAATAGATTAAAATACCTCCTAATATATAAGAAATAACCACTGAAGGACCTGCTGCTTGAATAGCTACAGAAGAACCTAAAAAAAATGATCCTCCTACTACTGTTCCAAGGGCCATCATAGTTAATTGCCATGCTGATAAACCTTTATGATTCATATCAATGCCTCCTTATGCACTTCTTTTACAATAGTATTTACAAATCTATATTTAGTTATCATATAAATTTATATACAAAAAAGCTGAAAGAATTTATCTCTCAGCTTTCATATCTATATCTTTTTTTGATTTCTTCCCATTTTTTATCTCTTTCCTCTGTAATAAGTTGAATATCTTTTTCATCTAAATGTTTAAATCTTCCTTGTTTCAAAAGATAATCTTGAATAGATGTAAACTCTTTTGGCTTTTTATTTAATATAAATTCTCCACCTTCATATTCTGCCAAATACCAAAGGCCACAATCCACTACATCTCTTGCAATTTGGACCATTGAGTCAGATTCTATTCCCCATCCTGTAGGACATGGTGCATACACATGTATATAAGAAGTCCCTTTTATATTTTTTGCTTTATTTACTTTTTTAATAAAATCATGAATATATCCTATACTTGCTGTAGCTGCGTAATCAATTCTATGAGCTGCAACAATTTCAAACATATTCTTTTTTTTATTCAAAGATCCATGTATGTTCTGCCCAACAGGAGTAGTCGTAGTCTTTGCTCCATAAGGGGTAAGTCCACTTTGTTGAATCCCTGTATTCATATAAGCTTCATTGTCATAACAAATATAGATCATTTCTTCTTTTCGATCAATGGCTCCTGATAAGGCTTGTAGTCCTATATCTGCAGTTCCTCCATCTCCAGCAAATCCCACTGCATGAAAATCATCAACCCCTAATGCTCTAAGTCCTGCTGCTACACCTGATAGCATAGAGGCTGTTCCAGCAAAGGTAGATATGGCTGCATTTACTGTAAAAGATAGCTGAGGATAAATAAATCCAACTGCTGACATACAGCCTGCTGGTAAAACTGCAAAACTCTTTTGACCTAAAACCTTTAAAACTGTTCTTACAGCAAGACTTCCTCCACATCCTGCACATGCTTTATGTCCATAAAAATACTCCTTTTCATCTAATAATTTAATGCTCATCCGTATTCACCCCCAAATTTATAAAATTAACTTTTTTTAATTTTTTTCCACGTAATGTCTCTTTTAACTCTTTAAAAATTTTGTCTATATCTTCTTTAGAAATATTCCTTCCTCCCAATCCTCCTATGAAATTATAAGCCTTTGGACTTTTTTCTAACTTGGCCAATGTAGAATTAAAATTTGTATAAACCGTTCCTTCATATCCAAAGGAAATATCTTTTTCCAAAACTCCAAAAACTTTTGTTTTCTTTGCAATTTCTATAATCTCCTTTTCTGGAAATGGTCTTACAAATCTTATTTTTAAAAGTCCAACCTTTTCTCCACTTTTTCTCAGTTCATCCACCACTACTTTAGCTGTACCTGTAATGCTTCCTAGAGTTACTAAAACAACTTCTGCATCTTCACATAGATATGTTTCTATCATCCCTCCATATTTTCTTCCAAATACTTGGTAAAACTTTTCATCTACTTCATCAACTACATCTACTGCATTGACTAACGCCATATGTTGCTGGTATTTAAATTCCATATTATCTTTGGGAGTTGAACTAAAAAACAAATTTTTAGGATTTTTTAAGCTCATGGGATAAGAAGGTTCAAATTTGGGTAAAAATTTTTGTACATCTTCATCACTGGGAACCTCAACAGATTCATAGGTATGAGTAAGTACAAATCCATCTAAATTTATCATAATAGGAGTAAGAACTCTTTCATCTTCTGCAATGGCATAAGCTTGCAAAATCATATCCAAGCTTTCCTGAGCATCTTCTACATATACTTGTATCCATCCGCTATCTAAAAGAGAAAGGGAATCTCTTTGATCCCCATATATGCTCCATGGAAGAGCTAAGGAACGATTTGCATTCATCATTACAATTGGAAGTCTTCCTCCACTAGCATAATGAAGGCATTCTGCCATATATAAAAGTCCTTGAGAAGACGTTGCTGTAAAGGTTCTTGCTCCTACAGCACTGGCTCCAATACATGCAGACAATGCTGAGTGTTCTGATTCTACATGCAAATACTCACATTTTAATTCCTTTTTCTCTACCATCTCAGATAATCTTTCCACTACTATTGTTTGTGGGGTAATAGGATAGGCAGAAACCACATGGGGCTTTGCTAATTTTACTCCTATAGCTACTGCTTCATTTCCTGAAACAAATACTCTCTCCTTCTTCATTTTCTCTCCTCCCTTACCATCTGGATAGATCCAGCCTTACATTCCTTTGCACAAATGCCACACCCTTTG